>CBDCWZ010000013.1:0-32598 GCA_965223575.1 Kofleriaceae bacterium
CGAGGATCAATCCCTCCTTGCTTCACAGCATCCCATACGAGTATCACAGGCCCACGATAAGAGGCCTGGCCGAGAATCGGGACTGGAGCCATGGGTTCGATAGAAGGAGGAGCGAAGAAGCTTGGTGGCGAAGGCGAATTGAGAACAGTGCTCGGATAAATCAATATGCTCTCAACACGACGGTAGAGAGAGTGCTCGAGATTGAGAATCAACAGACAAGCTTGCGCGGCTACTGTGACCCTAATTTCGTCGCTCATCTCGAGCCCGCCGAGCCCCTCCCATTTCTTCTCGGCAACAAACACCTGTACGAGCTGACACAAAAGCTGGCGCTCGGCACTGTCGAGATATTCAAAGTGCGCCATATTGCGCCGAATCGTATCCCGCCATGGTTCGGGAAAAGGGGTTTCCAGAATCCGCTGGCGGCGGCGTTCTCGTATCCATTTAAAAAACATTCACAAGTACTGTACCACCAATAACGGCCCGAGATGTCACCTTATGTGTCGCGCCCAAGGGCAATTATAGTATTGTCAATATGCATAGCGAGCACACGCTATACCCATTTGATATCCAATGTCTGTCCCTCCCGACTATCCCACCCCCGCGACTCAGCATCGAATAGGCAAATACCATCTCCTGCGGCGCATCGCAGTCGGCGGTATGGGCGAGATTTATCTCGCCCACGAAGCGAAGATTTCGGGACCGAAACGACTGGTTGTCATCAAACAATTGATCGCCGAGCTTGCCAAGCATCCCGATCAGGTCGCGCTGTTCATCGACGAAGGTCGCATCGCCGCACAACTTTCACATGCCAACATCGTGCAAGTTTATGAGTTTGGCGAAGACCAGGGCACCTACTTTTTGGCGATGGAGCACGTTGACGGACAAGATTTAGCAAGCCTGTGTCTGCGACTTGCCCGCGCTGATATCCCTTATCCACGTCATATCGCCGTTCACGTGATCGCAGAGCTCGCAACAGCACTCAACCACGCACATCATGCGACGAGCCCAACCGGAGATCCACTTCATATTGTCCATCGGGACGTAAGCCCACACAACGTTCTTCTGTCTACTCAAGGGGATGTCAAGCTGATGGACTTTGGCCTCGCCGACGCAACAATCCGCCGGCAACACACCCAAACCGGCGTACTACGGGAACGTTAGCCTACATGTCACCGGAGCAAATCCAGCAGACAGCAACTGACCCCCGATCGGATATCTTCTGCGCTGGGATCTTACTTTGGGAAACCACACTGACGCGACGGCTATTTGCCGCGGACAACCAATTGGCAGTTATTTCTCTCGTCGCAGATTGCCAAATCCCACGTCCCACCTCCATCGACCCGCACTACCCAACAGACTTAGAGACAGTAGTACTCAAAGCATTGGCAAAAAAACCTGAGGATCGATTTCGTACCGCGGCCGAGCTCGAAGCGGCACTTCGTGCCATCCTTGCTAATTATCCGACAGTTGCAAAGGAGCATCTTGGCGCTCTTGTTGCGAAATGTTCTGCTACCGGACCATGATTCTCGCATAAAAAACGCCCCCAGTCTGAGACATGGGGGCGCAATCAAGCGAATCTAGCTGCCGAGCTTAGGGAATGGTGGTAATCGATCCGGAGCTAACTCCTTTGCCATGGGTGTGACAGTAGAAAGGGAAGGTTCCGATTTCGGTAATGATTCTTTCGTCTTCACTTGTTCCTGGAGGGATGGGGCCCCCATGTGGGAACCCAGCATCGCCGGCACCGGCATGAACTTGGTGAACTTCGTCATCGTTGTTGACAAACTGCACAGCAGTCCCCAACTTAACCTCGATATTGTTCCGCTGAAAAGAAGGGTGCGCGTCTGCTGCCGTTCCGGGATCGACAAATATTTTCAGAACACTGTCGTCAACGGCTACGGAAGAGGTGGCATCCGCGGCTACTGCGGTTGCCGATAAGTCCGAGGTTGATTCGACGCCGACGGTAACGTTCGTCGTCGCAACAACCGTTGGCACCTCCACCATCATGGTGACAATCACCTTTTCATTTTTCCCCATCACGACCGTGTTGGAGGGATCAAACGAGACATTCCACGACTCGGGGATCCCAGTCGCTGCCAGCGAAACCGGACCGGCGTAATTGTCCGAGGAGATCTCAAAAGCGTATTCTCCCATCTCACCAAGAGCGAGATCTTGGTCTTGTGATAACAGGGTCACCGCATACCCGGAATCAGGGACGCCATTGCCGTCCTTGTCCTTATCAGCGTCGCCATTGCTACCGATAGACCCCTGCCCAACATTACACCCGGCTACTACTAATGTGCCGACAACAAATAGCATCGTTTTCATCACCACGGACAAAACTGCGAAAATGATGCCAATTCAAAGCAGTGCTAATCTCTTAATATTACTTGCTGTTCCATAGAGCTCCCTGGGTCTTTAGCACCCAACCGCTGAGGACCCCGAATCCGTCGCTTGTATTCCCCTGCAGCTATTCTAGCCCCGAACGGGACATGTCTGGAGATGTACCCCACCAGTCCCCCCCAAAAAAATTTGGATGATCTCGACCGGTTTTCGCCCTACGCTGTTTAGATATGGAGACTCTCTTTCACAGCCAAATCAAACTTTTTCTAGCTGTAATCCTTCCCCTGTGCATAACACTCACTTCCTGCTCGGGCTCCACTGACAATATCCCGGCAATTGACGGGACGTGGGAAGCCGTAACAACCACATCCGCTGGCGTTTCTGACAACGGCCACTTTCGTATCGACGCATCAGGGAGCATTATCGCGGTCGTAAACAATGCCGTGAGCAAGTGGAATGGCACCGGATGGGACCTCGTCGCAGCCGCCGACGCAGACACAGAAATCCTGTATATTGACTTGGCAAAAAGTGGCAACGTGTTTGCTCTGATCAAGAGCGGTGCAGATCTACAGATTTTTGAATATACTGGGGGAAAATGGGAACCACGTACGGTCATTGGTACCAATTACACCGCGTTTAAAGTCAAAGGCGGCGATGACAATATCTTCGCCATCGTCGGTGATGCAGCGAGCGGTGGACAAATCAGCAAATGCAACATCGACGAATGTACACCCCAGACACCAGTCGCCCAAATCGGCCTTAGTTACTTTAACTGCAACGGCTGCGGCGGCGGCAGCGGCGGTGGTGGTGGCAGCGGCGGTGGCCCCTCATTTTTTGCCGAACTCAATGGAACAGTATCAAAATCGACCAACAACGAGGCATGGACGGCCGAGACGGTACAGGTCACTGGAATGGGCGAACGAGTTGAATCCGAAAAGGGACGCATCGTTGCGCTCATTGACAACACTGTTACCGAGTACAATAACACAGATGAGGCGTTTGAGGACAAAACCATCGCGCTGACGGGGATGACACACTTTGAGCAATATGACGGTTTTTGGTACGCGCAGGCCGACGCACTCATCTACAAATTCCAACCTGAGTAAGATAGCGGTAACATCGCTACTAGCAGGTCCAGCAAGATCCCCACGCACCCAAAATGCACGCGAAGCAACGCGTTTGATAGGAAATTCAAACCGATTGGTGTTCTAGTACCTCGCCACAGAAATCTTGATGATTCAGTTTGCCGATCCATCTTCGCTAGCTGCGTTGCTCGTCGGTTGCGTAGGGCTATGCGCCCTTCTCGAAAAGCTAAACTCGTCCGCGTCGGTCGTTACAGTCGAATCCCGCCTTTGCCCGCCTTTGTCAACGATTCCTGAGTTCTCGCCGTTGTCATAACACTGTGTTGCATGTCGAAACATGCACAATGCCTAACACACGACGACCAAAGCTGTTTCTCTAAGTTTTGACTATCGAACATTACACACAGCGGAACCTCGATCGGAGTAAGTTCCATCGGTGACGATAAACTCAAAATCATAGCTCGTCGGCTGCAGGGAAAGTTTTAGTACTCCGTAGGGGCCATCGCCAGTGGGTGCGTTCTCAGCCGTGAATGATGCCTCCATATTTTCGGAGTCAGGATTTTCGATCGGTTGCATGTTTTTCCCACCGGTTCCCACCAAAAAGTGCGCGGTGCCATCGGTCTTCGCATTTTCTAATGTGTCTTGTTTGGCAAAGCGAGCATAAAGATGATCGTGGCTCGCCAGGTAAAGATCTACTTTGGCATCCACAAGCAACCCAAAAACTTCCTCCATATTATCTGGTGTACCCGAGCTGCCGTTTTGTCCGTACTTTCCGGGTGAGTACCTGGGGTGATGACCGAATACCAAAATACATGGCCGCACATTGGCAGCTAAATCCGCGATAAGCCAATCACGCTGGGTGAGGCTCCACTCAATCGTATTCAGCGCAACGAGATGCCAATGGGGCCCAAGATCAAACGAGTAAAAACCCTCTGTAGGCATACCAGGTTTTTGGGTTCGCGAGCCATCGGTTCCCCAATAGGAGAAATATCCCGCGAATTCACCGGCGCTATCGTTTGCTTCATGATTTCCCAAAATCGGATACGTAACGCCCTTGAAACGCCCCCAGGTAGGATCATACCACGTGTTGAACTCTTGCAGCGTTCCGTCCTCGTAGGCCAAGTCTCCAAGGGAAAGAACAAAGTTTGTCGTTGGGTCCTCGACAATGATATCAGAAGTTTTCTTGCACCCTTGGGCAACCCGATCGGCGTCGTCATCACAAATATCGCCCGCAGCGTAAATTACAATGTTGTCGCCGTTCGGTACTTCGTTTTGATTCGCTGGTTCGGTATTCGCTCCACAAGCGAAAAAAACAGGTATGAGTCCAAGTACAGCGGTATCGATTCTATATTGACGCTGACACATGCCTGTCTAATTGCATAGCATGTTTTCACCAACACCGATCAAGAAAACATAGTGACCCTACATTTGCCCCTGCATAGTGACCCTACATTTGCCCCTGAGTGATTGTTAGTCGCAGTTTTCCTACATTGCTTCTATTCAATGTTTACAACCCTCAACACCCATCGATGTACCATGCCCCTTTCATTGTCGGTTTGCGCTCGGTGAGCTGCCTGAAGCTACCAGAGATGCTCATACACTTCCTCATCAAAAATGCTCGGCGTATGGAGCGTTCCTGGTTCACCGAGTATGACAGTCGTTCTTGTACCATTCTTAAAACGGGAGCAACGTCGTTGCAAGCCCAGTAACTACCAGATAATCTGGCGGGCTTCGACCGATGGCACAGAGCTCTACAGACGTGCAAACCCGATTTGTGTTCACGCTGTCGGTATTTGTTTCTGGTATCGCCGGCGGCATCGTCGTGCCAGTATTGGGTCTCTACCTCATTGACGGGCTAGGGGTAGCACCGATGCATATGGGTATCTATCTTGCGGTTGCCACCCTTGCCGGAGTGCTCTCCCGACAAGTCGTCGCTCACTTTTCAGACCGAGCAAGCGATCGGAAGATCTATATCTACATCGGATTTGTTGGCATCATCTCCGTAAATCTTCTCTACGCTTGGACGCGCAATTACTCATTGCTACTCGTGTTCGGATCCGTTCTATTAGCAGTCGGGGGAATTGCGTTTTCCGAGCTGTTTGCCTTGGCCAGAGAATTTGCCGACCAAGCGCGCCAAGGTGTCGCCCGGTTTAATTCTATTTTGCGAGCACAGGTGTCCATCGCCTGGATTTTGGGCCCGCCTGCGGGATTTTTTTTGGTAGAGCACGTCGGCTTTAGCATCACGTTTGTCATCGCGGCGGGATTGAATTTCACGGCGCTACTGCTGGTAAAGTGGATGCTTCCCGACGTGGTACGAGCGCCAAACCGCACAGCAGCAGCAAGGCAGGACGTTCCCTGGTACCGCTGTCAGGGCCCGCTCCTATGCGTCGCCAGCATTGTACTTGTCTGCGCTGCCAACAACGCGTACCTGGTTGCGCTACCGCTTTATCTGTCTAAAGAACTGATTGTCGGTGCTCAGTGGGCCGGATATATGATGGGGTTTGCGGCGGCGATCGAAGTCCCAATGATGCTTGGTTTCGGCGCTGTTGCTGAGCGCCTCGGTCCCAAGCGAATCCTAGTTGCGGGGATTGCAATCGGTATCCCGTTTTATGCAGGGATCTACTTGGCTGTTGCCCCTTGGCAGCTTATGGCGCTTCAGCTTCTCAATGGGGCACTGATCGGCGCGGTCGCAGGCTTAGGAATGACGCTGATCCAAGATATGCTGCCTCGCCAGCCGGGCGCCGCATCTGCTCTTTTTGCCAACGCCTGGCATGTCGGCTGCCTTCTGGGAAGCTTGCTGGTTGGTGGAATTGCCCAAATTGTTTCGTACCGAGCTGTATTTATCAGCGCTATTACGCTGTGCGCCTGCTCAGCTTTCGTCATGTTGTTGGCAGGCCGAGAACCTGCCAAATAGACGGATAGGGGAGACGCGATACGTAGTCGTGCAACTCGCTACATTCACCTACAAACACGATGGACGAAGCCGTAGTATCGATTACTGTGGTTACTGAAAAACTCGTTCATAATCGAAATACGTGACGAAGATCCTCTCCAGTATCGCGTTTGTCGTCGCTACAATGTTCGTAACCGGGTGTGGTGACAATACAGCGATTTTGCTCGAGGTGACCAGTGCAGGCAATACCGTCATTTCGACATGCCACTATCTCCGCTTTTATATAGGTGCACAAGACCCTGATTTGGCAATCAACACGAATCGGACCATTTTTGTTGGCAATCCAGGCGTCGCCGAAAAAATCATATTGAAGCAAGGACGTGACATCGGAACGGACCCGTACCGACTGTTGCTTCACGATGGCGTGTCCCGGCATGATCAATTTGCTGTTGCGGTCGGATGTTTTGACGAAGCAGACACACTCATTTCCTATGCTGTCTTGCCCGAACCGATTGGCTTTATTTCCGGCCAGGTATCCAAATGGCCATTGCCATTACAAAACGCCGATGACGCTGCCACAATTGGCGAGACGGGATGCTTTGACTACGAAACAGAAACACAAGAAATTCTGATCAATAGCCAGCAAGATATGGACTGTGACGGAGATCCAAGCGATTTGGACTGTGATGACTTCGACCCATTGTTGGGCACTACCGTCAAAGAACGCTGCGATGGCCGAGACAACGATTGCGATGAGACAACGAGCTTTCCCCACCCAACTGGCTTATGTTATCTATCCACGGAATCCTCTTCCAGTGGATCTGGGCCAGCTGAGCAACGATGTTTTATTGGCGATCGGATCTGTTCGGAAGCCAACAACACGACGGGGGCCTGGGAACCGTGCCGGCCCAACGAGCTCGCGGACAACTTGGATAAACGCTCCGCAGTGCTAGACGAAATGTGTAGCCAACTCGAAGGCGCCTGCGCAAATACAAAAGATCCGTTTTTGTGCGCCAATCTTCGATCAGTGACCGAAGAGCACGAGTGCAAGGTGTATTTCTGCGCCGAGCCGGGCGGCATGAAACCCTGTTATCAACCGACCATCGATCTACCCAACCCTGGCGGAGCAACGGATAGTGAATGTCGCTGGACACTCGCGCCGTTTCAATCCTATGGTGACGAATGGAACGGGCTTGAGATTGCCGCGCCCGGCGGCGTAGGTGGGCATATATTTGATGGATGTGAGGCCCGGTTGCGGATCAATCCAAACATCGTCCATCCCGTTAGCCTCGCCGAAGAATCGTTCGTGATTCATGTCAACGTCGATCGTGTTGCGACAAAAGCCATTCGATTGAAGCTCAAGCCAGAAGTCGTCGACACCCCAGATGGATGCCCGGGCACGCAGGCGAACCCCGAACCAGCGATCGAATGCCCAACCCTGGTGCAATAGCACATTTTAATACCCACAGGCTATCAGGCATTTTCTGGGCGCATCCAATATCGAGGCCAACATCACCCGCCCATCGCCAGGGCGGAAAGCCCGATGATCGACCATTCTCGTTGAGCTGTACTTATCAGCGGCATTGCACTCCTAACCAAAACATCTCTAAGTCGCTGTTTTGGCTCTAAGGTGTCGACAGCGAGAGCTGGCTCAGGGCTATGCGCTTGCCCAACCTTTGTCATGTTTTGTTAGTAGATGGAGAATCGATAACGAGGAACGCAAAATAGTGGAGCTGGTCAACACAAGACCAAAAACCAACATGCACGGATTTATTATCCGCTGCACCCATTGGCGGGAGAATTATTTTGGATCCGAAGACGTCACCAAGGATCCCCGTCAACGTACTATTTGGTGACAGAAAAGGGCGAAGGTTTCAACGTACCGATTTGGATGACGGAGGCATCGGCTGCCGATCTCCGCCACGAAAAACAACCATGGTTACATGTAACAGCGTTATTCGAAATCATTGGATTGATCGATAAGAGGTTGGAGTCGATCAGAGTGAACAAGGACAATCTCCCAAGTGACCAAACAAAGGAGAATCCAAGTGAGCCCCAACCGACTCCAATTATCATTGATACCGGATCCCAAGCAAGGAAGCCAGCCTCTACCGGCAAACGTTCGCAGCGAGATTGTGGTTCTCGTGGCAAGAATGCTGCTGCATCTCGTCAAAGGCGACGACGTCACAAAGGAGGCTCGTGATGAATACCGGTGACCAACAACGCATTTCGAAACGGCATCTAGAGCGCAATGCGATTGTGTACGTCAGGCAGTCCGATCCTTGCCAAGTCCGCGAGCACACCGAGAGCACGCGCTTGCAACGAGGGCTGCGTGAGAAAGCAATCGAGATGGGCTGGTCGATGCCCAAGCTGGTTGAGGATGATCTCGGGATCACCGCCAGCGGTTTCGCAGACAGACCTGGTTTTCAATGGATGCTCAGCCAGGTCACGCTACGCAAAGTCGGAATTATTTTGTGCATCGAAGCCTCTCGACTATCACGAAACTCTTCTGACTGGGCGCATCTGTTTGAGCTGTGCGGATACTTTGACACGCTCGTTGCAGACACGCAGCAAATCTACGATGTCTCGATTCCAAATGATCGACTCGTCTTGCAAATCAAAGGCACGGTAGCCGAGCTTGAACTCTCTAGTTTGAAAACACGACTTCGCGCCGGCACGGAAGCGAAAGCTGCTCGCGGCGAGCTTAAAGTGTTTCTTCCTCCTGGATACGTTTACGATGGCGACGATCAAATCATCATGGATCCCAACCAGCGAGTCCAAGAAGCAATCCGTTCGATGTTTGCGCAATTCGAGCATCAGACAAGCATTCGTCAGCTTGCCATCCACTATCGCGATACACAAACTCCGTTTCCGATCCGTAAGCCGGGCAAGCAAGGAAATCTTGTTTGGGAAATCCCCAAGCTTGCCATCCTCCATAAGCTTGTCAGTCACCCGATCTATGCTGGTATCTATGCATATGGACGCACAGAAACCTTTGTCGATTTTATTAATGGGAAACTGACCAAACGAACCAAGAGGATTTCATGTCCCGAACAGTGGAAAGTCTGTATACGAGATCATCACGAGGCATACATCTCATGGGAACAGTATCAAAACTATCTTGCCAAACTCGCCGAAGCGAGACCTCGGTGGGGGATGGAAGATAATCGTTGCGCTGTACGTGAGGGGCGCGCATTGCTTGCAGGCATGGTGCGATGTGGCCAATGTGGCCGCAAGCTACGCGTCATTTACAATCGTAAAAGCAGCGCGATGTACTTTTGCGATGGCGCATTTCCTCGTGGGGGGCGGCGCTGTTTATCCTTCGGTGCCAAGCATGTCGACAACATGATTGGCGAACAACTGTGTCAATCGGTTGTGCCCATCGCGATCGATGCGGCCGAGCGGGCATTTGCTTTGGAGCAACAAGAAAGGCAACAACGAATCAAGCAGGCCCGCCTTCGCCTGGAAGCAGCGCAGTACACCGCGGACCGTGCGTTTGAGCAATATGACCTCGCAGATCCCAAAAATAGATTGGTCGTTGATAATCTCGAGAAACGATTGAACGAAAAATTGACAGAGATGCATGTCGCAAAAACAGCACTTGAAAAACAACAATCCGACATTCCCAAGCTCACCCAAGAACAGCGACAACGATTGCATGGTCTTTCGCGAGATTTTCCTCGCGTCTGGAATCACCCAGACACACCCACGCCGCTACGTAAGCAGTTACTCCGTGCGGCAATCCGCGAGGTGATTGTCAAACGCGATGGGCCAAAGCTTGCGTTTACCATTCACTGGGCCGGTGATACTTGCACCCAGCTTGCTATCAAAAAACGCATCACACCGGTCGGCTCAAAAGCCGACCCGTCACTCACAGAGCTGGTACGTAGGCTGGCTGAGGATCTCACCGATCCGGAGATTGCACGCATTCTCAACATGAAACAACTGCCCACGCCACGCAATCTGCGCTGGACTAAAGACCGGGTAAAGCACTTCCGGTCACAGCACCACATTCGACTCAACCGAAACAAACCAGACCCTGATCTCCTCACCGGCCAACAAGCACGGGATTACCTCGGCATTGGCTACAACAGCCTCTTGGCTCTAGTGAAACGCGGCCTGGTCCACACCAATCAAGTCACAGATTTCGCCCCTTGGCGAATTCCGCGGACCCAGCTAGACTCAGAACCTGTCAAAAAACTCGTCACAGCACTCAAAAAGACCGGGAGACTCCCTGCCGAAGGGGAGTCCCCACAAAATCAACACGAGCTATTTACTGAGAATTCAACAAAAACACAAAAGGACGCATTATGATGACGGATGGTGGAGGGGGAAGGATTCGAACCTTCGTAGTCGATGACGGCAGATTTACAGTCTGCTCCCTTTGGCCGCTCGGGAACCCCTCCTAGGGCTTGTCCGAAAACTACCTGCGCGCCCTGAGGCACTCATGAAGTCTTCGGGCAAAGCCTAAAATCTTCTAGCACTATAGTCAAATCAACGTCTGACACTATCGGAGCTGGCGAGGGGACTTGAACCCGCGACCGCCTGATTACAAATCAGGTGCTCTACCAACTGAGCTACGCCAGCAAAATTGTGAATGATAACGACCTCCTTGGGACACAGAGGTATACGCCGGCGCAAATCCCAAGTCAACGGCTGTGAGTTTCAAATTCCTACCTGGTCAGTACCGGTACCAATATCCGGCATGGGCATCGTAGTACTCCCAATGACCGCCATACCAGTAGTTGTAACGACCGTCGTAGTACCGATATCTGTGACCACATCCGTGGCCATGGTAATGCGAATCATGATGGTGCAAAATCGAGGCGACAATCGCCACCTCAGCAACTGCAGCAGCAACCTCTATTGCATGGAATGCGTGTCGCGGAGAACATGCCGAAACCAACCCCACGGATAAAGCAGCTGCCAACACCAATGATCGAAATCTCATGCCTCCTCGTTGTGCACTTCCTATTCCAGCGCTTCGTTTTGTAACATTTCATCTATTTACGTATGCTAACATCACAAACTGTGAACAATCGGTCACTTCTTAGCGCAAAAAAGTCTCCATCAGAATCTCCTTAAGAGACCCCAATCTGCCCATAAAGCGCCACGAGCAACGGCCCATTCTGGTAGCGCGTGCTGGAGGATCAGTGACCGATTCCTTATGGAGCCGGTCACAAGTCGACCCGACCGGGAATGTATTGGTCGGGCACCAGGCCCTTGTACATGGCAGGAGCAAGCTTTGATTGGGGACGAATGTGGGGCCTTGCGCGCTCACCACTAGCCTCCTTGGCAATGAGAGCCGCGATCTCCTTGGCCTGGGTGACGGAGGCCTCACTCCACTCGGTGGCAGTGCGAAACGCTTTTGCCATCTTGACATTTTGTGTGTGTCCATGGAGAGCTTTCTTGAGAAATACAAGACCGCGTTCATGAACCGCTTCGGTATAGTAGCCTGCCTTTTCGGCGTTTAGATCCGGAGGAATCGGCGCAGAAACAATGGCATCCCAAAATTCCCTGTACATCTGGGACATCTGGAATCCCGCTGCGGTAGCCCAGTAGGCGTGGCGAACCTTTACCGCTCGGAAGTAGCGTTCATAGGCCAGTAAGAGCAGCTCCGCCTTGCGGTTGATATCCTTTTTGAGTTGCGCATCACCTGCCGCGACGCGCAAAGGCAGGACAAGAGACTGCCGGTGCGGGATCTGCCCCAAATAGTAATGCGCCATCGCAATGTAGTAATCTGTATCGACGGGAAGCGTTGCCCGGCTGCTACTCGCGTATCCCAGAGCTTCGCGCAAAAGCTGTTCACCGCGCGCGTAGCGTTTTTGCTCGACGAGCGTGTAGCCGAGCCGAACCATTGACTCCACCCGGTCGTTCGCTGCCATATCGGTGCGTTCGAGGAGGCGCTCAAACTCGCGTGTGGCGGGCCCAAAACGCCGTAGTTCCGCCAACAACGCCCCAATCCGAATTTGAGCATCAATGGCATCGCGCGACTTCGGATATTCGCCTGCCAGCTTGCGATAATTTGCGATCGCGGTGTCGAAATCTCGTCGTTGCTCATGGGCCAAACCGGCGTTGAACATCGCTGCAGGGACAAACTGCGACGTTGGAAACTCTCGGACGAGCTGGCGATACTTCGCTAGCGCCACCTTGGATCGATTATTGAATAGCGCTTCATTTCCATCGTCGAGCAATTCGCGAGCATCAAACGCGCTGAGCTTGGGCGCGCCGTCACGGGTCTGGCCAACCACTTGGATCTTAATGGGTTCTAACTCATAAATTGGTGTTGGCTGCCGCGGCACGGGCCTGGGTTTGCCTACCTTTTTACTTTGCTGTGTTGAAGCAGGAGGCTTTTGACCAACGCTCGCGTGACCACAGCCCACGAGCATTCCCAGCCACACCCACAACCCACAGCCACCAATGCCGATTTTGCTCCGATCCACAGCCTTATCATACGTCCGATCTCGCGCTTTCGGTTTCTTCCGCAAAAAAAACAGGTGCGGAAAAAGCCTACCCAGAGACAACGCGAACGAAAACACGTCGGTCCCGCGGACCGTCAAATTCACACAAGAACAACCCCTGCCATGCCCCCAATACCAGCCGCCCGCCTTCGACGATCAAAGCTTCAGATGCACCCACCAAACTACTTTTGACATGGGCATCTGAGTTTTCCTCGGAGTGTTCAAAGTCGACATCATGCGGCGCCATTCGGCTTAAATAGGCCAGTAAGTCGCTTTTGATGCTCGGATCTGTGTTTTCTTGAATCGTTACCGCAGCTGTCGTATGCGGACAAAAAACACACACGATCCCGGTCTCGAGCCGACTTTGCCGAACCGCTTTCCTCACTAGCGAAGTGATATCGACCAACTCACATTGGGTCGTTGTTTTTACGTCAATCGTACTCATCAAACTCATCACTATCGATGTACCACAAACTCAGAAAAAAAAATATTGATCCGTTTTACTTGACTCAACCTATGTCACACCGGTTTGCTAGTTAATAGAATAAATGAAAGTTGCGTTTACCCACAATCTTCGCCTCACGGACTCAGAAGAAGAAGCAGAGTTTGACAGTGCGGAAACCGTTAACTCCATTGCCGCCGCAATTGCTGCCGCAGGACATGAGGTTGAAAAGATCGAGGTCTCCGGTCCCGCGTCCAACCTGTTAGAGAGGCTCGAGTCTGTTGATCCTGATATCATCTTCAATACTGCCGAAGGCCAGGGAGGACGCATGCGGGAGGCATTTTATCCCGCGCTGTTTGAGGAGCTGGGTGTTCCGTATACGGGCTCAGATGCCTATACCCTCGCTTTGACCCTAGACAAGTGGCTGACAAAGCTCGTTGTCTCGCGCAGCGGAATTGACACACCTCGGGCCGAGCTCGTCACCAACGAGTCCATCAATACCATTACCGAGCGGGGGCTGCCACTCGCATACCCCGTGATCGTAAAACCCAACTACGAGGGATCTTCCAAGGGGATCGCCGGAGATTCTGTCGTCCGCGAGCCCAAAGAGTTACTTCCCGTACTGCGGTCTGCACTGCGATGCTATCCCGATGGCGTGCTCGTCGAAGAATACATTCCAGGCGTGGATGTCGCTGTAGGGTATATCGATCGGGTTGGCCACGACAGCGGATTGCTCATGCCTGTCGAGTTTTCGGTCGATGTCGGTCCAGGTAACCCCTTCAATATCTATGATTATGAGGCGAAGAACGTCGATCCCAATCGAGTCCAGTTGCGCTGCCCCGCCTCACTCCCACGGGACGTTGCAGCCCGGTTGCGAGCGATTACGCTGCAGGTTATTTCTGTCCTCGGCATGAGAGATCTCGCCCGTATCGACTTCCGAATCGCGGAGGACGGTCGGATCTACATGCTGGAGGCCAATGCGCTCCCCTCATTGCACCAAAATTCCTCCATTTTTGTCGCTACTTCGCAACTTGGCCTTACATTTCGCAGCTCTGTCGCAGCCGTCCTCAACGCAGCAGCTCTGCGAACCAATGTCGCGACAGCCCATGAGTTGGGCCTACGCCGGAGACGGCGCCGCAGATCGCAGCCCATTCGTGTCGGATTTACCTACAACGTCAAACGAGAATCCGAAAATGATGAGCAAGCAGAGTGGGATCCCCCCGAGACAATCATCTCGATCGCCAATGCACTCGCACGCCAAGGCCACATTGTCGTCCATCTTGAAGCAACTCCAGACCTACCCCGAGTGCTTGCCGAAGCAGACGTCGACCTCATCTTCAACATCGCTGAGGGGGTTGAGGGACGCAATCGCGAGGCGCAAGTCCCAGCCCTGTGCGAGCTGCTCGGCATTCCTTATACGGGCTCAGACAGTGCAACTCTGGCGATCGCCCTTGACAAAGCACTCTGCAAAAAAGTTCTCACCCAGCACGATATCTTGACGCCAAAGTTTCAGGTGATGGAGACTGGCCGCGAGCGGCTCTCGGCGGATCTTTCATTCCCGCTGATTGTAAAACCCAACGCCGAAGGGTCTTCAAAAGGCATTGGGACCACCAACGTGGTCGACAACGAAGAAGAGCTCCGCGTCGCAGTCCGGAACGTCCTGGATAAATATCGTCAACCCGCCATTATTGAAGAATACATCTCAGGCCGCGAATTCACCGTGGGACTCCTTGGCGACAAGCGACCCAGGGTCCTGCCTCCAATGGAAATCCGATTTAAGGACGATTCGATCGAGCGCCCGGTATATGACTTTGTTGTCAAACAAGAGTGGGAGAGTCACGTCCGCTATGAGTGTCCTCCCAAACTGTCACCTGCTGAGCTCAAAGCAATTGAAAAGGTTGCACGCGCGACATTTTGGGCACTCGATTGCCGAGATGTCGCGCGCGTGGATCTGCGCATGGCCAAAGATGGCCAGATTTACGTACTAGAGGTCAATCCCTTACCAGGCCTAACCCCCAACTACTCCGATCTTGTTCTGATATCCAAAGCCGCGGGCATGGACTATGACCAACTCATGTCAGAAATTATGATGGGCGGACTGAAACGACTGCGTGAAAAACGCCGCGAAGAACGCGAAGCAGAAGATCAAGCGACCAAGGCGGCCCGAGAATCGAGAGACGAAAACAAATCGAAGAGCAAGAATAAAGGTAAGCGATCCCGGCGAAGTACAACAACAACAACAACAACAACAACAACAAACGGAAACGGAAACGGAAACGGAAACGGAAACGGAAACGGACGCCGCAACAAACCGAGCAGTGCGAATGAAATCAGCGATGTCGGAGTCGCCCCTGAATCTGCAACACGCCACTAACCATTGCAAAGAGCATCAGAGAGCATATTGCAACCGCGTATTACAAGAGCGTACCACAGCAACTGCACACTACAAATCATGCCAATGGGTGAGAGTCTATGAACGCACAACCGATCGTGGTGGTATATGTACGACCCGCGCACCAAAATCTGATCGATTTAGACGATCACCTGCAACGGATTACCGCCCGCTATAGTCCGCAAGTCCGGTTGGATGTCGTTGATCCCGCAAACCTGCCACAACGATACTCTCATGTTGACAGCACGGGGCCTGCGGTTCTCGTGCTCCGCCATGGTGAGGTTGTCGGCCAGGCAATGGGCGCTGGACTCCCCGCCCGCGAACTCGACACCGTCGTTCGCTGCGCTGTCGAGTGGCCAAGCTAAACATGCTCACATTGGTTGTGAGTCATCGCAAGACAAGGCAGAGGCGAGGAGCCCGCGTAAGCGTACGTTTGGTACGTGCGCAGGCACCACCTCCCTCCTCTTAGTTAACCGGGGGCCAAGCCCCCACAACGCAGTATTGCGTTGACTCACGACCTAGAGAGCTGAACACGTAAAGTTGCTTATCGACGGTAAAGGATCGGAATCGTTGGCGAGGCGGACGACGCAGGCGGGGTTGGGTCCCGTCAAGGAGGACAACGTAGCCAGCGATTTCGAGGGGTAGCGTCGGAAAGTGAATTTACGTGTTCAGCTCTCTAGGTGAGCATGTTTTAAGGACCCGCTCCCCCCTCTACTTACAGTACAACTTTACGTGCTACCATGGGGACGACATGCGTGGCCGCGGCGTTCCTAAGATAGGTTCTGGAAGACCCAAACCTCTCCTGACGGATAGATTCGCGCCGTGAGAGTTGGTACCCGGATTACTGCTGCAACGTCCGCTTTGGTGGCCGTAACCTTGGGTACATACTCATTTCTGGAGCTCCGTGACAATGCAACTGAGCGCCAGCGGCAGTTACAGCGTGAGGCGCGGATCATCGCGGTATCCTTGCGTTCTCTGGTTGAAGCACAAGGCGTCGCAAAGGTCTTAGAGAACGCACCTCATATCTCGCAAGCGATCAGCAGATCGACCCCGGGTTGGAGTGTACGGATCTCCCCGCGCTCCCTGGTTGGTACAACGCAAACAAGGTCTAGCGCAGAGCCCGGCTATATCAGCCGATTAAGACGCATGCTCGATGTCCCCATGGACGAACTCACGGAGATCCGAGGCAACCAGTTCGTCCACTCCCTCGCCCTTCGTGTCTCTTCGATTAAGGCGCCCGAAGGATATGAAGTCGCGGGGACACTCGAGGTGTCTCGCACCACCAAACATCTCGACAGCGCTTGGCGCGAAGATTTCTGGCAGGCCCTGCCCGTATTTATTATTATCGTCATCGCGACGATTATCGCAATTACAATCCTTACCGGCGGCCTAATTACGCGCCCCATCGCTCAGTTATTGGCGGGTATCGACGATGTCGCGCAGGGTGACTTGTCACGGGTATTGTTATCCGAGCGCGACGACGAGATCGGGCGCCTTGCTACCCGCTTTAACGAAATGACCGCCTCATTACGCGAATCGCGGGCAGAAACCGAATATCAAAACGAAGCGAAGCTACAACTGGAGCACCGACTGTCCAATACGGAGAAATTGGCTACGATGGGGCAACTTGCGGCCGAGATCGCCCATGAAGTAGGCACTCCACTCAATGTGATTACCGGTCGCGCCCGCGGCCTCGTAAAGAAACTCGATGATCCAGAAGCGGTTGCCAAAAACGCGACGATCATTGCCGAACAAACCGGTCGCATTACCAGGATCATTCAGAGACTGATTGACGTCACACGTCGGAAGTTCGGCTCCACCGAATCCGAGCCCGTAAATCTAAATCAGGTCGTAATAACAACAGTAGAGTTCCTAGGTGGCCAGTTCTCGCAGGCCGGTGTAGAGACCGATGTGAACCTTGCCAGCGACCTTCCTATGGTCGGTGGCGATCCAGATCGGCTTCAGCAAGTGGTCCTCAACTTACTGGTCAACGCAGTGCAGGCAATGCCCTCGGGTGGATCCATTCGAATCTCCACTGAGGCAACCATTCGACGCCGTCCCGGGCTCGAAATGGCGCCTGAGCAGCAATATGTATGTGTTGCGATTCGTGACACAGGAGTTGGGATTCCCGAGGAGCTCCGCGCGAAAATCTTCGACCCCTTTTACAGCTCAAAACGCCACAGTGGTGGAACAGGCCTAGGCCTCGCTGTTTGCCATGGTATCGTCAAGGAGCATGACGGATGGATTGACATTGACGACCCACCAAAGGAAGAGTCAGGAACCATTTTCCGCGTCTACCTACCTGTAACCTAAGCCGATCTCAACGCATGGACAACAAAGACAATCTGCATCCCCTCCCCTATGCTGGCGCATCTGTACTCGTCGTCGAGGACAATCAAGCGATGCGAGAGATGCTTTCGGAAGAGCTGGAGGATGCGGGATATATTGTCGCTGCAGCGGCCAATGGACGTGACGCTCTAGAGTGCCTGCGCCAACAACCTGCCGATGTCGTCGTTACAGACCTGCGCATGCCACAGGTCGACGGATTTGATCTCATTCGCGATATCATGGCCGGACACAGTCCACCTCACATCATCATGATTACCGCTTTTGGCACAATCGAATCTGCGATCAAAGCGGTAAAACTCGGCGCCTACGACTACATCACCAAGCCCTTTGAAATTGAGCAGCTACTACTTGTCGTCAATAAGGCCCTCGGTGAGCGATCACTCCGCAAACAGGTTGCCCGACTTCAGGCTGAAGTCGAGCGACAATATCAATTTGACAATATTATTGCCCACAGCCCCGAGATGCGCGACGTCCTCGCTCTCGTGACGCGCATTGCAACCTCCAGCGCCTCTGTTCTCATCACTGGCGAGAGCGGCACCGGCAAAGAACTCATCGCCCGCGCAATCCACTACAACTCGTTGCGTGCCTCCCACCCTTTTGTCGCAGTGAATCTCGCCGCAGTACCAGAGTCGCTCATTGAGAGCGAGCTCTTTGGCCATAAAAAGGGCGCATTTACCGACGCTCGAGCAGATCGGATCGGCCTATTTTCGGAGGCCAAAAACGGTACGATCTTTCTCGACGAAATCGGCGAACTGGCACCTTCCGTGCAAGCAAAACTGCTCCGAGTCGTACAAGAAAATGAGGTCCGACCCATAGGAACCACCAAAAGCGAACCCGTCGATGTCCGTATCGTTGCAGCGACAAATCGCGAGCTAAAACAGATGCTCACCCAAGGAACCTTTCGCGAAGACCTGTACTACCGCCTTAATGTCATCCACATCCAACTCCCTCCCTTGCGAGATCGTCCAACCGACATCCTACCCATTATTCGCTACTTTCTACGCAACGCGAGTGCTGCCAACACACCCCCAAAAATCGTATCACAAGACGCACAAAATGCACTGATTCGCTACTCGTGGCCGGGCAATGTGCGCGAGCTCGAAAATGTAATCGAACGAGGCATCGCACTTTCGCGGGCAAACACGATCGAAATCGGCGATCTACCCCAGCATATCCAAGATCATCGCGCAGGCAACGTCGTCGCATCAGCCCTTGAGCGAAAGCTATCCCTCGCTGACGTTGAACGCGAATATATTCAACATGTACTGCAAGACGAGGGCGGCAATAAAACCAAAACGGCGCAACGACTAGGCCTCGATCGAAAGACGCTATACCGAAAACTAGAAGAATACGCCCGCACAGAAAAAAAATCCTGATCGCAACTCAACATGCCTCCTACCAAACCATCCCCAGTCATCGGATTCGATATCATCTCAGACGAGACCATCGGAAAAGATGGCTTCCTAAGCCTTCGCCGCGTAGTTCTTCGCAATCAACGCGCGGATCATAGCTACTCCTGTTCCTATTCTTGCCATTTCGTCGTTCGCGATCGCGGCGCCGATGCAGTGGTTGTGGCTCTGTTTCACAAAAGCGAAACGGGAATCCAAATACTTGTTCGCCGGGGCCTGCGCCCGGCAATGGCCTTAGGTCGCAATGCGCCAACGATTCCAGTCGCCGATCAACGCCCCTATCTATTTTTTGCCGAGCTCGTGGCGGGAATCCTTGAGTTCGGCGACACTGGCATCGAAGGAATTCGCCGGCGCGCATCCATCGAAGTTTGGGAAGAAGCCGGATTCCGCGTTTCTCCCCAAGATATCATCATGCTTGGTGCCGGCACCTTTCCCACCCCTGGCGCAATGGCGGAGAAATTCTGGCTCAGCGCGGTCGAAATCACCAATCCCGAGCTCCAACAAATCCCCCCAGGCGACGGGTCGCCGATGGAAGAGTCTGCGACAACGCAATGGCTAGACCTCGATCAGGCAATAGAAGACTGCGTCGCCGGCAAAATTGAGGATGCAAAGACCGAACTGACATTGCGACGACTTCGCAGCTATCTTGGGTGACCTTTTCGCTCGGGGGCCAACTCAGGCGGGCAAACGCCGCATCGCATCGGCGACGTCGCGCTGGAGCGCAAGCTCAACCTCGGGCTGCAGGGCGTCTCCAGCGGCGAACATCAAAAAGAACAACAGTTCGCTTAAGGCCAACTGCAATACCTGCGATGGATCGTCTTTGCGAATCTTCGCCATGTTCTGGAGCAAAATGTTGCTCGGCAACGTGCCATCGCCTCGCAGAACAGCACCAGCGAATAGGGCTGCATACGCAGCATCCTGAATAAACCGCACCGCCTCCCGCAGAAGCGCACCCCGTGCTGCATTACCGACGGTGGCAAATAATCGGCGCAACGCTTCGTTATAGGTGGTAATAATGAGGCTAATCCCATCGTCCGGAAGATCTTCCTTTGCTACGGGCTGCGTCCGACGCAACTCTTCGCCATGTGTGTCTGCCTCGTGGTGCTCCTCGACCTCATCGAGTTGACGTATCGCATCGAGCAACAAATGCTGGACGTCCAAACGTAACATTGCCGGGACCTCTGTCATGTCAAGTGGGGCAATCAAATGAAACTCACCCGACCCGAGTCGGCACGTCGACAAAAATACCGCCTCTGCCTGATATCGCAACCCGTCATAAACACGTGGCGTGGTCAGCCATCCGCGTGATACCAGTAATGCCCCTAAACGATTGCCCGTATCTACCTGCGCAACGCAGGCATCACGTTGACTGGCACTGATCATTTGCTTAGAAACTAAAATCTCACCCAAGCGATGCCGGGATTGATTGGAAATCCCCGAAAGATACACCCCGCGACGAAAAAACAGTACCGCCTCAAAGCCTCCGGCTTTGACATGGAGAGCCCCGTCACGACGATTACTATGTATCAGATTGAATACTGCTGTTAGCTTCCCGACCCGATCAAAACTGCCCGCCAACTCAACTTGTCTTTTGCCACCAGGATCCGTGCCACCCGTGCGATTGAGCACAAGCATTCGGCCAGCCTGCGGCACGAGACGCCAAGAACCCTGGCTATGGCGGCCTAACCACTTCACAGTCTCTGCTGCCGCCGAGATCCCACCCGTGGGCCCAATTTCGACCGTGAGTCCGGGTTTTGAACCGACCATAATCTCAACAGTATCAAATTGCCTGGTACATACAAACCATACATACCCTTGCGGTCAGGACAAAAATCTGGCCTTTACGACGGTATCAAATCGTCGAGGCATGGGGTACGTTTTTGGGGTATGGATTTGTCTGGTCAGCGTGCACTTATCACCGGCGCATCGAGCGGTATCGGTGCGGCGGTAGCACGAATCCTCGCAGCGCGGGGGTGCTCCCTGGTCCTGACCGGCCGCAACCAACAGCGCCTCGAGCAACTAGCCCAGGAGATCCAGACACAACATGGCGTACCCATCGATACGATTTGCGCCGATCTGAGCCATCCTGACGCTCCGAGCTCTATCTTTGATCAGGCCACAAACTCGGATTCTCCTTTGCATATTCTGATTAACAATGCTGGCGCCGGTTACTATCAAACGTTTTCAGATCGCGAATGGCGAGACGTTTCCGACTTTCCACCGGCTGAGAACTTCCTATCCGTTGAAGACTCCTTACAACTCAACGTCACCGCGATTGCCCACTTGGCTTTCCTGTTTGTTCGTCACGCGATCACCCACGGTCAGCGCGCCTATCTCCTCAATGTCGCATCTATTGCGGCATTTCAGCCGGTCCCCTACTACGCCAACTACGCTGCGGCAAAGGCCTACATTCGGACACTGTCTGAGTCACTAGACGCTGAGCTGTCCAAAACCAATGTTAGCGTCACCTGTCTCTGCCCAGGTGCGACAAAAACCCAGTTTCACGATCGAGCCAATCAACCCCTGGGGCGCATCGCCCAAATGACGTTTCTCAGTGCGGAAGACGTCGCACAAGCGGGACTCCGCGCAATGTTTCAGGGGCGGCGCCTGTTGGTCACAGGACTCATCAACAAGATCAACTGCTTTCTACTCAAGTTTGTTCCCGGACGGACTGCAGCATTTGCTGCCCAAAAGCTACTTGGACCACCCAATCCACCCAAACAGCAATCCCAATGAACGAACCAGACAATCATATGCAATGGGACGGCATCTCTCGTGGTCACTACGAGGTGTGGTACGTCACCCTCAACCACCGCGCAAGCAATATCGGTGCGTGGATCCGATACACCCTTGAGTCGCCACACGATCAGCCACCCTATGCGCAAATCTGGTTCGCGTTTTTTGATCGTATCAACCCGCAAAACACGTTTGGTATCAATCAACGATTCCCAATCAGTTCCCTCACAGCAAATAAAGCACCTTTTTCAGTGAACATCGACGACAACACGCTTACCCACCAAAGCGCTAGCGGCGCCTTAGAAGGTGGCGGCCACAGCGTCCGTTGGGATTTTCGGTGGTCACCAAACGAGACAACACATCGGCATCTGCCGGCGGCAATGTATTGGCGAGGTGGCTTGGCGGAGACAACTGTACTTACTCCTAGCGTCAATACTGAGTTAAACGGCGTCATCGAGGTCGACGGAGTTGCGTTTCTGTTGTCCAACGAGCCTGGAGCCCAAACCCACCTGTGGGGCCGAAAACACGCCCACGAGTGGGCATGGGGACACTGCAATGCTTTCGAAAACCACCCAGAAGTCGCGTTAGAAACACTGACGATACGACTTCGCAAAGCGGGCAAAGTACTTCCTCCCATCACCCTGCTAACACTGTATCGAGGAGACCATGCGTATCGGTGGACAGACCTGACCTGTGCTCTTGTCACCTGGGGGGACTATGGGCTTGGCCGCTACGCGTTTCGCGCTACCGGCCGACGCGTACGCGTAGAAGGCGAATACCAATGTGATCCGAAACACATGGTAAGCGCACAGTACTTTGACCCCGACGGCCAGCCCGCCTGGTGTAGTAACACCGAGGTCGCAGATCTACGCGTCCGCATCCTAACCCGCAGCGGAATCTTCAGCGATTGGAAACCAATCTTGGGACTCACCGCGCCAGGAACCGGCCATTTTGAGGTTGCCACTCGCTCCCCCAACCCAGCTGCCTTGCACCATCACACTGAAGTGTGACGATCCGCCCTGAACAAGAGCATCAACACAGAACAATAACTGTCTAATTTTATTCACAAATATCTAAAACATGTTTTATACGTAAAAATTATTAAGACGTATAATATACGTTTTTTTCTATATTACGTATAATCGTGGCCAATGAACGTCTCGCCTCGCCGGCTGTCGCTTTTCGTCCAGACAGTCTACGCTCAGTTGTTGGACCAACTACGTGATGCAAGCACTGTCGGTCGAAGGCCAGGTTCATTTATTAGCAAAACAGTACGAGGCAAGCGTTACTGGTATTTGCAACGCTCCCACAACGGCAAACAAAAACAAGACTATATCGGGCCCGACTCTGATGAACTATCTCGCGTCATTAAAGATGTTCGTGCAGGGACACAGATTCGCAGGCAACTATCTAAAATGGCAAGCGGTGGTGGCGCACATGTTGTTCAAAGTGCTCACCGAAAAATATTGGAGTTGCTGGCCGACGCTGGAGTCTTTCGTTTGGGCGCTGTGCTGATTGGTGCTCATGCATTCAGCGTGTATGGGAATATGCTTGGTGTGAAGTGGAATCGTGAGATCGTGGCAACCCAGGACATCGATGTTGCGCAGGATTGTGACTTGAAAGTTGCTGTTGCACGCGACACCTCGATCGATCTACCGCGAAAGCTCGAAGAATGGAAAGCGATGACCCTCCTGCCCGTTCCTCCATCGCCTCTGAATCCGACGGGCACAGTAACTTCGTTTCGCGATCGCGACTCCGAACTAAAGCTAGAGTTGCTTACACCGATGAAAGGCCGCGAACGTGCTGTCAGCATCGAGCTTCCTCATTTCAATGCAGCGGCACAACCGCTACGTTTTCTGGATTATTTAATCGAAGAACCGATTGAGGCAGCCGTGATTGGTGGAGATGGCGTGCTGGTCAATATCCCCCGACCAAGCCGGTTTGCATTGCACAAACTCATCGTAGCCAGCAGGCGAACGCGCAAGGAAAAGCGCCGCAAAGACCTCGCCCATGCTGCAAGCCTGTGCTGGGTATTACTCGAAGAGGAACCCGATGAGCTCGCTTTGGCCTGGGAGACACTTGTTTCTAGGGGGCCTGCGTGGGAAAAGAGCGCGACCAAATCGCTCGCCAAGCTCGATCCGGAGCTTCGCAGTCGTCTAGCTCCAATTCTTGGCTTCTTGGCTCAGTAACCAGAAAACTTGTTTCCAGCGGTCCTAGGAAACTTGTTTCCAGCGGTCCTAGGAAACTTGTTTCCAGCGGTCCTAGGAAACTTGTTTCCAGCGGTAGTGCGTTTCGGGGACCGAGAACCCTGCCTCGCCAAATCCTTCGCGAATCAGTTTGTTGGTGGCAAAATAGACGTCCCAATAGGTGTCGGTATGAGTATGCGGGCGCACTGCTAGCACCGGCCCCGCTAGGGTAAACTCGAGAATGTGAACATCAGGTTCGGGATCACTGCTGACCCCAGGAATTTCTGCGAGCTTTTCACGCAGAATTCGAATCGCCTCGTTGTGATCTACATCGTGGGCAAGTTGTGCGACGAGGTCGACACGCCGGGTGGGATTGGTCGAGAAGTTCTTGATCGTCTCTGAAAACACCTTGCTGTTGCCGACAAGTGTCCGCACATTGTCCATCGTATCGACCGCGGTCACAAACATGCCGAGCTCAACCACCGTCCCTGTAACACCGCCGATCTCAACAAAATCTCCAACCTTTATCGGACGCAGCACCAGCAAAAAGGCACCGGCTGCAAAATTGCCCAATAAACCTGACCAAGCCATCCCTATGGCCACGCCAGCACCTGCCAAAAGTGCCGCAAAACTAGTCGTCTCGACGCCGAAGAAACCGAGCATCGCGACAATCAAGACAACGGTTAGTGCTGCGCGGAGAAAACTCGTTAAATAACGCCCCAGTGTCTCATCAACCCCCCTTTTGCCGACAACCTTCTCAATGAGGCGAATCGCGACGTTGATCAGCATCTTGCCGATAATCCAGAGGACGATCGCACCAAAAATCTTAATTGCGATCTGTGGAGCCTCTTGGGAAATTACGCTCAGTCCGTTGTCTATGTATTCTCTCATACTGGCTGCCAAGCTAGCATAGCGATCCGACAAGAATCATTGTTCAGCATATATGGCAAAAACTTCGGCTCGAGCTGTAACATGCAAGAACACGTGAACCCACCCGAGGAAAGATATCGCGGCGTACGCCGAGTGCTCCTGGTCGAACTCGGGCTTAACCTACTCAACGCCACGGCCAAAGCGGTTTTGGGGTTGTGGAGCGGCTCGATTGCAATCGCCAGCGATGCGGTCCATTCGCTCATGGACGGTGTAAATAATATAGCAGGACTGGTCGTCTTGCGCGCCGCAGAGCGTCCACCCGATTTAGAGCACCCTTACGGCCACCGCAAATTCGAAACCATCGCAGCCAGCGTTGTTGGGGTTGCGATAGCACTGATTGCCGTCCGACTAGGCTGGACTGCGATCGAGCGGCTTGTTCATACCCATCCAGTTCCCGAGACAACCCCTCTTGGCTTTGCCATTCTCATCGCAAGCCTGGCAATCAACATATTTATCGCGATTTACGAAAGTCGTGCAGCCAAACGGCTACAGAGCGAATATTTGGCCGCGGACGCGGCCCACACCGCAGCGGATGTCCTAGTCACAAGTTTGGTGATTTTGTCCTTTGTCGGCTCCCACTTTGGGCTCCGTTGGGCAGACTCACTTGGCGCACTGCTCGTCACGATGGTCATCGCCCGAGTCGCCTGGCAGGTGCTCTCAAGCAGTCTCGCGCCCTTGGCCGATACCGCCGCCGTCAGCGCCGACGATATTACCCAAATTTGTCTTTCGGTTGCCGGGGTCCGCGGCTGCCACCGCGTTCGTTCTCGTGGAACAGCACATTTTGCGCATGTAGACCTTCATCTACTTTTGGAAAATAGCCTATCCCTTCGCGAGGCGCACGAGATTGCCACTACGGTTGAGCAATCCCTGCAGCAGTCATTCCCCAGCATCATCGACGTCACGATCCACATGGAGCCCGAAGAGGACGGATTTGAACCACTGTGAACAACTCCTAAAACAATCCGACCCCCGGGTGAATCGATATCCCGCGAGACAAAACTCCATACCAACGTCTGCCTTTTTCGTGATCTGTATGCGCTGGACAAAACCATATGTTTCCTTCACTTTCCCGACGAATATCGCCGCACGCGACGCAGGCTGGCGCAGATCGGGTTTCGAAATCGGGAACTTGTGCGACCAGCACGGAACAACGAGCCGACTCTGACAGTTTCTTAGAAACAGACCCCGAACGCCGCCGTGTTCTTCCCCCCCAGCCGTGATGACCAACGATAACCAAATCCGCCCTTGTCTCATCGATGAGGTCCGAAATTTCGGAGATAGGATCCCCCTTTCTGACATGCACGCCAATCTTCCCGTTGAGCTTCTGTGGGGAAAACAAAGAAGCGACATCTTCGATTTGCCTGCGCAGCTGTTGCTCTTCGCTTTCGAGATCGTCTGCCTCTTGCCTGCCTTCGAGGACGCGAATGACGTGGATCTCACAGGGAATATAGCGTTGGGCAACATCCAATAACCGCTCAAGAACCATCTCTGTTGCGTCGGACATATCCACAGCGCCAACAATCGTATAAATGGGTTGTTGAGACATGTGTCCTGTAGAAGAAGCAAACGATGTGCCACCGCTTGGCACTCGGATCTGTCGTGAGCGGATCGACGCTTGCATCTCGGGCAGTCATGTCAATCCTCTCCATAGCGTCCCTGGCCTTCGTCATGTTTCTTGCTACGATTCACGGGGGATGCGTAAACCGGGTGAAAGTCGGGCCGGCGACGCTTGCGCCAACCCCGAGACTCGTTGCGATAGCCCCCGATGTCTGGGTAATCGAAGACCATAGGACAGCCGTCTTCTATAGCCATGGACTGTACTGGACTTATGAAAACGGTGTTTGGTCGCGTTCACGCACCCATTCAACAGGATTCACCCGGGCCAACACGGTTCCCGACGGGATTCAAAAAGTGCGTGATCCAGACCGATACATCCGATACCGAGCACCGGAAGGAGCTGTTACGCAACCCCCACCTGCTCCGAGCAAATCACAATGAAGTGGACTATTTTGGCTGATTCCCCAAAAATCATGTGCGTAATGATTCCGCCTAGTGCGAAATTTTCCTCGCCCCCAAACCACAACAGCCTCAGACACGATTTATGGTTATTCATCGTCTAAGGAACATGAATCGCCATGCTCGACGCTCTTCGCCAACTCCACCCCCGCTCCCTCGTCCATCTAACCCGACATCTCGAACGACTCACGGAGGGGAAGTTATGGCTTAAGGTCATCATCGCCATGGCGCTTGGTATTGGTGTCGGCCTCATACTTGGACCATCTGTCGGGTGGATGAATCCCAAAACAAGTGCGATCGTCGGGCAATGGCTTGCGCTGCCGGGGCAATTCTTTCTCGGTGCGATTCAAATGATCGTCGTTCCCCTTGTGGTCGCCTCGATTATTCGCGGTTTGGCCGCCAGTGAAGGTGTTGAGCAGCTGCGTCGCCTCGGTGGCCGCCTAGCCGGATACTTTGTCATCACGACAACGATTGCCGTCACGATTGGTGTCGGCATTGCGATGCTTCTCAAACCCGGCAACCTGATCGACGCCCGGCACATATATCGGGCAACAGATATGCTACCAGCAATCGAGCAATCCGAGACGGCAACCAAGACACTTCCCGAGCTCGTCAATTCGATCCTACCCGTTAACCCACTGGGAGCCATGGTCGAGGGACAAATGCTCCAAATCGTCCTGTTTGCGATTGTATTTGGCGTCGCACTCCTCGCGATGAAACCGCGCCAATCCCAACCCCTGCTTGAGCTATTCGGATCGCTACAAGAGGTGTGCATGACCGTCGTCCGCTGGGCGATGAAACTCGCGCCGATTGCAGTGTTTGGTCTGCTCGCGCGCGTCGGAATGAGCATCGGCTTGTCAGCATTGATCGGCTTGGCCGCCTACGTCGGGACCGTCCTTCTCGGTCTGGCGCTCCTTTTGGC
Organism: Kofleriaceae bacterium; assembly: GCA_965223575.1. Lineage (GTDB taxonomy): Bacteria > Myxococcota_A > Polyangia > Haliangiales > Haliangiaceae > CBDCWZ01. The sequence continues at coordinate 28,159 of CBDCWZ010000013.1, forward strand.
TGTGTACACGATGGTCGGCAGCATTGCGACCCAAAAACGGCCGCTACGATTTCTCCGCGGTGTCCGGAACGTCCAGCTGCTCGCGTTTTCGACATCAAGTTCGGCGGCCGTGATGCCTATGTCGATTCAGGCATCACAGCAAGAGCTCGGTGTTCGTCCATCTGTCGCGCAATTTGTCATCCCACTTGGTGCCACGATCAACATGGATGGGACGGCGCTTTATCAAGCGATCGCTACCGTATTTTTAGCCCAAGTAACCGGCGTTGATCTCAGTTTAGGAGCACTCATCCTGATCATCGTGACGGCGGTCGGAGCATCCATCGGCGCCTCCTCTACCCCGGGTGTAGGCATGGTCCTTCTGGCAACGATCCTCAAGAGTGCCGGGATCCCGGTAGAATCAATTGCCCTCATTATCGGCGTCGATCGAATTCTCGATATGAGTCGCACCGCAGTCAACGTCACCGGGGACATGACCGCGAGTGTGGTCATGGATCGTTGGGTCGGCGGCCCGCGAACAGCACCGCAAGAGGTTTCTGAGCAAAACGAGCTGGATGCGATCAGACGGGCGTCTGGAGACGACGTGATCGTCGCCCGGCCTGCCCTCTAAGCTACGCCAACTACTACTATTTATTTGTCGCGTATTCCGTGCGACATCGTCGCACGAAAGGTCCGCGATCGAATGACCAAGGGCAATGTTTGACGGCGGTCGCAGATAGCGATAGAAATCCACTGCGTTCCTGTTAGGAAGGGGCTACGAACATTCTGGGGGATTGGACATGCTCAAGAAACTTGGGACTACGGTCTTTTTTTCTTTGTTGTGGATACACTGCGATGGGTCCGCGCTCGAGCTAGAGCAGCGAAGTTCGGATATTGTCGGCGGGACCAGCGCGGACGTGGTCGACTTCCCATGGCAAGTTTCTGTGCGCCTGGCGCAGCAGACCAATGCTTGTACCGATGCACGAGTGCGCCACTATTGCGGTGGCGCAATACTCAATGACGAGTGGATTGTAACCGCTGCCCATTGCACGCAGTCTTTGACTGAACTCAACCTAGCTGCTAGCGAACTCCGCGTCATTGCCGGATTTTCCAACCAAGGGACGGCATCCTCGGGGCAATGTGTATTTGTTGACGAGATTGTCCGGTATCCAGGATACTTTGACTCAGCACAAGGACGAGATATCGCCCTTTTGCGTCTACAGACGCCGCTCAATACCAATGGCGATCCAAAGATGGAGGCAATCCCAATCGTAACTCCCGCGATCGCCGAAGACGGCTATACAGATCCAGGAGTCCTTGCGACAGTCACGGGTTGGGGTGCGACAGTATTTCAAGGGCGAGTGAACAACCAGCTCCTCTCGGTTGACGTTCCCATTGTGTCGCTGGCACTTGCTAGCAGTTTTCCATACTACAATCAGGCTCTCACACCAGATCAGCTGCCCGCCGGTTACCTAGGCATCGGCGGCAAAGATGCATGCCAGGGAGATAGCGGAAGTCCCCTTGTCGTACCGGGCCCAGATGGCCAATCCCACTTAGCCGGGATTGTCAGCTGGGGACGAGGATGTGCGGACCCCAGATACCCGGGGATCTACGCCCGAGTTTCCAGCTTCGCGCAATGGATCTTTGACAAAACGGGCCTCGATCAACCAACTCCACCGACACCACCAACACCACCAACGCCCAATCCTACCGAGCCTACTGAACAAATCGAAACCAAAACCGGCAACATCGCGCGGGGCGAAAATATTACCTTCGGCCCCTACCGCCTCGCCGCTGGAGAGGAGTTTGTCGCCAACCTAACCGAGCACAGCGGACGCTCTGCGCTGTACCTGAGTTTCGATGACCCGCCAACCACCTCTTCCTATGATTGTCGATCATACAGCGGCAGCCCTTCGCTAGAAAGCTGCACGCTCCGCGCCACCAATCGATCACGCACCGTTTGGGTCATGACCCGTGCCTACCTAAGTGGTAGCTATCAACTTGTACTCAATTGGACAGCTCCAGGAACTTCAGAGCCAGAGCCAGAACCAGCACCAGCACCAGAGCCAGCACCAGAGCCAGTGCCAGTGCCAGTGCCCGGACCAACCGTGCAAAACGATGAGGTTACCGGCAGTGTCACTCACGGGCAACTCCTTTACCTGGACCCGTATCAGGCAGCCGCGGGCTCCGTCTTTGAGGTCGAAATCTATCGTGGCAGCGGAGATCCCGATCTCTATGTTCGCCTTGGGGACAAACCGACACCACTCAGTTACACTTGTCGGTCCTGGAGCACTGGCCCAATCGAGTGGTGCACGGTCACCGTCCCGTCTTCAGGGCCTGTTTGGGTCATGGTTCGCGGATATGTATCGGGAAGCTTTGCGTTGCGTGTCACATGGACAGGCCCCTAGTACTACTTGGTCACTTCCGCGTAGACTGCGGATGCACCAAACGGTCCCTATGCGGTTTACGTCCTCGCTCCCTCGGTCAACGTACATCAAGTACGCCTTGGTCGGTCGCTGTGGGCGCACTCGCATAGGGCCTCGTTTGGCACATTCCTCGCTCCTCCACCGAAGTGACCAAGTAGTAGGGCCTGGTGTTAAACAGATTCGAAGCGAAAATTTATTAGGTGCGTTGATAACGCGCACATGATGTGGACGCGTATTGAAATACGGGGCTACATCCTTGTGGCGTGTTGCTTCAAGCGATAAAATAGAATCGGGCTGATTCGGGTGTGTTACAGCTGATCGCAAGGTGTTCCGAGAGGCCCCTCATATACACCTAAGTCTCGGTAAATCATTCGCTTGTTTTGTCCGATTGATACGGTACGCAGTTTTTTGTCCCTGCCGCGGCGACTCCAAATTGCTTCGTGCGGATCAAGAAGCAGACGCAACCTACCTGATCGAGTTACGAAGATTTCCCCCCTTGTGTCGCTAACGATATTGGTCATCTGGCGTTTTTTCAGGTTTCCCAGTTTACCAACATACACACGGAACCCCTTACTTCCATGATCATCATCCAAGCGATCAACATAGTAGTATGTGCCCAGATCATCACGGGCTAACGCATGCGCTTTCCGTTTCCATAACGGCTTTTTAAAGACTGCCTTGGAAAATAGCTTCCTTATTACTGCCGGTTTCATCTTGGTCATCGTTGTTTTGCGTGCATCACACTGTACAGTCCATTTGTTGTTCTTTAGTGTCAGGGATCCATTACCCGTGAGAGTTCTCGGAGCCCAATAGAACCATGAGAATTCGGGATTGACCTTCTTTGCATCAAAACCGCCGCTAAATGTCCGCTGCCGGTAAAAGATCGTTCCATCGCCATAATACAGAACTCGCGGTCCTTTGGTTTTCGCCCGCACTGCAATGTAGTGCCCACCACCATCGGTAAGAAAGATAAGTTCAGCCCGGATGGCGCTTATGTTGACCGCGTTGTTATCTTTATTGGTATCGGCGAAAACCTGTTGCAAAGACGCGAACAGAGTGAAAATTAAAAGGAATTTAACTCGTTGTCGAGGCACATCGGCTAAAGTATACTGCAAATCGTGATTGGCGCATCTCAGATCGATGAGATTTATCAAGGGCTTGTCGTCGCGAATACATACAAGATTGTTTCGCTCCTGGGCAGAGGCGGGATGGGGACAGTTTGGGCAGCAGAGCATGCACGACTCCCAGGAAAAAAAGTAGCGGTCAAGGTTCTCCATCCCGAGATCTGTGCGGACGAAGAAGCACTGGCCCGTTTTCGACAAGAAGCAGAAATTACTGGCAGACTGGGTCATCGCAATATTGTAGACGTACATGATTTCAACGAATTGCCAAATGGTAGCCCATACATCGTGCTTGAGTTTTTGGAAGGGGAGAGTCTTGCGGAGCGCTTGAAACGGGGCCCTATTGCGGTGGAGCAGGCGTTCTCTATCATTCGTCAGGTTGCATCAGCGCTTTCTGTCGTGCATCAACAAGAAATCGTTCACCGCGACCTAAAGCCCCAAAATATCTTTTTGTGTCGTTCAGAGGCCGAAGGGCTCGCATACGGACAAGTAAAAGCTTGGACTTTGGGGTCTCCAAAATCCGTGATTCCAAAACCGTAAATACGCTGAATTTCACCCTTCTTGGCACTCCTCACTATATGGCGCCAGAGCAGGCGATGGCGAAAAATGAACAGATCAATAGCAGCACAGACGTATTTGCACTGGGGGTGATTGCATTTGAGATGCTGTCCGGGTCGCTTCCTTTTCGCGGCACCTCCACTCCTGAAATTGTTTTCAAAATTGTCTATGAGGACCCAAAAACGTCTAGACACGTTGAATCCTAGCATTCCGACGCATGTCGCCGACGCTGTTCACCACGCGTTGGCAAAGAATCAGAGAAATCGCACGCCCGATGTTTCTACATTCATCGACGAGATAACGGGGCGATCATCGACTAGCCGTCACGGCAGTAGGGAAACGGAACGGGCCTCTACAAC
>CBDCWZ010000014.1:0-33359 GCA_965223575.1 Kofleriaceae bacterium
AGTAGCGTCATCGCAAATCCGCGAAGAACCGACTCGATCGCTGGTTCCCAATCGCTTGCATTTGAGTCTACGGCGATGAGTTCTCCAGCAAATGGAAGTTCGCTGACCGAGACATCCAGTGCAGCGCATATAGACTCACGCAGCGAGACGCACCATGCGGGCAAATTGTTCTGTCTTCCGTGTAGAGCCTCAAGCTCGGTATTCCAACTGGCGATTTGCTCGAGCAATTTTTCACGTTTTATACCAAGATCGACGATACGTTTGCGATTGTTCGTTGCCTCAACGCGCAATTGTTCGCGATGTTGGGAAAGCACTCGCTGCATATCGCGAAAGCTGATGGCGTCCGAGACTGTCGCATCGATATTAGCGTTATGCAGTGCTTCGTGGTAGCGGCGGTTGGCCTCGATTTTTGCTGATGCGTGGGCCTGCTCGGTGTTCATGAGCAGGGGAATCATTTGTAGTCTTTGCCCACCAGCACCCTCGATTTCGTTTTGGATCTGACGGCGTTGCTCAATGATTTCGTCAGCGAGGCGTCCAAGCGAGGCCTTACGCTTGTTAAGCGCTGCAAGCTGATCTTTCCACAGAGTGATTTCGGGTGTGACGATATCGATGGTTTTTTGCGCGAAGAAGCTGTCCACAGCGGCAAGAAACTGCTCTGCGCGCGATAATTTCGTTGCCTGATCGCGGTGCGTGCGCCCCGCCGACACAACCGGTTCAAGCAGCTCGGCCTGTTTTCTGACTCCGACGAGACTCTGATGTGCCTCGCTGAGCTGAGTAAAGTGAACTAGTAGTTGTTCTACTTTTTCCGACCATCGCTGGCGATCGAGCATATGAGTTCGAATAAAATCGTTGAGTCGTTGAATGTCTTTTACGGCGACGGTCTGGTTAAATACCTCCATCGCTTTTGCCTTGACCCCTGTCGCTTTTTGGAACCAGGTTTCAAACTGCCGGTACGTCTTTGTAGCGCGGATATCTCTGGATTCGAGAGTTTTTACTATCGCCGTTGTCGAAGAAATTTTACTAAAGTCGTTTTGAATGGATCGCTCATTGGGGGCAAAGCAATATACTTTCTCTACGCGGTTGTCCGCTGTCATGTAGAGCAGCTGCGCCACAGTGAATGATGTGCCCGAGTCGAAGTTTGTAAAACATGCGAGGATCACTGTGTAGTGGTCGCCGCGAGGGCGAAGAAATTTCACCTGGACGCCATCACCCCCTGCGCTCTTGTCAAAAGCGCCCTTGACGTAGGTTCGCTCGTCGCGTTCGCGTTTCTTCGCACCACCTGCCACGTTGAAGTTACGCACCCCAGGCCGGACAAGTAGGGTGAGCACGGCATCCACAAGGGTGGATTTCCCAGAGCCGTTTTGGCCGACAAGAAGCGTCGTTTCACCTCCCGGCTGCACGGTGAAGACATGCTTATCAAATGTGCCCCAGTTGAGCAACTCCAAGCGGTGGAGTCGAAATCCTGAACCGAGGGATGTCACGGGCTCTCTACACTCTTGGTTCGGTGTTTGAGTACCGTGAGCAGTTGGTTTTTGAGATGTTCTAGATCTGCTGCTGGGAGACGCGCTTTGAGTGCGCGTCTGATTTCCCATTTTCGCGGTTTCTTTCCAAATTCGCGAACAAATCCGAGCTCCTCGAGCCGTCTTAGCGTAGCCGTCATTTGGCGACCGAGTTTGACGTCATCTCCGCCAGGAGGCATCATCGCCTTCCATTGTGCTAGCAGGGTCGATGCCGGAACAACACATTTTTGATTGACAGTATCCTCGTCCTCGAATCTTCGATACTCTTCGCGTAATAGAACACAAAGCATGGTTTGCGCATAACTTAGTCGAGTCGAGCGGAATAGCTTGGGCATTGTGTCATAGCCCTCGGGCGCTTCCTCGGATGTGAACTGGCGGACATACGCAAGTCCCTCGGGTTCATCTACGACCAATACGAGTCCTAGTTGATGAAAAAACGTCTCAAGCTGGGAGACATTAGAAAGAACGAGCCCCCATGTGCGTTCATCGCTAGTATCGACGACGCCCTTGAGGAGCCATATAGCAGCTTTGTTCCAGTCGCGAAATACAAGCTCATCAGTTGGCACGATCAGGACCTCCTGAGGTTAAGGTAACGAGTGGAATGGTCACCATCAGTGACTGTGAATGTGGATCGACAGCGGGCACCTGGACTTGCTCGCTAACTTCAGAATTGACAAGGTGGCCGTCGTCGCGCGCGATTTGCAGATATCCCAAAACTTCGATGACACCGCCCTTCGGCGGCCGTTGTGTGAGCAACTCTGTGAGCGTGGCAGCGGGGTTTGTTGCAATAAATTGCTCGATCTCCGCGCGCATGCGTTTCCAGTCGAGACGATGTAGTGTCGCCAGCTGGCGAAAAGCTGCCTCGCGGTCTGTGTCTTTTGCTTCAAAGTCGCGCAGATCGATCGTATTGTCGAATTGCTGCGGTGCGCTCCAAAATGGTCGCATAAAAGGCGAGGATAGTTGGGGTCTCACGTCGAGTTTGATCCGTACCGCTGTTGGTGGATCCTCTGCGAGTGCGATAGCATGGCTGCGGATCTCTTGCAAAAGCTGTGCAACGCGCTTTCGCTCTGCTGAGGATCGTGCCTCGAGGAGTCGACGCAGGGTTGCAGACAAGCGCTGGTTTGTGCGCATTACCTTTTGTGCCTCGGCTTGCAGAGTCGCAACCATTGTGCGCGCTGTCATCAGATTTTCATGTTCTGACGATAAATCGGGAAGCTTGCGCACGTCTTCGACAATGCGCTCGAGCTTTTCTGTGGCGGTTGGCGATAGAATCATGCGGACAAACTCATAGAAGCTGACGCCTTGGTCCTTTTGTTTGAGAATGTCCTCGGCATCGAGCGCATACTCGAGGATTTCACCACGGCTGTTTTTGCCGTCGATCTCGCGTTGTTGTACCTCGACCGTGATGAGGCGGAATGACTCTTCGACCGCCCGGAAGTCACTCTGCAACTCACGCAGTAGCGACATCGCAGTGGTAAACCGTTCGCGCACTTGGGCTGGTTGATAGGTGGTAACCTGTTCCCCAGCTTTCAAGCTCGAGATTTCTTCGCCGATTCGGCGTTGTTCGCGCTCCAGGTGCGCAATGCGTGCCTCTCGGTCTGCGGTTGACCCCATGGCCAAATCGGTAAGTGTATTGATCACGAGTTTGAGTCGCGATTCAGTGCCGACAAATCGCAAATCCTTGCCGACGACGCGGTTTAGGAACACAAAGGCATCTTCGCTGTGCCAGGTAAGCTGGTAGATGGGTTCGTCGCTATCGGCCTCTAGCGAGCGACGTAACCAACTATTGTCCGCTGAGCACCAGTCGGTCAGGTATGCGGATGGTGAGTTTGTTAGGGAATTGGGGTGTGAATGGTGTAGTTCTTCTTGGTAGGTAGACAGTGCGGTAACCAGCATGCCATGTGACAATGAGATGTTTGCTTCGATCTTAAACGTGCGATTTAGGAAGTCGACGATGAACGGAGCGTTCGGCGAGCGTAGTAAACGCGCGACCGGAGAGCTTTCGAAGAATTGGCAAAGATTGGCGAGCTGCATGGGTTTTGATACCCAGTCACCAATAATAGCAGTTTGTTTTGAAGCGGAGGCACAACGGGAACCGCGAAATCGCACCATCAAGGTCGTCGTAACACCTACCTTGGCATGATTCGTACGAAAAGCGCACACCGCCTCAAGACGATGATGTTGCCTTGGATCGTCAGTATTCTAAACATGCCCACAACCAAGGTGAGCATGTTTAGTCACTCGTTTTATGACTGGTCCGCTTTGGTAATCGGCGCTGTCTGAAATCCCAATACATGAATTTCCCTTTTTTCATCGTTACTTGGAGCATCCTCGATAAGGTCAAGAAGTTGTCTTTGAAATTCCGCGATTCGGTTGCAAACCATTTGATACTGGTTGCCGGTAAGTGCGACTGTAATCGAAGTGATGTTTCGTTTTTCAACAGGATGGTTTTCCAGCGAATCGATCGCCAAATTGAGCTGGGCACGATGGTAGTTGCGGACAGCAAGCGACTGGATATGTTTGACGGCAGCGAGCTTCTTGTCGGCTGGCTGGAGCTTTCCTGATGCGTCGCGAATCGCAAGACCACAACGTTGGAGCAAATCCAAAGCGCGTCTTACTTCCGCGGGTTTTACCTGGGGACATAAGCGTCTACCAATCCATTGATGATCTTCACGGAAGTCAGGCAGCGTAAGTATTTCCCGGATTGGCATCGCATACCATAGACTATAAACGTCGTATTGCGCTTTGCTCATCTCGGCCAGTGGTCCGGTGGGGTGTTTAAATCGTCTTAGCTTTCCGTAGTAGTAGTTTTTTTCCGCGTCGGTCGTCGCCTGGCAAAAACATACTAAGGCCTCGAACGCTTCATACTCGTTTTTGTCGAGTCGCAATCCCCGTGCAAATTTGGCGATGGAGTCTCGCGATAGATTGCGTTTTCCTTCCATGACTAGTTTTAGAAAACTCGGAGAGGAAAATCCTGCCTGTTTTGCAAAGTAACGATACGAGAACTGCGGAACGGTTCGTTTGAGATGACCCACAATGCTCCGCAAATAGACGCGGTAGTCATCAAACGACTGGGGGGTTGGTGCTGTACTCTTATCGTAGTGGTCGATACTATATCTATGGCATAGAGTTTTTAGATTTCAAGGAGATAAAGTCAAGGACTGTACTCTATGCAAGGGGGCGATGTTGCTATGATCTGTATACGACTCGGAAAATAGTCAAGCATCAGAGCTGTAACGAGCGCGATCTCTGCTGTTCCCCCTTGAGCGAAAATGTTGGCCATACAACATATATTTCAGACTCATTCCAACTCGGGACTTTGCTGGAGTCAGCAGCTAAGGACCCGCCAAGAAATAACCTGCGCATTTGGACGCCGATCCATCCCGCTTGGGATCGTTGCTCGTCGGTTGCGTAGAGCGACTATGCGCCCTTCTCGCGCCTTCCCAATCGGGCGCCTCGACGCCCAAATCGACCAACTTATTTCTTGGCGGGTCCTTATTAGCTCGGTGAAATTGAACTCCGAGAAGAGTAGCATTTTCGCGGATTGTTTTGTTTGCAATGATATGGGGGGGTAGGACATAGAAGTCAAGGTAGTCTTGACGGACGTCAATTCCGAACACCGGGACGCGGAAACACCGTCACTGTGTAAAAGTTGCTACGAAGAAGATGAATTCTCCGCTACACTTGTTTGTGGTGCGGCGCTATCAGAGCTCGTTGTTTATTGTGATTCTCGGTGTTTTGGCTAGTTGTTCGTTTGATGAGTCAGGGGTAGAGCCAATTGCAAGCGAGATTGACTCTGGGGTTGGTGAAAACGAGCCAGGTGAAAACGAGCTAGAGGTGATCGAATGTGTGCCAGCACAAGCTGACCAATGTCCCACCGCTACGCCTCTATGCGAGGACGTGTGTGTGGCAAATTGTTCAGATGGTCACCAACCGTGTGGTAACAATTGTGTAGACCTCGATTCCGATCGTCGCAATTGTGGTATTTGCGGCAGGCGATGCGAGAACGACGAAGCCTGCCTGGTTGGGATATGTTTGCGGTTTGATTTTGAAGAAGAATGCGATGCGTGCCCCTGCGATGAATGCGGCGAGGAGCCTTGCGTTGTGATCAACAATCGGGTCGCTTGCATTAAGGATTAGCGCGGCGGCGACCCTAAGCGCGCGCCGTACTCATTGCCAATTTGGCGTAGCGCTGATGATTTCGTCGTAGGTCGAAAATTCGTCGATGGCTCGCTGGACGCCATTGGCGGTTCCATCACCTTCGATTTCTATTAGATAGACGTCAATTGGCGGGAGCGAGCCGACAATTTTTGTGGTTTCATCCAGGCTCGTGCCGATCATCTCCACGATAGCGCGTAGCCGGGATGCGGATGTGCTGCGGGTCGCCACGATGTTCACTTCGTTTGCGTAAAAGCGATTTGTAGAGTTAGGCCAGGTAGCTAGCTGAGCTGGATCTGAGGGCCGTGCCCTTCCGGGGATATCGACGATGGAGAATATTCTGACACCGGAGAACACCGTTTTACCGAGAAAGTCGGCTCGCAAGCGGTAGCGTTTTTGTGTCTCGACTGGACTAAAGATATCAAGGGTGGCGGCATAAAAGCCGTCGCCCGCGGTGCTATCTGGGTCCTGACCGTTGTCTCGCAGTTCCGCGACCCCGGACGTGATCACATCACCACCACTGCCCACTTCATCGAGGAACAAAATCTCGGGTGGGTTAGCGGTGCCGGTTACCAAAGTGCGAAAAGTGACTGCGGTAGCAGTCGTTGATGGATTCAGGATGCTCGGGACTGTCAATGGCGGATTGAGTTGAAGTGGTTCACGCACACTTACCCGTTGCGTGATCCCCGCGGAGATTTTGGTTCCGGTTAAGACGAACCCCAGGGTAGATTGGTACGTACCCCTGGTAGCCCCCGTAATTTTTGCATCGACAAAAACTGTTGAAGGTGCCGTCGTCACGTCATTGCCAAAAGGAAAGGAGAGCTCGACATTCGCGCCGTTTGGCTCTGGGGTGAGCATCTGCACGTCGACCGTTGTGGGGCCAAAATTTAGCTCGTGCACTTGAATGGAGAAACGAAACTGAGTCACCGCGCCAACATTGACAAAATGTTCTAGATCTCCCGGATCAATCTCGATAGTCATGGCGGGTTCGCCGACAACCTGGAATGGGGCGGTGGCAGATAAGCTGGTCCCGTCCACGCTAGCGGTCAATACGCCGTCTTCGGCTTCAGAGAAGCCACTGATCTTTGCCGATGCGATCCCTTGACTGGAGGAGGTTCCTTGCATCACCAAGGAGGTGGATCCACCTCCCTGGGTTTCGAACCTGACGGGCGCAGCTTCGACTGGAACTCCTAATGCCGTGACAATCGCTTTCGCCCTAAGCGAGATCCCCTCAAGTGTTGCAGGGTTGAATATGGTTGGCACGGTGATTTTGTCTGCTCGCGCCGAGAGTTGCAGGGACAATCGTGCACCGGGCTGGTTGCCGAGCTCGATCTTGAGGATATTCGCGCCTGCGACTAATGGTAGCAGAACCCCGTGGCAATCGAGCGAATCGTTGAGAATATCGGTTTCCACGATCGCGATATCGTTTAAACTGATTCGGCCCTCGCTCACGCGCTCGTTGCTGTCGCCAAGTTTTGCTCCGTTGTTGATGCGGAGCATCGCGTCACCGGCTTGCTTAACGGTAATCGGGATTGACTCAATAGTCTGCGGTGCCGTGCCAATACTGATGACCCGTGTCGCCAAGAGAGGAGTAGATAGTGGCGGCTGTTGATTGCCCGGTCCACACGCACAAGCACTGGCAGTGGAAGCCCCGTCGCAATATGGTGATTTGGAATCTACGCCGCAACTCCATACCCCATCGCTACAAGGACCGCAGGGTGCCCCCGGTACAATATCCAACGTCTGGCAGCCGCCGCATGCATTTTGCTGGGAAGCGCTTAGGCAAGTGACGTCAGAGTTGTCTTCGTTGCACGTCCAAGTTCCATCACCGCACTCGCCGCAGCTTGTGTTAGGTGCCTGGGCAAGGACCCCGCAGCCGCCGCATGCATTTTGCTGGGAAGCGCCTAGGCAAGTGACGTCAGAGTTGTCCTCGTTGCACGTCCAAGTTCCATCACCGCATTCACCGCAGCTGGTCCCGGGGACATTTGTCACTATGTTGGTATCCCCGCAGACATTGTCAGAAATGAGAAGTACCGCAAATTCGGTGAAATGCGTTACCTTAGCCTCGACTCTGCCATCTAAAACTATTGAGTTTGGCACAATCACCCATTGGAGATCGTCGTTGCGCCAGGCGAGCACTGCTTTTTGTCCTCCGATGAGTGCTTTGTCTAACGCAATCGAGATGACGACTGGTCGCGCAAAGACTAAGCTATCGGGACTGAACACATAGACTTTACTTCCAAGATTACTGGTATTCGCTCGCAGTTGATTTGTCGCGGGTCGTATTGTGATTTGCGCTGGCTGGGTAAGGACCCCTTCTTCGACCTGAATGCTCGCAGCTCCGTCGTCGCTTACCACCGAGCCGCCGGAGAATCCGACAATCCCCGTATTCTGCCCGGCCGTATCAAAGATGCAGCCAGTCAGCACAAACGCGACCGTTACGAGCAAACATTGCAACAGACGACTGCTATTTCGCACCGCCCAAGTCTGGCTCGCAGCATCAGCCATTTTTGTAACGTCTTGTCGTGGGTGCATCTGCAAGCCGCGAATATACAGCTCTCTAGTTGGAATAGGGGGGATACTTCTTGGAGGGTGTAGGATTCTCCCCCAGGGTACTGCGCAAAGATCCAGACCTTGTTTGCACATGCGCATCGCATTTTTTATCGAAATATTAATTATTTCAGTTCATTGTGTCCTTTTTTAGGAATCGCCTTGTTTCGGCATGAGGATTGCTTGATGTAAGGGCATGAAGTGGTGGGTATGCTTTTTCGTGATTGTGGTGCTGTTTGGTGGGGATGCGCACGCAGGCCCCTATATGTCGCTTGGCTTTGGCAGCGAGCGGCTTGGTGGGGAACTACAAGATCGATTTGATAGCCGAGGGGCAAACTCGGGTCAGCTAGCCTTTGGGTATCGGATTGGCCCAATTGCGGGTGAGGCTGGGGTGATGGGATCAATGTTGGATAGTGTAACGGTAGAGGCGGGCGACGCGTCGATTATATCTGTTGGTGCAGATGTTCGATATTTTCTCCGAATTTCGGGCCCCCTAGAAGTCTTTGCCCGCGGCGGCATGCAAAGAACATGGCTCTTGGACCACGGCGACCCCTTGGTTGATGGAGGTTCTGGTCAGGGGTACCGCGCAGGTGGTGGACTTCAGGTGTCGCTCCCATTACCCCCTGTCGGCGCGCTCGCGCTTTGGGGCGAATTTACCCATCAAGATATCGGTTTAAGCGGTTCTTTGGATGGCACCACGCAAATGTTTCTAGTTGGGTTGGCTGTTGGCCTTTAGGTTTACTGATAGACGATCATGTTATTAAACGTGGTGATGCTCGCGTTATGAAGCAACCGGGCCTGCTTCCAGTAATCATCTGATTGCTTCCGGATTGTTCGTCGGCCCGCGAATTGCACGGTTTTCTTTGCCTGAGCCAGGAAGGCTTGCGCACCTTCGACAACCTGCACGTCACGGCGTAACAAATGATCTGCCGCTTGTGTATAGGCAGTGAGCAATGCATCTCCTGCCTTGTTTGCTGTGATAGAAGACTGGCGTCCCAACCACAGCCACTTTTGACTTGCTAAGCCCAGTTTAAGCAAATACCAGTAGGTAGATTTTTGACTATGCTTCTGCCACGCGGCTAGATCGCGCCGTTGCCACATCATTTGCTGATGGATAAGTGTCCCAGAAAATTTGGTTTGCAGTGGGGCATCCACAGTCGCTATACCGGCGGTTTCGCTAGCATTGAGTGCGCGTAGATATTGGCTGGATAGTTGTTGAATGGTTCGTGGGATGAAGGTCGTCGCGTGCCATTTTACGATAATTTTGGCGCATTGCTTTCGCGCAGCGGAGACCGTGCTCACATCCTGTCCATCAGCGGTGGAGTTGGGTTGTTCGAGGCTTTCTGCGCATTGGATGTAGTCACCCAGCGCAGTGAGTACTTCGTCAGCGTGTCTGCGCGATGTTTTCTTACGCCACTTTGAATCGGATGCATTCGGAAACGAAAGCGCGGCAGCAGAGATGGTTGATAAATGGTGGGGAAGGCGGCCGCGGAAGCTGATTTTTTCGCTGGGAAGTGGGGTGATCGTCCAGTTGACCGATAAGCGACGGGGACTCGAGAGCAAGAAAGTGTGTTGCTGATTCGCGGCGGTTTTAAGTTGCCTGGACTCGATGATCTTTCCCTGCGAGCTCACGGTCGTCTGCCGAGGAAGCTCGCCAAAATGGACGATGGCAAACGGGCCCCTCGCTGCGTTTGTGATTGCATAGTAGCGATATGCGAAAATCCCCGCGATCCCGGTGCATCCGATCAGGACGGCAGCCAAAATCGCCTTTTTGGGTCGCTTTGGGCGGGCTACATGGGCATCTTTGTTGCCAATATCCGCAATTTTGAGTGACTGATCTGTTCCGTGCCACCCTGTTTCTTCGGGATCTGAAATGTTTGGAAGGGACGGCATAGCTTCGAGTGATGACTGCACGGGACCAAGTAATTCGATCGCTTTTTGCGTCCCCATTGCGTGGTCTAGTGCAGCCACTACCGAGTGGGAGGATTCGATCGCTTGCGCCATGTTGGTCGTTGTGAGCGAGTCGATGGTGACCTGCTGGCTGTCCATCGTTTGGGCGAGTGCCTCGATCTCGCGAATTTTCTCCCGCCGCGCGGTCAGCTGTTCGGCAAATTGCTCCCGCAAATGTCTTCCAACCTCGCCCGGTGAGAGTGGGTCTCCGAGTGACAAACATGCTTGTCGCAGTGCTTCGCCGAACTCGTTTGCGGACGTGTATCGCGCCCCAATGGGCCTGCTTAGCGCGCGCGCAACAACATCAGAGATTTGCGCCGGAATATCACTCCTGACTTGTGTAAGAGTTGGAATCGGTAGTGTCTTAATCGCCTGAAATACTTGGTACTCGTTTGGACGGTCAAATAGTTTCTGACCGCTAAGGATTTCAAAAGCAACGATTCCCAGCGAAAAGATGTCCGAGCGATGGTCAATCTTGTGCCCATCGAGCTGCTCTGGTGACATGTACTTGTATTTCCCTTTGACAATGCCGGTCTGGGTCTTCGTCATCGAGTTCCGCGCTTTTGCAATACCAAAGTCGAGAATCTTAACGAGCCCATTGTCGGTAACAAATAGATTCCCAGGGGAAATGTCCCGGTGAATAATCCCGGTGAGCTGGCCGTCTTTGTCTGTGCTCTCATGGGCAAACGTGAGTCCTTCACAGGCTTGGCAAATGAGTGCAACGGCGAAGCGGATATCGAGCATCTGAAACGCGGTGCTTTTGATCAGGTATCCAAAGTCAACGCCATCAAGGTACTCCATCGCGATAAAATATTGATTGTTGACTTTCCCCAATTCGAAGACGCCGCAGATATTGGGATGTGATAGCTGCGCGGTAATCCGTGCTTCATCGAGAAACATTGTCACAAAGTGGTCGTCTGCGGCGAGGTGCGGTAGCAGTCGTTTGATCGCCAGCAGCTTTTCAAATCCACCGTCGCCCTTCAGGCGAGCAAGAAAGATTTCGCCCATCCCACCCGCTGCAAGACGCGCGAGGAGTTCGTATTTGCCAAGGATTGGCTTTGCGCCTAGAGAACCATCCAACGCCTAAATATACCAAATGAGTGGGCGTCTTCGCGAACAGCGGACAACTAATTCATTGCACCCCATGCGGGTTTCGGTTAGCCTGTTTGAACCATGAGTTATTGCTCGCGTGCGCGATTGCTAAAACAGGCGCGTAAACAGGACCACGGTCAAGCGCCGGGACGTCTCCTGTTTCTATTGTGGATGATTCGCTTTGAGTGGGTCATTCGTCTTTGGTGTGAGCGCCCGGCCCGAGCATTGGTGAACTCGTAACTAGAGCCCATCTCAATCGTCTCAAGGCCGCGGCTCACTCCCCACCAGTTGAGGACTCCGCGGCCTTTTTTTGGCCGCGAGCGACCCAACGCAGAAAGAAAGCGTATGTCAGTTCACGCCAAATTACAGTCTACAGTCGCTTCACGCCGCGCGTACTTGTTCGTCATCGTCGGATTTGTGCTTTTTGGTTCGAAGTCGATCCTGATCAAACTTGTGTATCGATATCAGGTTGACCCAGAAACCCTGATCGCACTGCGGATGATCGTTGCAGCACCCTTCTACATTGCAGTTAGCGTTTGGACACGGATCCATGATGGTCGTGCAGCCAAGATGACCAATCGGCAATGGATTGGCGTTGGTGCCGCGGGCATCGTTGGTTACTATTTGGCAAGCTTGCTCGATTTGACTGGTCTCCAATATGTTACGGCCGGGCTAGAGCGACTCATCTTGTATACATACCCGTTAATGGTTGTGCTTTTGTCTTCGCTACTATTTGGTCGACAGCTGAGGAAGCAAGAGATGGTTGCTATGGTGGCCGCGTACACCGGATTGGTGTTTATTATTGCTCACGATTTGGATCCGTCCGGATCGGATGTCATTTGGGGCAGTATGCTCGTCCTGGCAAGTGCAGCATGTTTTGCTGTATTTGTTGTGATTAGCGGGAGAATCATTCCAGCGATTGGCAGCAAACGGTTTACGTCAATTGCAATGTTGGTCTCGGGAATCATGGTAGGGATCCATTTTGGTATTGCGAGCGAGCAATCACTGATGTCACTCCCGACGCCCGTTTATGGATTGGCCCTTCTTATGGGAACTGTGTGCACGGTGATTCCGTCCTATCTTGTTGCTGCGGGCATTGCCGGCATCGGTGCGGAGCGAGCGGCGCTGATGGGAATGATAGGTCCAGCCTCGACTCTTGTGGGGGCCTATCTGATTCTCGGTGAGCCTATTGTTGCTCAGCAAATCGCAGGTGCGATTGTAGTGGTTGCAAGCGTCGCCTACGTTGCACGTCCTAGGTCCTACTCCGCTGGAGCGGCAGCTTTGTGCCACCGAAGGGGCATCGCCTCACCGATACGTCCACGAGAGCCACCTTCATCGTTTGGATCGAGGTGAGGGGGCGGATTCCAGGGAATTTCTTCAATGTGGTCTTTGGCAACTTCGCGCATATACCGAGCCCACATCGGGACGACGGTCATGTAGGCAGCGTCCTTGAGGCCAAGCGGGCGAATATATAGCTCGTCACCGAGCCACACGGTGGTAATCCACTTTGATGTGAATCCAACAAATAGTGTGTCCATCGTATTACTCGAGGTACCAGTTTTCCCCGCCGCGATGATTCCTGTTTTGCGTAAAATCGATGCAAATCCCTTTTTGATTACTTTGCGTAGCAAACGGGTAATCAGGACCGCAGTACGCGCCGGGATTTGCTGGATATCGGGACGCCAAGCGCGCGCAGAAATACGATCGAGCCGGTCTTTGGGGGCGAGATAGGGATCGTAGTAAACGGTGTTGTCCTCGACAATGTTTCCGTTGCCATCGTAGACGCGGCGAACATAGGTCCAATCTGTCCATTTTCCGTTTCGTGCAAAGATAGAAAAAGCTCGCGTAAGCTCGTGGAGCTTGGTGCAAGAGGCTCCGAGGGCAAGCGCTTTGTCCGCGACGATGGGGGTGGTAAATCCCAGCTTTCGAGCCCACTTTTCGACATCTTTGGCTCCCAGTGCTTTAAATATCGCGACCGAAGGGACATTTTTTGAAAATACAAGAGCGTACTCGAGCGTCACCTCGTTGGTCCGAGTGCCACCTAGGTTGGTGGGGGTCCACTCGATGCCGGTGATCGGATCGATCTCTTTTTTGGGCACATCGTTCCACCGCGAATGATAATGGTAACCCTGGTCGAGAGCGCGCGCGTAATAGATCGGTTTGTAGGTCGAACCAGGCTGCCTGCAAGCGCGATGGACTCGATCATGCTGGGAACGACGAAAATCCACGCCGCCAATCGAAGCGAGGACGTACCCCGTCCGATAGTCAGCAGTGAACAACGCCCCTTGAGGATGCGGATCTTGCTCGAGAACAACCTGATCTGGTTCCAATTTGTCCGATACTTTTGCGGGTTTCCACCGTGGGGTTTGACCAAATAGGACCCAGTCGCGGTACTCGTCGAGTTTTGGGTTTGGTCGTTTGACCCAGACGACGTCTCCGACGTTGAAGACTCGTGTTAGGCTCGTTGTCGTCCGGTTGTTGACACCCCGTTCGTCCCATTTGGCAGCCCAACGAGTCGTCGAAAAGTGAATCGTGTAGATGCGGCGCCCGACTCGTACTTCCGCTTTTGAACTCGTTACGGATTCGACGACAGCAAGATAGCGGCGCCCAACGATCAGATCTCGGTCACCGTAGAGGTGTTCAGACCGTTTGCGAAATTCTGAATATGCTCGTTCGGAGACATTGGTCACTGGACCCCGCCAACCTTGGCGCTTGTCTTGTTTGCGAACACCGAAGTCGACATTTTTGTCCGCCGCGGTGTCGACAATCGGCTCCAGGGTTGTCTCGATACGGAGACGACCTTTGGCTTCGAATTGCGTCGGGTAGCGCCTTTTGATCATTCCATGGACGTACTGTGTGTAGTAGGGGGATCTCGTTGGAAAGATTTCTGGCGGGGGAGCGATGACAAGAGGTTTCGTTTTCCAACGGTCTGCCATTGGCTGCGTGATAAAGCCGACTTTAGCCATTCGGTCAAGGACAATATTGCGCCGATCACGGGCGCGATCAGGATAGCGAAAAGGAGATAGCAGAGAGGGGGCTTTTGCAAGGCCTGCGATCGTTGCCATCTCGGATAGATTGAGTTCCTCAACTTTCTTCGAGAATAGGCGCCGAGCCGTCATCGAGATGCCGTGGGTGTCATGACCTGAGAATCGCCCCAAGAAAATGTGATTGAGATAGAGCGATAAAATCGCCTTCTTACTATATTTGCGTTCGATGCGGCGGGCCAAGATCGCCTCTTTTGCTTTACGCCCTAAGGTCTTCGTGCGATCTAAGAAGTGTTTTGTGATTTGTTGTGTGATCGTTGAGCCACCTTGCGTAATGCCGCCAGCGCCAATATTGGCAAATAGCGCACGAAAGACACTGCGGAGTTCGACACCGTGGTGTTCAAAAAAGCGGTGGTCCTCGGCAGCGAGGAAGGCATGAATGAGCCGCTTGGGAACACGGTCAAACGGGATGACTTCGCGCCACTCTTGTGCAAATTCGCCCAGGATGGTTCCGTCGGCGGCAACGATTTTGCTAACCCCGGGGGCGGCGCTGCGATATGTTGCCAAATTGGGGACCGGCTTTAACATCAGCGCGTAGTGCCGATACAAACCGACTGACAATACCCCAAGCCCACACAGCCCAACCAAAGCAACAAACAAATACAGCATTGCCACCCAGCGAAGCACGCCACCATCAAAGCGGTTGCCAATGACAATCCTGTTACGCTGCTCTTCGGGCACGAACCTAGCAGTGTATCAGACCGCACTGCCAAGCGGACAATGCCGACCACGTTGTGACCGATAAATCCAGACCATTCCTTACATCTATAAACACATCCCCTCGGTCGGTAAAAATTCCCACCAGTACTTAACTTCCTGATCCGCGGCATTTGACATAGATCGGACATCGGAAACCGGGAGCGCAGATTCAGGAGGCTGGCGCGAAACGGAGCGCATACGACCGTGGGCAGATAGAGCCCGCAGCGGTGATATGGAACCGGAACGCGGATTCAGGAGGCTTGCGTGAAACGAGCGGATACAACCGTGGGGAGATTGATCCTGGCAGCTGTCTTACCAGAACCCGTCTCAAAAATAGCGAGGAGCTCAGCCTCCTATCAAAATAGACTGTTTTCAGGTTTCGCTGAGCGTGTGTGAGGTCAAGGCGCGAGCGAGGAGCCCGCGTAAGCGCACTTCAGTGCGTGCGCAGGCACCACTTCCCCCCTCTTTGTCCATCGGGGGCCAAGCCCCCGAGCAACGCAGAGATCGCGCACGATCGGCGGAAGATGAAAGCAGTCTAGGCGGCGACGGGGGACAGATCGGCAATCGGACTATCGCTTGACGAACGATTTACGGTGCGACGGAGGCTCGCACGAATTTTGTGGTTTTTGGAATAGACGGTTTTAAGACTGATGGACATCTCATTTGCGACCGTATCGGCATCCAGGCCGTCGGCATAATACAAACTGAGAAACGTGCGATCTTTCACGGAGAATCCCTCAAGGATGTGATTGAGGTGGCTCCATCGCTCTTTTTCTAGCAAGGTATCCAGCGGATTGCGGTCGCAAGCTTGCATCGTCTCACAGATCCCGTCGATCCGATCGAGATAGGGGCGGCGACCGATGTTTCGGAGAAAATCGTAAGTGGTATTGATAGTGATCATGCCAATCCACGAGCTTAGTTTTGTTCCACGCCGAGGATTAAATAGTCGCAGTTTGCGCATGTTGCTACGGAGTAGATTAAACAAGAGGTCAGAATAAATTTCGTCCATATCGGCGCTGCCTAAATCGGGTGCATGGCGCATGACCACCTTGGCAATGCAGCGGTAAATGAGGGGACGAAAGCGTTGCAAAAATTGGGTCCAAGCTGAATTTTCGCGCACAAGAACAGACTGCAGTAGCTCGATGTCACTGGGTTGTGAGTTGTCCTGGTTGTTATTTGCTGGTGTCATTCATGGCCTCCCTATCGTGGTTAAGCGCAGGAAGAGCAAAGACAATGCCAGAACCTAACTATTTGAAACTGTTTTGAAATCGGAAATCCACTTGGTGTTGGCCGCCAACCCTAGGTGGGAATTACCTCCTATATGAATTCTGCTCATGTAAGTTTGGAAAAACTTTCACACAAAAAACGTGTTCCAAAACACGTATTGTAAAATCAAAGTAGGGTCGCAGTGGCCTATCCGCCCTTCTCTATCGTGCCGAATTCAGAGGTGCATCTTACTATTCTACCGTGGGTCGCATGGCCGTGGTGTTGTGATTAGGCTTTGGCGATTGCTTGATTCCATTGCCTAACTAACGCTTCGACGACATCCGTTTGGCCTTGGGGTGTAAACTGTTGCGCCTGCTTCCAAGAATCAGCGATGGCGTTTTGGTTGGGCCAAACGCCCGTACTCAACCCGGCGAGAAAGGCTGCACCCAATGCTGTGGTCTCGACGATTTGGGGCCGAGAGATCTCAACGCCAAGGACATCCGCCTGAATCTGCATGAGAAGGTTATTGGCGGACGCACCTCCGTCGACTCGCAGAGAGTTGAGCGACTGGTTTGCGTCGTTTTCCATCGCCCGCAAGATGTCATAGTTTTGCAACGCGATGGCCTCGAGCGTCGCACGGGCAATGTGCGCAGCTTTGGTGCCACGCGTTAGACCCGTAAGAACCCCGCGGGCATTGGGGCGCCAGTGGGGAGCGCCCAGCCCTGTCAGTGCAGGGACAAAGACGACGCCATCGGAGCTGTTTGTCTGCATCGCGAGCGCCTCGATTTCGTGGGCGGACGCAATCAGACCAAGGCCATCACGTAGCCATTGGACTGCCGCGCCGGCAATAAATGCAGATCCTTCCAAAGCATAGCAAGCGTCCTCATCGCTCAATTGCCAGCCGCAGGTTGTCAGTAGACCTGTTTGCGACCGGACCGGACGATTGCCAGTATTCATTAAGAGAAAAGCGCCAGTACCATAGGTACATTTGGCGTCCCCAGGAGAGAAGCACGCTTGGCCAAACAGTGCTGCTTGTTGATCTCCAGCGATCCCGGCAATCGGAATGCCATCGGGTAGGCCGGAAACGCCGTGCGTTTCGCCATAGATCTCTGATGAGCTTTTGATCGTTGGAAGAATCTCATCGGGAATCTCAAGCAGACGGGTTAATTGCTCGTCCCAGTCAAGGGAGTCAATCGCACACAACAATGTGCGCGACGCGTTGGTCACATCCGTAATATGAACATTTCCCGCGCTAAGCTTGGCGACCAAATAAGAATCGACTGTGCCAAACGCGAGTTCGCCGGAGGATGCACGGCGTCGCAAGTCGGGGTGTCTTTGGAATAACCACTGCAGCTTTGTTCCCGAAAAATATGGATCGACGACCAAGCCAGTGCGATCGCGAATCAAATCTTCGTGGCCGTTTTGTTTGAGCATTGTGCACAAGTCTGTGCTGCGCCGGTCCTGCCACACGATGGCATTGTGAACGGGGATGAGGGTTGCACGTTCCCACAATAAAGTTGTCTCGCGCTGGTTGGTGATTCCAATTCCCGCAATTTGGTTTGTGGGAATGTTTGCTTGCGCTAAAGCTTGTTCAAGGGCGAGTAAGACAGATGACCATATTTTGTCGGGGTCGTGCTCCACCCATCCGGGTTTGGGGTAGATTTGCTCAAACTCTTGGGATGCCCGGCCAACAACATCCATTGCCTCGTTTAGGACAAGGACTGTTGAGCCCGTGGTGCCTTGGTCAATCGAGATAATGTAACTCACGTTCCTCCTGCTTATCACACCATGGCGTACATTGACAGAGAGTTGAGCCTAACGAGACAATACCATTAGATGGGCATTTTTGCGTAATGAGCGAGTGGAAGACAAGAGTGACGAAAGTCCAGGCCGTCAAGCCTAAGGCCGGCGCGGGGGGTAACGCATGCCTTGTTTTGATCTATCCGCCAGGCGCCGAAATGGGCCGACGGTTTGAGCTCGAGCAAGATAATGTTGTGCTTGGGCGTGGTGGCGATTGTGATATTCAAATCGATCGCGACTCCGTTTCGCGAAAACATGCCCGGATTTTTCGCATGGGCGATCAGTGGATGGTCGAGGATTTGGGATCAACCAATGGATCTTATGTAAATGATGCCCCTGTTAAGCGATCTCAGCTACGCGATTCTGACTTTGTGAAGATTGGCGCGGCGATCTTCAAGTTCTTTTTCGGGGCGGGCATCGAGTCTTCTTATCACGAAGAAATTTACAAGATGACCATTATCGATGCCCTCACGGGTGCCCACAACAAGCGTTATTTTCTCGAATTTTTGGATCGCGAAATTGCCCGCTGTTCGCGTTACGGGCGCCCGTTGTCGCTTTTGATGTTTGATATCGACCATTTTAAGCGCATCAACGATAACCACGGGCACTTGACCGGAGATTTTGTATTAAAGGAAATGTTGCGCCGGCTGCTCGGGCGAATCCGCAAAGAGGAGTTGTTGGCTCGATATGGAGGCGAGGAATTTGCCGCAGTCCTTCCAGAAACGGACCATGAGGGTGCGATGACCTTTGCCGAAAAAGTGCGCAAGCGGGTGGTAGACGAGCCCTTTGAGTACGAAGGGGACAGTTTGGAAATCTCGGTTTCGGTTGGTGTTCACACGCTCAACGGCGAAGATATTGAAGCCGCAGAGTTCATCAAACTGGCCGACGACAAGTTATTTGAGGCAAAGCGGCAGGGTCGCAATCGTGTTGTTGGGTGAGCGTACCCCCATCATCTCCATCATCTTCATCATCTCCCCGCTCCTTGTCGCGAAGTTTTGCATCCAAGTAGTAGTCACGCCCCCGCCAAAATTCCCAAACGATCCCGAAACATGTGACACAGAATGCCAGGGTCGCAGTGATGTTCACAAACTGGGCGCTTGCGCCTAGGAGGCTTCCTGCAATCAGCGTGATGGCGAGTAGCATGCTCGTACCAAATACTCGACTGCCCCAAACCAACGCACTTGCGCCGGCGCGATGATGTGACAGAAGATTGTCCAACCCACCGATGGCTAGCTCAAGAGCTAGGATCCCGGCAAGTGGCCAGGGTGAAACAGGGGTTAGGACAAGGGTTGCAAACAGAAGGCAGGGAAGAGCGATCGCGCCCACCATACGGACGATATCTGCTTGGTCAATCGCTTTGTCGATGCTGTTGCCGCGAAGCTGTTTGACGCCCTGACGAATATAGTCAAAGCCGCTGATCCAGGTAATGCCGACGATCGCGGCGATAAGTACACCCAGGATCACTTCAAGGCTGGCATACTGATGGATCACAACGAGAGGGATTGACGAAAGGCTCATGACCAAGGCGCCCGGCCACAGCTTGCGCGTGATCAGCCATAGGGCTGCCAATGCGACCAGTGGGGCCACGACGGCAACAATCAAAACAACTTGCATCGCAAAATAGTGTGAGGCGAGCAGGACAAACAGCATTGCGAGGCCAATGGCCTGCATTTGCACCCAAGTTTTCACTTTCGCTAGGTAGGTCGTTGTCATTTCTAGATCGCGGCGTTCATAAGCGCTACGCAGCGCTGTCACAAAAAATTCGCGAACGAACATGAGCGCAACGGCCCAAGCGGGAAACAGACTTCCAGCACGCGGATCGCAAAAGGGCAGGTAGACAAAGGCGATAAATACTTTGTCAGCAATCGGATCCATAAGCCCGCCAAGAACGGTCGGGCCGTGTTTTCGTGCGAGATAACCATCGATAAAGTCGGTACAGCCGACCAGGGTGCCAAGGATAAGAGCAAACCAATACTGCTGCTGATAGATCAGCCAGCACAGAAAGGGCATCGGCAAAAGCCGCAGCAAGGTAACCGTGTTGGCGGTGATGAAGGGCTTAGAGGTGGCCATTGAGAGGCGCTACGCTACCACGGGAGAACCGGCAAGGAGGGGGGACGGATCTAACTTTTCCAACTTTTGTATCAAAAGTTGGAAAAGTTAGATCCGTCCCCCCCTTTTACGCCCCAAGAGCTTACTCAGCCAGCACGCATTCGAGGCGCATTTTGGTGCCCACTGGGGCGCCCGATTCGGGCCTGACATCAACCAGTTCCAGACCTGTGGAAGTGCTCGCACACTCTGGATTGTTTTCCTCAAAGTACCAGCATGGAATTTCGCTCGCATCGGGCGTCTTTGATGAACATTGGGGTAGTACTGACGATTCTTCGTTTTCAGTCCCGCGATTGCGGACATCTGAGACGATGCAATCGTATTGCACTTTGGGCTCTACTGGATCCAGGTCGATGTTGCCGGCGACGCATGGGTTGCCAACAGCGATGACAAGGAGGTCTGCAATTTTTTGCAATCCACCGGTGAGGTCCTCTTTGCAGATGGTTTCCTGTTGGTTTCGCGCGGGGAACTGGCTTGTGAAGTGATTGAGACGAATTGCCGGCGCGGCAACACCATTGTTGGACTGGCAGCGTTTTTCCAGTTGAAGCACTGTGTTGCCGTTGCTCTTCGTAAACTGGATGACCTCCGCTTTATCGTTTTCGAGTGCCAAGGGACCTTCGACGTTGGTTCCTGAAATCTCGGCGACAATAATCAGACCTTGATCATGGGGTTTTAAGGTTCGCAAGAAACCGGCATAGGCATCGACATCTTTCATAAACAGTGATTCGTCGTCCTCGCCAGTACCAGCGCCGGGACGGGGACGACAATTCTCCTTGTTGCCGACTGTCAAAGGCGTATCCGGATCACAGACGACCCCGTGCTGGAAGCATAGGTGGGACCCGGCGGGTTGTCCGTCTCCACCAAAGGCCTCGTTCATCATGGTAGAGTTGGCGATCGAGCAGTCGTCTTCATCGGTGATGAAAATGACCGCGAGAAAGGCGTTTTCGCGGAGGAAGCCGGGATTGACACCGGGGTCGAGGGCTCGTTTCATTGCCTCGAGGGGTTGCTCAAAACCACAGCCGCAAATTCCAAGCTTGGCCATGCACGAGAACCGCTCGGCCAGGGTTGCATCGTTTGGATTGTAGTTTCGCTCCCGGGTTACCTCGTCGTCCAGGAGAATATCTTTAATGAAGGTCTCACCCGGATCAAGGGCGGTGCAGGTTACTGCTCCCTCATTTGGGCAGTTTGTGGGGTCAGCCAATGGCGGAGGTCTGGCGGCAAATTGGAGTTTTCCGGCATCGCCATTTTGCGAACAAATTCCCTTTGAGGCTCCCTCCGGGCCAACGCCGACGTCGGTGGAGACAATCCCGATATGAACATTGGGAAGTCCGCCCTCAATCGTTTCTAGTACTTCAATAAACTTTGGAAAGTTTGCGGTAAGCGAGTTTTGTTCACCCGTCATTGATCCGGAGTTGTCGATCACAAACAAAATGTCCAGGTCGCGGTTTGGTTCGACGGGAATTTCGGTGAGGCCGACCGCTGCGTTTGATGGGTCGACTTTTGATACCTCTCGCCTTGCGCAGCCGATTGCGACGGCGGCGACGGTAACGAAATATATCACTTGAGACAGCCTGTGCGTTCTACACATAAGGGGAGGTCTCCTTCAATTTCTGTTTCTGCAATATTGTTGTGTCTACACTTACTGTTCGATTCATGCTTGTTCTTGGTTCAGAGTGACAGATCTTCGTCCAATTAGCGATGTAGTAAATATCCCATAAGGTGAGAGAATTGGACATATGGCTTCATTTGGGCCGTCGTGATACCGTTTATTGTTGCGAGTTGAAAAAATGCGGTTGACGTATGGCGGATGGGGCAGACCCAACTTTTCTAGGAAAAAAATGCTGTTTTCTTGCCCAGAAGATCGCAGCCAGATAGCATGTAGGACAAGGTCGCATAAAGTATGATAGGCAATCTAATGCATCGATATTCCAAAGAAACCTGGGGGAGAGCTTGGCAAAAAACTGTATAGGGCTCGATATCGGGTCAAGCAGTATCAAGGCGGTCCAGATCAAATCATCGAAGTCTGGCATCCAGCTTTTGAACTATGGAATCGAGCCACTCCTGCCGCAAACGATTGTTGATGGCACGATCATGGATCAGGGCACTGTCGTCGATGCGATCCGCACGTTGTGGTCACGGCTAAAGTTTCGTCGTAAGGAAGTGGCGATCGCGATTGCCGGGCACTCAGTGATTATTAAGAAGTTTAATCTGCCACCGATGACCGAAGATGAGCTCGAGATGGAGATTCCCAACCAGATTCAGCACATTCCCTTTGGCAAGGATGCGGTCGAAGTCGACTATCAGGTGCTCAGTGAACAAAATGCGAGCGGCCAAATGGAAGTCGTGCTCGTCGCGGCAAAGAAGGAAACCGTTTACGATTATGCACAGGTCGTGCGTGATGCCTCACTACTACCCGCGGTCGTTGATGTCGCTGCGTTTAGTGCGCAAAATGCATTTGAAGCCAACTACACGCTAGAGCCCAATGAGACCATTGTGATCGTCAATATTGGTGCGGCGATTTCCAATATCAATATCGTTCGCGACGGTGTGAGTTTGTTCACACGGGATGTCACAATCGGTGGTAATTCGTTTACCGAAGAAATTATCAAACAGCTCAATGTATCTCAGGAAGAGGCTGAGGGGTACAAAGTGAGTGGCTCCTTTGGCGATCAGGGGGCAGCCGTTGAGCAAATCTTAGAGAGTGTCGCCGAGGTCATGGCTGGTGAGTTTCAGCGTTCGCTGGACTTCTTTCTCGCGACGGCCGCAGATACCAATGTGAGCCGGATTTGCTTATCGGGAGGGACCGCTAAAGTGGCGCCCCTGCACCGCGCAATCGAGCGGCGTTCTCGGCTGAATGTTGAGGTGCTGAGTCCGTGGACTCGAATGCAAGTTGATAGCAAGTTAGATCCCACTTTTTTGGCCGCTCATGCTCCAGAGGCGATGGTCGCTGTGGGGCTGGCGCTCCGAACCCCCCACGATCGATAGATAGAGGCGATTAAAGGTAAATAGACAACCCATGATCAAGATTAACCTTTTACCGCAGCGAAAAACGCGGCGGGTCGACCCTGGGGAAAAGTCACTGCTGATCGGCGTGGCGGTCATTGTTGGACTTGGTTTCCTTGTGTATCTCGCAGTCCATCGTCCGGCGATTAGCGCAATCGCTGACATGGAAAAAACCAATAAGAAGCTGGAAGTACAAAACAAGCGAGCGGAAGCAAAGCTCAAAGATTATCCAAAGATCAAAGCTGCCGTGGACGCTCTTGATCAGCGCAAGGTTGCCATCGAGCAGCTCAATGGCGCGCGGGTGACTCCCGCCAACCTTCTCTTCGAGATGAGCAAAATTATGACATCTGGGAAGCAGCCAACGATGACAAGCACGATGGCCGAGCGAGTCCTCAACGATCCCAACCGGCGATATTCTCCCGAGTGGGATCCAAAGAACGTGTGGCTGATTAGCTTCTCGGAGAAAAGGGGTAGGTTTAAGCTCGTGGGTGGTGCGCGCGCGGATGGGGACTATACGGAGCTCGCCCAGCGGTTGCAGGCGTCGGCTTATTTTGATGCCGTGAATCCCAAAGAGGCCAAAGAGGCCAACAACAAAGGCGGTGGTATCAGTTTTTATCAATTTACCATCACTGGAAAAGTGGTGTACTAGATGGCTGCCAATGACATCCTCAAGCAGTTTTCGAAAAAGCCGCCAGCAGTCAAAATCGGTATTCTTGCTGGTGTCGCCGTCATACTTGGTGCGCTCTACTGGCAATTCTTCTATTCTGAGCTTAGCGATGCTAAGCGCAAAGCGGCCGCCAAAAAATCATCTCTGATTAAGAAAGGGGATGCTCTTGCCAAAAAGAAAGCTGATCTCGTCAAGCTTGTCGAGCAACGCGACGCGTTAAATAAGGAGCTTGACCGGATCCAGCTCGCGCTCCCGAGTGAAGCAGAGTTGACGTCGTTTGTTCAGCATCTGCAAGCCAAGGCTGGGGAAGCCCGGGTTACGTTTAACTGGGCCAGCAAAAAGGAAGCGCGTGTCGGCGAGTATATCAAGGTCCCATTGACCGTCACCGCCTCGGGGACGTTTCATCAGCTGACCCACTATTTCTATCTACTAGGCCCTTATGGTCCGGCGACGAGCCAAGCGGAAGACGAGGACAATTCTGGGCGAATCGTAACCATTGACGATCTCGACTTAAAGAAGGCCAAATCCGGCGACGGAATGCTCACGGCCAAGTTCACAGCCTCGACGTTTCGAAAAGAAGCTGGAGAGAAGAAATAGCCCATGACCAAGGTTAGAGAGATAATCTGGATTGCCGGACTGTCTGTTGTGATAGGGCTTGCCGGTTGTGGCGACGAAGAGCCCGTGAAGCGCGAAAAGCGGACAACAAGCGCTGGTGGTCGCGCGAAGGTTGCTAAGAAAAAAGGCAAAGCAGGTGCAAAGAAGGGTGGAGCGCTGCAATTTTACACAAAGGTAGAGGATGTCGCTCGCACCTATTGCACAGGAACCGAAGAGGATTGCGAAAAAGAGGCCAAAGCGATCCGACATCGATTCACGATTCGCGATTTTGAGCAAGATATTACCGGAACCGACAATCGCGATCCGTTTCGCTCCTATGTACTGCGCGATCCAAGCTTGCAGGCAGGTTCGGGCAATGAATCTGGGGTGCGAGCCAGCGAGACCTGTAAAAAGGAACGCATGCGCGCCCCCAATCCACTGTCAAAAGATGCCAAGGCCCGTGCTTCCTTTGCGTTGCGGGACCTCAAGCTAAAAGGCATCGTATTGCAGGGAACACAGAGCTATGCCGTGTTTACCGACCGGTCTTCTTACGGTCATATTGTTCGAATCGGCGATTGTCTAGGCAAGGAAAAAGCCTACGTCGCCAAAATTGGTGCTGGCTTTGTCGAGCTTGAGATCGTTCAAGACTCGGCTGATGGCCCGCGCCCCGTCCAAAAAAGAGAGATTGCGCTTCATCCAGAGGAGCTGCAACTCGACAACTTGGAGGACGAGTAGGAAGAAATTTTGATCCGCTATGATCTTTTGGCGATAATCGCCGTCTAGCATTTCTAAGTAGTATCCCAATACCGGTAGGAGCTGTTCGCTACACCTGGGCGCGGTGCGTCTTTGAGGAGAGATATGTCCCCGATCGCAAAACATGTGCGTCATTGTTTAATGGTTGCAGCCAGTTGCGTGGCCTTTGTGGGCACCAGCGCGGATGCAGACATCACCAGAAACATCCTTTCTCGCGTGGATCACATGGAAGTGGGGTCGACAACAAGGCTTGTGATCCAGGGAACCAAGACGCCAACCTTTATGGTGTATAAGCTTGAGCATCCCGATCGCGTTGTCGTTGATGTCGCAAACGCGCAGATTGGGCAGTCTTTGCGCCAAGCGAATACCCACAAGGTCGTGCGCT
Organism: Kofleriaceae bacterium; assembly: GCA_965223575.1. Lineage (GTDB taxonomy): Bacteria > Myxococcota_A > Polyangia > Haliangiales > Haliangiaceae > CBDCWZ01. The sequence continues at coordinate 25,528 of CBDCWZ010000014.1, forward strand.
CGATTAATACGTGGGCGATCGGACAGATGTACGCGCATCCGCTTCGGTCGAAACGTCGATCGGTTGTGCGCGTTGTTGTTGGATTGGCCCGGCCCGGTGAATACGAGGTTTCGTCCCGCGGCAACGAATTGGTGATTGCTGTGATGCCCCACAAGAATCGCCCGGCAAGTCGCAGCGGTGCACAAACGCAGCGTGCGCAGCTCGCCATCGAGCGGGCAAAAAGGGCAGAGCAGCAGGTCGTCCAGGCAAAAGTCGAAGTTGCAAATGCAAAACGACAAGCGCGGGCTGCCCAGCAAAGCGCCGCTATCGCCGCTCGCGATTTGGCCCAAGCGCGGGCAATGATTGCCCGAGCAAAAGACAATACTGAGCGAGTCAGACGGACCGCTGCCCAGCAGGACAGACGTGCCAAGCTTGAACTCGCCGAGGCGAAAAAGCGCATTGTCGCGGCAAACCAACAAGCCGCTGCCCAGGCAAAACAGGCTCGCGCCGCTGTCGCCGCTGCAAAAAAGCAGGCAGAAAAGGCGCGACTCGAATACCGGCGTCTTTCTCAATCCCGGACAAAAGAGCTCAAACAGGCAGAAAAGAAGCTGCGCCAAGCCTCGAGTCAAATCGCAGCCGCAAAGAAGATCCGCAAAGAGGCCGAGGCGATGCAGGCCGCGGCAGTCCGCGCACAAAACCAGGCAAAACAGCGAGAGCGAGCGGCGCAAAAGGCCCAACAACTCGCCAGTAGCCATCGCAACGAATCTCGCAAGCAACTTCAGCTCGCGGCGCGGTACCGGGCACAAGCCAAGAGTGCTGGGCCGTCTGACCGCAAAAAGTACGACACGCTGACCCAGCGCGCAGCGAAGGCAGTAAAGCAGGCTGAGCTCCGCCGTAAGGCCGCGGAGGCGGCGGCCCGGCTGTCAGAACAGCACCGTAAGGACGCCGAAAAAGCAGCCCAAGCAGCGTTGGTACGTGAGCGGGCCGCGCTCGCTGCAAAAGAAAATGCTGAAAAAAAGACGCGGAAAGCCGAGCTTGACCGCCAGCGCGCCGAGAATCGCCGTTCGCTTGCCCAGCGTCAACAACAGCACGCCGAGGCGCGCCGAAGCGAAGCCGTCGCCGCGGCAAAACAAGCCGAAGCAGCCGCATTGCGCGCGAAACAGCTGCGCAAAATCGAAGAGAATGCCTACAAAAAGGCGCGGGAGGGTCACGTTCGGTCTGTCCGCAGTCGTCAGGCGACAACCCTCGCCAACCAAAAACTGGCGCAGCTCGTCAAAGATGCATCGATCGCCGAGCAGCGAGCGCAAGCCGGCCGTCAAAATGCGACTCGCAACCCGAAGGCGGGAACATCCCCCAGTCAGCGCGCTGCCGAAGCGGCACTCGCTGCTAAGTTGCGCGAAGTTGGCAAGTGGCGCAAACGTGTCAATCGCCTAGAGCAGCTTCACCAAAAGGCAGCCCGAGAGCTTGCCGCGCAGCGCCAGGCGGCAGATCACGTCCGGGCCCGCCGCGAAATAGAAGAGCGCAAATTATCGGCTTTGTCGCACAAGAGCCGCGCGCTTGTGGCAAAGACAAAATTTGCTTCGTCTGCTCCTGTTGCATCGAATCAGGCGCCCGCCACGATCCGTCGCGTCGACTTTGTCGACCAAAAGGACCACGTCCGGGTCGCCATCGACCTCAGCTCCCCGGTTGTGCCGCAGGTTCGCAATCACAACGGCAAACGGATTCTTGAGTTTCGCAACGTTGTGATGGCTAAGGGGCTCGAGCGTAAGCTCGATACAAGCCGCTTTCGTGGTCCCGTAAAAGCGGTTACTTCCTATCGGGACCCAAAGAAACCGCAAAATGTAAAGATCGTCGTTGACGTCGCTGGGCCGGCAAAGGCGCAACTCAAGCACGTTGGGACCAGCTATCATTGGGATTTTGTCAAAACCGCGCGCACCCCCCGCGTTGCTGCCGCCGCAACCACAAAACACAACCGCCGTGGCGGCAACAAACGCCAGCCGCGGGTCACTACCGCAGCGTACCCGCCACCTGTCGTCGGTGGCTTTGGCGCGACCTCTGCAGCTATTACCCATCAGACCGTGTCTCGGTTTGGCAAACGGCGCAAAGTCTACAAAGGGCGCAAGATCGATCTCGATTTCAAAGACGAGAGCATTCAAAATCTACTTCGTGCGCTAGCAGACGTCGGTGGGGTCAATATTGTCATTCCCGACAGCGTGAAAGACCGCGTTACCGTTCGGTTGCGCCGGGTCCCATGTTGGATCAGGCACTCGAAGTCATTCTCGCCAGCAAAGGGCTTTGGTATCGCAAGGACGGAAAACTGTACCGAATCGCCAAACGTGACGATATTGACGCCGAAGATCGCAAGGAGTTTGAGCGACTCAAAGCACTGGCCGGTGCCGAGCCGCCCGAGCCACAAATCTTTACCTTGAACTACGCCGACGCGAAAGTTCTCAAGGGACAGCTTAAGCCGCTACTGTCCAAAAAGGGCAAGATCGAGGTCGATAGTAGAACCAATTCGTTGATTGTCAACGACATCAGCGCGCACCGTCGCCGCGTCATTGACCTGGTGTCCCGGCTGGATACGCAAACGCCGCAGATTCAGATCGAAGCGCGCGTCGTAGAGGCCCGCTCGACCTATGTTCGCGACATCGGTATCCAATGGGGTGGTAGTGCCAGCGCGAGTGCGGCAGGAGGCAACTCCACCGGGCTCGTCTTCCCCAACAGCGCAATTCTTCGCGGTGGTGGTGACGGCGATACCAACGTCAACGGTGTCTCCGCTTTGCCGCCGGACTTTGCGGTCAATATGCCCGCCGCTGTCGGACCTGGGTCTGGTGGTGCCTTGGGACTCTCGCTTGGATCCGTTGGCGGAAACTTCAACCTCAACCTGCGATTGTCGGCATTGGAGGACCAAGGATCGGTCCGGATCATCTCCGCGCCCAAAATCAAAGTCGTCAACAAGGTCAAGGCCGAGATCAGCCAGGGCGTTGCGATTCCGATCTCCGTGGTCTCGTCAAGCGGTGTCAATACCCAGTTTGTCCAAGCTGACCTGAGTCTCAGTGTCCTGCCCCATGTGTCGCAACGCGATTGCTCGATCTCGATGCAGGTCCAGGTGACCAAAAACGAAGCCGACTTTGCCAATACCGGCGCTCGCGGGGATCCAACCATTTTGCGAAAAGTCGCAAAGACGACGATTCTTGTTGCCGACGGCGAAACCAGCGTGATCGGTGGCATCTATACGCGAAATAGCGGTTTGGCCTACAGCAAGGTTCCGTTTTTGGGAGATATTCCCGTCCTCGGATGGCTGTTCAAGAAGCGTCGTGAAAACGACGAGCGCACCGAGGTATTGGTGTTTATTACACCGAAGATCACCAATCGAGCGTTTCTCCGCTGCGAGTAGGCCCCGCGCCTGTGACTGCGCTATCCTTCCGCGATGGCACCCCTATCAACATTGCCGACATCCGTATATCTGATTGGCTTTATGGCCGCAGGAAAGTCCGTGGTCGGCCGCAAACTCGCGGCGGCCCTGGGAATGCGCTTTTTGGACACCGACTCGATGATCGAGGCGAGCACGGGGACATCCATTGCTGAGATCTTCGCGACCCAGGGCGAGCAAGCGTTTCGCAAGCTCGAGCGCGACACCATCACTGGCTTGGTGGAGGGGCCGCCGTGCATCGTTGCCACCGGCGGCGGAACACCGATCAACACCGGGGTTATGGACCTCATGCGCTCTCGCGGTGTGGTGGTCTCACTAACCGCCACCCTCGACCAACTGTTGGCGCGCGCCAACGGCTCCAAGCGACCACTGCTCGCGCAATCTCGTGACCAACTCGCCGCTTTGCTGGCGGCCCGGGAGCCCATTTATCAAAAGGCACATTTTGAGGTCGATACCGGAGACCGTCGCCCCGCTGACGTTGCTGCCGAGCTCGAGCAGCTCGTCGCAAATACCGCGGGCATGTCTGCGTTTTTGAGCAAGTCAGTATGGGTCCAGCTTGGCGAGCGTAGCTATCCCATCATCGTCGAGGCTGGCGGGTTGTCGCGGATTGGACAACTCACCAAAGCCGTGCTGCCAAATTGCTCGCGGATTGGCATTGTCGCCGACACCAACGTCGAGCCGCACTATGGCGAGACCGTGCGGAGTGCCCTCAAAGCCGCCGGGTACACCACTACCACCGTCGTGGTACCGGCCGGCGAGCAGTCCAAGAGCATGTCCCAGTACGCCAAGGTATGTGAGGACTTGGTCGCAGCTGGGCTTGACCGCAGCTCTGCGATTCTCGCCCTGGGGGGTGGCGTCGTCGGGGACCTGGCAGGATTTTGCCGCCGCGACGGTGTTTCGCGGTATTCCGTGTCTACAGGTCCCGACGACACTTTTAGCCATGGTCGACTCGGCAATCGGCGGCAAAACCGGGATCGATTTGCCCGCCGGGAAAAAACCTCGTCGGCGCCATTTGGCAGCCGCGGTTTGTCCTCGTCGATCCAGACACCCTAACCACCCTACCCGCGCGTGAACGCCGCGCCGCGTTTGGCGAGCTCGTCAAGTACGGGCTCTTGCGTGGCGCGGGGCTCTTCCATGCGGTGGATGAGATCGCCCCGGCAATGGCTTCTGAGACCTGGACGGAGCCGCCCCAAGCGCTGGGCGAGGTGATTTTGCAATGTGCTCGGTTTAAGGCCGGGGTCGTTGGCAAAGACGAGCGTGAGACATCGGGCTTGCGAGCGATACTCAACCTTGGCCACACCGTCGGTCACGCGATTGAGACCGCTGCAGGGTACGGGACATTACTTCATGGCGAAGCCGTTGCGCTTGGGCTGATCGCCGCGTGCCGCGTTTCCCACAGCCTAGGACTGTGCTCCGAAGCCCTGGAAACCCAGGTGGCAAGCACCCTGGCGCGTGCCCAGCTCGACACCGACATCGGTCCCTGGTGTCGGAAAGACGTCATCGACCACATCAAAGTGGACAAAAAACGCACTGGTACGCACGTAGCGTTTATCACCGTTTGTAAGCCAGGACAGATTGACACACACAAACTCACCTCGGATGAGCTTGAGAGAATTTTGACCACTTGAATCAGGGTTTGTTACGATCTACAGATCGGAGGTTTTGCAACATGCGGCAGAACAATAGTTGGGGACAGAGAATATCGAAGTGGATGGCGGGCAATGTTGCCCTATTGGCCGTAGGCGTGCACCTCATCGGTGCCGTTGGGTGTAAAACCGACGATGGCAGGTCAGTGCGCATCGTGCAGAATCAAGTTCCTGAAGCGGAAGAGGAAGGAGGCTGCACAGTTCCTCTGACAGAAACTGTGTTTAACAGCCAGGGCAAAATCGATACCAACGCGGAGTTTGGTTATATATTTACACCCCTGATTGAGAACAACGCAGAGGAATCGGGATCCAATCCGACCCAGCGTGTCGTTCGGCTGGAGGGTGCAGAGATTGAAATCACCTTTCGTGACCCAGAGCTATTCAGCGAAGCTGATCTAGCATCCGAGAGTATACAAGCATTGACCCAATTTAGCCGCCGTTTCAGCGGAAGCATCGAGCCCAACGGCAGCAAGGTTGCGGTCATCTTTGATATCCTTCCCAAAGCGCTGCTCGATAGAATCGCACTGGCACTGGCAGGGCAGGCGGACAAGACAACGGATGTGGATGTGAGCATCGAAGTGTTTGGCAACATGTCGGGCCGCGACGTTACCTCAGAGGCGTTCTCTTACCCCATCCAGGTGTGCACGGGATGTTTAAAACGGCAGACTGATCCTTCCGCTTGCACGGATATCACCGAGAATGGTGCTCCTGGGGGCGCGTGCCAACCGTTTCAGGATGGTGGGATTGTAGAGTGCTGTACCAAATCAGATGATTCTGAGTTGTGTCCAGCGGTGCCGGAGGTTTTGTAAACGATTTCTGCCGGAACGAGTAAAATTCGGTATTTGGTATTTGTAGGCGACGATTTCGTCCGAAATTGTATGAAAGTGTCCGAATTATGATTCTTGCCGATTCCGCTTGTCGGATGTTGTGAAGCCTTGCTATGAATCATCAATGGTACGGCCACAATATCCCCTGCTTGCGATGTTATTACTTCTAAACCCCTCTTGTGGCTCAGTGTCTGGCGAAGAGGAGACGATGCTTGCCATTTCAGAGATAAACGGCGGTACTGTTACCTCATAGCCTCCTGGAATCGATTGTGGGAGTACGTGTAACGCGGATTTTCAACCAGGAGAGGTAGTTGTATTGATAGCGGAGGCGAGCACAGGCAATGATTTCCTGGGATGGGACGAACCTAGGAGTTGTGGAAAAGCTCTTACTTGCAGAGTAACTGTGGAAGAAATTTGTCGATCATTCCGCGATTCGGCGTCGCGGAGGTCTGTTCTCCGTCATCAACGGTCTGTTTGGATAGCAAACGTTTTGCTCGCTGCGACGATGATGGGCAAAGCGAGATCGTGCTCGATTGCGAGTTTGGCTGCGATGCAAACCACCAACACCTGCTATGATTGCACACCCAATGAGGGTCGCTGTCTCGATGAGACCTTTCGCGAATCGTGCGATGCGGCGGGGCGACTTATGACATCCGAGGATTGTGAGTTTGGCTGTGATGAGGTGACTGGTCAGTGCCTTGTTTGCGAGCCGCTAAAACGCGTCTGTCTAGATGACAATAGCGTCGGTGTCTGTAAGAGCAACGGACGCAGTTTTATAACGACGGAATGTGAATTGGGCTGCGGAATTCAGCGGACTTTTATAGGATCGGCTGTTACCAGCAGGATTGCTAGGTGTAGGACCTGCAAACCTGGTTCGGCACAGTGTGATCCAGACGGATTTAAAATAGTCGCTCGCCGCCTATTATTGTCATTGGCAAAAGTGGCAATAGATAGATTCAGTATGGGGACGTTCTACGTTTATACGTTTTCCACAAAACCAAAAAGTATGGATAGTATGGGGCAGGTCCAGACCGTCCCTTTCGTCCCGGAGGCGTTCTCTTACCCGATCAGAGTTTGCGACGACTGTTTGTTAGCGTTAGCGACTCCTTTGGCATGTGCGGCTGTGACTGAGAATAGAGTATCAGTATCGTAGTATCGTAGTATCGGGCAGTAGTATCGGGGACGGGTTTTCGTTTTTACGTTTGTTGGTCGTATCTTGTTGTGGAAAACGTAAAAACGTAGACCGTCCCTCTCGCTCGTCCCTCTCGCTCTCTCGCTTTTGTTGTGGAAAACGTAAAAACGTAGACCGTCCCTCTCGCTTTCTCTCGCTTCTTAAAACGTAGACCGTCCCTCTCGCTGTCTTCGAGCAGTCCACCTTCGCCACCAGAATGACAGTAGTATCGGGGACGGTTTTCGTTTTTACGTTTGTTGGTCGTATCTTGTTGTGGAAAACGTAAAAACGTAGACCGTCCCTCTCGCTCTCTCGCTTTTGTTGTGGAAAAATAAAGGACAGGGGACGGGGACGGTTTTCGTTTTTACGTTTGTTGACCGTATAGGAGGGGGGGGGACGGTTTCGTTTTTACGTTTGTTGACCGTATAGTGATGTTGGAAAGTTGGTGTCCAGAGTTTTTCGCACATTGATTTTCAAACGGGTTCCGAAAACCTGGTTGTAAATCTTTGTTAGCAGTTGTGATCGTTACTCAGTGATGTGTGTAATCTCCTCATATGATTGGTACGCGCCCTCTCGAATTTTGCCCAAGTGCGTTGTCAGCTTGCCAGTGGGAGCTCCTGTTCTGTTGCCTGGTGGAGGAGTTCCATATCCAGGTAACGGCGTGAGCCCCAGCGCGTTCCGGCGATGTGGCGGAGGCGAGCTGCGACGAGCATGAGCGCCGAACGCCCGTCTGGAAATGCACCGACGACTCGGGTCCGGCGTCTGACTTCACGGTT
>CBDCWZ010000015.1:0-74966 GCA_965223575.1 Kofleriaceae bacterium
CTGGGGCAAATCCCACGGTTCCAGTGACGACAGACGAACCCGGGGAATCGTGGTTTGTGCAAGCAGTGTTTTGACCAGGGAAAACAAATCCGTGGCGATGTCGCCGCCATATCCGCCAAGGTGGACACCGGTAAGGACAACTTCTTGATACCCGGCTTGATGAAGTTGGTTGACCTCGGCAATCAGTGCATCAATCGAACGACTTCGCTCATCGCCGCGGGCGATCGTAACGATGCAAAACGTGCAGCGATTGCGACAGCCATCTTGGACTTTGATGAACCCTCGCGTTCTACCGCTTGCGGAATACACATGAGAACTATCTGGATCCTCTGCCATTGCCGGCATTGCTTTGAGGTCAAGCTTGTCTGCGACAATGTCAATTAGCTGGTCCTTTTTGTTGTTTGGGATGATGAGATCGACTCCGGGGATCGCCGCCGTTTCGTCCGCGTGAAGCTGTGAATAGCAGCCGGTGACCACCAACGGTGCACAAGGGTTTTTGCGATGCAAACTGCGGAGCAGTTTGCGCGACTTGCGCCCCGCCTCAGCCGTGACTGCGCAAGTATTGACGACAATCATCTCCGCGCCACCTGCCTGGGGGACCGTGACGTGTCCCTGCTGCCTCAGCGTCCGTCCCCATTGCTCCAGCTCGGCCTCATTGAGCCGACATCCCAGCGCCGTTAGATACACCTGCATCGCACCGGAGTTTGCCCCGAGGTGCTCCTTAGATCAACCTTGTAGACTAGAGCGGCGATCAGATAGGAAATTCAAACTGGTCGCCGCTCAGTACTACTTGGTCACTTCGGTGGAGGAGCGAGGAATGTGCCAAACGAGGCCCTATGCGAGTGCGCCCACAGCGACCGACCAAGGCGTACTTGATGTACGTTGACCGAGGGAGCGAGGACGTAAACCGCATAGGGACCGTTTGGTGCATCCGCAGTCTACGCGGAAGTGACCAAGTAGTACTAGATGCTGTCCTGACGGGCATTGTGGCCGCCCGCACGGCCGCTAGCTGTGATACGTCCGAGGACTCGCTCCGATCCTTGCGCCGTCCACTTCGACTCAAACCAAGTGCGTTGGGACGACACCGGGATCGTCTGCGAAGGAATAGCTATTTTTGTATTTTTGTTCTCTTGCTATCTCCTGCACTGCGATATCCAAGGGGTTAGTGGTCCGCCCTGGATCTTGCCAGTGAGCGGCTCGTCTTCGCCGGGATGAAAATCGAGAGCGTCAAAAACTTGCTCTACCGTCAATAGTGGATCTTCGCCGGTGGTATCGAGTTGGAGGCGCGCGGTGACCGCGCCGAAGGCAAAGCTATCATTGTAATTCATTCGCTGGAGTGGAACCAGCGAGTGAATGCTGTCTCCCGCCTTGATCACCTGATGCCCTGGGGAATCTAGATACATCATTGGAGTGACGCCATCGGTCCGGTTCGGCGCGGTGGCTGGTACCACATCGACAACATCGTCCCCTTTGAGTACTTGCTTAATGGCGAAACCGGTTTCTGCTCGACTATCTGAGACCAATATCACCCAGTGGGTGTGATACACGCCGCCGTCATCGGGGTCGTCACCGTAGACACCGTTGTTATTTTCGTCCCACAGTGGCGTGTCATCAAAGTCGGGGTGACTTGTGATTGCCAGGGCAACAATCCCCTCTACATCCTCGCCAAATCCTACATCCGCCGGATGCAGGGTGGTTGGAAAGGTGTATGAGTAGACCGTGGCACCATTGTTGTTGACATTTGTGACAAGCTTCTCGGGCATCACGCCACCGGCCCGCCCGCGAACTTTTTGCGTGAACAAGAGTGATTCGAGCTCTCTGATGTACGTGACTTCTGCGCCTTGCAAATCAAATGCGGCGGCAAGCTGCTGCTCCCTCGAAGTATCAAAAGGGTTCGCCTGGGGACTGTCACCACGGCGTCCGTGAACGATTGTCGGCTGAACCGGAAAGGTTGGGTTCCCATCACCGTCAAACCCGCTATACACCTCTTCCACCTTCAGCAAGGGTGCCTCTCCAGTCGCATCCACCAGCATGCGGGCGGTTACTGCAATGGAAGAAAAATCCCATTTTCCATTCATCCGGTTTGTCGGAACCACAACCTGGATCCAATGGTCCTTTCTAACGATGTCAAACCCTGGAGAGTCCAGGTACATCGCCATGGGCGCGGTGGGCGGGACAATATCGTCGATATCATCAGAGCTGAGCACCTGTTTGACCGCCAAACCCGCCTCTGCCTCAGGATTTGGCTCCAGGACAACCCAGTGAGAGTGATACACGGCGCCATCCTCTTCGTCATTGTAGACTCCGTTGTTGTTTTCGTCAAAAAATGGCGTGTCGTCAAAATCGGGATGACTGGTGATCGCGAGCCCGACGACGCCCGGGACATCACCAAACCCAACGTCAGTCGGTTTTAGGGATGTTAAGAACACATACCCAAATACCGTTGCACCATCGACCGCGAAAACTCGCTTTGGTTCGCTCGAGCCGGCGATCCCCACAACCTGCTGACGGAAACACGACAACCTCTAGATCTTGGAGATAGGTCGCTGAGGCGTCGGTGAGTCCAAACGATGCTTTGATATGAATTTCGCGGGTTCCAGATTCCCATTTTCGTACCACTTTGCGTTCAAATCGTCCTCTGTAGCCCTGGCGTCCTCTGAGACGCTTTTTTGTGACTAGCTCGGCGGTTACCCGCCAAGTGTAGGAACCATCGTCGAGGTGCAGTGACAGTTTGGTGTGTCGTGTCCCGCGTACGTGCACACGCCCCGTATCAACGTTTCGAAGTATCAGGCTATAGTGCGTTGCTCCGACGTCTTGCCAAGAAAAGGTGGGAGCCGCAGTTGAGGTTACTCCGTCGGCAGGACTCGACAGGTTCAACGGATGAATCCTGGTATGGTTCGCCAATGCGAACGAAGGTACAAAACAAAACATAAGTCCAAATAGGACTCCATAGCGGAACATCTTTGCCATCGAACAACCCCTTTCAATAACAGCGTGATAGGTAAGTACTCTCCTTTCACTGTTGTCATTCAGTGATGGGGCAGTTGTCAACGTTGAGAAAACACAGTCTTGCGACCCCATTTGGTCGATGCTTGTAAGTTTCGTGATGTGGACTACATTGCCTGTCCAGATGGTTTCCAGTGTACCAATTGAGCTCAACTACCCGAATCAACCGCTTTGGTACCTGACTTCTATGCGTTTTCACCCAGGCTACGGCAATGGCAATGTTGCAGCAACAACTATTAATCCGTACCAACTATGCTTGCATTTTGCTCATCGGTCTTCTGTTTAACCGTGCCTCACCATTCTCAATTCATGATGATCGTAAAGATCACGGACGAGTCGCGGGTTTTTTCAATCGACGAAACAGCACGATATGACCAAATAGTGCGCCGCCGACACAGACGGGCACAATCCACACATAGGGCGCGTGAAAGGCAAGCAATACCGCGGGTTCGTTCCAGTATTGGCGGATCGGGACGGGTGTGGAGGTGACGGCGATAGCAATTACGATCAACAAAAGGACGGATCCGATAAGGTTGAATCCGAAGATGAGCGCTTTGGGTACCGAGCGAAAATAGGCCCAACCGCCAAGCACGAGGGCGAGGATGCCGGTGACAATATCGAAGTTGTGGCCCGAGAAGGTCATTTGCACCGGGAGTACGCCTTGGTTGTACCAAGCGTGCAGAATGAGCTCGAGCGGCAGCCGAAACGCTTGAAAGCCGACTAACGCATAAATTGGAATGTGGTTGGCAACACGAGCACCGACGCGGGACATGCTCAGGACAACCGATACCAGCAAGCAGACAATCAGAAATGGAACCACCAAGGGCGGCGATTGATTGGGCTGGAAGGCTCCCATTGCCGCGGGCAGCACCGTCACAAGTAGATATATCGCGGCAAACGCTGCGGTTCCCAATACCCATCGACGTGTTTGATCCGGTGGTTCGCCGTTTGGACCGTTTGACGCTGCCCTAACAAACAGGGCGACGAGTCCCAAACAAATTGCAACAAAGACGATTGTTGTTGTAGCGGATGGCGCAACCCAACCTATCGATGTAATCGCGCCAGAAATCACCCATCCTATTAGGGACTTATTGGTACCTGGAAACAAGAGGCAAAACGTCGCAGGGGTCGGTTTTACGCTTGGCGCAGGAGTCTGTGTTGAAGAATTTCCTGGAGGTCTCTGCGGCCGTCCAGCACTCCATGAACAAATACTCTATTTCCGGTGACTTCGTAGACGATTCGGAAGTATTTTTTGCAGTGGATTTCGCGAAAATCAAATATGCCAATCTGTTCTAGCTCCGGGGGTACATGACCGCGATCAGGAAACTGCTTTAGGTTCATACATGCCAACTCTAGGGCGTCTAAAATATCATCTGCTGTCTCTATAGAGGCCTCATGTACGAGATAGTTGTAGATAGCTACGAGGTCGTCTTCAGCCCAGTCTGTGGACAAGACCTGGTGACTCACCTCTTCACGCGCTTTCGAATATCTTTAAACGCTTGCTTGATCGGCTTCGTACGGCCCTCGGCGACACTTTTTCGCCCAGCAGCGACGATTTTCAAAAGCGCCAAACTATCTTGCATTCGCTCATAGGCCTTCACGTCAACCAACACTGCTTTTGCTTCACCGTTCTGCGTAATAACGACGGTAGATTGATTTTCGTTGATTTCACGAATAACGGCAGATGCGTGGGTTTTCAAATAGCTGATGGGTTTGACGGCTTTGCTGAGCTTCATGACCTAAATATAGACTAAATATAGGTCTATATCAAGAATTGGGGTCGTTGCAAGACCGGGCGTGGATTGGAGTGTGGTTGGGAAAACATGCGTAGGTAACAATTATTTCGGGCGGTTTGCTAAAGGCCGGGTTTGCGCTGTCTAGCGGTACCGCCAACGACAAGAGCGGCGGAGATGATCAGCAAGTTTTTTAGGATGTACTGGCCTTCCATGGTTGGTCCGTAGGGGATCCGACCGACCTGAAATGTGACTTCAGGGAGCAGGACGAGTGGCATGAAAGTGCCTCCCATTTGGAGAAACAATAATGCAATGGCGATACGAGTGGTCTGGGGGAATAGGAACGTTACGCCGATGATGACTTCCCACCAACCGATCACGTGAAGCGCGGTTTCGGGACTGATCAGTGGCATCCAAGATACGGTCGCTTTGACGAGCGGGGCGGCAGCCGAGATCCCAAGTGGTTTTAAGATGCCAAACCAAATAAAGATGATGCCCAAAGAGAACCTGACGCTCGGTAGGCCCCACTTGCCCATAAAGCTGGCGATCCGTTGGTCGAGCGCGTCGAGTCCTGCTTTCATCTCAGCTACTGTGTACCGACTTGTAGGTAGAGTTGCAATGTCGGGACATCGGGCTTGTTGTCGCATCTCCCGCAGGAACCAAAGGATACGAGCGAAGATCGCGAAAGCAATGGATTTCGCGGTGGAGATTTCCGACCCTCAGCGATGCGGCTCACTTCTTTCGTGCCTACAGGGGGGAGTAGTAATATTGGCGGAAAGGCACAAAGAAGATTGAGTCAAAAATCGACAGAAGCGCGCAAAAAAATGCAGCCTGCTGGGAAGCGCAGCGATCTAGGGCAGCGGTCTAGGCGGACTGTTTGGAAGCGTCGCGTTATTGTCGCTTTGGCGGTACTGTTGGCAATCGTATTGATCGTGGGTCTCGCACTTTGGTTGTCGCTTCCTGATGTTGCGTATTTGATCAAAGAAAATCCAAAGACAACCGCGTTTATAGAGCTACGCAAAAGACAAGCCAAACAGCGAGGCACCGAGCTACAGTTGCAGTGGAAGTGGAGGCCGCTAAACAAGGTATCGCGCTATCTCCGCCATGCGGTTGTTGCCGCCGAGGACGCAAAGTTTTGGCAACATGAGGGTGTTGATTGGGATGCACTAGAGGGTGTGGTCGAGAAAACCTGGGAAACCAAAACGCTGAAAGGGCGAGGCGGCAGCACGATTACCCAGCAGCTCGCGAAAAACCTATATTTGTCCCCATCCCGAAGCCTGATCCGAAAACTTCGTGAGCTATTTATCGCCAGACGCTTGGAAGCGACGCTAAGCAAGGATCGTATCCTTGAGCTATACGTCAATGTCGCCGAATGGGGGGACGGAGTCTTTGGTGCTCAAGCGGCGGCGCGAAAATGGTACCGCACCTCTGCCTCCAGGCTAAGTCCCGCACAGGCGGCAAGGCTCGCGGTTGCGTTGCCAAACCCATTCAAACGGGTCCGTGAAGGTACGCTCGCGGCGACTCAATCAAAAGGCGGCCCGCTTGGTTCGCTCGATGCGCGTCGCTGGTCTTATCAGTCGGCAACAGATGCTTACGGCCTACGAGGCTCTTGGTCGGCGGCGAAAACCCAGCCCGGACGAAACCAAAGAGGAATCTCTTGATGCAGGTCCTAGCGAGATCGTCGATTCGAAGACGAGCAAGGAATTGCGCGTATCTGCGGATGCAGGGGTAGAGAAAGACGAAGTGGCAAAGCCGTCCTCGGCCATCCGCGACGCGGGTGCTTCGTCACCAAAACGTGTCATGAAGAGTTCTCCCGACGGAATGCCTCAATAGGTGGGGCTCGCACTCGCGGGGTGTTCCGAAAAAGGTAGGGCTGTTTTACGGGTTCAGCTCTCTAGTGTAAGACGAATAGCAATAAATCGTCGCAAATGGTTCGAATGGTTTCGAAACCAAAGGTGTCACCAACGGGTGTGATACCAGCAGTGGAAGCGGGATTTTCAGTTGCTGTTGGTTGGCTATGTCTGTTTTATGCTTGTGTTTTGATCCGCTTGCGTCGACCGAGCTCGGCAATGATGCGCCCGAGGGCATCCTCAATGTTGGGGTTGGGATCGAGGCGGAGGTCGGCTCCCTCGGGAGTCCCCTCTGCCTCTGGTCCAACGTGGACGACAAACATTTTGAATGGAGAGATGAGCGTCGCGATCTCGCGGTGGTCGCTAAGGCCAATCACGTTGGTTGTCGAAACGACAAGGTTGCCCGCGTCAAGTAGCAGGTGGGCGACTTCGCCAAACCGGCGGACGAGCTCGTCAATGTCGTCAAATGCGATGTCCGCATCGACACCCAATACCAAGTTTCGACCGTCGAGCAGATAGGCATGGTGGCTGTTTTCGACGAGCGCGGCTTCCAGTGCGCGCGCGATTACGGCCTTTCCCATCCCAGCGGTTCCCGTAACCATCACCATACTGGCGGGGTGGCCTTTTAGATCTGCCCGCTTGGCCGGTGTGATGTCACTTCGGACCCAGGCAAGGTCGCGGATGCGACTCTCGAGGCGGAGTTGCTGTTGATCGTCCGGTAGGATTTCACGAAGGATGCCGCCACCTGCGATATCGTACTCATCGACGATGACAAATCGCCCGCAGGTGGGAATCTCGGCGGCGACATCGGCAGCAATCGCGTGTCGGGTGCGCAGGGTGACTTCGGCTACGCCGTGGCGTTGGATGGACTTTTCTTCGCCTGTCTTGCCGACCATGTTGGCGTCCAAGACCCGATGAATGGTGTCAATCGTGACCTCGGTCGTCGCTGTGGCTAGCTTGAGTTTGTAGCGCTGTCCCACGGTCATTGGTTTTCGACCCAGCCAAAAGATGTTGGCGCGAAGTTTTGTGCTGACTTTGGGGACTGCGTCTGGATGACTCATGACCTCCCCGCGGCTGACGTAGATTTGCTCGGAGAGTGTAATGCCGGCTGAGCGGCCCGCCTGAATCGAAGTGGCAGTGGGTGCGCTAAAGGCCTCGATAGAACTGATCGTCGAGGTTTTGTTTGACGGGGAGAAGATCACCTGGTCCCCGACACGCAGGGTGCCAGCCTCGACACGGCCCGTGATAATGCGGCGGTCGTCGCCGCGCTCGTTAAATTTATAGACGTCTTGGATCGGCATCCGGAGTGGCAGCTGGCTAGCGGGTGCCGCTTTTTTGAGACCATCGATTGCATCGAGGATCGTCGGGCCATCAAACCACGCTAAGCTGTCGCTACGGGACGCGACGAAGTCTCCGTTGCGAGAGCTCACCGGAATGAAGAACAAGGGCTTGATGTCGACGCTATTGAGAAATTGTTTTGTACTCGGTGACCAGCCGCGAGAATACGTCTTGGCTATGATCGACAAGATCAATCTTGTTCACCGCCACGACAACTTGCCGGATGCCCAACATCGATAGCAAGTAACCATGTCTGCGGCTGTTTTCTTGCACGCCCTCGTTGGCATCCAGTAGTAGAATCGCGGCCTCTGCGCGGGCCGCACCGGTAACCATGTTTTTGAGGAATTCAATGTGTCCCGGTGCATCGATAATGATGTAGTCGCGTGTATCGCTTTTAAAAAACACCCTTGCTGCATCAATGGTGATGCCCTGGCCTTGCTCTTCCTCGAGAGCGTCAAGCAAAAACGCATATTCAAACGTTTTGCCCTGGCGCTTGCAGATGGCCTTTACACGCTCGATCACTTGAGGGGCAAGGGTCCCTGTGTCGGCGAGCAGTCGCCCAACTAGGGTGGACTTTCCGTGATCGACGTGGCCGACGATCACAATGTTCATGGTTTCTCTCATAGACATTACATGTAGCCTTCGCGACGAAGCTTTTCCATAGCGTAGGTATCTTCTTGGTCTTGCGCGCGTCCCGCGCGCTCGGGGACATTGGTCGCACGCAACTCGGCGATAATTTCGCGCACCGTCGTTGCGGTCGATTGGATTGTGCCCGTACAGGGGGCACATCCAATGGAGCGATAGCGCGTCCCGTTGCCGTGATCGAAGTAGAGGTCAATGATTGGGATATTTTCGCGCTCAATGTATTCCCAAATATTGATCTCCGTCCAATCCAAAAGCGGGTGAATCCGAACGTGAGTGCCTGGAGCGAAATCGGTTTTAAATTGGTTCCAAAGCTCGGGAGGTTGGTCAGCAACGTCCCAGTCACTGTTTTTTGTCGCGCGGAGAGAAATATCGTTCTTTGGCGCGGCTTCCCTCTTCGTCGGCTCGCGCGCCTACGATGACACCCGTGAACGGTTCCCCGTTCGTCTCCTCGTAGTAGTTTCCATCCGATCCCATGCGCTTGCGAGGCCAGGACCCGTCTAGGGTATGACGTAGCGCATCGGTTTTGAGTGCTGTGCAGCAGGTGAGTCTGCCGCGGGTATGGTTCATGCCCGCGGTAAGCGCGTTGACATTTTGCCCGACAACCATGTCGAGTTTCCATTCGCGGGCGAGTCTATCTCGATACTCGATCATCGAGGGAATTTTGTAGGAAGTATCGATGTGTATGAGCGGGAAGGGGACGTGACCAAAAAAGGCCTTTCGGGCCAGCCAAAGCATTACCGTGGAGTCTTTGCCCACTGACCAAAGCATTCCCAGATTGGGAAAGTGCTTGTAGGCCTCGCGAAAGATAAAGACGCCTTGTTCCTCAATATCGTCTAGATGAGACACTCGTTACCTCGCCGCAAAAATCTTGGTGCGCTTCGATCGCCGAGCGCTTTGCACCTCGCTCGGGCAGCGCGACAATCTCAACACATCATGGTTCGGGTAGCGAGGCACCAGGGGGTTCTATCAGAAAAAATCGCGTTGAAAAGTAAAGTATTTTCCTAATAAAAATCTTTTTGATATCAACAAGTTATATGTGACCAAAAACCCTCAAGGACGATTCTCCGGTGATTTAGTGGGGAATCATGCAGAGAATCGTGGGGCTCAATGGGGTTATTTTCGCTTGCGGGGCCGCGGGATCCCATGCATTTCTAGGCGTTTTGCCAGGGTTCGTCGGGAGATTCCGAGGGTTTTGGCGGCCTCGGTTTGGTTGCCGCCCGCCTCTGTCAGGGCGCTCAGAATCTTTTGCCGCTCGTCATTGGTCTCGCCTGTCTGGGGAATCACAGCCGGGGTTTGCCGAAACGTTGACGTCATCTTTTCGACCGGGAGATGCTCGGGCTGGAGTTCACAGCCGGCGGATAGCAACACCGCGCGCTCCATCATGTTGCGCAATTCACGAATATTACCGGGCCAGGAGTATTCTTCGAGCAGTTTTTTCGCCGCAGGAGATATGCTGGGTACGCCCACACCGATCTCTTCCGCGGATCGGGTCAGAAACGCTGTGGCTAAGTCTGCAATTTCAGCAACGCGGTCGCGCAGCGGGGGGATGGCCAAGGTCGCACCAGCGATACGGTAGTAGAGGTCCTCTCGGAATACATCTTTGTTTTCCAGGTCGCGGTTTGTCGCCGCGACGATCCGAACATCAATTTTACGAGGTTTGAGCCCACCAACGCGGAGCACCTTTTGATCTTCGAGTACCCGGAGGAGTTTCACCTGGGCAGATACGGTCAGTTCGCCGATTTCGTCTAGGAATACCGTACCACCATCAGCAATCTCAAGGAGTCCCTGTTTTGCTGCCTGCGCGCCAGTAAAGGCACCTTTCTCGTGACCAAAAAGTTCGCTTTGAAACAGTGAGTCTGTGAGAGCCGCGCAATTGAGTCGCAAAAATGGCCTATCTGCCCGGTTCGAATGACGGTGAATGTACTCGGCGAGGACTTCTTTGCCCGCTCCCGTTTCGCCGAGGATCAGGACACTAATATTCCCGGTAGCCACCCGCTCTGCGAGGCTATACAGGTGTTTCATTGCGGGGTCCTTCAGCACGATGGAGGTGGGCGCGCTGCGATCGCGGGCGCCATCCCCAGCACCTCCAATCAGCGCATCCGCTTCTTGGCCATCGTCTGGGAAACGAGCAACGCCGATTTTTACCTGGTTTGCAAAGTCACCAAACGCAGACTGGAGCGCTTTGATGGTAAGGTCGACATCGGACTGTTCCGCATCGGCGAGCAAGACCTCGTACTCCTGGGGACCGTATTGGGCTGCGACATCATAGGGGCGTAGCGCATCGACCAATCCTCGGCGAATGACTCCGATCGGAACGGGAGTAATACAGCGCACACGCATAACCGCGAAGGACCCATCAGTATCCTTGGCACGCGCGCACTCTTCGCTCAGTCTGCCTTCAAAGTAGTCATGATCGCGAATTCGTTGGGCTCGAATCGGGTTGGTGCGTCGTTGCAGAATTACAGTGATCGAGCCGAGCACGATGGCTTCGTTGAAATTGAGAGGTGCTGCGCGGTTTGGCTCGAGTTTGGTCTCGCCTACTTCTGTCCCCGTTGGCACTGCCGAGGTCACGGATCGCAAGTGGAGGGCCAAGAAGTATCGCTGCATGATTGCGCGAGATGGATGGATGATCGATGACAATATGACAGGCTTCATCGCGCCCGATGAGGATTTCTCCGGTATCAGGCAGGGGATGGGCGTCAAAGCGGTCACCACGCAGTACGAGTAGGTACAAACGGGAGGGGCCCTTGCCTAAATGGGCGTTGCGAACGGTAGATTTGAGGTTGCTCGAGGCCAAGAGAATTACTTCCTACCATACTATTCTCAGCTTACAAGTCCGCCAAGTTACTAATGTTGCCAGGGCGGAGGCGTTCGCTTGAAGGGAAGTTCCTCCCCAACAAGGGATATTTTGCAGGGCGTGACACATTGCGTTATCACGATACCTTATCCGTTTGTTTCTGCCCGCTTTTTTCCTGGTGACTTTGACTGCTTAATGATGCGTGACAAAGCGTCGGCAGCCGCTGTGGCGACCGGAAACAGTTGTGAGGCAGCATTCACCCGAATCCCCGCCTTGCCTCGGTGCGCGATGCAAAGGGCGACAACTCGATTTCGCAATACGATGGGAATCAGCGCCGCCGCTGACGGAATGCCCCCCATTCGTGAGATCATCTCGTCCAACTCTTTGTTGGTTGAGGTTGAGGACTCTTTATCGGTTGAGGACTCGCCGGTTTCGCCAATGGGGCCAATATATGGGGCCGCGGAGTCCACGACCTGAGCAAAGGGGGATTTCACCGAGAGCGGGATGCGCACCTGGGAAATCCCTTCATCAAGTTGTTCCCCTTTGATTCCCACCCGACCGACCAGGGCCTCCTTCTGTACCGTCAGCAGTCCAGCATAGGAGGCGTGGCCGCGAAGTGCTCGCAGAAGTATTGTGAATACTTCGTCCCGACTCGTGGCGGTGTCCAGTAAACCGCTTGCCTCCGCTGGTGTCACGGAGGACAGATCGCTATCGCCAGCTGCGCTCGTGACTGGCTTCTTATCGGTTTTGGCCGATTTGCCAGATTGAACTTTTGATTGCGACTTTGCCCGTGTCGGCGCTTGTTTGGTGCGTTTCGTCGACTTGTTTGTCTGGGTTCGCGATCGAGATTTTGACTGTGGATCCGCTTTCGCGCGCTTGGATCGCTTGGTGGCCTTTTTGCCCGAGGCACCCCGCTTCGGAACGACTTCTAACAGTAGATCTTGCTCATTCGCTTGCTTTGGTGGTTTGGATTTGGATGGTTTTCCATGACTTTGGTCCGCGAGGGACGCAAACCGACCGTCGACCTCTGTGCTAAAGGCAGCGGCAAAGGCGAGGCGAAACCGGTACTCGGGGACGACCCGAGGTTGGATAGTCATCTGAAGGTGATCAGCGAGCTCTTCAATCGTGCCAATGTCGATTGGATCGAAAACCAAGACTCGTAGGTATCCATCACCAACGGCAACTGGGACTACTTTGTGTGCCTCGGCAAGTGCTTGCGGGCAAAGATCAATGGCCTGTGGCGCGGCAGCGGTTTCGTCTGCTTCTGCTGCTTTTAGGCCTGCGGCGAGTGACAAAAATGGGATGAGTTGCGCCTCTTGTAACTCGTGCATTTCCAAGAGGATGGTATCCAGAGTCCCTCCATAGACGACCTGGCGTTGGAACGCAGTTTCCATGCGTTTTACCGAGACCAGTCCACCGGACACCAATAACGAGCTGAGGCGAGAGGGAGTCAATTTATTCTTCTGATCATTCAACACGATCCAGTAGTGAAGCAACCGGTTGCGTCAGCCAATCAGCCATCACTCAATCAGCCAACAATGGTGTAGTTGTACAGTAGTTTTTCAGATCGCTGATCCATGTGTAACTATCTAAAATGTATCATTTTTTTGAATAGGGTCATTTTGAGGTAGGACTTAGCGTGCCTCCTGTACCTCGAAAAACCACAGCTTATCAGGTCTTGACTACATAGGTTCCGGCGATCCAGTCATGTAGTCCGCGCCGCTCGGCATCAAAACCGATCCACAAAAATCCTAGACTGAGCGTAGCGAGATTGATGAGGTAGCCAAGGGTTCGCGCTATAGATTGCCTTGGAGAGGGACTATCGCCGTAAATGTCGATAATGCGCATGCGGAGTAGTTGCATACCCAGGGTTCGTCCCTGGGTGATTTGAAAGACCAACAGGTAGATGGCTGCGGTCGCGCAGGTGAGTCCCACAAGATTAAAGATTGCGGGGTGGTAAACGAGGGCAAGATCGAGCCAATAATCGATACCACGATGGCGGCTTGGTGGTAGCTCGATCCCCACCGCCAACCCGGCAAGCCACGCAAGAAGAAGCCCGAGGGGGACGATCACCAGGCAGTCGATGAGTGCCGCCCCGAGCCGACGCCAGAACCCAGCAACAAAAAATGTAGGAGGATCATTCGCCCGCATTGCTCACCATTTTCCGAGTACTACCTGGTGCATACTCGCCCTTTGTTCTTCATCGGTGTGTCAAACACGCCTTACTATAGTGTATCGGGACCACAGTTGAATGCAAAAGTTAGCATTGAGACTGCCGCGAGGGCTGCGGTCTCCGCCCGCAATGTACACGGTCCAAGGCCAATTGGGACAAATCGCTGGGAGATCGCCAATTGGACTTCCTCGCCCGTTAGACCACCTTCTGGACCGGTTAGCACCGCAATACGATTGGGACGGGCCGATGGCAGTTGCCAGCTGATTTTGTCCGCTGCCAGCTGTTCCCACGCAAGGTATTTGCATTCATTGTCTCGGACCACTGCCAAAGCCTCTGGAAGATGGCAAATGGGATGAATCCTGGGAAGTCGCGCCCCGCCGCATTGCCGCGCTGCGCTCTTTGCGATGGCAATGAATCTCTCGTGGCGTCGCTTAGACCGCTGCGCGTCTAGCTTTACAACGCTGCGTGCGGCTGTCCAGGGCACGATGTCCGAGACGCCAAGCTCGGTTAGCTTTTCGATGCACCATTCCATTCTCTCGCCTTTGATTAGCGCGACGAGTATGGAAAGTTTGAGTTGGTTGCCCTGGGGAGTGTTTGAGACCGGACCAACTGTGATGGATGCCTCTTCGCCACTAATCTGCTCAATTGTCGCGACCGCTTCGTTGCCGAGACCATCAAAAACGACGATCGTGTCGGCAATGCGCAGTCTCAGGACGCGAAACAGATAGTGGTGATCTTCGCCGGCAATGCGTCGTTTTCCGGCGACGAGTGGTGGCGCCACATGGAGTCGTCGGGACATGTCATTGTTTCCTCACCAGCTGAATCACCGACCACTCGGGATCTTGATTGCAAACGCGGGTCACGTCAACGCGTAGGCTTGTATCGCCGTTGTACGCCGAGCAGACATCCTCGATTTGGTGCGTCAGGATTCCTGACAGCAACGCGTACCCGTCGGGAGCGACGCGCGCTGCGATGTCGTGACGCAGCTTGCACAAGACATTGGCCTGGATGTTGGCTACAACAATGTCAAAGTGACCCAAAATTTGACAGATCGGCGTTGTTTCACATCGCAGTTGCGACTGGACTTGATTGCGCAAGGCATTTTCCTTGGCGGTTCGTACTGCGATTGGGTCCGTGTCGATCGCGCTGATAACGATGCTTGGCCACAGATTTGCCGCCGCGATGCAAAGGAGACCCGAACCGGTTCCAACATCGAGCAACTGTCTCGGTCGATAGCCCTCGTCAGATAAGATCTGTAGCTGTTCTAAGACCAAACGGGTCGAGCTATGCAGTCCCGTGCCAAACGCCATTCCAGGATCAAGCGCCAAAACGATATCCCCGGGCTGACCGGAGAAGTCATCATACTGCTCCCAACTCGGAACCACGACCAACTGGCGCGTGAGTCGTGTGGTCCGGAAGTGTTTTTTGTAGGCGTCACGCCACTCGATCTCCGGGATGCCGTTTCGCAGCGTGACGTCCGACGGCGTTACCTTTTGCGCCTGCTCCAGCGCGGATTGGCGGTGTTTTTCCCGGACCCAAAATACGATTTCGTGGTTACGGATCTCGACCCCTGCGCTCGCAGCGGGCACAGAATCGACTAGGATGGCCGCTAGCTCGTCCGGGTCTGCGTTACCAATGGAAACTACAACCTCATTCCACGGGGTTGTCGCTTCCCCAGAGTCGAGGCTTTTCACCCCTAACCCGGTCCAGAGGGCATGACGCGCCGCTTCATCTCTCGACGAAGCCGCTTGCGTGCTTCCCGCATTTTTCGCTTTTTGCGTACGCTGGGCTTCTCGTAGAAGCGCCTGCGCTTTAACTCCTGCAGAATGCCCTCCTTGGACATCTTCTGCTTGAGAATCTTCATCGCCTTCTCAAGGCTGTCACGAACGTCGACTTCTACAGGTTTTCCAAAAAGCGGTTCCATCAGGGGAGAATAGCTACACTAGCTCGGGCCTTGGGTCAAGCGGCAACGATAAGCCTACTACAATATTGATGTAAAATTGAATCTAATTCCGGATCTGGACAGATTCATGGAAAGGCACAGTTTTTCTCGAAAAAGATGCTTTGCAGTCTGGCAAAGACGTGACTTGTGCAGCAACCTCCGCACAGCAAACTACTTGGATTTGCAAGGGATCATTGCCCGTAGGAGGGTGGTTTGGAACTTAGGAGGGCGTTTTGGATCTAAGGGGTGTAAAGGTGTTCTCGGCGACCAAAGCCAAGGATCGGGAAGCCTTGGGCGAACAGGTAACCAATTGGCTGCGCGGAAATCCAGATTGTGAAATTGTCGACAAAATTGTCACGCAAAGCTCGGACTCAGAGTTTCACTGTCTCAGTATTACGTTGTTTTATAAACAACCTGCTCGCGCGTAATCGTCAACCCACCGAAAGCTGTCGCTATTTGCAAGAGGCGATTCGTACCAAGGTCATCCTTGTTTCCGGCCATCGGCAGGGGGACGGCGATTTCTTAGCGGCGCGATGGTTTCGTTTGGCTGCGGTCTTTGTGACGATTCTTGCGGTCCTGGTTTCGATTACAAAAACGAGCAATGCGGACATTGACGACGGTGGCTATGCCGCCGCCGCAAATGACTTTCAAATCGAGCTCTATACGATTGGTCAGGGAGACCTCCGCGTCGAGAAATATGGCCATGCGGCCTTGTGTATCCGCTACGCGCAGAGACCTGATCTCGATCTCTGTTTCAATTATGGAACGACAGATTTTAGTCTCGGAATCTCGCTAGGATGGGCATTTCTGCGTGGACGCGCTCAGTTTTGGTCGTCGGTGTCTACGCGCTTGGCGATGCTTGTCCATTACCAAGAGAAAGATCGGACAATCTGGCGCCAGGTGTTGCCGCTATCTCGCAAAATACGCCGGAAGGTTGCCGCAAAACTCGCTTACGATGCCCCCTTAGATAACCGCTACTACCAATACCATCACTTTCATGACAACTGCTCTACTCGGGTGCGGGATATCATCAACGACGCCACAGATGGTGCATTGCGCGGGCAGGATGAGCTTCTCTCGGTTGGCTACCGCGGCCTCGCAAAGGAGGGATTCGCCGAGGAGACCTGGCTTCTGATGGGCATTGATGTGTTGATGTCCGGCCGCAGTGACAAGCGGGTTACCAGCTGGGAGGCAATGTTTCTACCGGACTATCTGCGCAAGTATGTTCACGAGCGGCTCGGTGTCGAACCCGAGTTGATCTACAAGCGAAAGGGCCGATCCTTCTCGAAGGATACGTCCGGCGCGCGCTATGCTTGGTTAGCGATCGCAGGCGTACTGGTGTTGCTGTTGGGGGCGGCGATTCTGACCCGTCGATACCAGCGCTTGGCACTGTTCATTTCCCTGTTACCAGCAACTCTGATCGGGCTAACAATGTGGGCGTTGATGGTGATCAGCTCTCTTCCCGAGCTCCATTACAATGAGGGTCTGCTTGTGTTTGTTCCCATAGACATTGTCGTTTTGTGTTTTTTCGAGCGGATTCGGCTCCGCTATGTCAGGATTCGCATTGCGATGATCGCGCTTGCCTCGCTCCTTTTGGCGCTTGGCGTGTTTCGCCAGCCATTGTGGATCCCGGCTCTTCTCGCGTTTGTGCCCCTGGTTGGCGCGATGTTGATGCGGCCCTATGCTAAGACTGAGGTATGCGGAAGCTGAAACTCGGGCTGGCGATGGTGCTTCTTGGCTTGGTCGTCGTGTTTGTTGTGCAAAATCTGCAGGCGGTAGAGATGCGCTTTATTGTCTGGGCGACCGAAGTGTCGCTCGCACTCCCATTGTTAGCGGCGTTTTTGATCGGTGGCCTGACGGGTAAGCCCATTTTGCGGTTTTTGAATAATCAACGAAAATCGAAATCACCACCACCAGCAGTTGAGCCAAAGCAGGCGGAGGCCAAACCAGAGACATCTCAACCACCAGCTGATCCCGGCCAGCCGCGACAAAACGACTAGGGACACCCCCCCTAGCTAGCTAGTTCTGTCCCGAAAAGCGAGTTTTCGCGATCGGTGTGTGGCACGTTGGCAGGCCATGGGTCCGTGCTTCCATGAGAAGGCCCGTCGGTGTCAAGTCTTGGGTATCATATTTTGTAAGTTTTTATCGTATAGAGTCTCCTGGCGATCTGTTTGTTTGTTTGGGTTGTAGCGACTCAGACCGCGTTTCTCGCCGATGCTTCCATTCGCACTGTTTGTGCAGCGTTAGTGCTGCTGTGCATGTTGGGGTCCGGCCCATCTTGGAGCTGCAATCTCAGACGCGGCCTTTTGGGCCAAGCACGGACGCGCAGTCTCCAGGACGGGGCGGTAAACGTTCGATCGAGTCATCGTAGAATTGTTTGATTTTTGTTTTGGTAGAGATTAGGCAGCGACTTTGACCTCCTGGTCTTGTTCTTGGCGTTCATTGGGGAACGGTTCGTAATCCTCCCCGCTCATCCACAGTCGACACATCACGACAGCAAGTTTTCTCGCGACGGCCACGGCGGCTCGTTTCTTTGCTCCTTTACCGCCCCGTGCGGCGAGAGCCAATCCCCATTGTCTCAGTGCACTGTCCTTGCCAAACGGGCCGATGATGTAGTGGGCCGCTTGGACGAGAAGTTTTCGCATATAGGGGTCCCCGTGTTTGGTAATTCGCAGTTGCGGGTCTTGACTGCCGCTCTGTCTTTGACGTGTTGTCATTCCTAGGTAGGGGCCTACCGATCGGGCACGTGGAAACCGTGTGGGGTCTTCTAGAGTTAAGATAAAGGTCAAAGCGGTTTGCGCTGCGACGCCTACGATTTGCATCAGAGGTGCTGTTTCTGGATACTTTATCTCTGCCATCGCTTTGATTTGCTTGTCGTAGTGGCCAATGTTTTCTGTCAGCTTCGCGATGCACTCCATCACGGGTGTCAATGTTTCTTTCAATGGCATTGGTAACGCTTCGATTCGCTTCCCGAAGCATTTTGCTGAGCAAGTGGGCATCCGGTATCCACACGCTTTGACTTGTCCTCGCACCGAGTTAATCAGTGCGGTACGGGATTCGACCAGCGCTGCTCTTGCGCGAATCAGTGCGAGGTCGGCATGAATCACATCAGAGCGGTGCTTTATTGGTGCCAGGAGCTGGGGGTCAACGCGCCCCAATCTTGCAAGCAGCTCTGCATCGGTTTCATCGTTCTTATTGTGATTCTCGGCGATCAGTAGTACCCGGCGCGGGTTGGCGACGATGACCTCATGCTTGAGCTCTTTGAGTAGGGCGCTCACCCAACGAGAATGACCGCCCACCTCTATGATCACTCGCATGGGTTCGCGTAACCTAAAATAGGTTTGCATCCCTTGCTTCGTCGTCCGGATTCGTGTCTCTTCGAGGACCTCGCCCTCCTCGGAAAGCACGCAAATCACACTATATTTATCTCCGAGATCCATTCCAGCTGTTTTTGTGGCATTCTTATCCATGGTCGACCTCCTTCTTTTGGGCCACGAGCCCGTTATTTGTTTGAGATACGATTCTATCGTAAACTCGTCGAGTGGGGGTCGGCCTTCTCATCCCATCTCAGACATGCGCGCGCAAGTTCGGTGAGAGCAAAACACGCAAGATCCAAAGATTTGCGGGGTTTTGAGATGTGCGCTGCGAACTGCGCGCAGACCCATGGCCTGCCAACGTGCCTGATCACGAAACATCGAGGAGAGCAGTGGGACAGAAACTAGCTAGCGTACTTTAGAGGCCGTTGCCGATTCGGTCCCACCTCGGCTGCTTATCGCTGGGGGAGACAGACCAAAAAATACTTGCTGCGGTACCCTTTATGTTTTGCAGCGGGACAGAGCCCCAGTATCGAGAGTCTGAACTATTCGGCCGGTTATCGCCGAGGACAAAAAAGTGGTTTGCCGGGACGATATACTTTCGTCGCAAATTGCAATCTGTTTTGGAGCCGTCTCCACTGGTCTCGATCTTTCCACTGTCCTTGCGTGTGTGTTGGTTCGGGCAGACCGGTGGTTCATCCTCCTTGGGAAAATCGCTGGGGAGTGAAATTGCGCCGGTGCCAAGTGAAGATTGGTGGATTTTCTCGGCCAAATCGGGTGGTTCAAGCACCTCATAGGATTTTTCCCCAACGGTCTCGACAAAGCGGCTACATTTTCGGTGGGTTGTCTCCGCATAGGGAGAATCGCTTGCGTAGGTGAAGTCCAGATATTGACAATCCCCATCAATTGCCCGGCGAGCAACGGGTTTGCCATTGACATACAGCTGAGAGCAGCGAATCTCGACGCTGTCTCCTTCCAATGCAACAACTCGCTTCACAAAGTCGATGTTTGGCCGGCAGGGATTGGTGAAGACCACGATATCGCCGCGGACAATGTCCTTATTGTACTTTTTCACCCAAATATGGTCGCCGATGACAAGCGTGGGAGAGCCACTGCTGGCTGGAATCTTAAATGCCTCGAGGTAGAACGTGCGAACGACAACAAAGAAGAGTATGAGTCCTATGGTCATCCCGATCCAAGCAACAATGGCCACCCGCAAACGAGGCAACTGATCGGGCAGAACCCGCAATAAGCCGACATCTACCGCAGCGCCAATACGCGCTCCAATCGCCCACAGGAGTGGTCCAAACATGGCAAAACTAGGTAGGGGCGCTAACGCAAATGCAATGATGATGATCGCGGACCAGGCGATCGCACGTTTCCATCTTCCTAGGAAAAGGTGCCCAACGCCAGGACCAAACACGAGCGACATTAAAACTCCAGTAATTCGCCGCGAGCGAACGACTCCTTTGGGGAGAGTTGTTGGTTGTTGATGCGGTGTTTCCATGATGCTCGAGTTTCCAACCCTGGCTGGTTGTGGAGCCGTTGTCAATGGAGAAAACGGCTAGCGTCAGCGGGCGATAAACGTTACATTTGCCACACACGGACGAGAAATCACGATGGGCCATAAAGCCAGACAACCAAACAACTATCTAAGCGCTATTGCCGATGCTTTCGACAAAGTGATTGTCATGCGTATCGTTGGGGATGCGGAAGCCTACTTTTTTGATTGGCAGCAGCTGAGTGCGCGCCAAAGGGAAGCATTTGTCGCGAGCCATCTGACTGCGTTTGGTGCTCGCGCGAAGGCAATCAATCTCCATTGGCATGAAAAATACGTTCCGTTCGCTCTGTTGGGACATTCGATGCCGCCCGAAGTCGATATTGATCTGTCTGCCCCGCATCAGGGAGTGTTGCTCGTCGATAGTGAGTTGGGGACGATCTACCACTGTTCCTCCAACCAGGACAGTCGATTGGCGATTCTGTTTACGGATCCCAAGGAGCTGGTCCTGTCGCCAGTCGTCGTTCAGCATGGTCCAGCGAGCGCGGCGGTCAATTTTCGCTATGAAGTTGACTCGAACGATTATGGAGATTTTACTCTGTCGCAAATCGATGTCTTGATGCATGCCTGGCAAGTTCCGGGTGTTCAGTTCGTGTAGGAGAGCGTGCTCTCCATTCGTTCGTACGGAGCCATCCTCCATTAGGCGACATTGTAACCAGGACTCGAGTCATCACCAAAATGGTGGCGGTCGAGTAAGGTGGGCCCTAAGCGTTTGAAATAGTGAAACCCGAAGTGCGGCATACACATTGCACATCAACACTGGGTGATGTCGTTACCCCCCATTTTTCGGCTTTTTACCGCACGTGGTCTGAGTATCGTCTTGAGTGTGACGTTGATTGGATGCGGTAGATTTGGCTTTGACAACTCCGGCCCAGGAGCGCGGATAGATATCGGTACCTGCCTTCCTGCAGATTCCGGCGATTGTGAACAAACGCCCCGAAGCGCAGAGTTTCTGATTGCCGGCTTCCGTTTTAACCAGGCTGATACCGTTTCGGCCGCTGTCGTTGTCGAAGGCGACTTGGAGGTTAGCCGTGCGGCTGCCGACCGTTTTGCGAAAACCCTCGCCGAATTTGAATCGCCCCGGTCGGTTGGGAATCTCCTGGGATACGGGACCGATGATCGCGCCTATTTTGTCCCGTTTCCTGAGTTGAATGGACAAGCACCAGAGCCGAACATCGAGCGCGTATCGGTCGAACTAAGCTGGTCAAATGGTTTTGCAGCGGTCAACGGCCCGGGTGACGATGTTGTGATCTTTGAGTCCGGAAGTGCAGGGGCACCGGAGCCCTTTGGCATCAGTGTTCGCGCAATCTCACAATCCACCATGAGTCGTTGGCGTTATGAGTTTCCCGACGATTTTGATACGACAGAAGAGGTGTTTGCAACCGCTATCGATTTCAGCGACTTTGGTGTTCCCGAAGGAGATATCGTCGATACGCTTCGGGTCAGCAATGTCTTCAATTCGGACGCCAACGCGTTTGGGACCGGGCCCGATCGAGTTGATGATCCGGTTGGAGAGGGGTTTATTGTTCGCTTTGGTGATCCCGGGTATGACAGTAGCTTCACACTGGGAACCGCGCCGAATGCCGGCGAAGCAACCACAGATCGCCTTGATACCGACATTGTCTATGTCGTGGCGTTACGGCCCTTGGTTCGCGTAGAGTAACTGGCGCCGCGGGTCGACAAACCAGAGAGTTTCTCTTACATCTAAAATTCCGTTGTTTGTTCTCGTGGCAAACGCGTCCGTGAAGAGCAGCTGGCATTGAGTTTCCATTTGGGGGGTTGTCCCCCCCTCACTTTGAGAATCAGCCCCCAGTGCGTGATGGAAAGATCCAATTGCCGAGCAAAGGAAGTCTGTTCTGTGTCAACGTGCAACACCGAAACCACGTTAGATCACTTTATCTCACGCACAAACGCCGACGGTATGAATAGAATTCTTTTAGGAATTCCCAAACTCGGCGTGTGCATAAAACTCACTATTCATACGTAGCACACCTGCCCTAGACCAGGGAATCGCTCCCTACTCAAGCCAACGGATCCAAGCCCAATGCCTGGCACTCAAGTTGCTTTGTCAACCGATCTCTAAACCAACCGACAGGATGACATCGAACATGCAAATTACCAAGCTGCTGGGCCCCCTTACGATATTGTTTTTTTTGTTTGTCGCATGCGACATAGACACGGAGGCAATCGAGGATAAGTTTCCCGATCAGGTCGCTGATACTGATGACAAAGAGTGTGACCACGCAGATCATGATGAAGGGGACGACACATCGACTGAAAATGACGACGGGACAACGTCTGATGGCGATGACGACACATCGACTGAAAATGACGACGAGACAACGTCTGATGGCGATGACGACACATCGTCGACTGGCGATGACACGACCGCCAGCGAAGACGACTCGGATAGCGTCGAAGAGCTTGTCGTGAGCGAAACCTTTGGCCCGGACAAGGATGACCTGATGATACAACAGGGTCAAAAACGATGGACCGTAGATGCAGATACCGGTACCGCGTTGTTTGTCGACCTCTCACAAGAAGAGTGGAGCCCGGTTCCCATTACAATTCGAGAGTTTCTTGAAGTCTGGTATGACTTGCAAGACCTGGAGCTCCAAGAGGCGTTCCAATACATCACCTATAGTTGCAACCGAAACGCTTGGAATACCTATCTCACACCGCATACATACGAAACGCGAAAAGTCCGATATCACGACGGACTGATTGTCGACTTCAAGGACCCCAATGGGCACGGCGCTTCCTACGCGATCCAAAACAAGGTTGGCATGATCCGAAAGATGGAAGGTGGGTTTAGTGTGAATGAGCCCGGTGGCTTTCGCGCCCGCTGGTCCCACGCCCAAAACGTCGGGACTGGATGCGTTGGCACGCCAGACGAATGCAAAATCACCGCGGATCCGACGGAGCTGCTCGTCAAGCTAGGCGGCGTCGTGGACGGCAACACGTTCAACCGGACAAATTGTTCAACAGAAGATGCGCCGCGCGATTACGCTCGAACCCCCGGCAACGCGATCCGGTTTTATATCAACGACCTCGGCGGTCCCCGTTACCGCCCAGCTCTTGATGGGGGGAGTCCGTGGATCGTAAGAGAGTAGCTACCCAACCCGGCATCCGTCAGCGTCGCAATTGGATGTTGATTGGCTATTCTTTGGCGAAGTTTGCGTGACAGATGTTGTGTAACTTTCCGTAAGCAATTGAGCGATGTTGGCGCCAATCATCATGTCCTCGGGGCGACCAAAATAGTGGTAACGCAAGATTCCTTGGGCATCAATCAGAATAAGGGTTGGTGTTCCCCTCATCTGATAGGCCTCCATCGTTTTTGGCATGCTTTGGGAGCCAGGTTGGTCAACGGCAACAGGAAAGTTGATCCGATACTCGTGCATAAAGGCCGCTAGCGCATGCGGTTGCATCGCGTCGTGGTGCTCGAAGACGGTATGCATGCCAATGACCGCGACATCCGGAAAGGAGCTCTGAATCCGCTTTGCTTGGGGAATCCCGTGGGTGACGCAACCAGGGCAGAGCATTTGAAACGCGTGCAGTACAACGACTTTGCCCCGCAGTTGGGCCAGCGATAGGTCGTTGTCGCTGCCGAGCCACTTCTCGACTTGCCAATCGGGTGCGGGACGATTCTTGAGATGATTTACAGTATACATGTTATGGTCGCAAATTGGGCCAGATCAGGACGTACTTGTCAATGCTTGTTTACCGAGCGTCTTGGTGTTGAGCCTGGTCAATTCATCCACAATTACTCTGATGAGGTTGAGAAGCCCCAGCATGGATAGACGATAGTCCCGCTAGCGAAGCAGTTTTTTCCTTCCAATCCGAAACGTTGGTTCGATTGGCGACGAGGTTTCACCACGACTTCTGATGTCAAAGATCGTCGTTTTTCGCAAAATCGGACGCCCGTCAGAAAGGCTGCGTTTATGTTCGACAGTAACCCCATTGTAGCCAAAGGTTATGTTGTGGCTGACACGCTGCGCTGGGACCAATACTTGGATCGTATCGTCCGTGATGGTGACAGGAAACCCGGGAGAGTCCAAATACATAATGGGAGCCGAACCAAGATTGTTTCCCCTCCTAGGTGCTGTGAGGGGGACAATGTTCTTGCCGCGAAACGATCGTCTTACCGTTAATTGGTCGTTCCGCAAAATCACCCAATGCGTGTGATACTCGGCACCATCATTGTGGTAGTCCGAGTCGCGATTTTCATCCCATAGGGGCGTGTCATCATAGTCGGGGTGACTCATGATCGCCAGAGCGACAGTACCACTGACATTGCCAAACCCGATGTCAGTTGGACTGAGCGTTGTGGGAAATAGGTATTTTATCTCGCCCATTTTTGGCCTGCCGATGGGGCCCGATACCGACTACATCGTGCAAATCCGGTTTAATCATCAGGTGAGCGGGAAGAAGATCACAGCCCATGTTCCGGTCCGAAGATCCGGCAGGAAAATTGTAGCCTCTCTATTTGATCCAGTCTGAAACTCAGCGATTGCGCTGGTCGATTAATGCTGTGGGGGTTCAAGTCCCAGAATGTGGGCTATGGACACCAGGATCTGGGAGAGCCTGGTTAAATTCATTTTCCCTGGTAATCGCGTTGTATTGGTCGTAGCCGCGTTTTCAACCTGTAAACGGTGCACTTGGCATGGCTTGTGCTTTGTACATCTGCATGAAAATATTCCTATATAAATACAGCTCATTTGTATTGGTTTCTCTGCTCTTTGCGGCTCTATCCTGTGGGGGAGGAGACGGAGATCCGGCGGAATATGAGGTGACTGGAACGGTTGTCGATTTCGCGACCGGTCAAGCGCTGACTGGGGATGTAACAATCACCGTCGATGATCACGATATCGATCCTGCCCCGGCAGTCTCGGTAGACGGCGCCAAATTCACGGTGTCTGGAGTTCCAGAGGGCGCTTCTTTGACGCTCGTTGTGGACTCAGGGGATGGGAAACATTCAACGAAGCATTTGGTCTCTGTACAGCAGTCGGATGTCAAGATTGACCCCGTTCATGTCTCGCAGGCGCACCTCGACCAGTTGACCACTGAGTTTGATGTCATGCCCGATCAGGCGGCGGGAATCGTTATTGTTCGCGCTGTCGACAAAATGGGCAATCCCGTCGCTGATGTTCCCGCGGCAGAGTTCGGCATGCCAGATGCATTGGTCGCATATTTTCTAGATGACAAAAAAGTGCCAGATAACGAGCTCATTGCGACTAGTTCTTCCGGTCTATTTGTCGTTTTTGATATTGATCCCGGTTCCTTCACCATCAATGCTGCAAACAGCGAAAGTACCTGTCGGTACGAGATGACCATGCAGGCTGTTACGATTACGGCCTCGACGATCACTTTTGTCGACCTAACGGTTACTTCGCCACCAAAGAATGTTTCTTTTCGTAATAGTGTTGTGCCCATATTTGATCAATGCAACGGATGTCACACTGACGTAAACCGCGAGCCAGCCGGTGGGATGTCACTTGTCGGAGACATCAACGATATTCACGAAACTGTTCTGGAGGGTGAGGATCGTGTTAAGCTGGACAAGCCTGGCCAGAGCTGGATCGTGCAAAAGCCGCTCGGCAACCTTGAACATAAGGGAGGCATGCGGATTTCAAAAGGAGATAACGATCACTGCACGATCCTTGCTTGGATCCGCGAGGGGGCGAAAAATAACTAAGTGGCAATGCCTAACAAAATCTGTCCATTTGCAAGTATCATCGTTATGATCTAACTGACGGATGTCGGGGCAGACAGAACTATACTTAGAGCGACAACTCGGAGAAGAGACATGGGAACTTGTGAAGCGTGCGCAAGACCAATGGAATGTCGCCGAATGGAGCGGTCGCGAACTAGAGAAATGGCTAATTAGAGGGGCTTTTCGGGAAGAGTGGGGGATACCACCGAAGGCCGAATACGGGCTTCCACCGTTCCCATCGTCAGAGGTATTGGAGATGGCAAACGACATTGATTATCTTGACGTGGGAAAACTGGCAGCCATGGTCGTAACTACAGGTCAAAAAAAGCAACAACGCCAGAGTGAAACGAAATACAAAATACCGTTGGAGCACATTGCCTGGATGCCGTTACAGGGGCTACTAACGTTACCGCAAGACCACTATTTTCGTTTCTGGGTCGACTCAGAGATTGTTCCGACCATGCTCCAAAATGGTCTTTCATCCCAAGACCCGGCGCGCATCGTCATTTTTACCGACTAGTTATTTTCTTCGACTAGGGATTGTCCCGATTGTGAATGTACCACCACCAGATAAGCCCTGAATCGCAGGGCCCGTTGCTTGTCGGCTATGTTGAATCACCATGCGATCGCCCGCAATTCCATATGCCGTCTGGAGGTATTGGCACAATTCCGGCCACCACTAGTTTGGTGATTTCTTAGGGCCAATCTCAAACGGATCTGTGTAAATGTCTGCGAGTGACGCACCAGCGAGGTAGCTGCGCTTTTTTGTTGTCTTGACCATGTCGGGATGACCACAAAGGAATACACGCCAGCCACTCAGGTCGCGGTGCGTGGCAAGCGCCAAGTCTGCAGCGCGACCGTGATGAAGTGAAGAGCTGTGGAGTTTGCTCTCCGAGGTGTTATCTGCACACGGGTAATAGTGGAACTGAGCGTGCTGTCGTGTCAGCGTTTCCATTTCTGTCTGGAGATAGAGTCCATCTGGAGTATAGCTTCCGTGGTAGAGGTGCAGTGGCCCCTTGTGATTGGCGACCAATGCAGCCCGGACAATGCCCAGAAGTGGCGCGAGCCCCGTCCCTGTCCCAACTAGGAGCATCGGTTGTTCAGGCGTGCCCGGTACATAGAAACAATTTCCGCTTGGTCCGCGAATGGACGTTGTCGATCCGACGGCGAGCTCGTCGATCAGGTAATTACTCATACAGCCGTTTTCGATGCGACCTATGTGTAGTTCTAAATACTGCTTTTCATTGGGGCCGCTTGCGATGGAATAGCTGCGAAGCAATCCGCTCGGGTGGCGGGTATGTACGAACTGACCGGGAGAGAACTCCATAGGTTGTTTGAGGGTAAAAATAAGTTGGGCGATTTGGGGGGCGAGCATACGTCGCGTTATCAACGTTGCTTCTTCAAAGAGATCGTCTTGATCGTCGAGCGATACGTGCAACTCTCCTTGGTTGTCCAGTTTGGAAATTTGGCACTGACAAGCGAGAAAGTAATTGCGAGCAACCAGTGTCGATTTGAGTCCCTTCTGGGCCTCTGCTGAAGGATGTCCACGCTCACATCGAATCATACAGCTTTGGCAAGTGCCGTTTGTGCAAGAATGGGGAACCTCAACGCCATGTCGCAGCAGGGCGTCTAGTACTGTCTCCTCATTGGTGAATTTGATCTCGGTATTTTGATAGACCAGTTTCACCATTGTTCGTTATCGTCCGAGTACGTCCGAACGTGCTCCTTCGGCGATGGCAGCAATCTCGGAAATAAGCTGTGCATCGACACCGAGCTCCCCAAGTGAACCGCCCAAATGTTCCATAACGGCGTCAAAATGGACGTCACTGAGGCCCATATCTTTTACAAGGTGAGCATGTGCTTGTCGCATGTCTTTGCCCGAGTACTGAACCGGTCCGCCGCACACGAAACTTAGAAACGCCTTCTGTTTGGCATGTTGTGCCTCCATGTCGGTGGTTTCGAAAAATTGAGAAATCCGATCATCACGCAACACTCGGCGATAAAAGACATCTACTGCTGCAGATATTGCGGCATCGCCGCCAATCTTCTCGAAAAGTGACTTGCTCATAGTGTGCCTTCGCTTTCTTTGATTCTCAATTTGTTTGATACCGATCAGCAACTACAAAAATGAGCATGTGAAATACATGGTATACCGCAGAATCGCAACTTTATCGGCGACATGTACTCGCTCAGGAGCGACTTAGGATTGAACGGGCTTATTTAATGTTTATGACATGGGTTTTGGTTTTAGCGGAGCGGGTATCGTTGTGCCCAGGGCAATCTGCCAATAAGAACGGCGAAAGCAAGAAGAATTGCGGTTCCGATACCGACCGGACTGAGCACGTACCAAAACTGATCGCCGGTCTAGGTGACTGGTGTTTTTTGTCGTACCGAAAGATCGACAAAGTGAATGGAATTTGATCTTCTTTAGTAATGACGCAGGGTTTACCTCCAAAGCAGGGAAGTTTGTTGACCTCTGGCGCATCGTATTGCCGTTCTCGTTTGTCTGAGGCATCGATCTATTCTCTCTTGTATCGAGAAGGTCATCGATTGTTTCCCGACGAAATGTTCTCGGATCTATTTACGAAACGTGGTCGTCGGTCGATTCCTTCTCGGATCGTGGCGATTGTGATGGTTCTGCAACGAGTAGAAGGGCTCAGTGATCGGGAGGCTGTGGATCGATTCAGCTATGATTTGCGTTGGAAGTATGCGGCTGGGGGCCTGGATTCCGATTATCCTGGTTTTGTCCATACGGTTCTTGTTGACATGCGTGAGCGGCTTCGCCAGTCTGCATCTCCAAATCGGATTTTCGAAGCGGTGTTAGAGGTATGCCGGCAGGCCGGACTGGTCGGTCGCAAACGTGTGATGGATTCGACGTGTCTGTATGATGCCGTTGCGACCCAAGATACGGTGACGCTGATACGGTCTGCAATACGCGGCTTGTTGCGGGGTCTGGACGCAGAGCAATCTGCTTGTGTTCGTGCTGTTCTTCGTCGCGACGATCCCTACGAAACTCCTGGCAAACCGAGTTGTGCGTGGGACGACAAGGCTGCTCAGGAATCCCTTATCGATGCACTGGCCCAAGACGCCCACGCAGCTCTCGTATCTATGGAGGGTCGCCCATATGGTTCGGAGGTCGCTCAAGCGATGGCACTACTGGCAACGGTGGTCGGGCAGGATTTAGAACAGAGGGAAGATGGGACCTATCGCATTGTGAAGCGAGTCGCTCCGGACCGAGTGATTTCGACTGTGGATCCGGAAGCGCGCCATGGACGCAAGACGGGGGCTCGTGGATTTGACGGATATAAAGGCCATATCTCGATCGATCCAGACTCTGAAGTGATCGTGGCAAGCGATGTCACAGCGGGAAACGTGGGCGATGGACAAGCCGCAACGCAATTGCTCGAAGAAGCGATCGAACAAACGCAGGCAGCGCCCCAGGACAACGCTCGTGTCGCGGTGTTTGGTGATGCCTCCTATGGGGCAGCGGATATCGTTGAAACGCTAGAAAAGGCAGGGATTGAAGCCAACGTAAAGGTCCAAGAGCCATCGCCCCCCAGCAAAGGATTGTTTGCTAAGAGCGCATTCAAGATTGATTTAAACGAGCAAACCGTTCGCTGTCCACAGGGGATTGTCGTACCGATCAACCCCCGAAAGGGACCCGAGCGCATGGGTATGGCATCGTTTGAGTCGCACTGTCACGACTGTCCACTGAAACCAAAATGCACAACTTCGAAAACCGGACGCTTGGTCCGAATCCACACCAAAGAGGCAACGTTGCAGCGCTCACGACTTCACCAACGGAACGAAAAATGGAAACGGGATTATCGTTCTACTCGCCCCAAGGTAGAGCGAAAAATCGCTCACCTCATGCAACGCAGACACGGAGGACGCCGGGCACGAGTGCGCGGGTGCGACAGGGTCAGAGAGGATTTTTCCTTACTTTGTGCTGCGACCAATCTTAAGAGACTGGCAAAGCTCGCCGTAGGCTCCAAAAATGGCGCCTGGGCCATTCTCGACCGGATGCTGCCCCTGATCGCCCTTCTTATTTCCGGTCTGGGCTACGCCTGGCGCGAAATGACCAGGCGAGTCATCCAAACACCAGAGTGCGAAAACAACCGGCGAAACCTATTTTTCTACCCGCTACCTTCAGAAACACCGTATTTAACACCAGTCACCTAGGGGGTGTCCCGATTGACAATGCACCACCAAACAATTCCCTGAAATTCCATGCGTCGTTGCGCCTCGGTTGCGTAGGTCAACTATGCGTCCTCACCGCGCCTCGCCTGAAATTCCATGGACCTGTCTGGAGGCGCTGGGTCAATCGGGACACCCCCTAGTTTGCGATGCGCTTGGCTGCGAGCAGCTGGGCTTCGGCCCAGTCGTGGCTCGCTTTGGCGGTCTTGTACTCTGCGCTGCTTATGTCTTTGAGTTGTGTGAGCTCGCTGGCGGCTTGTTGGCGCGCTTCCTCGGCAGCGCTTGTATCGACATCTCCGGCGACCAATGCTTGTTCGACAAGGACTTCGACATCGCCTTGCGCGCTGACTTGGACAAATCCAGGGCCGACAGCGTAAATTGCCTCTGTTGGGTTTTCGCCCAAAACGAGGACTCCGGCGTGTACCGAGGTTAGAAACGCAATGTGGCCTGGCAGGACCTCAAATTCACCATTTTCGCCGGGAGCGATGACTGCATTGGTGTTGGTATCGGCAACAAGTCCGGTGGGGCAGACCACACGTGCGTGCAGGCTACCGCTGCCGGATCGTTGCCCTTGTGTTGATTGCTGATGTGTTGATTGCTGAGTTGCCATGGCTTGGTTTCCTTTGCCCAGAAACTAGGTTGTCTGCTTAAGAAACTAGGCTGCCTGCTTGGTAAGCTGGTCGGCTTTTCTGAGCACGTCGTCGATGGTGCCAACCATGTGAAACGCTTGCTCGGGAACGTTGTCGTGCTTTCCGGCCAAGATCTCTTCAAAGCTCTGCACTGTATCTGCCATCTCGACATAGATCCCGGGGGTTCCCGTGAAGGTCTCGGCGACGTGAAACGGTTGAGACATGAACTTTTCGAGTTTTCGCGCGCGAGACACGGTGTTTCTATCGTCTTCGCTCAGCTCGTCCATCCCGAGGATTGCAATGATGTCTTGGAGATCTTTGTAGCGCTGCAATACCTGCTGGACTTGGCGGGCGATCCGATAGTGGCGATCGCCGACGACTTCCGGCGTTAGAATGGTAGAGCTCGAGTCAAGCGGGTCGACGGCTGGGTAGATGCCTTTTTCGGAGATGGCCCGGTTGAGAACGGTTTGGGCATCAAGGTGGGCAAACGCGGTCGCCGGCGCTGGGTCGGTGAGGTCATCGGCAGGGACGTAAATCGCCTGAACCGAGGTAATCGATCCTTCTTTGGTAGAAGTAATGCGCTCTTGTAGTTCTCCCATCTCGGTCGATAGGGTTGGCTGATAGCCAACTGCAGAGGGAATACGACCGAGTAGAGCGGAAACTTCAGAGCCGGCTTGGGTAAATCGGAAGATGTTGTCGACAAACAGCAGGACGTCTTGCTTTTCATCGTCGCGAAAGGACTCGGCAACGGTCAGCGCTGATAGTGCGACACGGGCACGGGCACCAGGTGGTTCATTCATTTGGCCGTATACCAGAGCGGCCTTTTGCAAAACGGTGCTGCCGTCGGCGAGGTTTGCATCGTTCATCTCGTGCCAAAGGTCGTTTCCTTCGCGAGTACGCTCGCCAACACCTGCAAATACCGAGAACCCACCGTGCTTTTTTGCGACGTTATTGATGAGTTCCATGATCAAAACAGTTTTGCCAACACCAGCACCCCCAAATAGGCCGATCTTTCCACCTCTCCGGTAGGGGGCGAGAAGGTCGACGACTTTAATCCCAGTCTCAAAGGCTTCGACCGAGGTGCTCTGCTCGACAAAGGAGGGAGGAAGTCGATGAATCGGCAGCCGGCGGGTGTGTTCAATCGGGCCGCGATCGTCGACGGGACTTCCGACGACGTTCATGATCCGGCCGAGGGTGCCGCGGCCGACTGGCATGGTAATCGGTTGTCCGGTATTTTTGGCTTCCATGCCGCGGACAAGACCGTCGGTGGTATCCATTGCGATCGTTCGCACGGTGTGTTCACCGAGATGCTGGGCCACTTCGACGGTGAGGTTGTCTGCCTTGTCATCAATGGCGGGGTTTGAGATGACAAGCGCAGTGCCAATTTCTGGAAGCTCTGCCGAATCAAAGGACACATCGACAACAGGGCCGATAACTTGAAGAATTTTACCAATAGAGTTTTGTGAGGTTGCCATGTTCGTTCCTTATCCCTTGAGCGCTTCGGCGCCGGAGATGATTTCAAGAAGTTCTTTGGTGATTGCTGCTTGTCTGGCCCGGTTGAATGCAAGAGTAAGCTTGTCGATCATTTCCCCAGCGTTGCGCGTTGCACTGTCCATCGCTGACATCCGCGCGCCAAATTCAGAGGCAATCGATTCGAGGTTTGCACGATACAGATCGACTTGGATATAGAGGGGTAGCAGGTGAGCGAGAAGCTCCTGTCTGGACGGCTCATACAGGCAAGAGGTTGGCGCTTGGTCGGCGGTGGCACTGGGGACAATTGGCAGCAGTTGCCGAATCGTTACGGTTTGGCTGATGGCGCTTTTAAACTCATTATATGCCAAATAGATCCGGTCTGTTTTGTCCCCGGTGAAGTCGGCGATCAACTGATTGGCGAGCTCTCGCGATTTTTCTAAGGCTGTCTGAGAAGTTGGCGCCGCACTGCGGTCTCGAATATTGGCATTTCGACGACTGAAATAATCAGTCCCCTTGCGGCCTACGGTAACCAGCGAAATATCTTCAAAGTCTGCCAGCTCTTCGTCAACAAACCCCTCAACTTTGCGGATCACTTGAGCGTTAAACGATCCTGCCAAGCCGCGATCACTGGTGAGCAATAAGATTTGCGCCTTGGTCGCAGGTCTGTGCTGGAGCAAGGGATGCGTGTGCTCTTCTTGGTGAGTCCTCAACTGGTAGGGAGACGCGAGCTCAAATACGACGCGTTCGAGAGACTTTGCGTAGGGACGCGCAGCAATGATCGAGTCCTGAGCACGACGCAGTTTTGCGGCTGCGACGAGTTTCATCGCTTTTGTGATCTTTTGCGTGTTCTTGACCGAACCGATGCGTTTGCGAATCTCTTTGAGAGTGGGCATAAATAGTGTTCCCCTATGCCAACCTACGCGGCGGCTGCGGCTTGTACCGAGAAGGTCTTGGCGAACTCAGTCAAGGCATCAGCCAGGGGCCCTTTGGGCTTGTTTTCTTTAATTCCAGCCAGTGTTTCTGCGTCGAGCTTACCGCTGGTGCGAATCGTCTCAAGAAGGTCGCTCTTGCGAGAGCGCAAGAAAGATAGCAATTCTTTCTCGTAACGACCCAGGACCTCAACGGGATAATCGTCAATGAAACCGTTTGTCCCCGCATAGAGAACAACCACTTGCTCTTCCATGGCAAGTGGGCTGTACTGTGCTTGTTTGAGGAGCTCGGTCATGCGTTCGCCGCGGTTGAGTGTCGCCTGGGTGATCTTATCGAGATCCGAGCCAAATTGGGCAAATGCTTTTAGCTCGCGGTATGAGGCGAGCTCGAGCCTGAGTTTCCCGGCAACGCTTTTCATTGCCTTGGTCTGGGCAGAACCCCCGACTCGACTCACGGACAGACCGACGTTTACCGCGGGGCGAATCCCTGAATAGAACAGGTCTCCTTCTAGGTAGATC
This sequence comes from Kofleriaceae bacterium, assembly GCA_965223575.1. Taxonomy (GTDB): domain Bacteria; phylum Myxococcota_A; class Polyangia; order Haliangiales; family Haliangiaceae; genus CBDCWZ01. The sequence goes on from CBDCWZ010000015.1 coordinate 33,817, forward strand.
TGGCCATCGGTGATGGAGATCACGTTGGTGGGAATGTATGCCGATACGTCACCGGCTTGGGTTTCGATAATGGGCAGTGCGGTGAGACTCCCGCCACCAAGCTCATCATTGACCTTTGCCGCGCGCTCGAGCAGGCGACTGTGGAGATAGAAGACGTCGCCGGGATAGGCTTCGCGGCCAGGCGGGCGACGAAGCAGCAGCGATAGCTGTCGGTAGGCGACAGCTTGTTTGGATAGATCATCGTAGACAATCAGTGCGTGACCACCATTGTCGCGATACTGTTCGGCCATGGTGACGCCGGTATAGGGTGCAATAAACTGCAGTGGCGCTGGCTCAGAAGCACCCGCGACAATAATCGTGGTGTATTCCATCGCACCGGCTTTTTTGAGCTTATCGACGAGACTTGCAACGGTTGATTGCTTTTGACCGATGGCGACGTAAAAGCATTTTACGTTTTGTCCCTTTTGATTGATGATTGTGTCCGCCGCGATTGCCGTTTTGCCGGTTCCGCGGTCGCCAATGATCAATTCGCGTTGGCCGCGACCAATCGGAATCATCGAGTCGATCGCTTTGATTCCGGTTTGCAGCGGTTCGTGGACCGATTTACGGGCCATAATTCCGGGTGCCTTAATCTCCACTTTACGGGTCGTCTCGCCTGTAAGCGGCTTGCCGCCATCGATGGGCTCTCCCAGTGCATTGACAACACGACCGATCAGCTCGTCGCCAACTGGGACTTGCACGATCCGACCGGTACGCTTGACGGTGTCACCTTCGCGGATCGCTTCAAACTGGCCAAGTAGTGCTGCACCGACGTTGTCCTCTTCGAGGTTTAGGACCATGCCAGCGACAACATGGCCGTCGGCTCCGTGAAATTCTAAGAGCTCACCAGCCATGGCCCCTGCCAGTCCGTAAACGCGGGCGATCCCGTCCCCGGCGGTCAAAACGGTGCCTGTCTCGGTTACCTCGACGCGCGCATCGTAGTCTTCGATCTGTTTACGAATGATGTCACTGATTTCTGCGGCTCTGATGTCCATGGTACGCCCTATTGTGGTGTTTGTGTGATGTGTGTGTGGTGTTGTGGTGTGTGTGGGTTGGTTTCGCTATTTATTGGTGTGCGGTACGAAGTAGCTGTAGCTGCATTCGCAGACTGCGGTCATATACAACATCGCCAACCTGGGCGATAACGCCACCCAACAAGGTCGGGTCTTGGTGGGTTTCCACCGAGACTTGCTTGCCGCTCAGCCGGGCCAGGGACGCCGTCAGTCGCTCGAGTTGCTCGTCTGTGAGTGCCTCTGCTGTCGTCAATTTTGCACTGACCCGCCCCATTGTTTCGTTGATCATTGCCGACAGCTCCCGCGCGATATCTGGAACGAGTGGAAGACGGTCTCTATCAAGTAGCAAGGCCGTGAAATTGTTGGTCGTTTTGGACGCCTGCAATCTCTCGAGGATCGCTTCGATGACCTTGCGTCGCTCGCTGCGCGGGAACGCGGGATTGGTCAGCGTTTCGCGCAGTTCTGGCGAATTAACCATGATCTCCGACAGCAAACGAACTTCGTGTCCAAGTGTTTCTACTGTCTCTGGTCCGGTTTTCTGACCGATGGCCAAAAGCGCGCGGGCGTAACGCCGGGCTAAGCTTCCACCAATCATGCTCGTGGTTCTCCCGCTTGCGATGTTTGCTCGATCTCCGAGATAAAAGCATCGACGAGCGAATGACGATCTTCGTCATTGATGTTGGAAGTGACGAGTTGACTCGCTTTTGCTACGACCTGTTCTAGCAGTTCGCTTTGGAGCATCGCCGAAGCGCGCTGAATCTCGCCGGCAATCCGCGCTCGGGCATCTCGCATCAACGCGGTTGCTTGGGCTTCCGCTTGTTCTACAATGCGTTGGTGATCCAGTTCGGCGGTGCGTCGAATATCGGTGACCAGGCTTTCAATTTCGCTGTCGACGTTTTTGATGCGCTGGCTACACTCGTCCAAGGTCGCTTGCGCTGCGCTGCGCAACTTTTCCGCCTCAGCGAGAGCGTCGCCAATCTTGTCATGCCGCGATTTGGCGTAGCGTTTGAGCGGTCCGCCGGCCTTCCAGGCCAAAAGTGCTACCAATAAGCCAAAATTGATGATCGCAAATAGCAAAGGCGGCGCCATGGGCGCATCACCTTTTTCCTTTGGGCCACCATGGACGTCCTTATCCCCGTAAGACAAGCTCGTCCAGTTGACTGGAGTGGGGCCATGGCTGTCGCCGGCTGCCATAGCCATTGGGGCAAACGACAACAGCAAGAGAGCACCAAGCCCGGCGCATAATAAATAGCGAATCGCTTGGCTTTGTTTTTGCTCGCAGCGCATTAGTTGACCTCCCGACGTAAAAGCTTTGCTGCTACCTTTTCGCCCAGAGAGTCTGCTTGTTGGGCGAGGGTGCGTCTGGCCTCGTCGACCTGGGTTGCAATCGTATTTCGCCCTTCGTCGAGTAGTGCACCGGCTTTTTGGCGAGCTTCAGTAGCGAGCGATCGTTCCTTCGTAGCGGCTTCTGCCTGGAGCTTACGGCTGTTGGCCAGAGCGCGCCCGCGAGCGCTATCGAGCTTTTGGCGATAGTCTGCAAGGCTCGCTTCTGCTTGCGCCTGGAATCTCTCGGCCTCTAAGCGACCGCCCTCAATACGCTCAGATCGGTGATCTCGGAGGGCTAGGTATGGTTTAAATAGTAATTTTGACCCAATGAATGCGGTGATTCCAAATACTCCAAGTTGGATCAACAGCGTTAAGTCAAGATCAATGAGCGGATGTTCAGCAGCTGCCGCCAGCAGCATTGTTAGCTTCACTCTATAACCCCTTGAAAATTAACAGCAGAAAAGGAGATTGCGCTGGCAGATACCATTTGGTAGCCAGCGCTGTCAAGAGTGCTTAACCCTCCTACCGAACTACGAAACCGGAGTTGGCTTACTAATGGTTGGTTTGTCCGGTGGTGGCGGCTGAGGAGTTTTACGCGGTACTTTTTCGGTAACCCCCTCCATAAACGAACGTCCTTCAAAGATGACACCCTTGGCGATCTGGAGGGATGGAGTTGTCAAATCGCCTTTGACTGCACCAGGAGCATGAATCTCAATGCTTCGTTTCGCACGGACGTTCCCGACGATGGTGCCTTGGATGATGACCTCACCGACGTTTACTTCTGCTTCAACGAAGGCTCCTTCCCCAATAATCAGAACATCATCTGAAAACACTTCACCCTTAAGGGTGCCGTCGATTCGAACAGTTCCTTCAAAGGTCAGTTTTCCCTCAAACTCGCTCCCCCTACCAAGAAGGGTGCTGATTTCTCCTGCTTTTGCCGACTCACGCCGAACTGCTGCCGCCGTCATGCGATTCTCCTTCCGCTTAAGGACGCGTACCGTAGCATAGCCTGACAGCTGCGAATAGTCCCCCCCGCATTGATCGATCGGGATCGATCGGGATCGATCCCGATCGATCAACCGGGCGGGGGCACGAGATTTTCCGCGTCGTCAGGATGGACAAATATACCAACCAGCCGAAGCGGTGTTTTGGACTTGCGATCAAATGTGCAAATAACCTCAGTAGCAACGTCATAAGCGACGTTTACGACATAACTGACGGTAGCGTTTGCCACCATATAAAGGCCGAGTCCGGCGCCATAGGCTTTACGGTCAATTTGATTGTCTGTCGTCAAACACTTCGCGAGATATCCGAGGATCGTATCCTTTGCCAAACGCCCGAATCGGTCCCGCACTGCGATAGCAAAGCAAGATTCTGTTACCGCAAACCGGATTGAAACCGGTTTTGGCGACCGAGCCTTGGTCCGCTCATGAGGCTCTACGTCTGCAAATACTTGCGATCCGTGATCGTCTACTGGTGCATCATAGAGGGCATTCATTAGCAGTTCTTCGCAAACTTGTCCGATCGAATTGCGGATCTGCCTCCGCACGTTGTTTTCTTCAGCGAACGCTAAAATCGTGTCGATCGCCTTCTTTCGCCCCTCAAAATCCCTTAGGCGTACATAGTGAATTGGAGTATTCGGCGGTACGTACTTTTCAATCCCGAAGATGTCTCCACTGAGCAGTTTTTGCGCGGTGACCAGGACGCCCGGATCGATGGCGTCGCCAACGATCACATGATTGACTTGCCGATTCGTCAAATATTGCACGAGGTCGGGGAGCTTTGCGTTCGCAGCAACAACGACGACATGCGCTTCGGGGTGTAACTTTTTGAGAAGATTGTCGAGAAAATCGGGTGGATCGTGGTCACCGATCGCGCAGAAGACGTATCGGTGGCGAATTTTGTCGCCCAAATCTTGGATCGCGTCGACCTCGGCGCCGGCACGCTCGAGGTGACTTACGATGACCCGCAATTGGTGAAGGTTTAGGGATACTGCAAGGATACGTCGCCGTGACAAAGGAGTTCCTTTCTAGGCAATGGAAGCCATTCTAGCGAATTTGTCGCGATCGTTCAAAGGATGGTGGGGCATGAAACAGGGCGAGAAGTATGCAACACTTCCTGATGTGGCTACTGACAAACCAAAGTTGATTGTTGTTGATGACGAGCCAGACATGTTGGATTTTGTTCTACGTGCACTGCGAGAGTCCTACCATGTCACGGCTTGTCGTACGGGCGAACAAGTGCTTGAACACCTCGAGAAAGAACAATTTGATGTTCTGATTACCGATCAGCAAATGCCGGGGATCAGCGGGATTGATCTGCTCGATCGCCTGTCTACGATTGCCCCCAACATGGTGAAAGTATTGATGAGTGGCTTTGCTGATGTCTCAGAAATGCACCGTTTGGTTCGGGACTGTGGGATTCACGGTGTCGTTGTAAAGCCGATTGACAGTCAGACCTTGTTGGCGGCGATAGCACGAGCATATGAGGTGAAAGGTGGGCAGCCCTTCGAGCCGCCTGAGTAGATAAAAAATAAACAGTTGCGAACAGTGTTCCGTCACACATCGTCGCGATCCACGGGCCATTTTCGGGTAGAGTGGTGATACTAGTCACCGAAATGAGTACATCAAAGCGTCAGACCACTGGCCGCCCTTTAGAGCCCGGATCCCCGGCTGAACCTGTTGTGTTCGGCGATTATCTTCTTTTGGGGTTAGTTGCGCGAGGAGGAATGGCCGAAGTGTATCGCGCCCGCCCACGCAGCGGCGAACAAAAGTTGCTTGCGATCAAGGTTATGCGTCCAAAGCTCGCCAAGGAGGCGCGTTTCGTAGACATGTTTAATCGGGAGGGGCAGCTCGCAATGCTGCTCAGGAATCGCAGCATCGTCAATACGATTGAGGTTGGGAAAATTGAGGGCCGTCACTACATTGCGATGGAATATATCGGCGGACGTGATCTAACGCAGCTTCTTCGCCGGTGTCAGGAGACGGGAAAGCGGATCCCGGTTCCTCACGCGGTATACATTGCATCTCGGATGGCCGAGGGACTTGATTTTGCGCATCAACTTACTGGCCCTGACAATCGTCCACTCAACATTGTAAACCGGGATGTTTCACCGTCCAATGTACGGATTTCTTATGATGGTGAGGTGAAGCTGCTCGATTTTGGCATTGCGCAAGCACTGATGAAGTTCACATCGGAGATTGGGGTTCTAAAGGGCAAGTTTAGCTATATGTCCCCCGAGCAAATTCGCGGGATGCCCTTGGATGCGAGGACGGATGTATTTTCTTCGGGGATTATTCTCCACGAGATGCTAACGACCGAAAAACTGTTTCGCGGTGACACCGAATTTGCCCTCATGGAAAAGGTTAGAAAGGCCGAGATCGAACCTCCATCGAAATTCGACCGACGAGTGACTCCAGAGTTAGACGAAATTGTGTTCAAAGCGCTCGCCCGGGACGTGGGAGATCGGTTCCAGAGCGCGGCAGAGTATGGGGAGAGTCTTAACAAACTTCTTGAAGGCTACCGTTTTGACCCGCGCGAGTTGCAACAGTTTATGCGGCAAATGTTCAGACAGGAGTACGCCAAAGAAAGGCAAAATACCGAGGCGGCGTTAAACGCGGCCCCAAACGAGGATTTCGACGAAGAAACCAGCCGCATTACCCTGCAAAAGATTGCTGCAGATTCCGCCGGGGTCGACAGTGGTTATGCAGAGATGACCTTCGAAGAGGAGGGCATCAAAGAGCCAGGGGCTGTTCCCCCTCAGATTACCCAAGACCGGGCGCGTCAGGAGCCGGGATTTTGGTCACGGCTATTTGGCCGCAAGCAGAAATCCTAGGAGGTAAATGTGGAAACAACCCCCGAGCCCACCGCTGAGAACCCTCCCGCTGAGAATCATCAAGCCTCCAAAAGCCCTATTCGTGTCGGCGCATATTTGGGGGTTGCGATAGGTGTTGCATGCATTGTCTATGGTGTCATGACTTTTACCGACAACAAGCCGGTTCCCTATTCGTTAGGATTTCTCATCGCCGGAATCGTCGAGTTGTTCTCGTGTTGGTATGCGATGCGAGGGAGTCGCATCGCGTGGTCTTTTGCTGTTTCGTTGACCGGTACTGGAGCGTTTGTATTTCTGTTTGGCATTCCGAAGGTTCGCGATGGGCTGGGGGTTGGCACCGCAATCGCGGTCGTGCCATTTTTCGTATTGGCATTGACAACAGCATTTCTGATCGCAACAGACGAAGAGCTTCGGTAGGAGAGCGTGGTCCGCGACCCGCAAGCATTGCAGCTGAGAAAAGGCGCGCAACCGGTCCGAAAGGATTTGATTGCGAGTTCGCTCGAGGAGGCTCAGCCGGGTCAGGCGGTTGCCCTCGATCGCAAGGGCAAGGTCATGTCGGCGAGCAGATATCGCATCCAAAGGGGGGTTGCCTGGGCTGCTTTAGGAACACTGAGCGTCGGAATCCCCGTCGTCTACACAGCGTTATGGGGGCTCTCAGGCGCACTGGTAGGGACCGGATTGTGTGCCTGGGCTTTTGCTCGGCTTCGCTACCAGCTGATTGTCCGGCGGACCTTTGCGCAAATTATTGCTGGCGATCACGATCAAGAGCAGGTGTTGCGCGGTGTTATTGGTGCTTGGCTATGCCCTAGGAGCGTCCGCGGTGCTGCGCACCTAAACCTTGGCACCTGCCTTGCGTTCAAGAGCCAGTTTTCCGAGGCGAAACAAGAATATCAAAATGCAATTCGTCGCCTGCCCAAACGATCGATTCACGCAAAAATCGCCCATTATGCACTCGTTCGGATGCAGGTAAATCTGGGCGAGCTCAAAGACGCCGAACAGAAGCTCAAAGAGCTTGAGCCCAAACCCACCGCCGGCCCTTATCTTCTCACCCGTCATTGGAGTGCGGAGCTGTATTTATGGCACGTGGCCGGGCAGCACCCACTGGATGCCGACCAATTGCACGACCGCGCCATCGTTGCGCTGAGTATTTCGACCGCATCGGGCTTGCTCGCGCTTTTGGCCTGGGCTCACTATGCCAGTGGGGATGAAGACCAGGCATGGCACCTTCTTGGCGAAGCCCTCGACCGCAATGCCGAAGACTTGGTTTATCTCCCGCGACTCAAGCAATGGATTGACGAGCATGGGGCCAAGGCTCGCTCGAATCCCGAGGATTGATCACGTTGTCCTTTGGGGCAGACGCCGGCTATTCGACAAATTGGATGCAGCACCCATTTGATCAATACAGCGATGAGTCGCTGCATGTGCCCGCCTGGGCAGCTCTCTAGCCCACCAGCACATTCTTGACTGCCCGAGCAAGAAGCGGACAGATCATCGGGCGTTTGACCGGGGCAAAGGATGGCGATGAAGTCTGATGAACTACACACCAGCTTCACAATTGGTGTCGCTGGGGGTATGGATATGTGTTGCTTGTTAGTTGTCGAGCGCACCTTCTTGGATCCACACGAGGATCAGTTGGTAGTCGCGGTCTTCTGGGCCGGTGAATGTCACGTTAGGGTGACTATCTGGAGGGTCTTCGCGGCTTGGGTATGTGAGCAGCTTGCTATTGGCCGGATCGTTTTTATCTATGCGTGGCAACTCAGGTGCGTCGGGGTTTGTGATTTCTTTATAAATGTCTCCGTTTGCCAAGTTAAGTCCACCATCGGGATTTTTGTTTTTCCCCTTCCCTTTGACATGACAGGCGATGCAACGGCGACGTTCAAAAATCGGGACGACATCATTGGCAAACGAAACGTCTTGCGGCAACCCGGCCTCGTCCTTGTCGGTGACGCGAACATCAGCCAGGGTCAGGGTTGACGTGGAAACCTCGACTGGAACCTCTGCCATGGATACGACCAGATCTTGTCCCGGTGCACTCGCGATACGAAATAGCCCGACTGGGACGTCGAAGAGAACAAACAGTCCCGATGCGCTCGTCTCCGCAAGGCCGGGATCAACCGTGCGGTCAGCATCGAAGAAAAAGGGGCCCTGTACCCCCGCTGGGAGCTCAAATACGTCTGCCGAGACCCCAGCCAGGACCTTCCCGTCGCCACCGAGGACTTTCGCAATCACGATTCCGGTTGCGTCGGTCGGTGTGACGCCAGCTGCCGCAGCGACTTCAGTTGGATATGCGCTTGGGAAGATGAATAGCTGTTTATTCTCCACGTCCTCATTATCGATCGTTGTTGCGGCGTTATATGTATTGATAAATCCGGGCGAGCCGGCAAGAATATCAAAAACACTGGCGGGTGGGATTTCGCTGAGGACGTAGTCTGCCCCCGTCACCTCGATCATGGGTGGAGGCTTGAGTCCTTGCGTTGCAATCGTTGCGACGCCTTCAATTACGGTTTGGGTTGTGAAGTCGTTGACGGTGCCCGACATTTGGTAACTGGATTCTTCATCGTCACCGCCGCACCCAAATAGGCTGAACAAGACAACGAGATTAGAAATAAGAATAAATTTGTGCATTGGGGCCTTTAATCGATGGGGTTAGGGGATGTGAGGATAGTTTCTCTTCTCTAAGTATAAGCGAATTGATCCTCTGTCCTACTGAAAATGGCGAACTGATCCTCTGTCCTGCTGAGAGAATAACTGTCTGGGGACGAAAGGCCCGTACAACGTGGGGCTGTTGTATCCAGTAGGAGCAGGTAGGTGACTACTTGTCGTACCTCGCCAATTAGGTGGATCAATTGGTCAAGATAGGCAGGGAAAAAGTCCCTGATTTTGGCATGAATAGTGCTCATGGTATGGGTACTTGATTTCGATGCCTGACAAATCGCTCGTCTAATTAGAGCAAGGAGAACTAGATGAATTTAAGAAAGCCGCTTAGTCGGCCCCAAAACTTATTTTTTGCGGTAGTTGTATCTGCGACACTGGCTGCGTGTTCCGCACAGGACACGACAAGCTACGAAAGCGCCATTACTGGTGAGGCATGTGTGCCCAACGAGACCTTTATGATGCATGACAGCACCGATTCAAAGAGTCGGGGGCATCATGACAAGAATCGCGGCGGAGGGAACGAAAGCCCGACGGGGATTCCGGGGGATAATTTGCCCGATTTGAGACGCGACAAAGCCGATTGTCTGGGCGACGGAAATAGCGGGTTTGGCGATGACAAAAAGCATAACTGTGAGTTTCCAATGCCTGGGTGTGATGATCAGGGGTGCTGCGAGGTCGATCCGCCCGTCGAAGAGCCACCGTCAAACGAGGAGCCACCGTCAAACGAAGAGCCACCGTCAAACGAAGAGCCACCGTCAAACGAGGAGCCACCGTCAAACGAGGAGCCACCGTCAAACGAAGAGCCACCGCCAGTCATAATTGTAGAGTAGTTTTTGTAGCGTAAGGGAAGTCATCCCCTTCATCCCAGTGGCAGGCACAGGTTTGGATGTGCCTGCCACTTTTTTATTCGAGAGTTCTCAACTGGTAGGGAGACCTACGGAACGCCGACGATTTTGTGCAATTGAATCGACAAGCGCCAACGGGGATTTGTTTCAATGAGTGACAGCGCGCGTTCGAGCGAATCAGCATACCGATCACCGAAGCACGGTTGCAGATACCAATGACCGCAGGGGTAGTATTGTTCGAAGTGTTTGAGAGTATTTTCGCCTACCGTATCATCGACAACCAATTTGCACTCGGAGGCCGGCAAGGAGGTAGCGGTTGCGAGTCGGAGCCGTTTGGGATGAAATTGTGGTTTTGGAGACACCGTAAGCCAGTCCACGGGAGCACTCAGCGGCCGCGTCCCATTGGTTTCCATGTGGACGCGAAACTCTGCTTCGTGCAAAGCTGTCGCCAGTGTTTCATCCCACTGCAGACTTGGTTCGCCACCGGTTACGACCACGAGCCGGGATCGGTGTTTGTCGAGGTTCACGAGTTTTGCAACAATCTGATCCGCTGAGAGTTTTATTGCACCCACCGGATCAAAGTCCGTGTCGCACCAAGAACACTGAAGATTGCACGCGGCAAAGCGCAAAAACACGCAGCTCCGGCCCGCATGTGCTCCCTCTCCCTGTATCGTTGGCCCAAATAGCTCTTTGATCAAATAGAGGTTTGGCGGGAGAGTCCTCAACCTGTGGGGAGTCTTCAACTGGTAGGGAGTAGGGGGATCTCCACTCTCTGTGTTTGGTGCGTGTTTTCCTTGGTCTACCACTTCAATTTAAAGGCAGGTTGCTATGGGGTAGGTACCAAGATCAATAGGCCTTTTCGGAATAAGGCTCGCTCGGGGCCGGGAACTTGTCCCAGATGGCCAGAATCTGTCCTCTGACGCCATCTCATGGTAGATCTGTTTACCCTGTGCTTTGTCCCTTTTGCGCCAATGATTCGCAAGTTGTCGACTCTCGAACGACCGCCGAGGCGGTACGGCGTCGTCGCGTGTGCGGTGGGTGCAAACGACGATTTACGACCTATGAGCGGTTGGGAGCGCCCAATCTCAAGGTAATCAAATACAACGACAAGGTGGAACCATTTGAATCACAAAAGCTCAGGCGCGTCATCGAGCGAGTTTGTCGTCACCGATCCTCGGTTCAACCCAGTGATATCGACCGCATTGTTCGATCGATCGAAACCGAGTTGTTGGCTGCGACAGTAAAGACCATCCACAGTGGGCGCATCGCCCAGCTCCTGCTAACGAGACTCGCGGACATCGACCAGGTTGCCTACGATCGCTTCGCCGCGAACTACATTGACGAGGACGGGCACCTGCGAGTCAACACAAAAAAAGTCCCCGATGCCACCCCCGCTCAGTCAGAACTTTTCGAGTAGGCCAACCTTTGCCGATGTGCAGACAGTATGATTGGCGGTGTTGGATGTTCGTCTGGAGTTGGGCTCCACTAAAATATTACACTGACTGTATGGATTGGACGTTTGTTGTGTACGCTTCGTGAGGATCGTCGACGGATTCGCTGGTCGAGCAAGATGCTGATATCACGTCTATTTTTTCTGGTTTAGCGTACATTGAAGGGACTAGGGAAATAATATTCCGTAGTTAAGCAGCGTCTTGCTGGAGCATTCTCGGCAGTCTATGCACGATGCCAAAATTTCCTGCCGCCGGATTATTCCATTTTTACTGCAAAGGAGCACGTTTGCTCTTGGGGTCATATGCGCTGGAATTGTGATGTTTGCTCCACCGGCCAACGCGAGTGGATCTGAAACACTCCGAATGAGCAAGAGGGATCAATTATGGCAGATCATGTCAAAGATTCTCCCTGGGATCTTAGACGATAATTATGATCCCGCGAGTAGCAGGCGGACATCGACTCCCAACGCGGAGCGAACGTCGGTGCGGGCATTGGCTCAAAAAGCAATTTCACATACGGTTGCAGTACCGCCAAAACTGGAGGCTCGGCGCGAACCGATTTTTTCCAGCACAAGTATGACAGCCAATGGCGTTGCTGGGATCTCTGTTTCTGTTTCGGAAGTAGAGAGCAAACCTTTAGCAACAAAAGAGGTATTGCGCTTAGCATGGGCGGGCGTCCGGGTTCGCAATCAGGGGGCGACACTAGTAGACGAGATTGTCGTCTACGATGCCTTTCGTGTGATTGTCCCAAAGGATGTCGCCCCCCCTGAGGACCTTGTGAAGTGGGATGCTTTGGGGACCGGAATTAAATCCCCCTATCTCACAAAAATCGTTGCGCCACTTCGCTCTGTTGGGGATAGCGATGAGTATGTTGCTGTGGTGGCGCGTTCGTCGAGTTCCCATATTGAGGCGTCCGATGCCGCAATTACGAAAGTTATCAGACCAACAACTACCGGTGCCAAAAATGCGCTTGCGGATCTGCCACCAGAGCAAAAGATATTGACCGATATGGACATCAAAGGAAGCGCCTTTGTGCGAGAAGACAAAGGCTCTACCCTGGGGTTTAAGCTGGAATATGACCTGTCGTGGAAAAAAGAAAGGGTAGTTGTTCCGGTTGGAATCTCCAGCAACAACTGTGGCCCGATTGTGGGCCCACGGCGCCCTGGATTGTGGGCGAACAATGGCAACTGCGACGAAGCAAGGCCCCGCAGTTATACCCGCGATAAGGCTCCCTCTGGCAATCTCGGTAAGGCTCCTTCCGGCAGGTGGTGGTGTGACCCAGACTGGACTGACTGTTGCGCTGAGGGAACCGACTACAATGATTGTCGCTGGCAAAGACCGGATACAAGATCGGCTTTTCCAAACACCTTTCAGGCCTACGTCAGCAGAGGATGTGAAGATCATAATTGGGTCCCAATAGAGCATAATAACGGAAGAACGAATGCAACCTTTACAATCCCTGTCGGTAGTAGCGACGTATTTTGTTTTACTGTGGAGACTGGCAACGCGGTAAAAGTCTCTGGCGACTGGTTTATTGGCACCTCTTCGATCATCGCTTTTCAGGTTCCCATGTTTCCCCCTGGGCCACCTAAAGATTTTAAGGTGACGAGAGATCCTGCGAAACAAGCCATGAAATTGGAGTGGAAACGCAGCTTGCTCTCGATTTTTCAGCAAAGATATAAAGAAGACAAAGACGACCCCACAACATACGTTCTTACCCAAGATGGAGTCAAAATCAACAGGCCAACCGAAAGCGGCGAACTAGAGACTATATTTGATTCTCCACTTACCGACTTTGCAGAACTCTATCCTGACATTCATGGTGAAAAACATAAGTTCACAAAGACAGAAGCCTTTGATTACTACTATACCGAAGATGGAGAGCCAAATTTAGCGCCAGGGCTAGAGGTTGTTTATTCTGTATCTGGATCCAATGCCTTGGGACTTGGCGACCCAGCATTTGCAAAAAGTCCCGCCGCGCCAATCCCCACGCCGGGGGCACCGAAGGGGTTAATCGGGGCATTTTATCCAACATGGACGACCGTCGGGTTACCACCTGATCAGCTTCGCATTGGTATCGCTGATACAAATCCAACCGTCGATTTGAACAAGTACCACTATCTAATTCACAAAATATTCCTGGTGACGATTGGGGCGGATGGCGCAGAGACTTCAGCGCCGAGGCCTTACTTCGCCCAGGAGTTTCCGCCTCCTCCGGAAAGTTCAACGACTGCAACCGAGGGAATTGCCCTTGTAGGAGACTTTCGTCGCAAGGGAAATCCGATCATTGTCGAAGCAAACTCAAGACTCGAAACCGAGTTTGGAGAACTTTCTCAAGGCTCTGCCCGCGCCAGCACAACCGTTACAATGCCACCTGTGCGGCCCGAAATCACCCGCGTCACGGCGCTAAGCGCAGATACGATAAGTGTATTGTGGGATAGCAACACAACCTCTGGCCAGGAAGAGTTTATCGTATACTTTGCCGCGAATGGCCAAATGTATCAGTTGGACCGTAGCCTCCCAGCCAGCGACTACGTCGATGCACGTCCGGTAACCGTTGGTGGTCTTGAAGCAAACACTCGGTATTGCTTTGTGGTAGGCGCGGTAGACAATGAAAACAATATCGATATTCCAGACATCGCTTTAGAAGGTCTGCCAACCCCTGGAACTGGCGACGTAGAATGTGCAACGACTCTCGAAGAAGTTCCTGTGGAGCCCTATGAGGGAACTGACATTTTCGTGGATAATGAAAACGGCAGCGATGACAACCCTCATTTGGACCGAGGTTCGTCAGATAAGCCGTTTAAAACGATAGAGACCGGATACAATTTTGCACGTTTCCGCCGTACTGAAAAAGATGACAACCGACCGTTGTCTTTGATTGTAAAGGAAGGTACCGGCACGTATACCGCAGCGATCCACGTTGGCATCCGTAACATCACCATTCAGCCTCAAGTCCCTGGAAGCATAAACGTACTCCCAAAGCAGAGTGGTGACCCCGTGTTTGTCATTGATGCCGAAGCGGTCAATTTGTCCAATTTTCAGCTCGGGGGGCAAGTGCAGGTGGCAAACGGCAGTAGCAATTTCGATGTTACAGGCAATGTGATCGACGGCGGAAATATTGACGTAGAAGGAGCCTCAAACGGAAACATAACCGGCAATACGATTAAAAACGCGCCAACCATAGAGGGCGCTGCCTTAAACGGAATCCATTTGGCCGAGTCGTCCCATATTACCGTGGAGAGAAATGTAATAACGAACAGCGCTGGCAGTGGCATTAAGGGATTCAATACAAATGATTTGCTCATTAAAGCCAATGTCATAACCAAAAATCTAGGAACATCGGTTGTCTTAGAGACCGACCGGGTGCCGGTTGGTCTCAACCAGATCCTCCACAATCACCTGCAACATCTCGGAGATCCGAGCCAGGGAGCCATCCACCTCGTTTTTGGCGCCTCCGCCCCTGTTGGAGGGGCAGTTGTTACTGCAAAGTGGAACAATATAGAAACTGGTCCCGAGCAAATCGCGGTCGCAGTAGACGCGGTAAACTTGGTATTAGGCGGGTTCGAAAATATTGATGGAACTCGCAACGCACACCTACCATTTCAAGATGCCGTTATCTTGACGGAAGATTCATCAGGACACCTTGACTTCGAATTCAAAGATGACATCGAGGTCGAGACAGATCCTACCCAAATACTTCCGCTGTGGCATGTTGAAGCGCTCGGATTGGGGCCGCTTCTCATTGCCCAAGGCATCAAGCCCTTGGATCGTTTAGTTAACATCCTCGCGCCGGACATTCCTCCCCAGCAAATCACCGAGGTCCGCAGCAATTGGCAAACACCGGACGGTGTTGCCTTGCCTGCCAACATCTACCACATTGCGTTCAAAAGAGTATTTCATAATGAACTTGAAGAGCGCATCGATGAACCAACCTATGAGGTTTACGCGCTACAAATTCCGTTTTCTGATCTCGTCTCCCCAGAGGAGGAACAAACAGATCTTCCGAAAACGGATTTCATACTCAATGAACACAACCCGCTGGCGAGCGAACCCATCTTGACCATCGATCCCGAAGCTCCCCCGCCTGAAGTCGTGTTTTCTGAAGATACGATTTCGTTTGAGGACATCTACAATAACGAACCAAACATCATGCGGATGTATTTTATTGTCGGCAGGTCAAAGAGTGATTCCATTATTTCGGTTGCCGCGCGCTCTGCTGCAACAGCGGGTGGCTCGGACAAGCCAAGTTCTAAGTTTGTCAAAGCCGCCGCGCGGTCTGCTGCACCACCTAACGGTTCGGACAAGCCAAGTTCTTGGCTCTCGGGCCCGAAACTTGTGCCCAAAGCACAACGTTTCATACACCACAGCGTCGGACTCGCCGATGCTTGGGAAATCGAAAAGGGGCAACCAACACCAATCATCGCACTATTCGATACCGGCATACACAAGAAACACGTTGGGCTACTTGGTCCTAATGGAGAGAACCGCCTGGCTGGTTGCCGCAACTTTGTTCCAGATGGTAGCGCCGCCGACGACTGTCAAGATCGTGATGGCCATGGAACAAAAGTGGCCGGCGTAATCTTGGCATCAGAGTCCCAAAGTGGGGGGGTGGGGGTCACTTGGGGGGGGAGAATCCTCGCATTGCGCGTCGACGATGGCATCGTCCCTCTCGACGTGCAAGGGGAACACTACGGGAACGTGCTTTCTTCACTTTTAACCCCCAGTGATCCAAAGGTGCGGATTGTCAACGCATCGACGGGTATCTGGCAGCTCGATCCTACGAACCCTGATGAAGTTGTGGTAGGATTGTATGATACCGCGTTCGAAGGCGCTTCGGCGACAACCCCGCACAACGATGTCATTGGCCCGCGAATCGCGCAAATTACACAGGCAGGAAAAGTCTTCGTTACCCCTGTTGGAAATGGTTTTGAGAAACGAGGTGTTTATGGAATTGCCTCACCAGCAGCCATGGCCGAAACCCTCGCGGTGTTTGGGTTGCAAACGTTCGAGTTCGACCTTGCTCACATCACCTCACATCGCTTCCAGAATGCGCCCAGCAAAGAGTATTTGATCGCTGCCCCTGCCCAACACGTGACCTGGCTTCTAGCCAAGGAGAATACCCGTATTGCACCTGTGGAAGGTACGTCTTTTGCGGCGCCTGTCGTGTCCGGTGTGCTTCATCTTGTGTTTAGCCACTATGGAGATATTCCCGCGTATTTGGCGATCGACACGCTGCTCGATTCGGCCGTTGATGTTTTGCAAGGCGACCCCGACAAATTTACAGGGTTTGACGGATGGGCCGGATTCGGCAGAATAAACGCTGGGCAAGCATTGGGGCGGTTTCGCACGCTGTCTGGCGACCTCCAGGTATTTGACCATTTTTCGGTCACTGCGGGCGATGGCAGTCCTCTAAACGTCTACCGACCTGGACAACCCATCGACGTTGCGATTCGCGCGGAAACCAAAGACGATACCCTCATTGAGAAATTCGCCCGCTGCAGCGTCGAGTTTCCCAACTCTGATATTCGAGAGGAAGATCCAAAATGGGGGGACGACCCCTATAAACCCTATCTCCCCGATGGAAACTACGGTCATACTGGTGAGTTTGCAAAAGGTCTACGCAAAGAGAAAATTATTCTCAATCCGGACAGCAAAGCCGGCGTTACTGAGGACACATTTGTGCTGCGGTTTGCCGTCACCCGCAATGAGTTTACTCTCAAGCAGGCCAATACGGGGTCCGTTTGGAATGTCAACGGAGAGAGTGGCCACGATGGAGAATTTTCTGGCGATGGGTCCGAGAAGTACCCCTATAAGACGCTGGAAGGCGCGCTGCGAGCTATTGCCAAATACCGGCAATCGGATGACCAGCAAACGATCCTCGTGACTCCTATAGATGGCCACGTGTATGGTCCACTGAAAGCTCCAGACGGTGTAGAGCTAAGCGCACTCAACAACGTTGTGATCAACTCCTCAGTATCTGGCAAGGAATGGAAACTATCAAAGTCGATCCCAGCGACATTCGCTGGCTTGGGCATTCAAGTCAAAGGAGTGCGAGTGCTCGAGAGAGATCAAGGGGGAGATCCGAAACCGAACAAACTGAGCCCAAAAAACGCGACCAGAGTTGCGGCTGATGAATTTTCAATCCTATTTTCCGATGCGGTATTCATCAATGGAATTCGCGTCCTAGTAGGTAGTGTAAAGCTCACGAATGTCTATGTTGGCCCCAGAGCGAATGCAATCGAGGGCAATGTTAGCGTTGAGAATTTGCTCCCCAATGATCCACAGGCTCCGCTGCAACTCACAAACCTCAGTGCCAATGTTATCGATGACGAAAATGGTACTCAGGCCGTGGCGCTGAGTTGGGACATTCCGACCAAGCTGGAAAACGGTGCAGACATCGTGGATGAAAGCCAAGTTCGCTACCGAATTTACGTCGCGCAGGCAGATCCACCACCACCGCATCAAAACGGACTGGACTTGGCAGAACATTGGCGCGAAGTTGAGTTTGATGCGAGCACTTTGCAGATCAATACCGAAGAAAACCGAGTGACCGTATTGGCCGGACACACTGTTCCTCCGTCCAACATAGCCAAAACTGCAGCCAAAACCCCAGCCAAGCAATCCGCTGTTGCGCCTGCTTCAGACCTTAGCTACCAGTATGTCGTCACTGCGGAGTTGACTTACCCATCACTCCCTTCAAAGGCTGTGGCCGTAACACTACAAAATCAACTACTGTGCCTACCATTCCTGTGGGAGCAAGCGAGCCACAAAATTGGCGATAAAGTTTCTGACGATAGCTACAACTACGGGTTTGGCGTTGCGGCGTCGGGAAATGTCACTGCTGTGTTGTCTCGCACCGGCGGCCCACATCGGCTGGATATCGTCGACATCTACCGAAAAACGACGCAAGGCTGGGTCGTTGAACACAGCCTTCCGTTTGAACGCGATGCGATGTTCATTCAATCCATTGCAGTCTCCCAAGCCAAGGATAATGTAACAGGTATGGATCTCGTGGTCGTCGGAGAGATTCCCTCTACTCCCACCTCGCCAGAAGCGATTGTCTATGTCTATGCAAAAAACACAGAGTCTTCAACTGGTGGGGAGGGCTGGTCGCTTTTGCAACCGATTACTCCCGCCATCGAGCCTACCCAGAGAGATCAGTTTGGTCGAAGTATCGCCGTCGATGGCGATACTATCGTGATCGGAACGCCGAACAAATTGGGCCCCGCGGGGACCGCCTCCGACCATCAAACCGGCGCTATTTCCTTCTTTGAGTGGAAAGAGGGGCAATGGATACAAACACCCAACGAGCCCGTGTACGCTATGGATCATTCTTCATTTACCAATTTTGGCCAAAGTGTTGCCATATCCGGAACAACCGTATTGGTCGGCGCACCCCTGCGCCGAGAAAATGGCTGCCACTCTAGCGGTCGTACTCTTGACTATGTCGCAGAAAACGATGGCATCTATGAGGTCCGTATCGACTGCTCTCTTCGGCAATCTTGCTCAGGAAATGCAAGGTGGTCAGTGCATGACCAAAACCAGCTCGTAGACAGTGGATTAACATTCTTTCAGATCACCGATATCCCATACACCGACGAGGATCTCGCCATATTTCCAATACGAATGAGAGCCGGGCAGACGTTAGCCGTAGATACCTGCACCGGTGCCGTATTTGGCGCAAGTTCTTCGCAGATACTCGGACTGTATTTCAATGATCAGCTTGTTCGGGAACAGAATCCTCAAGACCAGGTTGGCGGTGTCTACGTGTACAAACGAACATCCGGTGGATGGTCACACATGCAAACTCTGGCTGCACCCGAGCCCAGCCATCGCGACTACTTTGGTGGTTCTATCGCGATTTCTGGGAATATCGCCGCAGTCGGGGCACCAAGAACCTGGGACGACAAAATCGGCACGGGGGCTGTCTACCTCTATCAGCAGAATGACAGCGGACAATGGTCATTTCTGCAGCGGGTCGCAGCAAGCGATGGATTGCCACAAGATCGCTTTGGTTACGATGTTGCTATCGACGCCAATAATCTTGTCGTCGGCGCAACGGGTACGGACGATCCCGTCCATGCCATATCGGGCACCAACTACACAGGCTCCCTCAGCAGAAGCGCTGGCTCCGTCTATATGTTTCAGCGCAACCAGGAGGGACTGTTCGGCTTCGAGCAGCGGTTCGATGGGGCCTATGGCGGCGTGGTGTTGGGTCATGCAGTCGCCGTTGTTTCTGATACCGTCGCTGTTGACTCTGTTAACTCTGTTGCAGACGGCGGAAGTACTGCCGTCGTGGGTGCGCCCTACGAATGCCCGGGAGCCGAAGATGGACACTGCCACGGGGCGAGCAATTACGATACGGGATCGGTCACCTTCTATCAGCTCGATGGCAATGTGTGTACGCCCTAGACTGTTTCCGGCTAGAAAATGACTGCGGACCCTAAGAGCTGCCGCGGAAACCGAGTAGCTTGTCCATCGTCGACTCATCGGCTGGAGGAAACTCGTATTCGTTGAGTCTATTGGACGGGACCCAACGGATATCGTTGACGTTCATTGGTCTCGGCTGGGTTCCTTCAGGTAGGTGTCCTGAGAACAAAGTGAGTCGGACGTCATATTGTTCGTAGGGATGCATGTGCTCGGTGAGTTGGCCACGGATGTCAATGGTGATGCCGATCCTCCAAGATACTTCGCGCACGAGGGCTTGCTCTGGAGATTCGTTCATCTCGACCCTGCCACCGGGAAACTCCCAAAGTAATGGAAGTACCGCGGAGGGTTGCCGCTGCACGATTAGATACCGGCCCTCGTCTTCGATCACTGCTGCGACCACATGAATGATAGGTTTCCCCACGCAAGTGATTATAGAGGTTTGGGGGCTCGTTCCTATGCAATAGTGGACGAAAAATTCCGCGGATACACCGGGAAACAGATTCCTGGGGATGGCTCGGTGAGGGGCGATCTGCGGGAGAATTGTGCTAGGTTTGGGCCATGGCAATTCGAATTTCTGAGATTCACCCCGCGGAGTCCCCTAAGGCGTTGAATACCGAGTGGTTTATTATCGAGAACATCGGTGATAAACCGTTTTCTACAAAGAACTGTGTGATCTCTGTTTCGCCGCCGAACAGCAAAAAAAGGACAGATTTGGTGACTCTCGATCCGGGTTTCCTCTTATCACCTGGCGAAAAGGTAAGAGTGGTGACAGGGAATCCGGGAAGAAAAGCCCATGGAGCGCCCCCCAAAGACGATATCCGAGGATACAATTTGTTTTTAAATTCGTCGGCTCTTCGCGGTGCGGGATCGACGATTACGTTCTCGTTGCGATCGCTGATGCTGGCGAAGGGGCAGGTTCCCGGCTAGCCTAGCTAGCCAACGTCCATGATCTCGGCCTCTTTGTTGGCGGAGATTTGGTCGATTTTCTTGATGTACTCATCTGTGACGTCTTGAATTTTCTTTTGGCCGGTTTTGCGGTCGTCTTCGGAGATTTCTTTAGATTTTTCTGCGTCTTTTAGCAGGTCATTGCCATCGCGCCGCGAGCCACGGGCAGCAACGCGGGCATCCTCGGTCATTTTCTTGATGAGCTTCGCGAGCTTTTTGCGGCGCTCTTGGGTGAGCGCTGGCACGGGCAAGCGTACGAGCTCTGAGTCTGCCACTGGATTGAGGCCTAAATCGCTGGACCGAATTGACTTTTCGATTGCCGGAATCAGCGTCTTTTCCCACGGCTTTACTGTAATCAACCGGGCATCTACGACGGTGAGTGCAGCGACTTGGTTGAGGGGTGTCGGTGTTCCGTAGTAGTCAACAGTTAATCCGTCGAGGAGGGATAGGTTTGCCCGGCCTGTGCGCACTTTCGCCAACTCTCTCTGAAACGCTTCTACGGCCTTTTTCATTCCGCTTTCGACGTCTTCGAGAATGTCATCTACCATTTTAGACCTCCGCGAACTGCGTTTCTGTTTTACTGCGAACGATGCTAGTGCCAACGTGGTCACCAACAAGGATCTTCCCGATGTTCCCCGGCTCGTTCATATCAAAAACGATGATGGGGAGTTGATTATCCCGACACAGAGCAAACGCTGTCGAATCCATGACTCGCAGATCGTTCTTTAGCGCTTCGTCAAACGATACGGACCGATATAGTTTGGCATCTGATTCTTTGCCGGGGTCTTTGTCGTAGACTCCCGAGACGTTTGTCCCTTTCATCAGGACATTGGCACCGATTTCCATCGCGCGAAGCGCCGCTGCTGTATCCGTTGTGAAAAACGGATTTCCTGTACCAGCCGCAAAGATAACGATTCGTCCTTTTTCTAAGTGCCTGATCGCTCGCCTGCGAATGTATGGCTCGGCAAGCTGAGACATTTCGATAGCACTGAGCACCCTGGTACTCAAGCCGCGTTTCTCAAGGGAGTCCTGAAGAGCGACCGCATTCATAACAGTCGCCAGCATTCCTACATAGTCTGCTGACGATCGATCCATTCCGCGAGCGGACTCCGAGAGACCGCGAAAGATGTTGCCGCCGCCAACAACGATAGCAAGCTGAATTCCGAGCTCGGTTGCGATGGTGATTTCGTCGGCAATGTAGCCTAGGACAGCGGGACTGATGCCATAGCCTTTGGTTCCCATCAGCGCTTCTCCGGACAGTTTTAGGAGCACGCGGGAGTATTTTGCTTGGCGGTCGCCGTTTTTCCCAGAGGTCACGGTTTGCTGCTTAGAAGTCACGATGCACAGTCTCTCGTCTATGAAAGAGTTACTATCAGCCGAGACCAGCTTGTTTTGCTACCTCAGCGGCAAAGTCATCTTGCTTTTTCGCCAGGCCTTCTCCTAGTTCAAAGCGGACAAAGCGACGAATCTTGATGTTTTCGCCGAGTTTTGCAATCAGCTCTTGAACGAGATCGTGTATCGATTTTTTATCCTCTTTGACCCATGGCTGGTCGATAAGGCAAATTTCCTTCATCCACTTTCCGATCTGGCCCTCGACAATCTTTTTGGCCACTTGTTCGGGTTTGCCAAGTTGCTTTACGGTCTCGGTTCGGATGGATCGCTCTTTTTCGAGTAGATCGGGCGGAATCTCATCCTGCGTTACAAATTGTGGATTCATCGCCGCGATTTGTAGCGATACTTCTTCGGCGAATTTCTGAAAATCTTCATTCCTGGCAACGAAGTCGGTCTCACAGTTGATCTCAACCAGCACACCGATCCGCCCATCACCATGAATGTACGAGGAAACGAGACCTTCTGTTGCAATCCGGCCGGTCTTTTTTGCCGCCTTTGCGAGGCCCTTTTTGCGGAGGTACTCAACTGCTTTGTCTAGATCCCCGTCGCACTCAACGAGTGCCTTTTTGCAATCTGCCATTCCAGAGCTGGTTTGCTCACGGAGTTCTTTAATCATTGAGGCTGTAACTTGGGGCATAGTGATCTCCTTATTTCGTACCTAACCCGTCTGGTCTCGGCTATTTCTAATAGGCCGTCTTGCGATTTTTTCTTGTGGATCCGTGTCAGACTTGTGGATGGCCTTGGCCTACTCGTCTGGGGATGCGGAAGCCTCAGGTGTGAGATGGCTGCTACCACCTTGTGCAATCTCAACAGTCGGTCCATCTCCTCCAGAGGTGACATGAATAACCTGTTGCTCTTGTTTGACCTGTGGATCTGCTTTTCCTGCTGCCCGCTCTTTGAACAGTTTTACACCAATGAGAGCAGCATCTGCGATACGCCCAGCAAATAGTCGAATGGCCCGGATTGCGTCGTCGTTGCCTGGAATGACAAAGTCCACCGCGTCTGGGTTGCAGTTGGTATCCGTCACTGCAACGACAGGAATATCGAGTTTCCGTGCTTCTGCTAGGGCGATGTGCTCTTTGTTGGGATCGATGACAAAGATGATCCCCGGGAGTTTTGACATTCCTTTGATACCGCCAAGCGATTTCATGAGTTTTTCTCGCTCTCGGCGAATCCGGTGCTGTTCCTTCTTTGTCATTTGGAACAATGTCCCGTCTTCTTCCAGTTTTTCCAGTGATCGGAGCCGATCTAACGAGCTTTTTACGGTTTTGAAGTTTGTTAGCGTTCCCCCTAACCAACGCTGGGTGACGTGAAGCTGGCCGGCACGCTCGGCCTCTTCGCGGATGACTTCTTGTGATTGTTTTTTCGTCCCAACAAAAAGTACGGATTCGCCTTTTGCACAGGTATCAATGATCGCCTGAAATGCCTGGCGAAATAGGCCTACTGTGTGCTGGAGATCGATAATATGGATCCCGTTGCGGGCGCCGAAAATGTAGGGTTTCATTTTCGGATTCCATCGACCGGTATTGTGGCCAAAATGGACGCCGGCCTCGAGAAGCTGGCGCATCGTGATAGGATTGGTTGCTGTCTGTGTCATGTTTCTCCGTTGTGCCACCGATTTTTTCGCCAGTGCCCGGAAACCTCGAAAGGCCACGGCCAAACACCTCAAAAATCGTGTGTATTTTGGGTTAGGGGGCTGTCTACCACTACTAGATGCCGACAGCAAGCTTCAAACGGCGGCGCCCTCTCGAGACGCACGCACTACGCTCCTCAGGATTGGTCATAGAACAAAGAGTTCTGTCCAATCTTGAGTGAGCGACGGACGAGCGAAGCCGAGGGCGTCACAGAGGGGGCAATACGTATGCGGCGGCGGTCCTCAGAAATTGGGGATTGGAGTCAAACACTCTGAGGAGCATGGCACGGGTCGTGCTTGTCGAAGGGGTGACTAACAATATCGGGGAGATACGATAGCAAGAGGCTTTCAGAGATGAGTCCGCCCACGCTAAGGGGTTGGAATTGCTAGAAAGCCCTTCAGTAGAGAAGTTGGCTAGTACTGTGGTTGAGGTGCTAGTCTCCCCAGTCGATATCGGACAAGGTCTTGTCGTCTCGTTGGTTTCCAGAGATTGCCGCGACCAGCTCTTTTCTTCTCGACCGGGCTGTTCCCACTTTCACGGCCAGATCAACATTGTCTACCCGTGTGGCGTCCTTTTGGATGTCGCCTTGGATGTCACCGCTCGCACGGGGAACGATATTTGGCGAAATCGTGACCTTTTTGTCGAGTTTCGGTGGTGGCGCTTCACGGCGAATGACATGCGCGCTGTACCGCCGAGAGTATTGGTCGTCGTTTTTTGCCTGTTTTTCTGCCTTTTGGGATGCAGCAGAGTGCTTGGGAATCGTTGATCTCGGTACGATGTGCATCGAGTGTTTGAGTTGGTTTTTGGGCAGGGTCGGAATGGATCGGTCGTTGGGAAAGGCAATGGGTTTTTCCTTGCTGAGATCGACTCCGCTATTATTTTCGAGCAGCCGTTTTTCAAATTCACCTTCCAGCTCAAACAAGTTCGTAAGCTTGGAGTCCTCATCTGCCAACCGTCCCCCTTCGTCGCGCAGCATTCGCAAGACGCGAGCACGTTCGTTGGTATTTAGGGCATCCCTTCGTCCATCGCCTTTGTGTTTTCGGCGATGGGCGTTGGCGAGTCCGGCTGTTGGGGATCCGGTTGCCTTTTGGACATGGGGATGCGCTTTTGCATCCTCTTTCTTGGAAAAGATCGAGGTGGCATCACGCAGCCATCGCCTCATACCACCAACCGTGCCGGCTCGATTGTTGGCAACAGTTCTCGGTTGCATGGTGGATTTGATCTCTATGGGGACTACGTTCGCGCTTACCCTCGGGGCTACTCTTGGCGAAAACTGTTGCGGAGGAGGTTGAAACGATTGCTTTGGGACTTGTTTTTGGGATGGAGAGACGCTTGTCTTGCGGAGCAATGCTAGGACTCCCTTAACAGTCTCAGGGCACTCTACGACATCGTTTCCTGCGGTTTTTCTGACAAAGGCGTCGCTTGCTGGGGCCGCATAGGAGTGAGGTCTTTCGTGAAACTTGATCCCCAAGGTGGCGAGCCACTCGATGGGTGGGTTGGACCCGATCAGAACAAACGCTCCATCGTTGGCAATGCACTGCTCACCCGCGCTGGTCGTCAAGGTTACGGTTCGATCGTCAAATTTTACAACCGCAGATTGAAATAATACGCGAAGACGCTTTCCTGCCGCGTAGGAGTCAATCGCTTTTCTATTTTTTGCTGCAGCACGAGCAAACTGGCGACCGCGATACGATAGAGTTACAGAGGCGCCCGCATCGGCGAGGGCCAATGCGGCTTCTAGCGCGCTATCACCGCCACCAACGACCAACACAGCTTTGTTGCGAAACTCTGCAGGATCGTCGAGAAGAGAGTGAACTTTTGGCAGGTTTTCTCCGGGGACGTTCAGGGTTCGTGGTTTTCCGCGGGTTCCAGTTGCGAGAACCACACGCTGTGCCCGGTAGTCGCTAACTGTAGTCCTAACATCAAAATCGCCGCCTGGGCGTTTCTTCACGGTTTCTACCGATTCGCCCAACCGGACTTCCATGTCGGTTTGCGCTACGAGATCCCGCCACAGCGTGATCATCTGTTCTTTGCTTGAATCGAATGCCGGCAAAAGTGAAAGGTTGGGGCAGTCGTAGGGCTCTGCCATAATCAGCTTGCCCTTTGGATAGTAGGCAACAGTTGATGCGATCGTTTGGCTTTTTTCGAGAACGACGTAGCTAAGTCCACGCTGAATGCAGCTAAGAGCGGCGGACAAGCCACCAGGTCCAGAGCCAACGATGACGACGTCAACAATAGAGACTGCGCTCGCGTCGGAGCCCTCGGCGCGTCGTGGGATGGGGTGGTGCTGGAGTCCAGAACTCACCATATGCTCGATGACGCCACGGCCTAGGTTGGCAGCATTTTTGACGAGCGGTTTACCGGCAACCTCTCCGATCAAATACTGCCCTTTCACCTCGGTTTGATAATTAACGTCAATCAGCGGAGCCATTACCGAAGGTGCAATGGTTCCTTCGAGGTGCATGACAAGAGCGTTTGTCGGGCACGCCCACGCGCATGCTTCGCACTGGATGCAGTCTTGAAATCGCAGCACGCGGCTCTTGTTATCGACAAGATCAAGTACGTTCGTTGGGCACACGGCTACACATGCATCACAACCGGTACATCGATCGTCATTGATGCTATGGACGAGGATCCGTCCTTGAGGCGTTTCAACTTCCGTCTGGACTCGATTTTGGGCACGCCGGCGCGCCACGGCGATCATCACAATCACCGCTCCCAGGCCCAGCACTACTGGAACAACGAGATTCACAGCAAACATATCCAAGCAATCTTGGTGCCGTACCGATCACTTCATTGTGTTCGGTTACTTAGTCTGGTTTCCCGTGGGATTTGTGTCCCCATTTTGGACATACTGCGGAATAAACCCCCACCTTAAGTAAGCACCTAATATTCAATAGATTTTATTCGTGATATCAGAGGTCCAGCGAATAAGTATTGAATATTTAAGGAATTTCATTTTCGTAAGGTCTATGGCTATATCACCACACTATTCTGATTTTTTGTATTTTGTAATGGTTGATTATGGGCTCATTTTCTTCTGATCGATGGCATTCGATCCGGCACTAACACAAGTGACGGAACGACATATCGTTAAGGAACTTTTGGATGTTTTGTCAGTTCGACAACTACAGTTGAGAATCGGCCCATGATTAACTTTGACAGCAATTTGGGCTTCTGGCACTACCCATCTTAGGAGTATTGTTAGTCACTAGATAATTACAGCGAGTATCGATCTGGTCCGGATTGGGGTTCGTTGGCTAGCAACTTTTAGGCCGACGAGGTTCATCAATGGACTCCTACATCTAACCACTGTACTCAGATGTACACGAAGAAAAACGGTGGAGTTGTACGACTCCTCAACAAATTGCCCGGCGCTTCGTGGTAGGTTGTGGTTAATGCGGCTGCGAGTTGTAGGAATCATTTCCATGCTTTTCTTATGTACGAGCACACTCGCTAGGGCAGACCGGGTCGATCGTGAAGTGTATCGCTTGCGTTCTCACAAACCGTATAAGGTGAGACTCTCGGCGGCGCTTTATCTGGCAAAATCCAGTGATTTGCGTGCGATCCGCGCTCTGGTGCACGCTGTTCAGACCGACGGAGGCAGGACCATTCGTCGTGTCGCGGCGACAGCATTGGGCAATACACTGAGCCGCGATGGTGCGACTGGACAGATGCGAGAGTCGACAATGCTTGTACTCAGAGGCGTTTATCGCTCCGAACGAGATCGAAAAGTGCGCCGCAGTGTTTCTAGGGCCTTGCGGAAACTGGACTCGGCTGTCGCCAGGCAGCCGGGTTTCCCCAAGGAGAGTTCGGATAAACCGCAGCGCCCGTTTGTAGCAAATCGAGTACGAGATCGCGCACTGGTAACCCAGCACGCAGCACGTTCAGCAGGCACGAGCGTTTTTATTGTGCATGTCCAGGCACCGAGGGATAGTACTGGCCGTGCACCCCGAGGTGCTCTTCACGGAATGCGCCGCGTTGTTCAGCGCTCTCTGTCTGATCATGTCCAGGTTTCGATAGGCAAACTACCACAGCGAGGGCCCGGCAACCACGGAGTATTTGTCGGGATGAGCGTCGATTCGTTGCGCGTCAAGTCCTACGATTCTTATCAAGAAGTTCACTGTGCCGTGTCAATTCAGGTCAATCCATGGCAGGGAGAGGGAAGAACAGAGCGCTGGCAAATGGACCGTGCGGCACAGGCCTCGGGCAAAGGACGAGCGGTGGCTGCTCCAGGACGAGTTGGCATCGGTGCAGCGAAGCTCGATTGCCTCATGACAGTTACAAAGTCTGTTGCTGCCAAACGGCTTGTTCCGTTTATTCGCCGCGTTTCCACCGACAAACGATTCGCCCAGCGTCGCTAAAACATGCTCACCTAGAGAGCTGAACACGTAAAGTTGCTTATCGACGGTAAAGGATCGGAATCGTTGGCGAGGCGGACACTGCCAATGCAACCGTCTGTTTCCAGGCGAAAATCAGGCGCAACCAACATAGATTCGCCCGTATTTGGGCGTGGGCAGGCGGGGTTGGGTCCCGTCAAGGAGGACAACGTAGCCTGCGCACGTACCGGCTCCTCGCCTCTGCCTTGTCTTGCGATGACTCACAACCATTGTGAGCATGTTTTAATGCGGCCTCACAGAAGGGGCCTGGGATTTTACGGCCTAAATTCGATCGTTGTATTCGTAGTATTTCCAGCGCTGACTGAGACCTGAGCGGTTTGCTTTCCCAGTTTTGGATGCCAGGCCACCAAGCTATACTTTCCTGGTGCGAGTCCGCGAATGCGGAACTTTCCGTTCGATTTTGTCACGTCGAAAAAGGAATGTTCGCTGACGACAGCAAAAGCCTGCATCCAGGGGTGGACATCGCATCCCAACCGCATGATCTCCCCGGGCTTGCGATCTACCTTGTGAAGTATCGGTGGGGCTGATGCTGGGTGCCCGATGTTAAACTTGGTTTTGCTGCCGTAGCGGCCATGGACGTTGTGATAGGTCGGATCTCCGTTGTAGATCGCCAGAGTTTGACCTCGCAGGATCCCCACGACGCGCGGGCTATATCTGCATTGTGTTTGATTGATCTTAACTGGCTTGCGCGGTGGCGTTTGT
This sequence comes from Kofleriaceae bacterium, assembly GCA_965223575.1. GTDB lineage: Bacteria > Myxococcota_A > Polyangia > Haliangiales > Haliangiaceae > CBDCWZ01. Next base: position 62,484 of record CBDCWZ010000015.1, read on the forward strand.
TTGCCTAGGGATTTTGCCTGGATTTGCACATGAACATCCTGAAGCTTGCCTTTGTTTACGATGACGGACTGGGATAGCTGGCGGTGTTTTGCGCAGACAGGATCGACACTGAGGTCAAGAGCATGACGTTTCGGTGGGGTGCCAACGAAAACGACTTCACCTTCTATGTGACCGTTGGGTGGAGCGGCATGCGTGTTAGAGCAGGCGGATGTGATTGCAAAAAGAGCGAAAAATGCGAGTTTCATCGTAGTTCTCAATTTGGGTACAGTGGTCGGTTCGGTGGCTTGGCGCCACCGTTGGGGGAAGCCAAGTATCATATAGGAGCGGTTTGGGTGTATTATTGACGCACTGCAGCAGGGATTTCTACAATAGACTGCGGACTGCTAGCCAGGGGGAGTTACTTTGTCGCAACCGATGAATCGTTACAAGGCAAACATGAGGGACGCTCTGTTCGTCATATTCGAGCAATTTGGTCTAGAGGATCTGTTGGGTAAGCCCCCGTTTGAGGACTGGGGAAAAGATACCGTGGAGATGGTCCTTCGCGAGGTCTATAAATGGTCCTGTGATGTTATCGGGCCTCTGAACGCGGTAGGAGATCGCCAGGGATGCACTTTTGAGGCTGGGACGGTCACAACACCGCCGGGATTCAAAAAAGCATGGGACTCACTCTACGAAGCTGGATGGCGTGGTTTGAGTCATTCTCCGGATCATGGCGGCCAGGGGGGGCCATTTACGGTGCAGGCGCTCGCCGACGAATTTATGAGCGGCGCAAATCCCGCATTTTCCATCTATGGAATGCTTACGGACGGCGTCTCAGAGGTGATCTCGACCTTCGGGACCCCAGATCAAGTTTCCCGCTACATCGAGGGGCTTCACGACGGGCGTTTTGGTGGCACGATGTGCCTCACAGAACCCCAAGCGGGTTCGGATGTTGGGTTGATCTCCACACGGGCTGAGGCTATCGGGGACGGGAAATACAAAATTTCTGGCACAAAGGTTTTTATTTCTGCTGGAGACCATGACCTGTCTACCAATATCGTTCACTTAGTGTTGGCTAGGACCCCGGATGCACCTGCGGGAACCAGAGGGCTCAGCCTGTTTCTCGTACCGCGTGATCGGCTCGAGGGGGGGGCTAACGATGTTTCTGTCGGATCCATCGAGCACAAAATGGGCATCAATGCATCTGCGACTTGCGTCTTGAACTTTGGCGAAAACGGCGAGTGCATTGGTGAATTGCTGGGTGTAGAGGAGCAGCAGGGGATTCGTCAGATGTTTCGCATGATGAATCTCGCTCGGATCGGAGTTGGCATTCAGGGATTGTCCGTCGCCGCAGCAGCGTATGAGTGTGCTGTCGACTACGCCAAAGAGCGCAAGCAAGGAGCATCGGTCCGCAATTGGAAAAACGCGAAAGCACCTCGCGTGCCAATTATCGAACATGCTGATGTTCGTCGAATGTTGCTGGATATGAAATCCAGAGTGGAAGGGATCCGTGCCCTGGCGATCAAACTTGCGATGCATACCGATCGAGAACAAACGCTACGAGACACAGACGAAGAAACCGCCAATTATCACAAAGGACAGGTTGATCTGCTGGTTCCGCTACTCAAATCCTATGCATCTGATCAGGCATTCTACGTATGCGCAACGGCCATGCAGGTGTTTGGAGGCGCTGGATACGTTACGGATCACCCGGTTGAGCAATATTGCCGAGACGCAAAGATTTTTTCGATATACGAGGGGACAAACCATATCCAGGCACTCGATCTGGTTGGACGCAAACTCGGAACAAAGGGCGGGTCGTATACCCAGACCTATCTAAAAGATGTCGGAGACTTTATCGAAAAGCACAAGGCACATCCGAGCTTGGCTGATGAGGTTTCCGTGTTATCCACGGCGGTTGACTCGATCCGAACCATCGCCATGCGGTTTTGGGGTTGGTTTCGCGGTGGTGATGTCGAGCATGTACCATTATCAGCAAACTGTTTTCTAGAAATGATGGCAGAGACCACGGTGGGCTGGCTGCTACTGGATGCGGCAATCATCGCCGAAAAGGCTCTTGAGGGACTCGACGAATCGAACAAGGATTGGGCATTTTATACCGGAAAGATCAGCGCGGCGCGCTACTTTGCAAACAACGTTCTTCCACATGTAGCGAGCAAAGCCCAGGTGATCGATCGAAAAGATCGCTCCGCCTTAGATATTCCTGTCGCTTCGTTTACGAGCTAGGCGAGCACCACAGCAATCTGCTGTATTGCGCAGAGCACTGAAACGAGCCCATTCCAAAGGCACCGAAACAGCGTATTTTGGGGGACAAACGGTTTTTGAGGTGAGCTTTAGTTATTTCGCATCAGCAGGGCACTGCCTTCATCATGAACCCCCGCGATGTAGTCTGCGGTCTGGGCAAAAGTATAGATTTGTATGTCATCCAGGAGCCCGTGAAATTCTCTCCCTGCTTTGTGATTCCAAGACCCGATCGACATTTCGGTCTCTGCTGTCACCGGCCGGACGAAAGTGTGACCCGGAAGTAGTTTCGCATCGGCGGCTTGCTCACCATTGATATAGATCCGATAGGCGATATCGGTTGGATTGTCACCGGGATCGATCACAGCGGCGACATGCGTCCAGGTCCCTACTTGGTAGCTACCCGCTTGGGTCCTGTAGCAATTTTTATCGACACACAGAAACACTCTTCCTTCGGCTGGATGTGCAAAGAGAGCGTAGCCGTCCTTTCCTCTGCTACTGTTTGATTTGTCGACGATACGTTGATAGTCATCGCCATCCCACTGCTTAAACCACACCATGATGGTTCCGCCCCTCGTGAGCTGAAGAGGGTCTTCAATGTCGACTACTCCGGTTCGCAGCGTGTCATCGTTGCCATCCAGCGAGAGATGCCCATCCAGAACCCCTCCTGTTGCGACAAATTGGGGCAACTCCCCATTTGGTCCCTCCTGGATACCATCTTGCCCGGGTCTTGCGATATTCACACCATTTGTATCGAGGGGATAGTGTGCGGCAAGAATTGGACCGGGGTCTCGATCGGTGATCAAAGCTCGGTCTGCCGCATGAACCCGTTCGATATTTTCTGCGGTCTGAGCAAATGTATAGATCCGTATATCATCGAGGAGCCCGTGAAAGTTTCTTCCTGTTTTGTGATTCCAAGCGCCGATCGACATCTCGGTTTCTACTGTCACCGGTCGCACGAACTCGTGACCCGGAGCGAGGGCGGCATCGGCTAGGTCCCCATTGATATAGATACGATAGGATATCTCGGTCGGATTGGCACCCGGATCGATCACAGCGGCAACATGTGTCCACGTGCCCACTTGGTAGCTACCAGCCTGGGTATTGTAACAATTTTGATCGACACAAAGAAAAATCATGCCTTTGGCTGGATGCGCGAAGAGTGCGTAGCCGTTATTTCCTCTAGCGTTGTCGGATTTATCAACGATGCGCTGATAGTCGTCTCCGTCCCACTGCTTAAACCACGCCATGATGGTTCCGCCCTTGGTGAGCTGAAGGGGATCTTCAATGTCCACTACCCCTGTTCGCAGCGCGTCATCGTTACCATCCAGGGATAGATGCCCATCCAGAACCCCTCCTGTTGCGACAAACTGGGGCAACTCCCCATCAGGTCCTTCCTTGGTACCGTTTTGGCCGGCTCTCGCGATATTCACGCCGTTTGTGTCGAGGGGATAGTGAGCGGCGAGAATTGGCCCAAGGTCTTGTTCGATGATCAAGTCTCTGCCATCGGCATGAACCCCTGCAATGTGCTCTGTGGCCTGAGCAAATGTATAGATCTGGATGTCATCTAGGAGTCCGTGAAATTCTCTCTGTGTTTTGTGATTCCAAGACCCGATCGACATTTCGGTTTCTACTGCCATAGGTCGCACGAATCTGTGGCCGGGATGTAGCGTGGCATTGGCTTGCTCTCCGTTGATATGGATCCGATAGGACATATCGGTCGGATTGGAACCCGGATCGATCACAGCGGCAACATGTGTCCACGTGCCCACTTGGTAGCTACCAGCCTGGGTATTGTAACAATTTTGATCGACACAAAGAAAAATCATGCCTTTGGCTGGATGCGCGAAGAGTGCGTAGCCGTTATTTCCTCTAGCGTTGTCGGATTTATCAACGATGCGCTGATAGTCGTCTCCGTCCCACTGCTTAAACCACGCCATGATGGTACCACCGGTTGTGAGTTGGAGAGGCGAATCCTTTGGCATTCGTTGGCCATTGTTGAGTCGCGCTGCTTGTCCATCACCATCAAAGACAACAGCGTTTCCGTGAACTGCCTTTTGAAACTCCGGCGGTCTGTCAAACTGTATTGGTGGTGATGGCTCTGTTCCGATCTGGTCGTTACTATCAAAATCGTACTGGGCAGCTGGCTGGGTAGGTTTCGGGGGTTCTGGGGGTTCTGCGGACAGCGCGGCGACTTCGGATGGGCTCAATGGGGCGTCAAAAATTTTGACCTCATCGATTTTTCCTTTGAAATCGCGGGAGCGAGTATGATTGGCCGAGCCGATTCGCATCTTGGTATTGGCAACCGGAGGCAGTTTGTGGGGACCTCTGATCGTTCCCACGATACGTTCTCCGTCGACATAGAGTTCGTATGTTGTCGCGCGAATCACCGCCGCCACATGGGTCCATTCGCCAAATGTATAGTGGTCTTCGCCGTTGGCGTTGCGTCGATTGGATTTGTAGAAGGTCCCATTCACCGCGAGACCTATCGTGTGCGATCGCGGATCAACATACAGCATATAACCGTTCTTTGCGTCTCCATGTAAGGATTTATCAACCAGTCGGGAGGACTCATCACTTGTGCTCAATTGATTAAACCAAGCGGCGATCGTGCCCCCGGAGCGCAGCTGCCGAGGATCGTTTTCTGCAATGTCGCCAAACGCGACTGCATCATCATTGCCGTCGAGCTCAATACATTGGGTGCCCTCACAGGAGGAGATAAATTTGGGGTCGCCAACAAGTGAACCGTGGTTATCGAAGCCCGAAGAATCCGAGGCGTCACCCTCAAAAGGATAGTATGCGATCAGATGGTCCTCCTGACTTTGGAGCTCTCCGGAATCGTGGTGCAAGTCAATAAGATCGCCACAGCCTACCGACGTAACGAAAAGAGCAAGCATAAGGATTTTCCAACGTGTGGCATTTCCGGTAACACAGAATGCGCTGCGATTTGGAACGTCTATGCAACATTTCTTTTTGTGATCTCCCAATTCCTGAAACGTCATAAGATATTTAGGAGAATTTCCTATTGAAACGGCTAAACGAATCTTTGCGCCAATACTGGATTTCCGTTGTTTCTAGCAACGGGATCCATGCGATGTAGTTTTGGTATCCTTCTCAAGGGCACGAAATCATTAGAAAAGCGCCCAGGACAGGCCGGCCAAGAGCCGAATTATCCCGCACTGTTGTCGCCAACTCTTGGGTTTGGGGCTAGTGAATCCGTGCCCGAACAGGCAAGCTGGCGATCACGGCAGCTTCCTTTTCGGCGAGCTCGTTTCGCCTCGCAATATAGTCAGACTCTGGGACACTGCTTTGGGCAAGTTTCAAGAACAGGTCTCGATGGCGAACCTCTGCGCTTGCCAGGCTTTTGTACAGGGAAGCTGTTTGTGGATCTGGGATCGCGCTTGCGAGCAATGCCAAGCGCTCGGCGCTCCGCGCCTCAATCAGCGCAAACACGAGTAGCGAGTCCAGCAATCGCCCGGGCTCCTTTTTTCGGATGTGGGCCCGCAATTGTTTGGCGTAGTCATCACCTAAATCGTAGCGAAGTGTTTTGCCCTGCTTTGCGAGTAGTTGCATGACCGCGATAACATGACTGGTCTCTTCATGGGCCAGGCGTGATACGTCGCGAACCAAATCGGTTTGCTGTGGATAGTTGCGAACGAGAGACAACGCAGATTGAGCAGCTTTGCGCTCGCAATGTAGGTGGTCGCTGTACACGGCGTCTAAGTCCTGTAGCGCGACTTGGACCCATTGCGGATCGGTGACCGATTGCAATAGAGGATCCGCCACCGACGGGAATGGGGGATCTGAGGGGATTAGCGATGGCTCTGAGCGCATTCGCTGGCAAACCTACGTCGGATGGCGGGACTCGTCAAGCAGCGTAAGTGGCTCCATCGTTGTGGTTGTGTTAAAAAATAGCTATGCGTTCTTGGTGTTACATAGCAATAGCGGGTTGGCTTGTGGCCTGTTCAGATTCCGCGACCAAAAAGGGGAGTGCCGTGTCTAAGGAGAATGTAAGGGCAAACAAAGAGGAGGATGTCCTGGCGCAGGACGCCAATACACAGCAGCCAGATGCGCAAGCGCAAAAACAATCGCAACAACACGTGAAACAATTTGCAACGGACTGTCGCAAGGGACTCGTTTCAGCGAAGGCAATTCTCAAACAGCTGCTATCACCGGGGGTGTCGCCAGAGTCATTTCTAAAGCTTTATAATAAGATTGGTGTCAATTTGGAAGCATCCAGCGCGACTGCCGGCTTGATGCAAAACGTCCATCCTGAGGAGTCGATCCGTGAAGCCGCGCGAGAGTGTGAGCAAGAGGTCAGCAAGTTTTATAGCGAACTCAGTCGCAACAAAGATGTTTATAAGGGGTTTTTCGACATTGATACGATAAAATTGGATGCCGATACGACAAGGCTTGTAAAGCATACGCTGCGAGATTTTCGTCGTGCCGGTGTCGATCGTGACGACAAGACACGCGATAGTCTCAAGAAGATCGATGAAGAGCTCACCCGTCTCGGGCAGGAATTTAGCAAGAATATTACCGATGATGTTCGTCACATTACGGTCACCAAAGCCCAGTTGGACGGGCTACCCGATGACTTTATCAAAGCGCATCCAGCCGATGAGAGCGGTACGATCAAAATCACGACCAACTATCCCGATCTGATCCCTTACATGACCTACGCTGCCTCGACGGAAAAACGCAAGGAGCTGTATGTTGCTGCACGGAGCCGCGGTGGGGGAAAAAAACGAAAAAATACTCCTTCAGATTCTCACCTTGCGCCACAAAAAGGCCAATTTGCTTGGTTATCCCACTTGGGCCGATTACATCACCGAAGACAAGATGATCAAGTCGGCGAAGAATGCGAGCGACTTTATTGAGAAGGTAGCTGCTGCAGCCGCTAAGCGAGCAAAAAAGGATTATGCCGAGCTCCTCACGTTTAAACGGCGCAAGACGCCAGATGCGAAAGAGGTTGCCGACTACGAAAAGTCATATTTTTCAAATCGAGTAAAAAAGCAGAACTACGCATTTGATACCCAAGAGGTGCGCCCGTACTTCCCCTATGTAAAGGTAGAGAAAGGACTTTTGGATATCACTTCTGAGATCTACGGGATCGAATATCGTCCCGTTGCAACAGAGGTGTGGCACCCTTCGATCAAAGCACTTGACGTGGTTCGCAATGACAAGCCAATCGGTCGGATTTATCTCGACATGCATCCGCGCGACGGCAAATACAAACATGCTGCCCAGTTTACCAAGCAGAGTGGTGTATCTGGAACCCAGCTTCCCGAGGGTGTTCTCGTGTGCAACTTTCCCGATCCGAGCGAAGGGGATGCGCTGATGGAGCACACCCAGGTGGTGACGATGTTCCACGAGTTTGGCCACCTGATGCATCATATTCTCGGTGGTAATCGGAAGTGGATTGACCAAAGCGGCGTCGCCACCGAGTGGGATTTCGTCGAGGCACCATCACAGATGTTTGAGGAGTGGGCGTGGAGTCACGAGACGCTAAAGCGTTTTGCCAAACATGTGAAGACCGGCGAAGTCATTCCAAAATCGACAGTAGAGCGGATGCGAAAGGCTGACAAGTTTGGCATTGGCGTTTCCACACGACAGCAAATGTTTTACGCATCGATATCCCTAGGGTTTCATAATCGAGATCCCAATGGTCTGGAGATGGGCAAAGAAGTCAAGCGACTCCAGGCAAAGTACACGCCCTTTCCGTTTGTTGAGGGCACGAAGTTTCACGCGAGTTTTGGCCACCTAGAGGGCTATTCCGCAATTTACTATACATATATGTGGTCGCTCGTGATTGCCAAGGATCTACTCACACCTTTTGAAAAACACGGTCTGATGAACCAAGAGTGGAACCGTCGTTACCGCGATATTGTTCTTACAGCAGGCGGCAGTAAAGACGCCGCCGATCTGGTCAAAGAGTTTCTCGGCCGAGAGTACAACTTCAAGGCGTTCGAGCGTTACCTAACCGAGTAGGGTCACGGCAAAGGCTAGAGAGATCGCTACTGGGCGGACCTTCCCCTTCATGTTACACTGGATCCAATGGCTCATGGAAAGATAAAACAAAAAGTCGTGGGGCGGCGCCAGAAAAAGGCTTCCACAATTGTCGATGCCGACAATCTACTGCATTTGGTACTTGGGCTACGTGGAAAACGAAAGTTTATCCCTCGTGGGGTGTATCGGTTTCGTTCCTTTGAGGAGGCAGCGGAGTGGTCGATCCGGATGATGGCGAGGCGCTAGAGTCTAGACCGCCAACGCTAGATGATCTGCTAAAGATTTGCCGTGCCCTCAATAAAGCGTCTGCCAAATATATCGAATGAAGCAGACTGTTCGGGCAAAAGATGAACTGGATAGACTATTTTTGTAACGTCGCAAGGAAGAGCAGAACAAGGAAGAGCAGAAAAAAGTAGCAAGGCTGTTTGAACTCCTGAATGTATTTGAGGGGGCAGCAGAGGGCCGATTGGGAATGATGGTGAGGCTCAATTAGGCGCCAATTGGGGCAGAAAGACTCATACCCAAAATTGTTTATCTAAAGAAATCAGCCGTCTAGTACCGATCAAAATTGGCACTTTTCTGGCATGTTTAGGAGATATGCAATTGTTCATAAAATTCCTCTACGGTGTGATATTTGCCAGCACCATCGCGGTATTTGGGTGCGGTGGTGATAGCAATACAGATCAAACGGACTCTGGATACAAGGTCGTGCTTTCACCGGCAAACCTGCAACTTGCACCGGGAACGCTTGGGGAGTTCACCCTGGAGGTTTCCTCCCAGGGGTATGAAGGATCAGTTTCGCTGGCAGCAACCGGTATCCCTAACTCTTGGCGGGTCAAGTTTCTGCCTTCTGATGTGGCCGTCGTTAAAAAAAATGAAACGACCACCGTCACGGTCGCGGTAGATGCGACAAGTGAGACAGGCACTACCACAGCAAAGATTGCAATCGAGGCGACTTCTGATATGGGTGCAAAGGACGTCAGTGCGGACGTGACTGTGGACCCGGCATTTGTCGCTCATGAAGAGGGTCTGCGTGACAATAACGTTCCATTGCCAAGCACTCCACTTGGTTTGTCTCTGATTAGCACGACAGGTACGCAACACGAAGCTCTCGAGTTTGAGCTACATGTGTTTGCGAACCAAAATATGACCAAGCTGGCCGCCAATGACGTTGTTAAGCAAAATGCGAAAATTATTCGGATCGACACGTACAATAGGGATGGCTACTTTTCGCAAAAACTGTTCATGAGAGCCTCCGAACTTGGGCCGGTGAGCGTGCATATCCCAGCAGGTGTCGTCGATATTGGTGGCCAGCCTAATGAACAATCCAACACAGTTAACCTGACCATCGTCAATCCACCCCCTGCCTCCCCTGATATCTCGTTTTTTATCACTTCGACAGGAGGTGAAGATGGCGGCAATTTTGGCGGGATTGCCGGCGCGGATCAAAGATGCCAAGATGCAGCCAATACTGCGGGGCATCCAGCGAGAGAGTGGCGAGCCTATCTTAGCGCAGACGACGACGGGACCGGTGCAGAAGTAAATGCGCGCGATCGAATCGGCACCGGACCTTGGCGCAACTACTATGGAACGATCATCGCCTTGGATCTCGACCAATTGCATACGAGGCAAATTAGACCGTTTGATATGGCGACCGAGACCGGCATCAAATTGGGTGGAATCCGTACCGACCACGACATCGTGACAGGGTCAGACGAAGACGGGTTACTCAAAAAGGGCTTAACTTGTCAGAGCTGGACTTCCAACCTCTCTGCCGACGAACATTTTCTTGGCCATACAGACTGGATAGGCAACCCTCCCTATATCACCGATCAAAATTGGAACTCCGCCCACAAAACAAGATGCAGTGCAGGAAGCATGAAGTCCAGCAAAGGGATCGGCAGGATTTATTGTTTTGCACGATAGCGAGCGTGGCTAGTCACTTTATTTACTTATATTCGCGCAGTAGTCCGCAATTACCATGGAAATGAAGGCACTAATGTTCTGCTCGGCTAAGGATCTCAAACGTTACCCGCCGCCGTAGTGCGGGATCCTGTGGCCCGGGTATATTCGCGTCACGACCTTGAGAAACCAAACGCGAGTGGTCGACGCCCCGCTCCGCAATCATGTTACAAACCCGTTTTGCACGCTTCAAAGACAGCGCCTTGGGCCGCATTTCGCCCCGTGCAGAGACCAACCAAGACACGCAATTCGTTCTATATCCGGATTGGCGAGCATTTTCGCGGCGACTTCATCAATCGTAACAACGGAACTCTGCGAAACGGCGTGAGAATTGTGTGCGAAGTACACGCGCGGTCGAATTGGGCTTACCAGTTTAATGATCTTTACTGGCCCTATGTCGGGACAACCATCATCATCTCTTATCCCATTGTACGTCTCTCGGTGATTCGGGCAATCATCTTTGTCATCGAGAATCTTGTCTTGGTCGTTGTCTGGATCGGGGCAACCATCGTCATCGACAAAGCCATCGTAATCTTCAGGGTCTTGGTGGCACAGATCGGACACATTTGGATTGCCGTCGTTATCATCATCGCGCGGTTGCACGTTTGCTATGGGGTCCGTTTGCGAAGAATGTGTTGCTGCACATCCTGCCCACAGAGCAATAATGATGCCCGACCAAACAATGCCAACGCATCTAATCTTGGAATGAGGAGTCAAAACAAATGTACCATCCTAGGGTAATATACACACCGGAAAGTATTCTTGGATACAGCAATAGGGAAATTGGGGACGGCGGACTCCTCCCCACATGGTCGCTATTTGGAACGGCTGTCGTTTCAATGCGCACTGGCCCCCTCTACATATTGCGGTCATCGTACTGGGGGACAGCGTGTTTCGTTTGTGGCCTTGCAAATGCTATTGCAAACATATTCTTGTGGTCGGCTTGGTTTCGGCCCAGGGGATGCGTGATTGGGATCCGCCGGGACGATGTTGTTGTTACGGCCGAGCGAAGTAAAGATGCTGCCGAGCTGGTGAGCCAATTTCTTGGTCGGACCACAATTTGAGGGCTTTTACCGAATTGGAGGTGGCGACAATCCGCCGCTTCTCGCAACAGGCACTTTATAAACCCAGACGGGTCAGAGAAAGTAACGTGTACTATTATGTACAATATTGCCATTATGTAAACAATGAGAATCATTTTTGTTGCGTTGCGGTACCAGATTTGGTAGTTTGGGCTATGTGGAGCTTGTCACCTTAGGGAACAAAATTCGCGCGCAGCGCAAGCGACTCGGCGTTCGTGCAGCGACAGCAGCCGAGGCGGCTGGGATGTCGCGGGTGACTCTATATCGAATTGAGAAGGGGGAGCCTTCCGTAGCAATAGGAGCGTATCGGAATGCAATGGCTGTTTTGGGGCTGGAGTTGGAGGTCGCCCCAACGCGGGCAGACGATCAGGAAAGCCATGCCAATGGTCGAGACCGGGTTGGGTCAAAGCTACCGGCCCGAATCGCGGTCGATAACTACCCTCAACTCGAGCGTCTGGCATGGCAGCGGAGAACTGCTGCGAAGCTTACGCCAAACGAGGCGCTCAATCTCTACGAACGTAACTGGCGACATATCGATCACAATGCAATGGATGAGCGCGAACGTGATTTGATAAAGAAGCTCGTGGAAATGGTTGGTGGAGGACGACTGCTTGTTTAGACGCTCACACCATCTTGGCATAGCTGCGGTCCTTGGGGCCCTAGACTCAGAACAGCTTTTATCGAATGCATGTTACTTCGGCGGAGGTACTGCGATCGTTTTGTCCCATGACGAGTACAGAGAATCGCTCGACATCAACTTTCTCGTATCGAACCTAGAAGGTTACCGAAACCTACGCCGAGTATTGATGCAACAACAAGGGATAGACGCAATCTTGCGGCAGGGAGCTACGCTGAAACAGACGCGTGATCTCCGAGCCGATCAGTATGGCCTCCGTACGCTGTTATCCGTCGGTAGCGCAATCATAAAATTCGAAATCGTTTTTGAGGGTCGGATCGAACTAGAAACGCCAAGTAAGCAGCACCGCATATGCGGGGTTGCAACGTTAACCCCGCTAGACATGATCGCAGGCAAACTTTTGGCCAACTCCGATCGGTGGGCGGATGATTCCGTTCTGAGTCGCGATCTCATTGATATTGCGATGATGGCTCCTCCAAAGAAGTTGCTCGCAAACGCAATTCGCAAAGCCAGTCGTGCCTATTATGATATCCAGGAGAGTCTGGAGAAGTC
>CBDCWZ010000016.1:0-52896 GCA_965223575.1 Kofleriaceae bacterium
GCTCAATTTATGTACTCTGCCCTACAGAAACTATAAACCGGATTCATTATAACCAGTTTTTACGCATACAATAGACTTCGAACCCTAATCCCATACTGGGAAAAAAAGGTGCCAACACCAGATTCGAAACCATCTACCATCTGGATACGCAAATCGTCTGAATCTGACATAGCGCTACCCCGGAAATGTTGTCTGAAAGGGCAACGTATTCGTTTGATCGGGCATACACACCGGTGCACACAGCGAGTGTGCGCGCACCGACGATTGACACTTGTTGTATGGGGGGACATTTAGATAGCCGCAAACGTCATGTCCTCCAACCACCTCGACATACTCCGCGCCGAGCTCCTGAAACGTAGAAGAATGAACCCCCGCTATTCCTTGCGTTCATTTGCACGGTCTTTAGAAATGGATCCTGGCAACCTTTCTAAGGTAATGGCGGAAAAGAGAGGGCTACCCATCGTCACCGCTCAAAAGCTGGCCGATCGTCTCCAACTTGATAGTCAACAACGCCATGTCTTTTTATCATCAGTTTGGACGAGGGATAAGACCAACAGCCTCAATCATGTCCAGCAAATTGACACCGACAACTTGAAACGAGTGGATGCCGACTTTCTCCGAATCCTCAATGATTGGTCCGACCAGGCGTTGTCCCAATTAGCAGCAACGCTTCACCGACCAGTCATCTATAAGGACTTTGGTGGCGTAACCGGAGGAATCTCCCACTTACCGGCCCGTGCGGGAAGTCCGGTGATTCTTACCGTATATGGGGTCGCAGGTGCTCAGTGCGAGCCGAGCTGGCATACCCAGTTTGGAACCATTTTTGGCACGGGATTTCGAGTCATTTTTCAATCCAACACGGATTTTGCTGGCACAGCAACAATTGTGTTCTCTGCCAAGTTCAATGGCAAATCAATGCTCCAACACACCTTCAATATTCCCGTGGTTGCAGCGAGGCCCACATTGTCGGTGACCGTAACAGAACACACCGAGCATGGCTATGCTGAATTGCAGGGGCAAGTGGAATTGACACAACATAAACCACAGGATTTGCGCGTTCTTGTTTATCCGCATCGTGGCCAATATCTTCCACCCACATCGCTGGCTGTTGATTCCAACATGCATTTTTGCGGCAAAATCTCGTTCCAGGACGACATCGATCGATTGGCAATCCAGCTCACTCATCGCACGTTTCGCCCCGAATGCGATGAGCGAATCTACGTTGATTTTCATGGAGGAACAAAAGCTCACTTACCCTTTGGCGTTAACGACGTTGATTCGCTTGCCTTTGCATTGCACTGCCCCCCAACGAAACGCTGCCATGAAGACGCACAGATTCAGGCATTGCAGAATCGCTTTTTTCGCACTGCGATTCCCAACGCCGCAAGACCAGCGCAGCTCCTGCGGAGCTTTGAAAGTCTCGATTTGGCGTTCGTATACGACCAAGCGATCGCGACAATTGCGTTTTGTCACGCAGGCGAGAAACAAGACGCAACTCACTTGTTAAATGCGTTAGACCATCTTCAAATAAAAGATAGCAGCGAATCGTCGGGTGGTTGGTTCGCCTCCTATACGGCCAATGGGACACCGAGGACCTCCTTTGTCAAATCGTCCGGGCAAAACAGCGATATTGAGACAAGCATACCGGCAAAAATTGCCCGTGCGGGCATCGTATCGTGGGTGGCAATCGCGGCAACCGCCTTCCAACAAACCTTTCGCGACACTACGTATCAACCGATGCGTGACCGAGCTTTGCGATATCTGATTCGCAACTTTGTGAAAACACCCACTTTGGGACGCAACTCTGGTGGCGTCCGTGTTCTTCCGTTCCACAAAAACTCTGACAGCCCGATGCTATCGGTACATTACAATACCGAAGCCTATGCAGCGTTTCGCAATGCAGAAACCGCTCACAGGTCCCAAGAATACCAAAACCATGCTAGCGCCATAAAGCGATTGATTGAAAGCATGTGGGATCCTGAGCTTAAGGGGTTTTATGTAAGCTTTGATCCCGATCGCGAAGTACCAAATTGCACAGACATCCAACTCACGCCGCAAGTCTGGTCCTTACTCGCTTTCGCAGATAACCCGGAATCCTTACGAAAATATCGCGACGGCCTCAACCTTGTCTTCGAGCATCTGTTCGAACCAGCCGGCTACCTTGGACAAAAACATAGAGCTATCCCCGGTTTCTTTGACTGGCGCCCCATGAATACAACGCTCCCCAATCTCAGCCGCCAGTTTGTCTGGAGCGAAGCGACGCTGGCGACAGTGCTTGCGATCACCACGGTAGAGCAACAGCTAGGCGAACCCATCCGCTTCAGACGTTACGGCGCCACTTATACTGCGGCGAAGTTGCTACAAGCGATGAATGCATTTGCCGAAGAAAGCGGTGCACTTCCCTACTGCACCGGCAACATTATTCGCAGTGATTTTCAAGCAGAGCCGTCTGTGTGTGCCACTGCCTGGCTTTACTTCGCAAACCACAACATCAATCCACTCGCTAGACCGCACGCCAGTTGAAATGGTCCTATCCGACGCAGGGAAGCGGAAGGCGCGTATCATCCTATCCCTAGAGAGCTGAACACGTAAAGTTGCTTATCGACGGTAAAGGATCGGAATCGTTGGCGAGGCGGACACTGCCAATGCAACCGTCTGTTTCCAGGCGAAAATCAGGCGCAACCAACATAGATTCGCCCGTATTTGGGCGTGGGCGGGCGGGGTTGGGTCCCGTCAAGGAGGACAACGTAGCCAGCGATTTCGAGAGGTAGCGTCGGAAAGTGAATTTACGTGTTCAGCTCTCTAGGCTACGCAGCACGGCACATGCCGTAGTCGACACGGGCGTATTCGTGCAAATGCTCCTCCAGTTGGCGACGCGCGCGAAATAAACGAGACATCACAGTTCCTATCGGAACCTCCAACTCCTCGGCAATCTCTCTATATTGTACACCACGAACGTCAGCAAGCTCGACAACTTCACGATGAATCGGCGTGAGTGTTCCCAGTGCAGATGTGACTTCATCGCCAAGACCGCTATCGAGCCGTTTTCGGGGATCTTCAATCTGTGTAGGACAACTCGTTTCCTGGGCATATGTATTGGCAACAAACCGTTCATGACGTCTCATCCGGCGATACCCACTCACAAAACAGTTCATCATAATGCGAGACAGCCAAGCCCGACAGTTTGACCCCGGCTGAAACCGATCCCATGCGCGGTATGCGCGCAAAAGGGTATCTTGCAATAAATCATCTGCATCCTCTCTACGTCGGGTAAGCCGGTAGGCCAACCCCAACAGCATCGAGCGATGTGGCACAATGGCCGCGCTAAACGTATCGCTAACTGGCGGTCTGCTTTCTCGTCCTTTGTCACTAACTCTCATATCACTTCCTCTCACCTTTGCATCGCCTTTCCCGACAACAACAACAAGCAAAACAAGCAATATGAGTGCCATCAGGCAAGACCCATGATTTCTTGGGATTCGCTGCCTATTGCGTAGGATGTGGCCGCGAAGACACACACCCGTGTTGACACAATGACGCGAGACTTCGCCAAACTGGCGCCGTTGCCGCTCTTCACGTTTGCGACTGGCTACAAAAAGCGGAATACTTTCTATATGAGAACCAACTATCTCGGGCTGAGGTATCTTGCCGCAAGCGCGACACTGCTATGTTTGAGCGTCAATATTCACCAAACAGAGGCGAAACCGACCCGAGAGAAATCTCAATTTCTTGTGTCTATTTCAAAGGTTGCGGTGACATCAGATGCGGATAAGCCACCGCCAACGCTCCGTTCCGACGTTAGAAGGGTACTGGCAAATGCCCTTAAAGAGCACCCGCGCTTTTTGACGGCACTTCCAAAGGATGCTCCAGATCCGCACAAACAACCAAGTGAACATCAAAAATATCTCAAAAAGCGCGGAATCCGCGCCTATCAAGTTCGGGTTGAAATCATTCGCTTCGCCGAAAAAATAATACAAACAGAAACCAGTAACCGTTTATCCGTTCAAGTGCAGCTTCGCCTCTTGGGCGTCACCGTCCCCCAGCAATCATTTGGTTTTGCGGGCACGGGTTCCGCGACAGCCATTATCGAAGTTCGCCGCAAAGTGTACAAGCGTGATCACGACTCCGGTCTCGCCGATGCAACCAGCACTGCCATTCACAACGCGCTCAAAACGTCGCTCAAAAAGCTCGACGACTCCCGCCGGACGAAAAAAAAGCGCCGCCGCCGCAAGTAGAAACTTGTTCAGAGAGCCCGCAGCCGTTTCACACCAGTCTCCTAGCGTTTGCGCTTGGCGGACTTTACTTCCAGCTTCTTGATTAAGGTCGTCTGTTGCTGAGCAAGCTTTTTTAGCTCTTGGTTTAGCTTTGCCAAACGCTTCCGAACGCTCTTGTTCCAACTGGATTTAAGGCCGCGAGTCATCGATCCTTGTTGGCCCACAAGCTGGCGCAAATTGGCATTAAGGTCCTCAAGCTCAAGCAAAGCAACGTACTTTTTATCGCGATCGACTTTATACTTGGCTTTCCACTCGTAAAACGTCGACCGAGCAATACCGTATTTGCGGCACAGAGAGACCGTGCTCTGCAAACCGTTGGCACCTTCTTGGAGGATTTTTTTTATTTGGCTACCCGAATATGTTTTCATGTCGCACCGATAAAACTGAATTGTGGATTGAGACCCCATACATACCACGCACTGTGGCCCCGCGCTGAATCATTATGAGCTTATTTCGGCCATCGCGCGGGGAATTTCGTCGACGATATCCCCTGCACAAATCCCGTGCATTGCCATACGTCTTGCGCATAAATCTGCTGAAAATCCGTGAATATGGACCCCTGCGACGCTAGCATCGTAAAAATCGAGCCCTTGGGCAATCAGGGCAGCAATCAACCCCGCGAGGACGTCACCACTTCCAGCAGTTGCTAACCCTGGGTTTCCGGTGCGATTGATTACAGCGCGAGTAGCCCTCAGTGGAGCTGTTCGACCATCAAAGATGACCGTACGGGCGCCTTTGAGCACGACGACACAGTTTCCCTCCGTTGCGATTTGAGCGGCAGCGGCGATCCGATCCCGCTGGATCTCAGCCACCGTGGTCGCGAGCAACCGGGCTGCCTCGCCTGGGTGCGGCGTGAGCACAACGGGGCCATTGGCTTGGGCGATCAGAGACAACCTTCCGGCAAGATGATTCAGTGCATCGGCGTCAAGGACCATCGGCACCGTTAGAAGCATCAAAGCCTCCTCTACAAGCCTTGCGCCAGCCGGGGTTGTATCCATGCCTGGCCCCAACACAACCCCCTGCGTGCCAGCACTCAGCTCCCGAAGCGCGCTACTGGCATTGTCCTTGTGACAGTCAAAATCTGTCGTCATCATCGGCAGCGGAGTCGCGCCTGTCCGGGGACTGTCATCGATTGCCAGGGTTACCAATCCGGCCCCCCCACGCAGAGCGCCCCAACCAGCAAGCCGCGGTGCGCCTCTTTTCCCCGGACTCCCACCAACAACCAGCACATGACCACGACGCCCCTTGTGTGCAAGCGGGTCTATCTTTGGTAGCAGCTTGTGAATGTCGCGAGAACTAAGCACTCCTACCGAAACCGAATGCTGCGGGGCCAATTGCGGGGACACCCCAATCTCAGCGACGACGACTCGACCGCAATGCACAAACCCGGGTGCGCCAACCACCCCAGGCTTTAAAAATGCGATCGCGACCGTCATTTGCGCCTTTACAGCCGTTCCTAACACGGCTCCAGTATCCGCACACAATCCACTTGGAATATCCACAGCGACGCGCCGGCCCACTCCGTCGTTGACGACACCAATAATCGCTGCAAAGTGCCCGGTCACAGGTCGTGTGATCCCGACCCCAAGCAAACAATCAAGTACAATCTCTGCGCCATGAATCTCGACCGTGTGCCGGGACAATTGCTCGCCAGTTGCAATGGATTCCACCGTGCCACCAGAGCGCTGGTACGCGTCAAGGTGAACCCGAGCATCTCCTTGGACGGAATCGGCGGAAACCGCCAAGTAGACGCACACCCGCATCCCCCATTGCTTCAGCCAGCGAGCCGCAACATATCCATCCCCTCCGTTGTTGCCGCCACCACAGATCACGACAATATTACCGTCCGTCCTAAAACACTCTTCTGCGACAAGCTCCGCCACCGTATGGGCCACCTGTCGCCCAGCGTTTTCCATCAGAACAATCCCAGGCAACCCCCACTCGTCGATCGTCTGACGATCCATCGCCTGCATCTGCCGCGCTGTAACGACATATTGCATCGGAACATCTTACCGATTTACTCGCGTACGAACATCGCTAGCGCGCATGAATTACGCTCTGTTCACGCTTCTGCCACAACCACCGCCACCGCAATGTCGCCGGAGTGCGACAGACTCAGGTGAAAGTGTTCGATACAGCGAGCGTCGGCAACCTGCTTGGCCCTGCCCGTCAAGGTAAGAGTTGGCTTTGCCCCGGATGACACAACTTCGATATCTTTCCAGCCAATCCCAACACCGCCTCCCAGCGCTTTATAGAGGGCCTCTTTGGCGGCAAATCGGGCGGCATAGTGCTGCCCCCCATTGACACGCGCGCCCGAATACTCCCGTTCTCCGGCCGTAAACACCCGGTTTAAGAACCGCTCCCCCCAACGCTGACTCGCCGAATCGATGCGCGAGATCTCAACCACGTCAATCCCAACGCCAATGATCATTTCGCCCTACCGGCCATCCTACCGGCCATCCTACCGACAATGAACGCTAATCTCAGCCGCGATCTGTTCAGCCCATGTTCGAATACTCGCCTCATCTGGGCCCTCGACCATAACACGAGCTTTGGCTTCTGTTCCGCTATATCGCACCAGGACTCGCCCGTCCGCTGCGAGATCTTGCTCGATTGACTGAATCAGAGCCTGCACCTTGTCGAGTTCCTTTAAAGGGCGTTTGCGTCCAACCTTTACATTGACGAGGACTTGTGGGGTTCGGGTCATCACAGTGGCAAGCTCGCTGAGCGGCCTTCCCTCCCGAACGATCACCTCAAGTACACGTAAAGCGGCGATAATGCCGTCCCCGGTGGTCATATGGTCAAGAAACACCAAATGCCCGGATTGTTCCCCGCCAAAATTATACCCTCCGCCTCGCATCGCCGCGACGACATATCGATCGCCAACCTGGGTGCGGACAATGGAACCACCAGCTGCGGCAAGGGATTTCTCCAGACCGATATTGGACATCACCGTGGCCACGAGTGTGTTCTTCGCCAGCGTACCCTGCGCGATCATCCGCGTCGCGCATAGCGCCATCACCGCATCCCCATCGACAATATCGCCAAACTCATCGCACATGACCACGCGATCGGCATCGCCGTCCAGCGCGATCCCCAACGTTGCCCCTTCGGCAACAACGCGCGCGGCCATGCCACGAGGACACAACGCCCCCGAGTCCTCATTAATATTCTTTCCGTCTGGCTGATCGTTGATCACGATCACCTCCGCGCCCAGCTCTTCAAATACGGCCGGAGCCACCCGATATCCCGCCCCTGCTGCAACATCAACGACAATTTTCAGGCCATCGAGGGTCAGCTCATTGGGAAACCGCTCCTTACAGTAAACAACGTAACGCCCAACAGCATCCTCAATCCGTCTCGTATATCCAACTTCATGGGGGACAGCCCGCAGTTCGGTGAGACTCGGGGACAACATCAACTCTTCAATCTGCGTCTCTACCTCGTCGGGAAGCTTAAATCCATCGCGTGCAAATAGCTTGATGCCGTTATCCTGATACGGATTATGTGACGCACTGATCACAACCCCCGCATCTGCTCGCATCGAGGACGTAATAAAAGCAATCGCCGGGGTCGGCAGGGGCCCCGTTAGCCAAACATCTGCGCCCATCGCAACAACGCCGGCCGCAAGTGCGCTTTCAAACATATAGCCGGACAAACGCGTATCTTTCCCGATCACAATTCGGGGATGACGATCCTGGAGCTGCAGCCGAGCCGCCACCGCCATTCCCAGGCGCATCACCGTCTCACAGGTCATCGGCTCAGCGTTTGCGATTCCACGCATCCCATCAGTACCAAACAATCTACGCTTTGCCATTGCATAGAATTGTATCAGGGAATCGATACAGACGAGAACAGATCTTAACTAGCCCGACGCGAACCATCACATCCGCCCGAGATTGCAACGTCGGATGCGATCATACGCCCCCCCACTGTAGTGCATTGTATGTCCGTTTAAACCAAAATCGGACATGATGAGCGAGGCCCGATCTGTGATACGCCTAAAACTCACTATCTCTGCACCAATTCGGTTGAAAGTAGCAAGCAGAGACGTATCGAAGACATGAAACAAAACTTCTGCGTCGAGGCACTCACATTGTGGCTGGTTTTTCTCACGGGTGCATTGGGATGCGGACGATTGGGATTCTCCACAGGGGATCCGCGTCGCTGATTTCTTGGATCTCACGACACCGGCGAGACCTGCATCTTCGCCCCTAACATCGGTGCCTACCAAGGCGATGGGAACTGGACCGCCAATACCTGTGTATTCCAAGACGGTGCTGACGTCTCCGGGCGTCACCATGTACTTCTACCCGCAGAATGGCCGATAGTTACCAAATCCATTGGTCAGGAACCAAAGTGACGGCTGCCATACCCGCGTTGTCAGTACCGCAACGGGCGGGGGGATAAGCCCGGTCCCTACGAAAAAGAACATGCTCGATTCCTAGATCTTGGCCGCCCTTTCACCTACATTCGTGCGCGAGTGTCTCGCATAACACGCAATACCGTAGGGGTGTTATTGGCCGGAGCAGCTACAGCTGGGTTGGCACCCACGATTCACAGCCGATGGGCCGCCCATGACAACGATAACGCGGTAGGCTACGCGCTCATTTTGGCTGGCATTGTCCTCGCCATTGTTCAGGTTGTCATCATTCGCGCCGGAAAAGTACAAGAACAACGCGATGCACTCGTATGGATGATATCAGCTTGGATAGCCCTGAATCTGTTCGTCGTCTTTATGTTCTATGAGTCCTATGGCAGCGAGCGAAGGGTAATCGCGTTGATCGCGGTGTTTGCGAATGTGATGTTCGCACTCGCTACGCGAAAGACCCGCAAGGACTTAAAAAAGAGTGAATCGGCGCACGCAGTCGGGAAAGGGTCCCTGTCTACCCCGCCAACCGTAGAAACTAAAGACGTTTCCAGCCGCAAATACCATTAAGAGAGCACCGCCAGTGTCGCTGCCCTACCACGCCTTACCATGTCAATTTGTGCGGATCGTTGCTGCGCCCCATCGGCCACCAGAACTGATCCTCCGTTCCCTCAATTCGAAACGCTCGAATCTGCGCTTGCACAGCGGCGCTCACCAAATACCTCTGAAGTGCCACCGCGCCCTTGTGGTTTACTCCCTTGATGCGTTGAGGATTGACTACGACCGTCGCCATCGTGCGCTGCAATATCGGATCCCCGACGACCATCATACGCATTTTGCTGTCGTGTTTTTTCTTGAAGTGCAAAAACGGCGGTACGCCAAAGAGCACGTATCCATTTCGTTTCTCGGCCTCGCGTACCGCTCGGGCCTTGGGCCGGTCTTGCTCGATCCACCAGCTCCCTTTATCCGGTTGGCCTGCTGCGTGCCACATCAGACTAGATAGGTACTTCAGTCCGTCCAGGTTGTTGACGACGTATGGACTCCCCGACGCGGCAATCTTGCGTAACGCCTGCCCCGCATCGGACATTCCAGAAATCTTGGCTGGGTCACTTTCCGGGCCAATCAACGCGGCCTGATTGGCAAACGCAAGATTCGGGTACGCACCGAGGCCATCCATCACAAAAGTCTCAAGATAAGACTTTCCGTAGTGGGCAATGAGGAGGTCAACCTTGCCGGCTCGCGCGGCATCAAACAGTCCCTTTCCACGCTCCATATTGCCCTCTTTGGCCGCCGATTCACCCACGAATTCAACCACAAACCCGGTTTGCTCCGTGAACGCAGGGATCACCGCTTGTAGCACGCCCGTGGACAGGGTCGTGTTTACCGCCGCAACGCGAACCACTTTCGGGCGCATTGGTGAAGCAAAAACCGATTTGCCCGCCCCTTTGGTTACTTGCGTCGTTTCTGCTTGCGGTGGGTTCTCTCGCCGGTGAGGTTCCCTGACATCCGAGTAGTTGAATCGATAAGATCAGGCAAATATACGTGCACCTCATGTCGCACAGATGATACCATGATGCAACGGTTGTAACGCTACCGACCCAGTGATCGTGGCACCGATCTCGTTTTGCGTATTCACGAAAACGCAGAAACAACTTTTCTACTCTTCGCTCGACTGATTCTTGGGGGTTGATTCCTCCCCGATCGGTTGGCAAAATCCATGACTACCATCGACAGGAACGCACAAATGCATGTGCGGGCAGTCAGAATTCGAATATGCGTTGCAGCGAATTGGTTCCTTTTCGTCAGATAACTGTGAATTCAAGAGCTCGTCCGACGGCCACAAAGGATCGCGTGACCCCGGCGACAATCGTTCCTGACGAAGCGGAAGAACTGGGCCTTCTAGGGGCACCGGCTGTTGTTTTGGTTTGGAGACTTTCGCTGGGCTTGATTGCTCTCTCCCTCGATTCTTGCATCGGTATGCGTACATGGCACCGACGACTCCGCTCAGCGCAAATACGCCCGCGACTGCCAACGCCCCCGCTGTCTGTTTGGAACTATTGGAGTCGTTAGGGGCTACTGCGATTGCAACAGCGCTGGCTATACCAAGGTCGATAAAGGCTGGATTGGGGGTATCCACACCATGCAGTACCTCCCGAATTGTGATGCACATTCGCGCTCCAGAACAAGGCGCAACCGTTTTGGCTCGTAAGCAATCCGATAAGTGCTCCGCACAGCACCATGCCGCGGCGCGCGCACGAACGAATTTTACATCGCACAAATCGCACAACTGAAATATATCTCAAAAGGAGGAGCTGAGCATAGCCGAACGATTTCCCAAGGTCGACCACAAGTCACATGATGGCCGCGAGGCAGTCGCACGGGCCGTTGATTGTCAAACACGCACATCCGCCTACCGTAGTACTTGCGACCCTCCACCGGCCTCGGCACACTAAAGGCACAGGGTAGTGTGAAACTCGATTGAATTCCAAACGGCCCAGACTCCGGAGACTATTTCCTTTGGTCCTCTGTATTTTTGCTAACCACCGGTTGTGGCCGCATTGGTTTCGACGAGCTTCGCAGTGATGGGGGTGATGAATGTTTGACCCAGACCCTGCAAGTTTCTGGGCAAACCGATGACGGAGAAATTGATATCACTGCTTCTGAGTTTCTCCCCGACGGAGAGATATTGACAATACCACCGGGGCTATACATAGATCAGTGGTCAGGCGATCCGACATGGGGATTTTTTCGATTTGCACTGAACAACACACTGCCAGATGACGCCCAAGTTATGGATGTGCGTCTCCGGCTCTGGGGCGTTGGGAGCATTAATTGGGACGCAGGCTTGCATGCTTTGACGATTCATGGAGAAGAAGCACCTTTCCCAGGCGCACCCGAGGTGAACAATGCAAACAATGCGCCCAATATACCCATCAGTGGCCGCCCCCGTTACGACTGCGCAGGTTCGCTGGCCTGAAACAGGCGGCCTTGCATGGCAGATCGGCGCTTACAACAATTCACCAAACTTGGCACCCATTGTACAAGAACTCGTTCAAGACAATCGTGGTCTCACATCGGGATATAATCTTCAGTTGTGGCTTATGGGCCGAGACCGAAACCTCAGCCGAAGTGGGCACACAGGCCTTTGGCCAACCCGGATATGTGGCTACCGAGCTAGAAATCACCATCTGTGATACACCTTAACGAAATCAACTAGACGAAAAATCACTGAGGCGGACATGCGATGGGAACTGGGCCGCTAGTGAATATCGCTCCACCCTAGGTCAAAACGCGCGAGATATTTGCGAATCCGATCCGAGTCATTGTGACTCTTCTTTTGCGTTCGTGACACGGCGAATAGTTGTTTTCCCGCTTGGGCAAGCGAGGCAGATCGCTCGCAAATGCGGAGCACGTCTTCTAACTGGACTCGATCAAAACGGTCTATCTCTCGGTTGGCCCCGGGTAAATACTTGTTTACGAGGGTGGCTTCCGGTGGTTCTAGGCCGGATAGATTCCACGAAACTCGCAACCGCTCGATAAACGACGCCAGTGATCGAGAATTTCCCAACACAAAACACGAAAGTCCTAAAATCTTCTCTCAACACCAGAAATATTTATGACGCAATAACAATTGCTTACATCAAATTATCGCTTTACAAATGATTTTGGACTAGACTGGTTGTAATAGGTACTACCAGTTGCAACCAGGGACGATTTTCGATGTCATCAATGCCAAAGACAGTGGGAGTAAAGCTAGAAGATGCGATGCGAGAACGTCTTAGCAGACTAGGCAAGCTAAAGAATCGCACACCTCACTGGTTAATGAAGCAAGCCATTTTCTCGTTACCTCGACATAGAAGAGTCCTATGAGCGGGAGCGCTTAGAGGACGAATCACGCTACCAACGTTACTTGGATACGGGAACCCATATTACCCACGAAGATATGGTCGCATGGCTAGACGAGTTAGCAGCAAAAGCGGCCAAGCGCGGCGATGACCAATGAAATTAGTCTGGCTGCCAGAGGCCAAGGACGATATTCAACGATTGTACGACTTTCTAGTGCAGCGGGATCCCCAAGCCGCACGAAAGGTTATAAAGATCATCGAAAAAGGTGCAAACCTACTACTTGAGCGGCCTCGAATGGGTCGCGCTATGGACGATGATAGCCGTCGGCGGGAATGGTACATTCCGTTTGGCGCGGGTGCATACGTACTGCGCCATCGGCTACACGATGACACAATCGTAATCATTCGCGTGTGGCACAGTCGTGAAAAACGATCCTGACAAATAACAAGAACTTCCGGTCAACACAACTTACTGTCCGCCTACTATGGCGGGACGTAAACCGCTGGCACATTGACAGTGGTGGTCAAAGCCACCTCCCTTAACAGCGTGCCCTAGAGGTTACCGCGAGCACACAGACAACGTCTACGCGGTCCAAGTACGGGAAGCAGGATAACAATCAATAGAACCAGCGCCGATGACGAGTCCAGGGATGCGGAGCACCCATCGTCGTCATCCATGTCTCCGTCATCATCGTTGTCCGATCCGTCGTCCGCAGTGTCTCCGCATTGATGGGTCGATCGCGGCGTATGGGACGTCGCATCAATATTGAGCCCGCCAACCTCTGCGGCTACATCTGCCCATTTCGCTGCGGCAATGGGAAACGGCGACTGACTATCCGTCGCGACAACGACCCCTTTGGGATAACCGTCGCCGATAACACCGTGATCGCGCAAATCTTTGCAATGTACTGCTGTAGACGTATCCCAACCGAAGACTGATTCATAGCAAGCTCAAGTATAGCAACCCCAATATTCAAAACGTACTCGTCTGTACTCTTGTCGGACGACACCAAGGCATTTGTGTCAGTTAGGTCACCAAATACGTGACTTGGTTAGTTGCTATTGTAAAGTTGTTCTTGGCTGTCAACATAAAAAGGACCACAAACATGCGACACATATTACTAGGATTGATTTTATGCCCACTCATTGCAGTTTCATGCGGCGACGACTCCACAACAGAATTAGAAGGAGTTTGGACGCAATCATGTCTCGTCGAGAACGACAGCGATGATGTTTCTGTTTCCAGTTTCACTGTCGAAATCACTGAGAACAATTTCGTCTTTACATTGAAATCGTTTGACGACAACGATACGTCTTGCACTGGCCCGGTGGATGTTACGGTCACGCAGAGCGGAACCTTTGTCATTGGAGACTCGCTGCCACAGAATTCAGAGATCAAAGAGTTTGATCTCACAACCAACGAACTCAACACGACTATCCATGACAGCGATCTTGTTGTGGGGGCGAATGCTATAATGCTTTACGGATTTAATGACTGGATGATCAATGTTCAAAAAAGTCTTTTTGGTGCAAACATTGACGGCACCGTTCTAAATCAGGGCGATACGACGTATACTGTTTTTTCCATCGAAGACGACAAACTTCGAACGGGCGCGGGTGACCCCGCTTTGGATGAAACAAAGCGGCCGACCACGCTGGACCCCACCGAAATCCTGACGCGCATGGAGTAAGGGCTTAGCGATTTCGTATCTGGCGGTTTCAAAAACCAAAGAGCCGAACGCCAGATGTGGCGTTCGGCTCCTCAAACGTCTGACACAAACCTTAGTCGGCGCAAACCTCCGATGCGAACCAACCGATCACATCGTGGTCTTCTTCGCCAGGAAGCTTTCCGACTAAACACATTCCATCATCTACCTGTACACCCGCTCCCTCACTGCTGGAGATTTCCAAGGTCCCGCCGGTGACCCTTGACCGCATCTTCGAGCCCCTGGATTGCCGGTTTGTCTCCGGTCAGTGATAGCGTGTATGCCTCGTTAAGGAATGCCGGCTCGATTTCATCGCCGGCATCGGCAAGCGACTGCAGGTGAAAGTCTGCCGTCAAAACAAACTCGGGATCAAATGTCACAATTGGCATTCCCATCTCCGGCTGGGTGACGGCGACCTTGGTCCGACGATTGGAATCTTTATTAAAATCCCACCGCGAGCAAAGTGGTGCCATCGAGCTTGATTGTCGAGGTTGCATCGCCAATGCCAAGATTATCGATCGACAGCGTATCGGTCTCTGCGACGTAGCTGAGAATCATCGACAGACCTGCCAAGTAAATCTCGCCGGTCCCGGTTGCCATGCTCTCGTCATCGATTGTCTGCCACGGAGCGACCCAAGTGGTCGGCCCGATATCCAGCGCGTATGTCTCGGGTTTATCCGGCCCCAGCCAGCGTGCACTCAAAAGTGGATCGCGCGCTGCACTGGTGAATTTGATATGTCCTTCACCGGCAAAGGTTCCCTCGACGTGGACTGCTTCATTGATGGCAAACTGCCAAGAGACATCTTTTTCCCCATGCACAATGAGCGAAGTCGAAACGACGCCAACCAAGGTATCCGGAAGCTCGGCCTCTTTGTCGAGCTCAGAAGCGAGCTTTTTGACCTCGTTTAGATCCAACGAAAACGTGACCTGGTCTTTATGCCACGCGGACGATAGCGGCTCGTGCCGATTTGCCCCCGACCAAGAGGGTAATTTCAATCCCATCTGCGCCCGCTAAAACCGCGCGGAACCGGATCTCGACGTTTGTGACGACATCGATGCATTCTTTGTCGCCATCGCATATATCCTCGCCAATCCGGTAAATGCCCTTTCCTTCGTAGTTTTCGTCGGTGAGCACTTTCTCAGTTAAGAACTCGGCGATCTCACGTACGACCGACAAAGGGATCGAAGTCCATCCCGTCCTTCACCGTCATTGGCCATCGAAATCAGTTTGGCCGGAGACGCCATGTCGTCGGAACCGACAGCATCATTGATCATCTTTTCCATTTGCGAAAGCGTGGATCCAACAGAAGAATCAAAGGTGTCGGCGTCGAGCATTGCAAACGATCCATTCAAAGATTCGCTCAGCGACGAGACCGTCGCGTTGAGCGAGGTCTGCGCTGTCTTTGGATCCGCGGAATCACCTCCGCCACACGCCATCACTCCTGCCAATACGACAACCACACCGAGCATTACTATCTCATTACAAAAATTGGTTACTGTTCTCATTAAGCCCCCTGGTACGTCGAATTCTATTGTTCGTTTCGTTTGAATAACGAGCCAACATGGATTGCAACGACCAGGCCACAAAGAGCCAATGCAAAACATCAAGCCCTTAGGGTCGTGAGGAGGTGAAGTGATAATTTTTGGTTACAGCGATCTGTGAATCAGCGTCGTGTGGGTTTCACCGTTACACGGCGCGGCTTGATCTCGGTTGCCACACCTTTGGGCACACCGTCTAGCAAGACCACCGCGCGACTGCGCTTCCCGCTGGCTTCGCGCGATCCCATGACAACATATGCGGTAATGTTCGCTTTCTCAACAACCGCAGCGTCGCCATGCAACACGACGGAGACTGTTTTGGGCTGGACCTTAACATTCGCCTGTATGCCTTTATCCGACTTTCGTTTGCGAACCTCAACTGTGACTTTGTCGAGTTTGCGAACGGCCAATTTAGGAACGATCGAAATACGGGCGACAATGGGCCCCGGGTCAACGATTTCTATCGCACTTTTGGGCCGGGCCAACTCGACCCGATGGCGAAAGGACTTGGTCTTCTCTTCCAACGCCACCTCATAGGTAGGCAATTCGGAAATGCCGTCTACGACGCTCTGTGCGCCACGAATCGTAACCGTTTTCGGCTTGGTCTTAATCTTTTCTACCCGGTAGTTCCGCGCAACGTTGCCATCTGTCACAACCTCAACGCCAACTTGTTTTGTTACCTTGCTTTCAAATGCGAGCCGCATTGTCGCTGGATTGATCGAGACCAACTCAAGCCCCGCGGGCAAATGAAAGAGATCCTCCTGGAACACAAATTCACCGCTGCGCGCGGTCCTCAGGTCAATTTCGACGGGTATCCACTTCACGATGGTTAAAACGGCGAATCCGCCGTCCGGGCCCGGTAACCAGTAGGCGCACTCGATGGGCAGGTTCGGTAATCAAAACGCGATTTTCTGGATAGTGGTAACGCACCGGGACGATCACGCCAATAGTTGCGTCTTTATCTGTATTCACGAAGGTAAACACCGCGACCGATAAAACAAGCGCGACGATCTTCGTACGCCTGTTGTTCATCACTGCACCGCGAAGCCAGGTCAGAACCGGCGCGGCAGCATTGGTCGGCAATTCGTCTGGGAGCTCGGTGCTCACAATCGCTGCTCCGATTGTGGCGTGTCCTGGATAACAGGGCTTAAGTCCAGATCTGGTGTAGGCAGCGGCTTATCGCCCCCCAGTGCCGCAATCGCCTTGCCAATCTGACCCGCAGCATGTGCCTCTTGCGCCATCTGACTGGCGCGGGTATCGCGATAAAATAGTCCCTGAAGCGCCAGCCTCAGTGTGTCCGGCTCCAGATCGCGAGCAATATTGCCCCGAAAACATACCGAGATCTCACCACGTTCTTCAGAAATCACGAGGGATACTGCATCAGTCTCTTCGGTAATGCCGAGGGCCGCGCGATATCGTGTGCCAAATTCGCCGCGCGAGGCTCGGGCTGGTCGATAGTGGCAAAACGCCCCCCGCCATGCGAACACGAAGATGCTTATCGATAATGACCGCACCATCGTGGAGTTCGTTGTTTCGCGATGGAACAAACAACGCGACGAGTAAGCGCCGGGAAACCCGAGCATCGATCCCTTGGCCCAACTCAACAAAATCGGTGATATCCGCCTCTCGCTCAAACACAACCATTCCACCGATCCTCGCCTTCGCCAGGTGATTTGCGGCAGCAATGACTTCATCCAGAACATGCTCGAGCTCGTGAGTCCGTCCAGCAGGAACGACATTTTGGCCCAAACGCATTAAACCACGACGGATATCCTGCTGAAATACGATTACGATGACGATAATAAAGTAGGCGATGATTCCGTCTAAGAGCCAAGAAACGGTCGCCATTTCGAGTCGCTCTGCGACATAAAAACCCACGCCAATCACCACGATACCAATGACCATGTGCGCTGCGCGCGTCCCTTTAATGGTGAGCAAGACTCGGTAAAATATATAGTAGACGATAAAGATATCGAGCAAAGCAATCAGGACATCGCGTGCGGTCAATCCAGTCACGACATCCGCAATCGATTCCATCACGCTTCCGTTTCCCGAGACACGCAAATTGCGTCAAAACCGCGCAGCGCAGCCCTTACCATCTGGACATTGTGGACACGGACAAGATTCGCGCCAAAAAAGACCGAAGCAAGGACCACACCCACAGTTGTCGCGTCCCGCGCATCGAGGGTTTCGCCCCCAAGCTCTGCGACAAATCGCTTCCGTGATGGGCCGACCAGCACCGGGCATATGAGCTGCTGCCCCAAATGTCCAGCATAGCCAGACAAAGCAACGTTAAGCGCTGTTGGTTTTCCAAATCCCAAACCAGGGTCCACAATAGTACGGTAGCGCAAGGTACTCGGAAGGCGAGCAATTTTTTTAGCTAAATCCTCCGCTACCTGCCCCGGTGTGAGCGGCTCCGATTGGGAGGCATGCACCGCGGCAATCGTGTCACCGCGGAGATGACTACATATGTATACTGCACTCGCCTCGGCTGCGACGGATACTATCTCGGGATCAAAACTTCCACCGGAGATATCGTTAACCAACTCAGCCCCGGCAGAGATCGCAGCCTCCGCTACTTTTGCCTTCGATGTATCTACCGAGATTGGCGTCCTCGTAACCTGCGACAATCGCTCAATAACGGGAAGGATCCGGCCTAGCTCCTCCCTTGCCGAAACAGGTTGCGCCCCGGGCCGGGTCGATTCTCCACCAATATCGAGAATATCGGCACCATCCTCGACCAATTGCAATCCGCGCGCCACAGCCTGCTCGACAGTCTGACACTGGCCACCGTCCGAAAACGAATCTGGGGTCACGTTGACCACGCCCATGACATAGGGCCGTGACCAATCCAATGTCGCAAACCGAAGCAATATCGGTTGAATCCCGAATCGTAACGGCTCACTCTCTAGGGGTTGAGGACTCCCCGGCGGCGTTGACACTCCTCCTAACCTATGCAGGCTCGGGGTCAGGCTCGCCTTTGGCAACAGGGAGCGGGAAAAGCGATGTCTCGCGGCTCTCTTCTGGCGCGACGGTGGGCGGCGTCGTAGGAGGAGCTTTCGGACGGGTACGCCTATCGAGTTTGCCACCCTGACATAGGGTCTTGATCTCGTCGCCGCCTAGGGTCTCTAGCTCCAGCAAAGCCTCGCCCACAGCCTCGAGCTGCGTCCTCTGTTCCTCGAGTATCGACCGGGCACGCGCGTACTGTTCTGTAACAATTCGGTTTACTTCCTGATCGATGCTTTGCGCAGTCCCCTCAGAATGTGCCTCGGACTGGGAGAAATCTCGGCCCAAGAATACTTCATTGTTACCACTAGAGTAGTTGATTGGGCCAATCTTGTCGCTCATCCCCCACTCGGTCACCATCTTACGCGCCAGCTCGGTCGCTTTTTCAATGTCGTTCCCAGCGCCTGTCGTTCGCTGTTGAAAAATGATTTCCTCCGCAGCACGCCCTCCCATCATGATTGCGATCTGATTGAGGGCGAATTCGCGGGTCATGCTCATCCGATCCTCAACGGGCAACTGTTGCGTCAATCCAAGGGCACGGCCCCGGGGGATGATTGTCACTTTATGGACAGGATCAGCTTCTTCACCAACGGATATCGCAACAAGCGCATGACCGGCTTCGTGATATGCAGTCGTTCGTTTTTCTTTCTCGGAGATGATCAGCGACCGACGCTCGGCCCCCATCAACACCTTATCTTTTGCGTCTTCAAAGTCGTTCATCTCGACTTTTTCTTTGTCCCGCCGCGCAGCAATAAGTGCGGCCTCATTCACCAGTGACTCTAGATCAGCACCTGAGAACCCCGGTGCACCACGGGCGATGATTTCGAGATCAACATGAGGCCCAACGGGAACTTTGCGCGTATGCACTTGCAAAATCCCCACACGCCCCGCCAAATCGGGCCTCGGCACGATAATCCTTCGATCAAACCGTCCCGGCCTGAGAAGCGCAGGATCAAGTACATCTGGGCGGTTGGTCGCTGCAATCAAAATCACACCGTCATTGGACTCAAAGCCGTCCATTTCAACGAGTAATTGATTGAGGGTTTGCTCGCGCTCGTCGTGGCCGCCCCCTAATCCGGCGCCGCGATGACGACCTACCGCATCGATCTCGTCGATAAAAATGATGCAAGGCGCGTTCTTTTTTCCCTGCTCAAACAAGTCGCGAACACGTGAAGCACCAACGCCGACAAACATTTCGACAAAATCCGATCCCGAGATCGAGAAAAATGGAACCCCAGCCTCACCCGCGATGGCTCGCGCGAGCAGAGTCTTTCCGGTGCCGGGCGGGCCCATCATCAAAACGCCTTTGGGGATCCGCCCCCCCAGTCGGGTAAATTTTTTCGGGTCTTTGAGGAAAGCAATGATTTCCTCCACCTCATCCTTTGCTTCTTCGATTCCAGCGACGTCTTTGAAGGTAATCTTATTTTGGTGGTCGGTGAGCAACCGGGCTTTGGACTTGCCAAAGCTCATGGCTTTTCCACCTCCACTCTGAAGCTGCCGCATAAAGAAAAAGAAAATTACAAATAAAAATAACATCGGCAGCCACGAAATAATGAGTGACTGCCAAAATGTCCCCTCATCCCGCGGCTTGATCCGATGCTTGACTTTCGAATCGCGAAGACTGTCGAGAATCTTCCCGGGAAACTCTGCGTGGGTCACCGCCGCCTTCTTGTCCGCTTCGCGGTAACTAATGATGTACTTGGCGTCGTTCGAGCCTTTGGGCTCGATCTGCACCTCGGCGATCAGTTTCGCTTTCTTTTCGTCGGTGATTTCTGCCTTAAAAGCCGTAATGTCGATTTCGGTCTCGCGGCTGCTACCATCCGTGAACAGATTGTAGACGGTCACAAACATCAAGATCAAAAGAATCCATAGTAAAATTGTCTTGTGTGATTGTCTCAAGCGCCGTCACCTTGCTTCTGCATCTGCCGTGTTCTTGCCAACTTGCCCTAATAATACCCGACTTCTCCAAAGCAAGACACTTTGATGAGGTCCATATATGCCTCATTTAGCCACTCTGCTTGGCTCCGTCAAGATGACCTCTACATCACTGTCATAAGCGGCCCCTAGTCCTTGGACCCACTCGATGACACCATCTTGTTGCCGATAGACCACAACGGCCCCGGAACGCTGGCCACGAGGGATTTTTGCGTCGATAAATAAATCACTTAGCTTTCGTGAGCGACCATGTAGGCGGGCTGGGCACATCCTGTCGCCGGCACGCCACCTCCGCACCAAATATGGCCCATGGGAGCCTCGAACCTGGACATCTGCAATTGGGACAAGCCGGGCCGCAGAATCCCGTTCTTCCACATATACTGCATCATAGTTGCGCACCACCCGAAGCCCTGGCAGATCTACACCCGTTTGGCCGCGGTCTGGGCCAGACACCAAATCCCAAAGCGACTGATAGTGCGCCGCGGACAGGTAACCCGCACCAGCCAAACAAACGCCCCGAGCGAGAGCGAGTTTTCCAATCGCAGTGGGCATCCCCTGGAGTTTCTCTGCGCTCCAGACCCTTGGGCGGATTTCAGCGATAGACAACGCTTGGGCAGCAGCCCAATCTATAATCACCTGGTGTTCTCCGGCGGCACCGGCAAGCCGACATAGGGCATCGTCGATCCGGGGATTCTCTCGCCGCAGCCGCGGCATCAAATCCTCCCTTACCCGCACACGAAAAAAGCGCGAATCTTTGTTCATCGGATCCAGGATGGGCTGAAGACCATGTCGGGTTGCGTAGTCCTGAATATCCTCTCGGCTAAATCGCAACAGTGGACGAAGAAACCGATCTCTACAGGGCGCCATTGCCGCTAGACCTCGCACCCCAGTACCGCGAATCGCCCGCATGAGCACAGTCTCGGCCTGATCGGTCGCGGTGTGCGCCAAAGCGACCCAGCGAATTCCTCGCCGGTCTGCGGTCTTTTCTAACGCTTCGTAACGGGCAATACGGGCGGCATCTTCAATCGATGCTTGGCGCAGATTGACATCCACACGGACAACCGCCGCCGAAAGCCCCCGCTCCTGCGCAAACACCATGACTCGTTCGCCATACTCTCGGCTGCGGACCTGGAGACCGTGGTCGATGTAAATCAGAGTAATCGAGCCAACATGACCGTCACGAGAAAATCGTGCCATTGCATCTGCCAACACGAGCGAATCAACGCCCCCCGAACAAGCAACCGCAACGGGTGCCTCAACACTTACAAAGCGACGGATTTCGTCACGAATCTGGTCTATCACCATCGGTGGCACATTAACCGTAGCAAACGGGTAGCAAGCAAGCTAAGTTCGGGAAATGGCAACCGACGCCCATGTAATTCCGCTATCTTACATCCGTGAAAAACTAGCAAACCCCAGCGGCCACAAGCAGGTTTCTGCGCTCATCTCTCAGCCCAATTGCCAAGCGCTCGTTCGGGACATGCCAACCCCCGAACTGTTTCAACTCATTAAAGAAGTCGGATTCCACGATGCAAATCCCCTGATCGCAATGGCAAGCCCAGAGCAAATCCGTGGTTGTTTGGATATGGACGTTTGGGAACGCGATCGTCCGCTCATAGACGCCATGAAACCTTGGTTGGCCTCCCTTGTCGACGCTGGATTCGAAACGTTGCATGCGTCGTGGCAAGCGCTGGATGCTGAACTCACCGCGCTGCTCTTTGCACGATGGCTCAAGATTTATGACCTGTCCCTCGGCGAAGATCCGGAAGATGGCGACGACCGCCCGTTTACTGTCACCCCCGATACTTTCTACGCAATCAAGTACCCCAGAGACGAAGATACCGCGGTCCTCGCTAGACGAATTGTCGATGACCTCTACCGCGCGGATATGGTGACTGCCCGACACACATTGCGAGCAGCGCACTCAGAGCCGCCCGCCGAGCTAGAAGAAATGAGCTACCGCTGGCGGGCAAGTCGCATGGCAGACATCGGCTACGTCGACTTTTATGACGCCCTGGAAGTATTCCGACCCGTCGATGTTAAGACCGTCGTCATCGGTGAAAACAGTCAAGATCGCGTTTCCCCGGTCGATGGCGCGGATCCCGAGCATGCACGAACGGCGGGCGGGTTTACCCGCTCTCTTGCCGAAACGACTGTGCGGCGGAGTTTTTTGGCGCGGTGTTTGGATTCGATCCGCGATCGCAAGGAGCTCTCTCGCATCGAAACCGCCATCGTGGTGCTGACCAACAAAGTGCTGTCCGCAGAGCGCATCGCCCTCGCTGACACAGAGCAGATCCAACAGACGGTTGATGCAGCGATCGCCACCCTGGCCCTGGGGCTCGATATCGTTGCCGGACAGAACGTCGGGCGCGGAGCACAGGCGTTATCAACCATTTCGCTGACGCGACTCCACCGAGTGGGGTACTCTGCCACCCTGCCCCTTGCCCGCGTTGCAAAGGCCCTTGCCCCTCGTGCATCAGATGCGGGCGATCCAGGACTGTCTGTGCTAGAAGCCCTGGCCAAACCGCGCCCCCTGTTTGCCAAACAACTGGATGCCACTGGGGGCTCTGGGACAAGACCATTCGAATCCAAGCTAGACGTGCACAAAACAGCCGAGCAACTGACGATGCTTGCACTACGCATTGCCATCGCTCACGCGCTAGGCGCTATGCTCCCAAGCGACGCACCACAACCCAGGCCACCGCTCGATGCCTACGTGCGCACAGCACTTGTTCGCTACATCAGCGGCGGAAAATTTGACTGCATCCCCCTGCAAAACGCTGAGATCGAAGCGTTCCGAGAAATTGCCATCGCGGGAGATACCTTGTCCCACGCTGCCAAAACCCGAGCTGCCGAAGGGCTGAGGCGATGCGTCCAGGACGCAAAGATCCAAGACCAAGGGTACCTCTCGCAATCGCTAGTTTTGCAATTGCTAGACCAATGGCTTGCGGATCTCCTCGATATCTTTGTGAACTTGGAGGCGCCCCCCGATCCCCGCTTTGTTACAGGTGTATTGCTGGCAACAATTCAGTCATAAAATAATTCTAAGCACTTAGTTGCTTTGGGGGAACACTCGTTCCCTTCAAGGGAACGGTTGCCCCCATCTTGCATGGCACTCCCATCCCCATTTCGCTGTAACTGATTGAAAGCAGCGGAGTTCCTTTTCGGCCCAAGGTGTGCATACACTAGCCTGCATTACACACCCCTATAAGGAGACAGACACATGTACGGTGGATTCATAACAATATTGGGCGGACTCCTAGCCGCATCGAGTTTTATTATTGCACGCAAACCAAACGCCAAAGAGTTGCTCGACAAGATCACCCCCTATCAGGGATGGATTGGTGTTGTGCTCTTTGTTTGGGGGATTCGCGGGCTTCTTGCAAGCTTAAGTCCCTTTAACCTGTTTTGGGTACTCTCATCGACAGCCGATTTGCTCGTTGGCTTCCTGCTGGGTTTCGGCTTGATCACCAAATACGCGCTGAGCAAAAACGAAACAGCATTGGCGAAAGGCCAGGCCATTCGCGCCAAACTTGTTGGCATCCAGGTACCATTAGGTTTCGCTGCAATCGTCTTAGGCGTATTGTTCATCCTACGATACAACGGGATTTTCTAAGCGCGAATCACAAGTGCATAACCGGCAGATAAGGGTCCCCCTATCTGACCTGGCGCTTTCTTTAGTCCGTTGGATGGATCGTCCAACGGACTATTTTGTTCCAGATCCATCCAACAACCCTCCGAGGTCCGCCCCCTCTAAGACAAAAGCTGCCGCCGCCGCCGCGCTCTGTTCGGCTGCTTTTTTTGATCGCCCCTCAGCGCTTGCAAGCGGTTTGCCGTTGATTGAGACCTGGACTTCAAAGACCTTCGCGTGATCGGGGCCGCGTTCGGCAATGATCTGGTATCTGGGGGTCGTTTTCAGCAGCGCCTGCGCCCGCTCCTGTAGCCGAGTTTTGTGATCATAATATCCCGAAACTTCGACATGTTTGACGCGTCCCGTAAACAGCCGCGAGATTAGCGCAAACGCTGCCTCAAACCCGCCATCCAAGTACACAGCCGCCACAACTGCCTCAAACGCGTTGGCCAGCAAGGATGACTTGTCCTGCCCACCGCTGACTCGTTCGCCTTTTCCAAGGAGCAGCCACTGGCCAAGCCCAAGCTCGCGGGCCACTGCACTCAGTCCCGTCTCGCTTACAATTTGCGCCCGCGTCACCGACAACTGGCCCTCCCGCAGTGAGGGAAACGCGGTCATCAACATGTGACCAATCACGAGATCGAGCACCGCATCGCCAAGAAACTCCATCGTTTCGTTGTCGTATGCTTGGCCTGGATTCTCATTGGCATAGGAGCTATGGGTAAGCGCAGTGATGAGTCGTTCACGGTCGCAGAACCGGTATCCTAACCGCTGTTCTATTTGCTCGTAGTCGATTTCCTCAGCCATCTACGCGATCCATCCACCGCCCAAGACCGTGTCTTCAGAATAAAAGACGGCCGCTTGACCGGCCGCAGCGACCATCGGCCCATCAAGAAAAATAACCGTAGCCTCCGCCCCCTTGCAAACGACCTCCGCGGCGACCGCCGCGGACCGGTGGCGAATCTGAACTTGGAGTCGCGCCGTCCCACCGGGTGCGACTCCAAACCACCTGACTGCTTCGACCTCTAGGCGGTCACGGGCCGCTTGTTGCCGCGTACCAATCACAACTTGATTGGTATCAGCGTCGATTCGAGTAACATATCCCGGTTGCCCATCGTTGCGAAGATTCCCAAGTCCGCGGCGCTGCCCAACTGTATAGTGATGAACCCCTTTGTGCTTGCCGATCTCATTGCCCTGCAAATCGACAAATGCTCCAGGGCTCGGCGCTTTCAGGCGACGTCTCAGCGCATCCTTCTCAACAAAGTTTGCATATTGACCATCTGGTACAAAACAGATCTCCTGAGACTCAGGTTTCGTCGCGACCGGAAGAGAAAATGCACCTGCCTTGCGACGAACCTCCTGTTTCGTAAGCCCGCCCAGGGGAAAAACGACAGCGGCGAGCTCATCCCTGGGCATTGCGAACAAAAAGTACGACTGATCCTTGGAGGCATCTAGACCCCGCCGCAGTCGATAGCTGTCGCCAACCTGATCGATCCGAGCATAATGTCCTGTCGCAAGCGTGCTGGCCCCAAGCGCCCTGGCTCGCTGGAGCAGAGGTGTAAACTTAATGTGTTCGTTGCACTTGGCGCAGGGGTTGGGCGTTTTCCCAGTTAAATATGCCAAACTAAAGTAATCCATCACATGCGAACGAAATTCTTCTGCAAAATCAACCACATAAAACGGGATATCGAGTTTTTGGCAAACCCGGCGAGCATCCTCCATATCCTTTGGCCCACAACAGCGACCGCCAATCGATGCAGTCGTCCCGCTCGCATCGTACAGTCGCATCGTGAGTCCAATGACCTGCCTTCCCTCGGCGACTAGCATCGCCGCGACCGTCGCGCTATCGACACCACCTGAGAGGGCTACCGCGATTGGCTCCGTTTTATCTTCGTTCCTATTGCTCATCGTAAGATCAAATAGATTGGACCGCCATTGGACTACTACTGGCTCCATTTGGCAACTCGATATTGCCTACCATAGCCGCGATGGATAGCTCAGGCCAAATCTCAGTGACCGCCCGCTCTTTGGATACCCAAGGGTATGGGATCTGCCCCACCCCACAGGGCGAAATTCGGGTGGCAAACCTACTTCCGGGCGAATCCGCCCAAGTTCGAGTCCTCCATGAGAGTTGCCATACCCCTACAGCCTGGGCTGAGATCATCACCCGGACTAGCAAACCAGCAGCGATGCGCGTCCAGCCTCTCTGTCCCGCATTTGGGAACTGTGGCGGGTGCATCTGGCAGCATTTGGACTATCCTGCTCAACTCAAACGAAAGCAACTCCGACTCCGTGATGCCCTCGAGGACAAGCTTGACCAATATCCAGAGATTCCGGCCGTCACACCATCGCCAACCCGCTGTGGTTTTCGCAATCGTGGCAACTATGTCGTCGGGTCCACCAAGACCGGTGGCATCGTGCTGGGCGCATATGCACCTAGGAGCCACAAAATCGTTGATACCGCAGGGTGTCAAGTTGTCCACCCCAATATCGAACTCGCCCGGCACCGCGCGCAAGCTGCGCTTTCCGCATTACACCTCCCCGTCTATCAAGAGCAAACCCAAACGGGGCAACTGCGCTATGTACTATGCCGTAGCAACCAGCAGGGCGACGTGCTGGTCACCTTGGTCACCACAAGCGCCACATCACGATCGCAACTGATTCCGATTGCCAAGACCCTCCACAGCCCACCGATACGCGGGGTGTCGTGGATGCGCAACGACACGACGACAGGTTCACTGTACACGGCGAACAGTGAACCTCTAGCCGGAGCTCCAACCATCTCCGAACAGGTCTTTGGCACGCTGATCGAACTGGGTCCCAGTACGTTCTTTCAGGTTCACTACAGTCAAGCAATGGCCCTGTATGCAAAACTTCTCGCGTGCACTGAGGCAGGCCCCGATACACGAGCTATCGACATCTACTGTGGCGTTGGAAGCATCAGCTTTGCGCTGGCGAGCGTCGGTGCTCGCGTCGTCGGAATCGACAGAAATGCAGTTTCTGTAACCGCGGCCCGCTGTGCGGCAAACGTAGCGGGACTCGAAACTCGCGTCCAATTCCATAGCGAAGATGCAGCAAACTTTCACCGCTTTGCAAATACGGCAAACCTTGCCATCGTTAACCCACCGCGCAGAGGTCTCGCAAAAACCACCCTCTCCCGCCTAACTGACCTAGCAATCCCCATGATTGCCTATGTCAGCTGCAACCCAACATCACTCGCCCACGATCTGTGCCGACTGACACTCTCTGGCTATCGAATCACCGCGCTACATCCCTTCGATTTCATGCCCGGCACGCCACAACTAGAGACCCTTGCAATCTTAACACGGCACTAGAAGCCATCTCAAAAATGCTGCGGGCACCCATCTGCTGTGTCCTCGCTCCGCTTCCGGTACTCAAGTATGCGAATACGTTCCGTTCCGGTTCTCACTCGTCCTTGCATCTGGGGCTCCTCGCTATTTTTGAGATGGCTTCTAGCTGCACCCAGGTGCGCGATCAAGCGCCCTGGGGCACAAACATCCCTTTTTGGACGTCCTTAACCACCCCCGGAAACTGCAATATTCGGTTCTGCATCGCGACATAAACCCCCGGAGACAAAATCTGCACTGCCACCAACGCCTCCGTTACATTTTGAACCGCGTCCGTCGTCCGCAATTCGTAAGGACGCATCGCACCGGTCAACACGATAGGGGCTGCAATCTTTT
This sequence comes from Kofleriaceae bacterium, assembly GCA_965223575.1. Taxonomy (GTDB): domain Bacteria; phylum Myxococcota_A; class Polyangia; order Haliangiales; family Haliangiaceae; genus CBDCWZ01. Next base: position 28,010 of record CBDCWZ010000016.1, read on the forward strand.
TGTCGACTGCAATCCTCTCCCCCGTGACAGACAGTCGATCGGTGCCATGAACAATCACCACGCCGTCCATCGATGCAGCACTCCGAAGCGCCGATACAGCGATCCGGTCATGATCTACCGCGCTCATATCTCGACTATCTTTGTTCATCAACGCGATTCGCGTGATTTCAACGCCGCGCAAATCCATCCCCGCAAGCATGACGTCAAGCACCGAGACACGATTCGCGAGCACCCCCGACAATTCATCGTAGGTCTTTTCAATCGTTCCCCCGGTTGATATCAGCGCTACTCGGAATCTCATTTGGCTATCAACTGTACTATCACAGCGTGTGGGGCAGGAGGGAATCGAACCCTCACACTCTTACGAGCCTGGGATTTTAAGTCCCATGCGTCTACCAGTTCCGCCACTGCCCCGCAGCCCGAAGCTATAATCCAACACGCCCGCCGGGTCCAGCGCTCATCTCAAAAACCGGACCGCCCCCCTATCTAAAAAACCAACCGAATCGTGAAGATCAGTAGCGCAATGGGGACTGCAATCGCCACCAAAACAAGTCCTAATGCTGCGCCAACAATCAACCAGTCCCATGGCTTCGGCTGCCGATCTTCGTGACGGGCGTCCAGCAACGCAATATTTCGTTGATTTGCGCGAAATACGAAGTCAAAGGCATCACCGACAACCGGAACAAATCCAAGCAACGTGTCAATGGCGACGTTGACCAACATCCGCGCAATGACAACCTTGGGCACCCGGTGCCGAACAGCAACCCCAATGATATACAGACCCACAAGTCCGGTGATCAGATCGCCAGCACCGGGGGCAATCAGTCCAAGAATTGGATCCGCGTAAGATCCATCGAGAAACCGACTGAGCGCGCGGGCGCGGCGGATATCAGAATCTGGCCTTGTCGTGAACTCGCGCTCCATCCTCCCCTATAGATTAAATGTCGCGCCTGCCGTCACGACAAACACCTCGCCAATAAAGTCTGAGTCAAGCGGTGTCACAAATCCCGCGTAGCAAGAGATTTTTCGGATCGGGAAATGAACCATCCCAGCTAGCGTGTGAAGAAAGCGCTCAGATACCAAATCCCCATCGCTTGCAAGCCTCCCTGTGGTCACGAGCTCTCCCGTAATTGTTAGGGACGACAACTGAAATCCTGCAGCACCATTGATCCGCAGCAAAGTCTTGGCATCAAAACCATCGGCACTCGAAAGCGGCAAATCCAAACCAACATCGACCCGATAGAACAGTCTTCCAAGCTGCCGCATCGCAGAACCACTTGCCCGCAACCAAAGTGTCTCTGGCGAAATCGACGCGAAATCAGTCAGACGAGAAAATACACCACTCACGTTGGCTCCAAACCCCGGCCCAGCATCTGCGGTCGGCAGCGTGATGCCACCACGCAAGACAATGCTATGCCCGAAGGCAGGCATTACGTATAAGGCCCCGCCTTCCATGTTTCCCAGACCGGTTTCGGTGCTGTCACTCACCGAGGCGATAGACAAGGGAACAGCCCAATAAATCGATATTGGCGCACTTGTGAGCTCATGCTGACCAAACGCATCCAATCGTATCCCCGTTGTGTCCCCCGCCTCGTCGCCTAGGAGGCTAATCGATAGTGCTCCGCCGACACGCGATCCCGCAGAGCCTCGATCCATCGTCACAAAGCTTGCCGCGATATCCGGCCCAGGAGCGTTCCCAACGTCGTCTTCACCACCGCGATCTTGATTGTCATCGGCGGGCTGTTCCTCGGGAATCACGTCCGGATCCATCTCGATGTCTTCTGGATCGGGGACCGCTTCTGGCTGGGCCGCCACAAACTCGGCAAAACTGAGCGCAATACAAACAAAAATGGCCTGCAAAATCGACGTTGTCTTCATAAATCCCTCTTTGGCACAAATACCTGGCCCGAATTTGTCACTTTTTTCCACTGAGCCCAACTTTCGTCCTTTTCGCCCTGGAGGCACCTCAATTCCCCTGCTTGCCAGCCCTTCAAGTGAAGCTCCACAGCAAAATTCTCCACAAATAGAGCAATTTCAATCCAAGTTGGACCTTTGCCGAATCTGGGGGCAAACTCACCTTCCCCCAGCGATGTCGGTCCAGCAAATCAACAACTATGAACTCAAACACGAGCTCGGCTCTGGAGCCGGCGGGGTGGTTCACTACGCGTTTGACACCAAATTACAACGTCCCGTCGTCCTCAAAATGCTTCATCCTGGGTCCAGCTCGAGCGAAGCAATGATGGCCAAAATTCTCTACGAGGCAAGGGTCGCATCCGCTATCGAGCACCCCAACGTTTGCACCATCTACGACGTTAACCAGCACCAGGGGATCCCCTATATAGCAATGCAATATGTATCCGGACAAACCCTTGCCGAGGTGATCAAAAAACGCCCCCTCAATTTGCCATTTGCCCTGTCGATCGCAATTCAGATCGGTGACGGACTTGCCGAAGCACACCGGCTGGGCATTCTCCATCGTGACCTCAAGCCATCAAACATCATGATTACCGAAGCTGGCGTCGCAAAAATCCTCGACTTCGGTCTAGCACGAAGGGTCCCCAGCACCGACACCTCACTCCTGCATGACAACGCAACGACCTCACCGTCTTCTGGGGTACTGGGCAGCACCGCCTATATGGCTCCCGAGCAATTCCTAACCGGCCAAAGCACTGAGCAAAGTGATTTGTTCGCCCTAGGCGTGATCGTCTACGAGATGCTCACAGGAAACCATCCGTTTGCCCTCTTTGGCGCCACAGCCGATGGGATCGCCCATGCCATTCAGTATCGCGAGCCCCATCCACCGCGCACAGGTCTCATTCCGCCACAGCTGAGTCGCGCATTGGACCGCGCTCTCGCCAAGCAACCCGCGAACCGATTTGCTTCGGCAGCGGAGTTTCGCGATGCGCTAAAGACTTTGGCCCGAACCCTTGACCTAGAGGTCGGGCTTGTCCCCCGCGGCAGCTTGGCAATCCCACACCAAAACGACACCAAACCCGGCTTTTTCGCAGCCCTCGCAGAGCGCTTTGTTCCCGTTCGCGACGCTCCGGAAAACTCGATTGTCGTACTTCCTTTTGAGGACCTCAGCCAAGATGCGAGCAAACGATTCTACGGCCTTGCTTTGGCGGATGCGATCGCAACCCGCATCGCGCGGATCCCCAGTCTTGTCGTCCGCCCAACCCGGACCTTGCTATCGCTCGAGCGGATCCCCAAAAACCCGATCGAAGCGGGCAAGCTGCTCGCTGTGAAATTCGTCCTGACCGGCAGCTGGCTCGATACTCCAGAGGGATTTCGTATCACTTGGCAACTCCTGGACGTCCGCGCTAGCAAAATCCTCTCGGGAGACGTTTTGGATACCCCATCCCTTGACCTAGTAGCAGTGCAAAACGAAATTGGCGATAATATCTTTGCTTCTCTTCACAGCAGCGAAGACCTACCAAGACCCAATGTCCCGAGCCGCACGCAAACTCTTGATCCAGTGTCATCAGATGCATATCTCCAGGCCCGAGGCACCCTGGCCAACTTTTTGATCCGATCGAGCCGCCGAGAAGACCTCGACGATGTGTTTCAATGGTTTGGTCTGGTACTGCAAAATAATCCAAACTTTGCCCACGCCCACGCGGGACTGGGGGTTGCCCAGCTACTTTATGTACGCTATGGATTCGGCGGTACAGACCACATGGCTCTCGCCGAGAAACACCTTGAGGAAGCCCTGCGTCTCGATCCAGGCCTCACCGAGGCGAGTGTCGCGCGTATCTACATTCTACTTGCTGGCGGCAATAAAGAGAGTGCAAAGCAAAATTTATCCCGGCTCTATCGGCGCGCAAAAAAGGATCCTGAAGTCCGCATTACCACCGGGATCATGCTGCGACTTGACGGGCAGCATCGACACTCTTTGCGACAATTTGGAGCCGCACTGCGACTCAATCCGGCAAACGCGGCACTAATCTACAATCACCGAGCCCGCACCTACCAGTATTTGGACAAGTTTGACCTCGCCCAACGCGAAATCGATCGCGGACTCGGCCTCGATCCCCGCCATTCCCTGTTGCGAACAACCATGGGTTTTTTATGCTTGCGACAAAACAAATTGGAGCAAGCCGAGCAAATTTTGGCAGCGGTTGTCCAGGACGACCCCAATTTGCGAATCGCTTACCCTACCCTAGCGATGTGCTACACAATGCTCGGCAAGCCAGAGCAAGGATTGGCATTGATCGATGACGGCACAAGGCTTGCGGCCGAGGCCGATGGCGAAATGGCGTATCGGCTCGCCTCGTTTTTTGCGGTCCGCGGCGACAAAAACTCGGCACTCAAGTGGATGCGTCAGGCAATCTACCGCGGCAACCACAATTATCCCTGGTTTAAAAAGAATCCCAGATGGGACGCGTTCCGCAATGACTCAGACTTCCAAAGCGTACTCAAAGACGTGTATGGCAACTATCGCAACTATGCTCGTCAGTGGAAGCAGCTATTGCCAGACCTAGCGACAGAACAACCCTAGGGGGTGTCCCGATTGACCCAGCGCTTCCAGAGAAGTCCATGGAATTTCAGGCGAGGCGCGGTGAGGACGCATAGTTGACCTACGCAACCGAGGCGCAACGACGCATGGAATTTCAGGGGATTGTCTGGTGGTGCATTGTCAATCGGGACACCCCCTAGCAATCCAAAACCGAGCCGCAACCATGGGGGCCGCCCAACAACACCGACCCCCATGAGCGTTGGACAACTTAGCACTCTCTAAAACATGCTCATATTGGTTGTGAGTCATCGCAAGACAAGGCAGAGGCGAGGAGCCCGCGTAAGCGTACGTTTGGCACATGCGCAGGCACCACAGCCGACAACGCAGTATTGCGTTGACTCACGCATGTTTAATCGAGTTCGAAGGTTACTTTCATGGTCACGCGATATCCATTCACTTGACCGTCTTTTACATCGACCTTCTGTTCCTTGATCCAGGCACCGCGAATGTTTCGCAGCGTTTTTGACGCGCGGGCAATACCGGTTTTCACCGCATCGTCAAAGCTAACTGCGGAAGAAGAAGAAATCTCAGTTACTTTTGCTACAGCCATGGGAGCTCCTTGGTTGAGAGATAAACAACTGGCGCTATTCTGCCTTCTTTTTCGATCGTTTTGTGGACTTTTGGCCGGCTTTTTTTGCTACATCGGCGTTGCCAATCCCACGGCGAATATTTGCAGCGACCATCTGCGCCAACGCGTCGACGTTGTCCTTGGGAACGTTGATCGTAACAACAAGACTCGCACCATCGTTACTGACAGTCGCACCGGACAGTACCGCAATCGCCATCGCTTGCGGTCCCCTTGCAACATGCTTGGGGAGGCCGCCGATAATGGTCCTTGCAACCCCACCAAGCTCTATCGCAGTCTTCTCGTCCGCGGTCTGCATCCGCAACGCAAGTGCTCCGGTCCCGACATTAAGAGCCACCGTTGACGGGCCGGAGATCTTCGTTGCAAACAGCCCAAACGGGCTACCATCAACACTCAGCCCCTTTTTGACCATGGTCTCGGGAATCACGACCTGCATCCCATCCGTTCCCAACTTTGCAAAGGTGTCGCCAAACCCATTGGATGCCCCCACTGTCGCCTTGATCAGTGCATCGTCGTTCCCTGCAACGATGGTCCCGTTGGCCAACTGCAACACCGTAGCATCGTCATCCTTATATCCTTTCGCTCCGGCAATCTCTGCTGGGACCAGTTTTTTGTTTGCTGTTTTGGCAATCGTATCGATAAGGCCAGGCTTCAAATTTCCGACCACCACTGCGCTCGCCTTGGGAGGCTTGTTGGGCTCTATCTTCACGAGGCAAACTGCAATTTCCTTCAGGTCTTTAAGCGGATCGAGACCGCTCTCCTTCAAAAAGACCTGAAACTTCTCTTTATCATTTTGCAAAGTCGCATGCTTTTGCGCCTCCTTGAGCGCTGGAACAACATGCTTCTTCATTGGCGCAGATGACAAAATAGCGCCGATATTCACGTGCAACGCAATCTCGCACTGCTTCGGAAGATATTTCACTGCGACAGCGGGCGACGAGGCAGACACCTCCGCTTTGTCGTCAACAGGCTTATCAGCGGTCGCTGGAGCAGTTTTGGGCGATTCTGTCGCGTCGGACTTAGTCGATTTTTTCCCCTTGCACTCGCAGCCGGACGCCGCAACCACCGAAGCGCCCAAAACCAATGCGACCAAATATCCCTGAAACCGGATCCTCATCGCATGAGGCTACCGCGTTTGCCACCTAGGTGGAATTTATCGGCGTGCGATTTTTGTTCAATTTCTCAGACCAATCAGTCAAGGCCTGTAGTTGCAAATCCGACCTTACAGGTTCGCGAAGAAATGCAGATACACATAACCGGCCGCTGCAAACATCAGCATCGCTAGCCAAATGGGCCTTACCCGCTTGCCGGACGAGCGTTTTTGAGAGGTGGGCTTGTTCTTTGCGGGAACAACCGCCAAGCGCTGCCCATCGGCGCCCAGTTCAGTTCGATCAGCATAGTAGACGCCCCCAACCATGTCATCGTCGATATCCTGAACCATCGGGAGTCCAACTTCCCGCGTTACTGAAGTTGTCGACAACGCGCTGTCGACCGAACCTCCCATTTGGGCCAACAGCTCTGGCGTCACCGTTACCATCCGAGTTGGCTGCTCGAAAGACACCGACAAAGTCGGCTCAGGGTCGTCCTGAAACGCCAACAACGCGGAGTCTTCTACCTGTGGGGAGTCGTCTCCGACTGCCGGGAGCTCCTCGCTCTCTGTTCCGAGTCGCGGTTTACAATTCTCGCTTGCAAAACGCCTCTGCCTGCCGCCACCCTTCGCGACATCTCCATCAAGCGTCGCTGCATCGAACGCAACCTGTGCGGATCCGAGCGACGCCTTGGATTGCTTGCCCCGCAACCATGGCAACTCGTTATCTTCCATCGCCTCCGCGGGCATTGGCCCCTGTTCGAGAAAGCCAATTTCGTGGAGGGTGCGAATCGCCAACTCTATCTTAGCAGGCGTCACCGCCGTCCCTAGTTCTTCATACGTCCATGCCGACAGCCCATCCGCATCGCGCTGACCATTCATCGCACATGCCATCAGGTATTCTCGCTCATGAAACCGCAATGTCTTTCCAGACCGCGGATCCTTCACGTCGACAAACCTTTGGTCGCCACGACTCACAGGCTGGGCGACAAGGTCATCACGGAGCTTGGGATGGGGCATGTATGTCGTGCTACTACCCGAGAGCGCAGATTGAATTTGGACCTGGTCAGAACTCGCAAACATACTAATAAGGATTCACCCTTTTATTGGAATGCCAAGCTACAAATTGATCGTTTTTAGTATCGCACATTGGCAGCGAACTTTGGACAGAAAAGATCAAAGTGACTGGTTGGGTGACCTTTGACGCCCCTTTCAATCTATTGTGGGTTTGTCAACTACAGTAGGCTCTGTTTTAGTTCCCCAAATCGCGACTTTCTCCATCACGGCACAGACGATCCACCCACTTCAGCAGCGTTGGAATCCGATATTGCCCATGCATGCACCTCACCGCTTCCTTCGCGAACTCGTGTGACACACCGACACTCGTTACAAACAGAGGCCTTTTGCTATTGCCGCGAACCACCCGGCACTCTTTTGGTGTCTTGGGGAATTCATTTTTGGCGACCCCTATGATCGGCACTGACTTGCCAAGCGCTTCAAACAGGTACATGCCGAGCCCAGGTTTTTCGTTACGCCCGAGCATCACATAACCGTCTACGATCAACGCCTGCAACTCGCCAACATCGACCGCCTTGAGCAGTCGCAAAATACAGGGAAGTTCTCGAAGGTAAAAACGTCCCGGTTGATACCTAGCCACATCATCCACCTCGCGTACCAGCGTATTGAGCGGCTCCGGTGATTCCCACCCATCAAATAGTACGCCCGCAGCGCTGGCAGTGCCACTCGGCCAGTAGTACACATCCACTGCCAGGATTCGGCCTCTAACCTGGCTATCCTTCGAAGCCATACCTACAACTCCCGTCAGTATGGACGAATCATACACGTGCAATGGTGATCCCGTCTATCTCAGGAAGTCACAACTACCCGTTGCCGGTTTGCATATCTCTATAGGTTGGACCACGATTTGTACATTTTCCCTTTAAGGGAAAATGTACAAATCCAACAGCAACGCTATCTTCGCGACATAATTACGCCAAACCAATGGAACAAAAATAGCGCGGGACAACCAGCTCTTCCCATCCTACATTTAAACCAGATTATGCTCAAACGCGCCCATACGCCCCACTCGAATTTACTGACATCTACCGCAACCCCCAGGCGAGGCACACACTCTTGGCGACGTCATGGTGTTGTTGTTGGACTGATGATGCTTTCTTTTGCTAGTTGTGATGAGACGGAAAACGAGCCTCCTCAAGACACGGGAGAGTCATCGCGACCGGAGGCTACAACGAGCAATGCTGACGCACGCAAGCCGACCGGGATCTGGGTGGGACCGCTTGAGGGAGACTTTCGCTCAGTACAACAGGCGCTTGACAGCATTGCAGATGCCTCTGCGGACAACAGATACGTGATCCGGGTGAGGGCTGGCATATATGATGGTTTTGTGATGAAACCCTTCGTTGATATTGCAGGGGCAAGCAAGTGGCTAACAACCATCACCCAGGGAACTTCACAAGAAAAACAAACAGTGCGTGGACATAACCACGCCGAGCTGCGCAACTTGACAGTCAAAGCAGTCACAAAACAAGAACTCAACGTCGCAATCCGGGTACCCGCTCGTAATAAAATACAACTACGCAATGTCAACATTCGTATCGCGGGTCCTGGGCACTGTTTTGGCATTAAGGGCGACGGAGAAAAGACCAAGGCGATGCTTAGAGGCGTAGAGATTACCGGAAAATGTCCCAGAGCGACGGGCGTCCGAATGCGAATAGGCGATGTGGATCTAAAAAACGTCGACATCCGAGTAAAAGCCGACAGAGCAACCGGCATCGTCGCGGGCACCGGGAAGCTTGAGACCGTCACGATCGTACCGAACGCCGGGACCTCCGACACTTGCGGAAGTGCGAGAGGCGTAATCGCAAACGCCCAGTCATGGCGTCTACACAACGTGAATATTCGATTACGTGGATGCAGCAACTTTGGAGTCGATTTTAGGCAGGAAAAACAAAATGACGCTGTGGCCAATTTGCGCTCGGTGATGATTGGGATTAAGGCACAAGGCTTTGAAAACTCCTTGGCAATTGGCAGGCATCTTGGCATCAGAAGCTTCGGAAACACGAAGATCTCCGATGTCACCGTTCGCGGAGGCCCTCCCCGTGATCGAAAAGCAGCCATCGTCCTAAAAGGAGGCTCCACATACACTAACCCGTGTGAACATTCGAGACCGTCACAGCGCGTTGGCAACACATGCAACACCCGAGGTATCCGTTCGCAGCTCACGGCTGATCGCGGACAGACTGATTGAAAACTTCGGCGAACCTTCCATGCGAATCGTGAACACACAAATAAGCGGCACCATCCATAACGTCGAGGGCGAGGGACGCTATAATTGCTCCGACGTCTACAACCGAGCACTCGCCCCCGTGTCATGCCCTTAACCGAGTTGGACGTGAACGCAACATAAGGCTTGACTGACCAACTCCGCCTATGGCAATTATTGACTCACCAATGCGGTTCTCTGTCCTCATATCATTTGCATTCTCAAGCGACTCAGTGGAGTCGTCAGATATTGCTTTGCGCCGTGAGGGCCCAGAGAACTAGGCAATAATCGCCCCTGATTTCCAAGCCCCTTCGGCGCTTCTGCCGAAGGGGCTTTTTGCGTTGTGCGCCCAGCATGGGCGCTGTTCTGTGGGTGCAAGTCCCGCTGAAAGGAGGTCATCCCAATCAAAGTGAAGCGCAACTGCAGAAGGGCGACCGACTGTGGGAAGGAAGCGTGGAACATAAACCGTGGGCCGATGTACAAGAACCGGATCGGAGGCGATGCCGAGCGGGGCGAGCGGGCAATGAACCGCAAAGCTTCGATGACCAAGGCTCGGTGGCGTAAATTCGGCGGTCGTGCGGTGAAGGACAGCGTTCTTACCTGGGGAGATCTCGCCTTACGCTTGAAAGGGCGACGCAGCGTTTGCTGGGGAGCGAGAAGTCAGCAGAGGGTCATAGTAGTCGCGGCTCGCAGCGACGAAGGATCGAATGGAAGAGAGGATGAACCGACTGTGAGTCTCAAAGGTAAACGGCCTCAGATGTCCAGGCAACTGGAGCTCCCGTTGGGAGGCAAGGGTGAAGCCCCCATGACCCTACGGAGCGAGGAAGCGCCGACGGCGACTAACGGAAACGGACATTCGGGAGCGAGCGACTTGATGGCAGAGGTGGTGAGCCGCCAGAACCTTCAAGTTGCACTCAAGCGAGTGAAGAAGAACAAGGGCAGTCCCGGCATCGATGGGATGACGGTGGAAGAGTTGCCAGATTATCTACGACAAAGCTGGTCTCGTCTGCGTGAGCAATTGCTCACGGGGCGTTACCAGCCGACGGCAGTGAAACGGCAACAGATTTCAAAGAGTGGAGGTGGGGTACGCGAGCTCGGCATCCCAACGGTACTCGACCGATTCATCCAACAGGCCCTACTGCAGGTCCTGCAGCCGCTTTATGACCCGGGCTTTTCAGAACACAGTTACGGTTTTCGACCGAATCGAAGCGCTCATCAGGCGGTGCGAGCCGCGCAGCGCTTTGTGCAGGAAGGGCGCCGTATCGTGGTCGACGTTGATTTGTCGAATTTTTTCGACCGCGTCAATCATGACGTGTTGATGAGCAAGCTCGCGCGTCGCATCGCGGACAAAACGATGCTGGGGCTCATCCGTCGCTACCTACAGGCCGGCGTGATGGTCCATGGCGTAGTGATAGAGCGGCAGGAGGGCACGCCACAGGGTGGGCCGTTATCGCCGTTGTTGGCCAACATTCTTCTCGACGATGTGGACAAGGAACTCGAGCGACGCGGTCATGCGTTTGCACGCTACGCTGATGATTGCAACGTGTACGTGCGATCGAAACGTGCGGGCCAACGCGTGATGGAGCTGCTTCGGCGGCTCTTTGCCCGATTACGACTTCGCATCAACGAGGATAAGAGCGCGGTGTCGTCGGCTTTTACTCGGTCATTTTTGGGCTTCGGTCTGTGGGTGGCTCCGGGCAAGGTCGTGAAACACCGCGTGGATCAACAAGCTCGAGTCCGAATGAAGAACCGAGTGCGCATTATCACGAGGCGCACTCGTGGACGGAGTCTAGCCCAGATCGCGCAGGACTTGCGGAGTTACTTGGTCGGGTGGAAGAATTACTTTCAGCTGGCTTCGACCCGAGGGTGTTTGCCGACCTGGACGAATGGATTCGTCATCGTCTTCGGGCAATTCAACTCAAGCAGTGGAGGCGTGGTCGCACCATCTTTCGCGAGCTTCGCGCTCGCGGCATGTCGGTCGCTTTGGCGGCGCGTGTCGCGACTAATAGTCGTCGCTGGTGGAAGAATTCGGCCAAACTTCTTAACGCAGCCCTGCCAAACTCGCTTTTTGACAAGCTGGGAGTCCCTCGGCTTGCCGCGTGACCTCAATCTTTCGAACCGCCTGGTGCGGACCCGCATGCCAGGTGGTGTGGGAGGGGATCGGCGGGGTTAACTCCCGCTGCCCCTATCCCGATTTCGGGCCATACAATATCCCTCTAACCAAGGGTTCGTTTTAGGGAAATGGACAAACAACTTTAAGAAGCTCCTGCACCAATTGCTTCATGCGCGCGCGAACGTCGAGGGTCTCGAGTAACTCCTGGCCAACCTCCCTGCCAAGAGATGGTAGGTTATTAGCAACAAAATCAGTAATTGTGGACGCATCTTGCCGAGTGCGTAACACAGCCAAAACATCGCTCGACATCTCGGCGATGCTTCGACGATCTCCTGGAACAGCTCGGTGATATTCCGCTTCAACGCGGAATATTCCGCGTCCTCACTCTCCAGGCACTCATCTTTTCTGTACTCACAACAGGCGTACAAGCAAGGTACGTACCGAGGGTCACCCGGGAGTGGGATTCTATCTGGGCGATTGGCACAATTTGCGCAAGGATAGCTGCCAATGCAGGATGATCTCAGTCGCCAACGCTTCTTTGACCACGTTATCCAATGTGCTGGCTTTCGGTCGCAATCTGAGGCAGAAGATGCGGTGCGCGCAACCCTAGCGGCACTCAGCAGCATACTGCCGACAACGGACGCCAATCACATTGCTGCGCAACTCCCCGATTGGCTTGATTCGCAATTGCAAGCCACTTCTCCTCGAGATTCGGCTTCGTTCCTCGACCAGATTGCCGCAACAGAAGGCGTCTCAGTTGGATTCGCTCGTGAGCATGCTGGTATCATCCTCCAGGCACTTGGAGCTGAGCTATCGCCCGAGGGCGAGACGTATCTTTGCGCAATGCTACCGCCTGAAATTGCCGAATTGATGCTGCCTCGCGCAAAGGCCTCCACTCCAGTCCGCGTGACCACCCACCAAGAACGTTCCACGTTGGCATCAGGTCGCCCTGGGAGTCGCCACCCACTCAGCGAATCTCCAACCGGGCAACCACAGAGTGACTCTATCGCACAAACACCAGATCCTCATGCCGACACCAAACTATCGGAAAGCCGGGGATCCACCCAAGAGCGACAGAAAGAAACAATCGCGTCGGGCCGTCCTAGGCGCAATCGATCACTCAGTGAAGGCAAAGCGTAATCTACAGTCCTCCGAATAGTTCATCTCTCTTGCGCAATAATTCGCAGTCTGCGGCTAGACCGCCCACCGATTGTTCTGATCCGATCTGACTTGTTCTCTCGGCCGATCGGAGCGTTGCTTGCTCGTTGCGTAGGGCTACTATGCGCCTCGTTCGCGCCTTCCGCTCGGCCAAGATTGCTGCGTCGGATAGGACCATTTCAATCGGTGAGCGGTCTAGGCATGGGGCTTGCTCTGTACGTAGACGTGCGTATTGCTCTCATTGTAGCGATGGTTCTGTCCGCTGTTGCCGCCCAACCCCCGGCTGAAACCCGCGACAACCTCGTGTTGCGCATTCGCGTGGATGACCAAGCGATTACGCCGATCGTAGCGCGCTTTATCGACCGCGCGATCACGGCAGCGGAGCAACAACGTGCCCGTTACCTGCTCATCGAGCTTGACACTCCCGGTGGGGTGGTCGATGCGACGAGGCAAATTGTTCGCCGAATGCTGAAAAGCAGTGCAACGATCGTCGTTTACATCTCCCCATCTGGTGCCCGCGCTGCCTCAGCGGGGTTGTTTATCACGCTGACGGGCCACGTCGCAGCAATGGCGCCGGGAACCCATATAGGGGCCGCGCACCCGGTACGCATCGGCGGTGGTCTACCGGGCATCCCTACCCAACCTGACAAACAAGCCGACGACGTCATGGAACAAAAAATCCTCAACGATACCCAAGCATGGGCCCGCTCACTTGCCCAGCTTCGCGGTCGCAACGTCGAAGTGGCAGAGCGTGCGGTGTCGGAAAGTCGCTCGCTCACTGCCACCGAAGCCGAACGTGAGGGACTCATCGACTTCGTCGCTACTGATTTGGACACGCTGCTCGAACGTCTCAACGCCGCCAACACGACGATACAAGACCTCAACATGGACTGGGGCCAGCGTTTGCTTGCCGGGCTAGCAAACCCAAACGTGGCATTTATCCTACTTCTCCTCGGTTTCTACGGGGTGATCTTTGAATTCTATAGTGCTGGCTTTGGCGTGACTGGTGTTGTTGGGGCGATCTGTATCATCTTAGCCCTTGTTGGACTCGCCGTATTGCCGCTGAGTTATGCGGGGCTGGCGCTGATGGCAATTGCAATGGGCCTGTTTGTCGCCGAAGCGTTTGTCGTTAGTTTTGGTCTGCTAACCGTAGGTGGTGTTGTCTGCTTGATCCTAGGCGGTCTGATGTTGGTCGACTCGCCGCCCGGATTTGCAAGAGTGTCGACCGCTGTTGTCGTTCCGACGGCAATTGCCACAGGGCTGGTTGCCGCCTTTCTACTCGGTAGCATCGTCAAGGCCCATCGGGGAAGGGTGCAAACCGGGCACGGTGCTCTTATGAACGAGCGTGCTGTGGCCCAAGAGACCTTTGTTGCTGCCGATGATCACTATAAAGGAACAGTGTGGGTTCACGGGGAATATTGGAATGCCATAAGCCAAACGCCGGTGACAGCGCATGATGTCGTCCTCATTCAACATCGAAACGGATTAGTACTCAGCGTCCTACCAGCTCAACCAAACCAACCTTAACCAGGAAAATAATCATGTTTGTCATGAACCCCATCGCCATTGTGCTCGGCATCATCATCCTTTATTTCATCTCCTGTATTCGTATTCTCAATGAGTACGAGCGCGGGGTTGTGTTTCGTCTGGGACGCGTGCTGTCAACGCCTAAAGGGCCTGGATTTATGTTGCTGTTCTGGCCCATTGACCGACTCGTACGAGTGAGTTTGCGAACATACGTGCAGGATGTCCCTGAGCAAGACGTGATCACGCGGGACAACGTGTCGGTCGTTGTTAATGCCGTGGTCTACTTCCGAGTCATCGACCCACTCAAATCAATTCTCGAGGTCGAAGACTATCTGTATGCTACCAGTCAACTGTCCCAGACAACGCTGCGCAGCATTGTCGGTCAGACAGAGCTCGACGAGCTACTCGCCGAACGCGATAGAATCAACCGAAAACTCCAAACCGCAATCGACCAACAGTCCGATCCCTGGGGCATCAAAGTCTCATTGGTCGAGATCAAACACGTCGACCTACCAGAGCACATGAAACGCGCCATGGCCAAACAGGCGGAAAGTGAGCGTGAGCGTCGGGCCAAGGTGATTCACGCCGAGGGGGAGTTTCAGGCAGCAACCAAGCTTCGCGACGCTGCCGGGATGCTCGAAGAACACCCGATGGCGATGCAAATGCGCTTTCTCCAGACGCTGGTTCAAGTTGGCGCAGAAAATAATTCGACCATCGTGTTTCCAGTACCACTGGATTTAATCACGCCACTGATGAATCAAATAACACCAAAGAGCACAAATCCGCTTCGCCAAACTGGTTAGGTTGCTTCACCAGCGATAGACACGAAACTCGGCCCTATCTAAACAATTTGATCACCCTCGCCATGAGTGAGGGCGAAGTGTTCAGCCTCGAGGGTCGTATCGCCCAGATCGGTTGGATCCAGCCGATCAACTGCTGGACGCTGCTGTTTCACTGGTTGTGAATCAGTGTGCCAAATTGTTCGGGGATAAATACGCGTGTCAGGGAGATTTTTCGCGGCGGCTGTGGCCGGTCACCGACGTGACTGTTGATAACGATAGAGCTCCTGGTGAGCCTATTCCTGGCACGTTCCTTGCGATGAAGCGTATCTGCAATGATAGTGCGCACTCAAAATACGAGCCGCGGCAAACAAAAGAAACACGACTTGCGGTCGATTTACCATCAAATCAGGGGCAACCGTAAGTTAAGAATCGCGCTCTGGGTCGTGTTCTTGCTCGTCCTCGCTCTACTTGTGAGCAGCAATGTCCCCCAAGACTATCAGTTCGGGGGATGAGGTCGCATTTGCCAAAGGGGCTGAAGGCTGCACGACATTTCGCCCCAATTCGACTACGGGTCCCGCGTTGATGCCGAACGACACAGGCCCCGTCGAATGGATAGCCCCCACTGCTGCATAGTCGAACATGAGACAGGTCGAACATGAGACAGATTGAACCCCAGCGTTCCCCAGGATACATGGGATTCCGCCGATGTTTTCACAATCACGAAAATTGTCAGCTTGGCAACGAACTCGCTTCGGATTGTTCCCACACACAAGCAAGTTCGTTGGGGAGAGCACTCATGATATCGTTGATTTCTCCACGACTGACTCGGTGGGAGAGCAGTCGAAACAATGCCCAGACCACGCGTTTTGGATCGATATTGCTGTTGGGCCCAAGCTCTTTACGGATCCGATCATACAACTCTTCTGGGCGGCGGAACTTTACCGGATTATTCGCCGGTATCCATCCTTCGTAGTAGGCGCCCCGCAACAGAATCGGCAGTTGCGCTGCAAGCTGCGCCAATTCGTCAACCGTAAGGCGGTCGCGGAGGGCATGCAATCCGGCTCGAAGGCCGAGCAGACCACTTTTTTTCGTGGTCAACGAAGCCTCCGCCATAAACTCGCTCAGCCAATCGTTGGCAGACTCGATCCAGCGACCGAAAATTTCGTCTTGTTCACCCATAAGATCCTCCTTGTCGTGCCAGTTGCAGCAAAGTCCGTGCCGATCGGTCTAAGTGCGGCATCTCACGACTCGTTGAATACGTGGCCCGAGTAGGGAAGTGATCAAATCCGCACACCCTCGAAATTCTCCGCATCTCACGCGGCTACGATGCTCATTGCGATGAGCATCGTAGTGACGCGTAATGTACCGTTCACGGAGCTTAGGTCGGCGTAATTCCCGTGCCGCTTGATACACCTAACGACAATCTCTGCTACGTTTCCATGCCGACGTTATCTATTGCGATCCTCGCCATGGATTGCGTACTGTGGATGGCGCAGTCATCGCGGTCTGCTCCCCACGCTGCGACCTGCTCCGCCCCCCGATGCTCACGGTTGGTCCCCTTTTTGCTTTCCCCTTTTTGCTATATGTCCCATGGTGTCGCTGCGGACAGGAACAACTAGACAAATGAAGCCCCTAATTCCAGACGAGCAACAACATCCAGCGCGTTGGTGGCACCGCGAAGGTAACCGCTTTCGCTGCGTCTTGTGTCCGCGGAAATGCCTTTTGTCCGCTGGTCAGCGAGCATTCTGCTTTGTGCGCGCCGCTACCGACGATGGCATCGTGCTCACCACTTATGGACGATCTAGCGGCTTTGTCGTCGATCCAATGGAAAAGAAACCGCTTAACCACTTCTTTCCCGGCGCTTCGGCATTCTCACTCGGGACGGCCGGCTGCAATCTTGGGTGTCGTTACTGTCAGAACTGGGACATTAGCAGTGCACGAAATTTTGACCGCCTTGCGGACTCTGCAACCCCGTACGAAATTGCCGAAAAGGCCACTGCGCTGGGTTGTACCGGCGTCGCCTTTACCTACAATGACCCAATCGTGTTCGCCGAGTACGCGATCGATACGGCCGTTGAGTGTCGCCTTCGCGGTCTCCATCCGATCGCTGTGACCAACGCCTTTATCACTGCTGAAGCGCGACCAGATTTCTTTGCCGCAATGGATGCGGCGGCGATTGACCTCAAGGCGTTTTCGCCTGAATTCTATCGCAAGATTTGCTATGGAGATCTTGATCCAGTGCTCGAAACGATCGAGTACGTCGTCAAGGAGACATCGTGTTGGGTCGAACTCACCACGTTGGTGATTCCCGGGCACAACGATGGTGAACGGGAGCTGGATGAACTGACGTGTTGGGTGGCAGACACGCTTGGTCATGATGTCCCACTTCATTTTTCCGCCTTTCATCCGGATTACAAGATGAGGAGTACCCCACCGACCCCACTCGCGACACTACAAAGAGCACGGGAGATCGGAATAAAAAATGGATTGCATTATGTCTACACGGGTAACGTAGTGGATTGGGAAGGCAGAAATACTTGGTGTCCAGGTTGCTCAGGGCTTGTCATCGAGCGCAAAGGTTATGCCATCGCTCAGTACCACTTAGATGAACACGGCAAGTGCCGCGCCTGCGCTCATCCTATTGCCGGGCATTTTGGTAGATCACCAAAGCATTGGGGAAATCGATTTGAACCCGTACCCATGCATTTACAAGAACGATAGTTAGCTTTCCAGTCTATGCTGCACCCTAGTACTACTTGGTCACTTCGGTGGAGGAGCGAGGAATGTGCCAAACGAGGCCCTATGCGAGTGCGCCCACAGCGACCGACCAAGGCGTACTTGATGTACGTTGACCGAGGGAGCGAGGACGTAAACCGCATAGGGACCGTTTGGTGCATCCGCAGTCTACGCGGAAGTGACCAAGTAGTACTAGAGCGGCGATCAGTTTGAATTCCCCCCAAACACGCTGTTTCGGCGCCTTTTGGATGGGCTCGTTGCTGTGCTCCTCCCAATACTTCAGTATTGTTGCGGTGCTCGCGCCTCACGCACCCAAAATTCACTCGATACAACGTGTTTGATAGGAAATTCAAACTGGTCGCCGCTCTAGGTGGCTGGTGTTAAACAGACTTCGAAGCGAAAATTCGCCAGGTGCGTTGATAACGTGCACAAGATGTAGACGCGTATTGAAATACGGGGCTACATCTTGTGGCGTGTTAGCGACGTGCATGGCGAATTTGCAGCCGGAGGATGTTTAACACCAGTCACCTAGAACTCGGATCAATTCCACATCGTTCACACAAACGTAGAAGCAATTCTTCCTTGATCTCCGTCAAGTCAGAGTTTGCCGGAAATGCGTCGATTTTCGCCTCTATTGCCCGAACTTCATGGGCAAGACGAGCGTCGCGCAATACATCGCGAATCCAGCGCGACAGTTCGCGTCCTCTCGCATGGTGACGAAGAACACCACTATGCAATTCTGCCAAGTCACTAGACAATTCGTAAAGGTTACCAGAGACCCGACCAACCGGACCGTTCTCGTCCCGTAGGAAAAAGCGTCGGTGTCTCGGCAGGCGTAATCGAGAATACTTGCGCAGATGACGCACATGCGTCGTTGAACGTTGGAATGGGAATAAAGTCTTGCGACGCAGAGCTTTGTCCACGCCGCAAGTTTGCAGTTCCCTCCGATCGCAACAGGATCTTCACGTCGCGGGCAGACCCAATATCAAACGCAATGGTTTCAGGATGGTAGGTGACCAGGCAAAGACCCAACTGGCTCAACAGGAAAGGAGGGTTGTACGCTGTCGTAAACGGCAAATGCGCCTCTTCCACGACGATCCAATGCGGGAGTCCAGACTGCTCCCGAAGTTTTGACAACAATGCTAGTGTTTCACGCGCGTAGTCCGCTTTGAACTGATCCGTTTGCTTGGACAGGTCGACAACAACCGATCCAAATCGGTGGCGAATTAGTTTCGCAATCTCCTGGCATGTTGGGACCGGCTGATCTCCACCGACAACAACAACGCCGCGTAACATCCCTAATCCGACGTGATCTCCCTCCAAATCAAGAACACACACCGTGTAATCGAGCTTGATCAGTTGCTCTACAAATACGCCAGCAATATATGACTTCCCACTACCCGACGGGCCGGTGATCAATACATTGATACGTGAGGCCGGCAAGCTTACGGGGAGGCCCTCGCGTGTAAATCCAATACCGATTTGCCATCGGCTGGGTTCTGTGGCGAGCAATGTGTTTGCCGCCCCTTGCAGGAACGACAGAACCCCGTGTCCATTGGGCAACGACAAAACAATGTCAGCGTGGGCTTTCAGCGAATCGATAGCATTTTCTGGCACTACACCAACCTCGCACGCATCCAACAATGCGTGATCGTTTTCCGCGTCGCCAATGCCGATGCAATTGTGGTATGAAATCCCAAGCTCACCCAACGCATGAAACAGTCCTGTTCCCTTTGAGACTCCCGCTGGAAGTACCATCAGCGCGCCGCGATTGTGCAGAATCTGACAGTCGAGCTCCAGACGTGTGATTTCTTCGAGGATCTTGCCACCGTGGATTGAATCTGTGGCTAGCAAAACTTTGCCTCGACGAATCGGAATACCGCCGGCCGATAAGGCAGTCTCAAGCGCGTCTGGGACGGGTATCGCGAGAGAAACGAGCCCCGCCTTGCCAACAAATACAGCTCCATTTTCGCAAACCATCGCGTCAAAGTAGTCGCGAACGTCGGGAAAATCGGCTCGCAGTTCATCGAAAATTCGCCCCGTCACCAGCACAACAACTCGACCACATTCTCGAAGCCGTGTGAGAGCCTCTAGCACCTCTTGCCGGGGACGAGGCTCGGTCGTCAGTGTACCGTCATAGTCCATCGCAAAAGCTCGAAAATAGTGCGGCATACCCTCAGCCCTTTGTTGCGATTCCTGCGCAAATGCGATTGTTCTCGATGATGCCAAAGTGCACGCTGTCACCGTTACCCTCACCCTCCACAACACATCCCGCACAGCAATCCGGATTGCACTGAGTACGATCAACAGCCGATCCCCAAACAGTTGGGTCAATCGCTTGATGTAGGGCGTCTCTCCACAGCCAGCACATCGAAATGTTAAGCAGCTTCACTTTGCTTTCGATCGATCACAACTTGCTCGCCATCTACATCGATTCGCACAACGTCCCCAGGTAGAATATTCCCTGCGATTAATTGCTCAGAGAGTGGCTCAAGCACGAGCTCACGGATCACACGCTTGAGCGGCCGGGCACCAAATGCTGGATCATAGCCTTCCTTCGCAAGCAAGTCCTTCGCGGACG
This sequence comes from Kofleriaceae bacterium, assembly GCA_965223575.1. Lineage (GTDB taxonomy): Bacteria > Myxococcota_A > Polyangia > Haliangiales > Haliangiaceae > CBDCWZ01. The sequence goes on from CBDCWZ010000016.1 coordinate 48,379, forward strand.
AAGAGACTTCCAGGCGAAGCTCCCGCTGCGCGAGCAGCGGTTCGAGCCGCGACAGCTGAATCTCCGCAATGCCGCGAATCGTATCGCGCGCAAGCTTATGAAAGATAATCGTAGCATCGATGCGATTGAGAAATTCAGGTCGAAACACTTCGCGCAATGCTTGCTTCGCATGGCGTTCGATCGCTGCTACATCTTCCATTTCGAGCATAAAACTCGACCCGACATTTGAGGTCATAATCAAGATCACATTGCGAAAGTCCACTGTCCGCCCCTGACCATCTGTCAAACGACCGTCGTCCATGACCTGTAGCAACACGTTGAAGACGTCTGAGTGGGCTTTTTCAATCTCGTCGAGGAGAACGACACTATAAGGCCGACGCCGCACTGCCTCTGTCAGTTGCCCGCCCTCATCGTAGCCGACATATCCTGGCGGCGCACCAATTAACCGACTGACCGAATGCTTTTCCATATATTCGCTCATGTCGACCCGCACGATGTTGCGTTCATCGTCGAACAGAAACTCCGCAAGCGCTTTTGCCAACTCCGTCTTGCCAACACCGGTTGGTCCGAGGAACAAAAAGGAACCAATCGGCCGATTCGGATCCTGTAATCCCGCTCGGGCCAACCGAATCGACTTGGCTACCCGCTTCACCGCAACGTCTTGACCGACCACACGATTCTGCAATCGCTCCTCCATATGCAAAAGCCGCCTGGACTCAGACTCCAACATCTTGGAGACAGGGATCCCAGTCCACTTAGCAACAACATGCGCAACGTCTTCCTCGGTTACCTCTTCGCGGAGAAACGTGCCCTGTTCTTGGCTCCGAGCCAACTTCCCCTGAAGCACCACCGATTGCTTTTCACTGGCTGGAATTTCACCGTATTGGATTTCAGCGGCTCGCTGAAGGTTTCCCTCCCGCTGCGCACGCTCTGCTGCCGTCTTAAGCTCGTCTATCTTGGTCTTCTGTTGTTTGATTTGTAGTACTAGGTCGCGTTGCTCTTGCCAACGGGCACGCAAACCATTTACCTGCTCCTGGCGATCCGCGATAATCCCCTTGAGCTCTTTCGCGCGCTGCTTCGCTTCCTTCTTCTTTTCCATCTTTAGCGCCTGCGCTTCGATCTGGAGGCGAGTAAGCTCCCGCTCAAGATCGTCGATATCAGACGGCACGCTTTCGATCTCCATCTTAAGACGACTGGCCGCTTCATCGACGAGGTCGATGGCTTTGTCTGGGAGTTGGCGGTCCGCGATGTAGCGATGGGATAAGCGCGCAGCCGCAACAAGCGCCGCATCTTCGATGCGAATCCCATGGTGCACTTCATACTTTTCCTTGATGCCACGTAGAATCGCAATCGTGTCTTCGAGCGACGGTTCGCCGACAAATACCGGTTGAAAACGACGTTCCAGCGCCTTATCCTTTTCGACGTGTTTGCGATACTCATCAAGCGTCGTGGCACCAATGCAACGGAGCTGCCCCCGTGCGAGCGCTGGTTTGAGCATGTTCGCAGCATCCTGTGCCCCCTCGGCTGCCCCGGCCCCAACGATTGTATGGAGCTCATCGATAAATAGGATAATCGCTCCTTCTGCGGCCGTCACTTCCTTAAGCACCGCCTTCAGTCGATCTTCGAACTCGCCACGATATTTCGCTCCAGCCACCAGCGCCCCCAGATCGAGGGCGAGGACGCGTTTCTTCTGCAGACTATCGGGCACGTCGCCATCGGCTATGCGGGCGGCAATTCCCTCGACGATTGCAGTCTTGCCGACGCCCGGTTCGCCAATGAGTACCGGGTTGTTCTTCGTTCGACGCGACAACACCTGCATGGCGCGACGGATCTCCTCGTCTCGCCCGATCACCGGATCGAGCTTTCCACTCGCGGCGAGATCGGTAAGGTCTGTTGTATAGCGCTCCAGACTTTGGTACTTTCCCTCAGGATCCGGGTCGCTGACACGCTGATTGCCGCGCACTTCCTGCATCGCGCTGCGCAGTGATTCGATGGTCAAGCCCGCTCGCGACAACACCTGAGCCGCGCTCGATTTTTTGGACTCCGCAAGCGCCAGCAGCAGATGCTCGGTAGACACGTAATCGTCCTTCATCGACTTCGCATAATCAAACGCAGAGTCGAGCAGGTCCTTGATTTCACGCCCGAGATAGGTATCCGCACCGGACACCTTGGGAAGTCTATCGAGTTCCGAAGCCATATGCTGACGAAGTTCTGCGATCGCAACGCCGGCGCGCTCAAGTAGGGTGGGAACCAGCCCCCCCTCCTGTTCAATGAGTGCCTCGAGCACATGAATGCCGCTAACCTCTTGGTGGTCACGCCGGCGTGCAACGGCTTCGGCGGCTGCCAACGCATCACGGGATTTTACGGTCAACTTATCGAGTTTCATCACAGCCCTTTCACTTTTGAGAAATCACCTCTACAGTCAATGTTTCGCCGCCGCTGCGATAACGGACCCGCCGGCACACCCAACGGTAGTTCCCTGCTTCAATCTCTTCGTATTCGCCACTTTCTTCGTATTCGCCGCCATAATGGTTGGGTAGTTCCATGGACGCTGCAGCGCGGTTGCGGAACACGATGTCGCCGCCAAGCGTGCGAACGACAATGCCGTCTGACATCGAGTCAAGAACAAACCCGATCGGATTCTCCGCATGAGGCTGCGCCCAGCTATTCTCACCCTCGCTCCTTCGCGCGGCCGCAGCCAACCCCTCAAGCAAGGCGAGCATCGGATCTGTCCCGGATGAAGTGGGTGGCATTGTCGCTTTGCGACGAGGACGTAACCTCTTGGCAAGGGCCTGTGACTGTTCTTCCACGAGGGCGACGTAATAGCGAGGCGTCATCGGTACTGGTTGAATTTGCACGTTTCGCGCCAAAAGGATGCGACCCCATCGGCACGATTTAGCGTGCTAGCGAAATGCGCGAGCACGAATTCTATTGCGAAAAAATCCGCGTCTGGGGGAATATTTACCACGATCACAAACCAAAGGGATACGTATCGGGGAGGTCGCGGCTTGGCTGCTGATGCCTACTCAGCGGCTCGACTGCCCGGGTTTCGTCAAACCAGATCAACTCGTCAAACTGATGGGCTAGACTGGCGTCAAAGTAGTGACTCTGGAGCTCGGTCTCTGGTCGATATACCACGCCGATCGCGCGCTCGAGACGAGGATAAATCAGCTCATCGCGCACCACTTGTCGTCGTGGGTCGCGCAAGTGTAGCACGAACGCAGGAACTTCAGAATCGTGAAAGATCCGCTCGTAACTATCGGGATGGGCGCCCCGTACCCGCATCCGCTGCATCGCTTCGCCCCAATTCGATGCGGCGGCTACCGTGCCATGATCGGTGGAAAATCCGACGATATAAGCGCGGTTACCAAACTCTCCGCGACACAATTGGCCCACATTGAGTTGCCCCTGCATGCTCATCTCCGTTGCGGAGGCGTTGCCCACGTGTGAGTTGTGTTCCCAGACAACACCCTTCGAATGTGGACCATAAAATTCAAGCAAAGACTGTAAGGTCTCAAACATGTGTGTATCGCGCAGGTTCCACGACACAGCCGAGCCGTAGTACATAGCCCGATAATATTGCTCGGCATTGGTGACGACCCGGGCGTTTTGCGCCGCGTCGAAGAACCGGTCGCCATCCCGGCGAGCATACTCTAGACGTCGCTGTAACAAATCCTTGAGAGTGGCAACAACTGCGTCCTGTGAACTCTGATATCGACCAATAAGCACGGCTTGACCATAAGCCGCCGGGTCCTTTTGCCACGGAGTGAGCGTGGCATAACGCGCGCGGGCCACCCTCGCTGCATCTGGATCGACATCATCCAAGTAGTCCAAAACAACCGCAATGGACGTAAACATACTATACAAATCTAGACCGTGGAACCCCACCCGATTTATACGTTCAGATTGCGCCAAGTTGTGCTCCCGCAACCGTTCAATAAAGTCGTGCACCTCGCGATTGCGCCACATCCACGTCGGAAACCGCGTAAACGGGACAAAGTCGACATGGGAGCTTTTGGGTCGGTCGAGCACATAGTCGTTGGCGCGGGCCGCGTCTGGCCAATCTCCCTCTATCGCGACAAAATCGAACCCGCGGCGCACTATCAACTCTTCTGTAATGCGCGCGCGCATTCTATAGAACTCGCTCGTTCCGTGGGTTGACTCGCCGAGCAGAACAACACGCGCGTCTCCAACGCGCTCAAGAAGAGCGTCGATTGACGACGACTCCAGGTCAAAAATGGGATCCGCAGTTTCGGACACCAGTTGGCTCAGTGCCCGGTCTGGGCCTCGTTGTACAGAGCGTCCGAGTTCCCGTTCTTGTTCTGGCCATCCTTGCTCACCGATCAGCGGGACAAACCGAACTGGGCAGATTTGTTCGCGACGCACCCGAGAATCTCCTACGCGCATCACGCGGGTTAACGTTTGAGATGCTTCCTCGGCGCCAACTGGAATAACGAGTCGTCCCGCGGGCGCGAGTTGGGAGACCAGTGCTTCCGGAATCTCCGGCCCACCAGCGGC
>CBDCWZ010000017.1:0-51389 GCA_965223575.1 Kofleriaceae bacterium
ACGCAGGCGCATGATCCGCCGGTCTGGGGCAGGCCCTGGTTCAGCGTCCCGGAGGTCGGAATGAATGCGCCGCTCCCTGGCGTCGCGACGGATCATATCGCCGCCGCCCAGGATGACAAGGCATGGTGCATGGTGCCACCGCCCCAATCCCAAGGTCGTGCCTTCCGGCGCGCCGGCGAACGTGCCATGCTGGCCACCACTGTCTTTTCGACCGGTATAGATGCAGGCTGACCCATGGCGCGCGGGCGCGAGGCGACATCACCCACCCAAATCCCCTGGGCCGGCTGGCTGGATATCCTTTGGCGGATCAGGCTGCGAATGAGCGAGGACAATATCGGCCTGCTTGCCGCGGGGATCGCGTTCTACGGCCTGCTGGCGCTGTTTCCTGCCATCGCCGCAATACTGGCGATCGGCGGCCTGGCCTTCGATCCGCCGCAGATCATCGAGCAGATGATCCGATTTGCCGGGGTCGTACCGCCGGATGTCCTGAGTATCATAGAAGAGCAGGCGACGGCCGTGGCAGGGGCCAGCGATGGCGGACTGGGGCTGACCCTGGTCATCAGCCTTTGCCTTGCGTTGTGGTCGGCCTCACGCGGGGTCGCAAGCCTCGTCGGCGCGCTCAACATCGTCTATCAGGAACGCGAGAGGCGCGGCTTCCTGATCCTCAACCTGCAAATCCTGGGCCTGACGATCCTGCTGATCCTTGGCTTCCTGACCGGCGTGGCCGCCATCGTCATCCTGCCTGCGGTGCTCAGCTTCCTGGCGCTTGGGGCGAGCAGCGAATTCCTGATCGGCGCGCTGCGCTGGGTCGTGTTGGTGGCGCTGACGATGCTGGGGCTTGCCGCCATCTTCCGCTATGGCCCGTCACGGACCAACGCGAAATGGCGCTGGATCACGCCGGGCGCGGCCACGGCGTGCCTTTTGTGGATCGTGGCCTCGGCGGCGTTCACCGTCTATGTCGGGCGTTTCGGCTCATACAACGAAAGCTTCGGTACCATCGCCGGTGTCGTCGTGCTGATCCTTTGGCTGTGGATATCGGCCTATGTGATCCTGATCGGTGCCGAATTCGATGCCGAGATCGAGGCCCAGACCGCCAGGGACACCACAACCGGGGCGCCCAAACCAATGGGCAGGCGCGGCGCGTTCAAGGCCGACAATATTGGCGAGACCCGGGACGGCGAGGACACCTGACAGCGCAGCTCATGTCGCCCTGGCGGCGTGCGCCAGATCGCGCCACCGCCCTGCGTGGTCGGCAAGCGCGCTGGACGCGATGGCGGCGACGGCCTTGTCCGCAGGCTGCGACTGGACGCTGCCCGGTTGAAGCGCCAGCATCGCTGCGCCCTGGCTGGTGCCTGTCGTCCCCCCGGCCAGCAGGACAGGGCTGCTTGTCGCTGCGGCCAGCATGGCAAGATAGGCGGTGTTGGACGAGAACGGCCCCTCCACGATGATGTCGCCCCGATGCCCGGTCAGCGACAGACACTCCGCCGTCATCATGCCAAGATAGAAGCCCAGGGCCGCCGCCCGCTCGGCAGTGCCTGGCGCAGGCTCCGGCCCGATCCAGTGCGCGGTGCAGCCCTGGAACGGTCCGCTGTCTGAAACGATCGCCGGCATCAGCATGGGGCCATTTGCGGCCATGTCGGCCATCGCGGCCCCGCTCGCGGATTCTCCGTGGCCCCCCGACGCCAGCTCGAACTCGCGCCCACCCATGAAACGCGCCGACGCGACCGGCGCGCCAAGGGCGTTTACGTTCACCAGCGTATCACGCGTCGGATCCAGCGTGACCTCTGCCCCGCCCATGGTCATGGCAATCACCCAGGTGCCGGTCGATATGACCGAAAATGGCGGTTGCCGGCCCATGACATGCGGCAGCAGGGACGCGTTGGAATCGTGGATACCGCACAGGACGGGCGTCCCGACACGCAGGCCCGTGCGCGCCGCAATCTCGGGCAAGAGCGGGCCAAGCACCTCCGACGATTTGCGCGGGCGCGCGATCTTCTGTGTGATGCCAAGGCGGTCGGCAAGGGACGAGACCTGCCCTGCATAGGGGTTCCACAGATCGGTGTGACATCCAAGCGATGACGGATCGCATGCAAGATTTCCGGTCAACCGATAGCCCCAGTACTGCGGATAGGTGACGAAGGCGCGCGTTCTCTGCCGCAAGCTGGGGTCTTGCTGAAACTGCCAGAAGATCTGCGCACCAAGGTTCAGGCCCATGGGCAGGCGGGGCGAGCCGGTCTCGGCAAAATCCGGCCGCAGCGCCTCATAGGCATCGGAGGTGTCATCCGGGCCGGAATACTCGTAGTCCAGGATCGGCGCGGCCAGGTGGCCGTCCTCGGCGACAAGCGCGCCGCATGCGCCGTGGGTGGTTATGGAAATGGCGTCGATGCGGTGCGCGGCATGACATTTCCCAAGCGCGTCCAGCAGGAAGTCCCAATGTCCGTCGACGTCGAAATGCGGATAGGGCGGCCCTGGCAGAACGCTGTTGGGCCGGGTGACAACCGTCATTTCCGACAGGGCACGCGTGTCCTCAAGCGCCAGCTTGACGTTGGATTTGCCGATATCGATGACGGCGACGTGCCGAGGGGTCATGGCATGTGAAAGACGGGCGTCAGGGGCACCGCCACGGGTTCGTTGTCGGGCTTGGTTTCCATGATGTCGGCCATATGCGCCCACCAGCGCCGCATGACAGGATGGTCCGGCAGGGCGTCCATGCCATGATCGCCGGTGCGCCACAGGACGCCGAACAGCGTGTTGGTGTCCTCGTCCAGGTGGATCGAGTAGTCCGACACGCCCGCACTCTTCAGCAGATCCACCAGGTCTGGCCAGATCTCGTCGTGGCGTCGCTTGTATTCGTCCCTGGCGCCGGGGTTCAGATGCATCTTGAAAGCGTATTTTTCCATCACTCCCCCCTCCACATCGTCCAGAGCCGTGGCAGCGCGATGACAGAGATCAGCAACGCGCCGATCACGATCGACATCACGATACCGGGCACGTTCAGAAGGCCAAGGCCAAAGGTCACAAGTCCCATGACGAAAGCCGCGATCACCACGCCCGGGATCGACCCCGACCCGCCCAGGATGTTGACGCCGCCAAGCACGACCATGGTGACGACCTCCAGTTCCCACCCGAAGGCAATGGAGGGTCTTGTCGAGCCAAGGCGCGAGGTCAGGCAGATCGCCGCGACACCGGACATCAGGCCGGTCAGCAGGAACAGGATGAATTTCACACGTCCGACGCGGATGCCCGAAAACAGCGCCCCTGTCGCATTGTTGCCGATGGCATAGACCGCGCGACCGAAATTCGTCTTGTGCAGGATCACGGCGTAGACGACCGCGATGATTGCGAAAAGCACGAACTCGAACGAGATCACCCACCAGACATAACCTTGCCCGAAATAGGCGAAATCGGCGGGATACCCCCGGAAGGCCTGGTCGCCGAGGATGATGAAGCTGATCCCACGAAACAGGCTCATGGTCCCGATGGTGACGACAATGGACGGCAGGCCGATCCCGGTGACCAGAAGGCCGTTGAACGCGCCACATAGCAGCCCGGTGGACAGCCCGATCAGAACCAGACCCGGCGTCCCGACACCCATTTGCAGGGCCGCGCCCATGGCGGTTGAAGCCAGCGCGATGATGGCCGCGACGGACAGGTCGATCTCGCCCGAGATGATCAGCAGCGCCATGGCAAAGGCGATCATCGCCTTTTCGGTGAAGTTGAAGGTTGCGTCCGACAGGTTCCAGGCATTCAGGAAGTAGGGGGGATGCCAGGCTGTTGGCGACAAAGATGCCGATGGCGACCAGCAGCAGCAGGCTCTCCCAGCTTTTCAGCCGGCGTTCAAGGGGCGACTTCAGGCGGTCGGGGACGCCACGGGCGGTGGTGGTCATGTGGCATGCTCCGCGCGCTTGAGGATGATCCGCCCTTTCGTCCGGTTCGCCTGGGCGTTCAGCACCACGGCGATGATGATCGCGCTGCCCGAGATCGCCATTTGCCAGAAGGGCGAGACATTCACCACTGGCAGCGCATTCGCGATGATGCCCAGGAACAGCGCCCCCAGCAGCGCACCCCGCCACCGACCCCGATCCCACCCATGATCGACACGCCGCCGATCACGCAGGAGGCGACGACCGTCAGCTCGAACCCGCCGGCGATGTCCACGTAAGCCACGGCAAAAGCGTGACACCCACAGATATCCGGTCAGCCCGGCCAAGGGCGCCCGAGATGGTGAAGGCCCAGAATTGCGTGCGGCCCACATTAATCCCGGCATAGGTGGCCGCATGGGGGTTGCCGCCTGCCGCATAGAAGGCGCGGCCCAGCGTTGTGCGGGGTCATGACGATGCTGAAGGCGATGACCGTGGCGATGGCGATCCAGCTCAGGACCGGCAGGCCCAGGACGACCGCGCGGGGAAACGCCTTGAACCCGTCGCTCATCTCGTGGCTGTTGATCCATTTGCCGTCGGTCAGCAGAAAGATGATGCCTCGGAAAATGGTCATGGTTCCCAGCGTCACCACGATAGGCGGGATATCCAGTTTCCATACAAGGATGCCGTTGAACATGCCCAATGCGGCGCCCAGGCCGATGGCGACCGCCAGGACCGATGATGATCGGCAGGTCGGGTGCGGCGAGGTTGATCATGGACAACGACCATGCCTGTCAAAGCCAGGTTTGCGGCGACCGACAGATCAATGCACTTCGTCAGGATCACGATCATCTGACCGATGGCCAGCAGGATCAGGGGCGACGTGTCGTTGAACACATCCGCCAGGTTCGATGGCGCGACGAAGCCCGGGAACCGCGTGGCGATCAAAAGAAGAAGCAGGCCGATGGCCGCAAGCAGAAGAAGCTCGCGCGATGCGAGGACACGCTTCATGCCGCATCCTCCCGAATCCCGGCGGCATGGCGAACAAGTGTCTCGGGCGTCAGCGCGTCACCGGCAAGCTCGGCCGCGATCCGCCCTTCGCGCATGACGATCACGCGGTCCGACATACCCATGATCTCGGGGATTTCCGAGCTGACCATGATCACCGCCAGTCCCTGCGCGGCCAGTTCGGCCATGAAGTCGTGCACGGCCGCTTTCGAGCCGATGTCGATGCCCTTGGTCGGCTCGTCAAGGATGATGACCTTCGGTTGGGTCGCCAGCCACTTGGCGATCACCACCTTCTGCTGGTTGCCGCCGGAAAGGTTGCCCACATCGGTGTCCAGCGACGCGGCGCGCAGATCGAGCCGCTCGGTATACCTCGCGGGCAAGCCTGAATTCCTCGGCCAGTTTCAGGAAACCGTTGCGCGACGTCCGGGCCAGGGATGGCAGCGTCACGTTCTGAAAAATCGGCAGCGCCCCGATGGCTCCTTGTTTGCCGCGATCCTCCGGCACGTAGACGATACCGCTGTCCACGGCGTCCGCAGGCGAGCGGATGGCGACCTCGGCCCCCTCGATCCGTACGGTCCCGCCCTGGGGCCGGGTGATGCCGAAAAGCGCCTGCATGAACTCCGACCGGCCCGCGCCGACAAGGCCGTAGAAACCCAGGGATCTCGCCCCGGCGCAGTGAGAAGCCGATCCCGGCGAACTCGGTCGGGTGCTCGTAGCCGTCGACCACAAGGATCTCGTCGCCGATGTTGCGGGTCGCGTTCGGGGAAGATCTGGCTGACATCGCGCCCGACCATCAGCTTGACAAGCTCCGGTTCGGTCACGTCCGAAATCGCGCCCCGCGCCCACCATCTGCCCGTCGCGGTAGACGGTATAGAAATCGGCGATGCGGAAGATCTCGGTCGAACTTGTGGCTGATGAACAGGATCGCCTTGCCTTGCGCCTTCAGCCCCTCGACAAGGTCATACAGCTCCTCGATCTCCTTCTGGCTGAGCGCGGGCGGTCGGTTCATCCATGATCACCACGCGGGCATCGATCGAAAGCGCCCGCGCGATCGCGACAAGGTGCTTGTTCGCGGTGCCAAGGTCCTTCAACCTGGCGCCGGGGTCGATATTGGCCCCGATCCCGCCAAGGATGTCCGCCGCCCTGGCCGCCATCGCGCCCGCGTCGATCAGTCCGAAGCGACCGCGCGGCGCGTGGCCGAGAAATATGTTTTCGGCCACCGAAAGCTCGTCGAAGAGCACGGTTTCCTGATGGATGGCGGTCACTCCGGCGCTTTCCGCCGCCTGTGGGGTGGGAAAGCGGACCGGTTTGCCACCAACGTGAATTTCGCCGGCGTCAGGTTGGTAAATCCCGGTCAGGATTTTCACCACTGTCGATTTCCCCGCGCCGTTTTCCCCGACCAGCGCCGTGACCTGGCCCGGATACAGGGCCAGCGACACCTCCGACAGCGCCCGAACGCCGGGGAATGTCTTGGTAACCCCCGACAGGCTGAGCAGGGGCGCGGCGTCGGAATGGGAGGACACGTCCGGTCTCGGCTCCATGTGGTTCTGGGGATCAGGCCTAGGCGGGAAGGGGTGTTCCGGCGCGGATCGGTGCCCGCGCCGGAACCGTTCGTTGCGGATCAGAAGATCGACTTGAACTGGTCGATATTCGATGCGTCATAGACAAACGGATCGGCCATCGCCGCGGCGTTGGTGTCGTCCAGCGTCACCGACCCCATGCGACCCATCGGGATTTCGGCCCCTGGTCCCGCCTCGGCGCCGTTGGCGATGGCATGCGCCAGCATGGTGGCGGAATAGCCCAGGTCGATCGGGTTCCAGATGGCGAAGGATTTCGATGCCCCGCTTTCGATGGCCCCCGCCATTTCAGAGGGCAGGCCAAGGCCGGTCACGTTGATCTCGCCAGCCTTGCCGGCATCGGCCACCGCCTGGGCGGCGGCAACAATCCCGACCGAGGTCGGCGCGATGATCGCGTCAAGATCCGGGTAGGACTGCATCAGGCCCTGAGCTTCGCGATAGGACTTGTCCGCCAGATCATCGCCATAGACCGTGGCCACGACCTCGATGCCCGGGATAGTTGCCCATGACCTTGTTCATCTCTTCGATCCAGGTGTTCTGGTTCGTCGCCGTGGCCGAGGCGGACAGGACCGCGACCTCGCCGCCGTCGGGCAGGTGATCGGCGGCGAGCTTGATAATCATGTTGCCGATCAGCGCATTGGACGACGGGTTCAGGTGCATCTGCCGGCCCTCTTCCGCCCACGCCCGAATCCCACGAGATGACGGTGATGCCGCGGTCCATGGCTTTCTTCAGCGCCGGGACCAGGGCGTCCGGGTCGTTGGCCGAGATGGCAATGGCGTCCACGCCCTGCGCGATCAGCGAGTTGATGACCTCGATCTGGCCCTCGGCGGTGGTGTCGGTCGGGCCGGTAATAGATGACCTCGACATTGCCCAGTTCGGCCGCAGCCTCTTCCGCGCCCTCGGGCGGCCGCCTCGAAGAAGCCGATGCCCAGCGCCTTGACGACCAGTGCGATGCGCATGTTGTCCTGCGCCATCGCCGAGGTGCTCAACAGGCTTGCGGCCAGGCCGAGCCCTGCGGCCAGTGACGTGAATGTGCGACGTTTCATTTTGGTTCCTCCCTGAAAATCGCGTTCGGTTCGTTGTGCGAGGCGGGTCAAGAGGCCGCCTCTTCCTCGTGAGCGCCACCTGGTCCGGCGACGATCAGATCGACTTCGGCGGCCTCCAGGATGGCCGCCGTCTTGTCTGGAATACCTTCATCGGTGATGACGGTCGAAATGCGGTCCAACGGGCATAGCAACAGGCTGGATCGCTGGCTGAACTTGGAGCTGTCCACAAGCACGACCAGGTCGTCGGCCTGTCCGATCAACTTCTCTGCCTCGGCCTGGATCAGCAGGGGATCGGCCTCCATCAGGCCCAGTGGCCCGATACCCTGCGCCCCCATGAACATCCGCTTCGCATAGAAGTTGCGGGTCACGTCGTTGTCGAACGGGCTGAGCACGATATTCTGCTCGCGGTAGATCACCCCGCCCGACAGCATGATCGTGTTCTTGGAATGCTTCAGAAGATGCTCGGCAATCGGAAAGGAGTTGGTGAAAACCTGCAACCTTCGGCTGGCCAGCGGGTGCACCATCTGGAAAGTGGTGGTTCCACCATTGATGATGATGCTGTCGCCGTCGTCGCACATTTCCACCGCCCTGCGGGCGATCGCGCGTTTCTCGGCAATGCGAAATGTTTCGTTAACGGCAAACGGCCGGCCCGCAAGACCCACGAACTGGGGCGGCATCATCGCCTCCGCCCCGCCACGCACACGGCGGCAGTTTCTGCTGCATGTGCAATGTCGAGATATCGCGGCGGATCGTGGCTTCGCTGACGCCTGTCAGGCTGCAAAGGTCCACCACGGTGGCGACCGGGCGGTCCTGAACCGCCGATAGGATGATCCTGTGGCGCTCTTTTTCGTGCAATGCCGCCTCCCTTGCTGCGAGCGTGCGGAGATTCGCGCTCAGTGTCAATCACAATCGCGCAAACCCAATCATACTGCGGCGCAACATGATTGAGAATGATTGTTTGTGATTGACATATGCCATCAGCGGCCTAACCCTTCGCGGGAACTTTTCGCGATCATCGAGCCCACCGGGCAGAGAGGGAAAGATGTTGAAAACGGTCGCAAATCAGCCGCTTGAAAACCGGTGGGACGACAAGGTGGCGGCAGGAAAATCCGAATCGGAACTGCTGCTCTATCGCTCCAACCTGCTTGGCGCTGACAAGCGGGTCACGAATTACGGCGGCGGCAACACCTCGGCCAAGGTCGAGGAGCGTGACCCCCTGACCGGAGATCAGGTCGAGGTGCTGTGGGTCAAGGGCTCGGGGGGTGACATCGGGTCGATGAAGCTGGACGGGTTCGCGACGCTTTACATGGACAAGCTGAACGCTCTGAAAGGGCTTTACCGGGGCGTCGAGCACGAGGACGAGATGGTCGGCTATCTGCCCCACTGCACGTTCAACCTGAACGCCCGCGCCGCATCTATCGACACGCCGCTGCACGCCTATGTGCCGCGCAGGCATGTCGATCATGTCCATGCGGATGCGATCATCGCGATTGCCGCCTCGCAGGACTCCCAGGAACTGACACGCGACATATTCGGCGGCCGGATCGGCTGGCTGCCCTGGAAGCGACCGGGATACGAGCTTGGGCTCTGGCTTGAGAAATTCTGCCTGGAGAACCCCGATGCCGACGGCGTCGTGCTGGGCAGCCACGGCCTTTTCACCTGGGGCGATACGGCGAAGGACTGCTATGACTGCACCATCGACGTGATCAACGTTGCCACCGAATGGCTGGCCAGGCGAACCGCGGATGTTCCGGCCTTTGGCGGCCCGCGGCACGAAAGCCTTGCGCCAGACGAACGCCGCGCGGTTGCCAGGCGCCTGATGCCGGCAATCCGGGGGTTCGTCAGCGGCAATCAGCCCATGGTCGGCCACTTCAACGACAGTGACGAGGTGCTGGAATTCGTCAATGCCGACAACCTGGCCCCCTTGGCGGCGCTGGGCACATCCTGTCCCGACCACTTCCTGCGGACGAAAATCCGCCCGCTTGTTGTGGGCTTTGACCCTGCGAAAGGGAATATCGACAAGGTCATGGAGGATCTGCCTGCACAGGTCGCCCGGTATCGCGATGACTACGCCGCCTATTACGACCGCTGCAAGCACGACACCTCTCCCGCGCTGCGGGACCCGAATGCGGTGGTCTATCTGGTGCCAGGTGTCGGAATGATCACCTTTGCCAAGGACAAGTCGACCGCCCGGATCTCGGGCGAGTTCTATGTGAACGCCATCAACGTCATGCGCGGGGCGAGCGGCGGTCAGCAAGTATTGCGGTTTGCCGGAGCAGGAAGCCTTCGATATCGAGTACTGGCTGCTTGAAGAGGCCAAGCTGCAACGGATGCCGGCGCCGAAATCGCTGGCCGGCCGGGTGGCGATGATCACCGGTGGTGGTGGCGGGATCGGTGCGGCCACGGCCAAAAGTTCCATCCGTGAATATTGGAAATCCGACGTCCACCGGGGACCTCGATAAATCTATCATTCGGCGCTACATTCGCCGTAAATTGTCACGAATTCGTCATTGTTATGAGAAGGAGCTTCTCGTGAAGCCCAACATCAAGGGAACGGTTGTTACGAGCTTTCAAATTAGCCCGACAGGATCTGTCCTTAGCGCATCTGGGCGCGGTGTCGATCCGAAAGTGTCGAGTTGTGTGGCTGGCGTGATTCGTAGTATTCAGTTTCCGAAACCAACTGGTGGTGGATTAGTACAAGTCCGCTATCCGTTTAATTTTCGCACGTCTGGTGGACGGTAGGGAGCGATGGGGGGATCTATGCAGAGTCGTCAACCTGTGAAGAATATAGCGATTTTTGCGCTGCTGCTAGCATTTACGACGATCGGCTGTAACCAGGAGATCAACGCTTCTATTCGAGCGATGAACGAAGGGATCGCGGCCACGGAGAACAAAAACTATGAGGAAGCGCTCGGACATTTGAAAACTGCGACGGGAGCTTACGCGCAAAACCATGAGGCCTGGTATGCAATGGGGCAAATTTACCATCGGCAGCGCAAATGGGAGGAAGCGGCGAAAGCCTTTGCAGAGGCTGTGCGACACTCGCAGTCCGAGGCCATGTACCACATGGCCCTTGGGATTACCCTTTATGAGGGAGAGAAGCGTAAGCAGGCGCTCACCCATATCGAGAAGGCAATAGAGTTAAACGGTAAGCTGTTTCGCGCACACTGGTACGCGGGGCGAATTTATCGGGATCTAGGAAATCCACAGAAAGCTGCTTCGGCTTGGACCACTGCGTGCGAACTCAATCCGGTATTCGGTGGACCGTTTGTCCGTCTCGGGGAACTCTACTTGCGCTGGGACAAGTTTGATGAAGCTGTTGCTGTGCTTCGCCAAGGGGCCAAACATGTGAAGGGCGATGCGGATCGCACCAATGTGTTTTACTACTTGGGGCAAGTTTACCAAACAAAAGGGGCATGGACCGAGGCAATTCAAGCGTATAGCCAGGCCATTACGGAGCGCGCTGACAACTATGATGCGTTGTTGCAACGCGGTCTGAGTTACAAGGCCAAAGGCGACAAAGTCAAAGCAAAGGCAGACCTACAAGCCTACGTAAAGCAGGGTGGGGGGAAGAATGCCTTTAACCGACAAGAAGCCAACAAAGCACTATTCGAACTGATGTAGGTGGGCCCCCTCCTTCAACTCGCCGAAAGATCGGCTCCGGGCCAACGATATCCTGAGGGGAACGCAAAGTGTGTCTGGAAGGGCTTATGTAAGTGCTTGGCGGTTGATGTCTTACGTAAGTTGTTGGGAGCAGGGGCGCTTCATTCCGACAATATCCCACAAAATTCCGTGAAAAACCGGGCTATTGTTCCGGGCCCGCCTGTCAGCGGTATGGGAAAGCTCGGCCTAAGCGGCTGATCAGACAAGGTTTTCATGCTATAACTTTAGTTTCGGGGGAGCTATCTCGGTGCTCCATTTTTGCATGCGGGAGGAAGGTTGGATACTCGCGATCTAAAGGAACGGCTTGGCCAGTTCCGCGAATGGTCGAAGGCAATTGATGAGCTGGAGCAGGACGCAAACCAGCTTTCGGATGTCGCTGTGCGAGCAGCGCGATTGGTCGAGATTGCTCAGCTCTCCGAAGAGGTGATTGCAAATCGCGGTCGTGCTGTAGATATTTATCTTCGCGCTTGGGAACTAGATCAGAGTAATATTGTGGCTTTGTCTCGCGCTCGCGAACTGTGCCGTGAACTTGGTCGTTTGCAAAAGGTGGTTGAGCTCGGTACCCGCGAGTTGGAGGTAAGAAATGGTCAGGATGCGGGCCACCTCGCCGGAATCATCGGTGAGGCGATGCTCGATACTTGCGATAGAGAGGCTGCTCTTCCCTTGCTCAAGCAGGCGCTTTCTTCGTCCTCTGCGCCTTCGCGCATTAAGGATGCGATCGCGGCGGCCGGATATGATGACGAGTTTTGGGAGGATACGGTAGAACGTTTATGCGAGGAGTCCAAGGGGGCAGATTCTACGACCGCTGCTCGCATGTTACTGCGAGCGGCTCGCATTCTTCACATGGAGGCACCGCAAGATGAGCGCTACGAAGCATTGCTGCGAAATGTTCTCGAATACGATGCACAAAATGAAAGTGCAAATGCGTTATTCGAGAGCCTTCTTATCAAATCGAAGCGGGTTGAGGAGCTAGATTCGCACTACGAACGGCGCGCCTACGCGGCCCCAGATGAGAATACACAAGCGAAATTGTATAGACGGTTTGGTCTTGATTGGATTCAACATTTTCAGGATCAAGAACGTGCTGCACGTTACTTTGCCAAGGCGATCGAGGCGGGTGGGGATAACGGTGTTGTAGAGATTCCTTCGCTGATCGCGGCGTTTTCTACAATCGCTTCAGTCTATGGGGCAAACCAAAAATGGGACGATGTATTGCGGATTGCCGACCAATGCATCGGCAAAATTCCAGAGTACCAGCGACTCCATGTCGCCATGGAGTGTGCTGTTGTTGCTTGGAAACAACTTGATGATCGAGAGCGTGCGAGCGCCTATTTCGAAATTGTGAGGGGACTGGAACCCAAGGTTCCGCTCCTTGTAGAGTTCGATGCAAACGTAGCGAAAAGAGAGGCTGACGTGCTTGAAGGACAAGATGCCCCCGACACAGATACGAATACAGGTAATCATCCGATTCTTTTTGAGGATGGCGAAACCCTAGAACCGCCCAGTCCAGAACTTCAAGCGGCGATGGATGAGGCCAAGAGCAAGGAAGGGAAAGGGGTGGACAAAGCAATCGAGGCATGGCGTAAAGTCATTGCTTCGGAGCCGACCGAGCGAGCACCGCGCCGAGAGCTGGTGCGAGTATTGCGCGAGGCAGAACGTTGGAACGCACTGGCAGAAGCGCTTAAGGACGAGTTGAACAAAGCGACGATCTCCGAGTCGGGACAAGTACACGTGTTGCGCGAACTGGTAGAGGTCTATCGCAAAGGACGCAACGAGACACAGGTGATTGCGACCTTACAGCAAATCGTAAAACTAAGTCCCGAACAAGTCGACGTATACGATGAGCTGGCTACAGCCTATGAGGCAAAGAATCGCTGGCCAGATCTCGTCAAGACGCTCACGAAAAAGGCAGAGCACCTTGATGATGAGACGGCTCAAGTGCAGCTGTATCTTCGCATCGCGGAGCTGTACGTGGAGCGATTTTCAAATCAAGCGGAAGCAATTCGTGCCTACGAGCGTGTACTTTCTCTCGCTCCAGATAACAAGAAAGCCGTGACCCACCTCCTCGCAGTATATGAGCGCCGCCGTGATTGGGAGAAACTAATTCAATTGCGTGAGCGCGAGATCGATGGACTCGAGGGAGATGAGCGGATCGAGAAGACACTTGAGGTCGCTCAGCTCGCCGCCACAAAGGTAAAGAAACCCGCTGTATGCATTACTTGGTGGGAGAAGGTGTTGAGTAGCGATCCGGGGCATGAACAGGCGATTGGCGAGCTATTCAAACTCTACGAGCGGGCCAAATCTTGGGACAAGCTTGCTGAGGTTTGCAATAAGAAAGCAAATATTGCGGCTGATACTAAGTCTCAGATTGATGCACTGCAGAAGCTGGGCCTGCTTTATTCTGATAAACTCGACAACAAAGAGAAAGCGGTAGAGGCCTGGCAACGACTTCTTGCTGTCGATCCAACTCATCGTCGCGCGCAAGACGCTTTGAGGAAGCTGTACATTGCTGCGGGAGCCTGGGACGAGTTAGAGGAGTTCTACCGCAAACAGGAAAAGATCGACGAATTTGTCCGGGTGCTGGAGCGTCAAGTAGATGGTGCTGCGGCGGAGCACAAATTGGGACTCGCTCTTAAGATTGCCGTGATGTACCGGGATGAAGTTCAGAAGCCCGACCGCGCGATGCGAGCGTTTGAGCGGGTCTTATCTATCGACGAAAACAATCTTGAAGCTGCAGAGGCTCTGATCCCCCTATACGAAAAAGGCCGGGACCCTCGAAAGCTCGTTAAAGCTCTGACTACGCAGTTAGAACAAACAAAAGATCCCCAATTGCGTCAAGAGCGAATTCGGCGTATCGCCGAATATAGCGAAGAAAAGTTGCGCGACAAGCATGCGGCGTTTGGATGGTGGCTGCAGGCACACGCGGAGCAGGGCACCTCAGAGATCCGTGTCGAGTTAGAACGGTTGGCGCAGGAGACTGAGAGTTGGGCGGAATTAGTAGAGGCGTACAAAGTCGCGTGTGCAGAGCCCTCAGCCGGTGGGACGTCCGATGATCCGAGCCAAACGTTGGCGATTATGTCAGTCATCGCTCGAGTACAAGAGCGCGAACTCGGTGAGATTGATCAAGCCCTAGAAACCAATCGTTCGATCCTTGAGCTGGACGATTCGGATCCCGATGCGCTCGCCGCACTTGAGCGTCTGTATGTCAGCCTCGAGAGATACGAAGAGTTACTGGATATCTATAAGCGGAAACTCGACCTAACCACAGATCCAGATCAGCGTACCGAAATCCGTTTCAAGATTGGGCAGCTCTATGAGGAAGAAGTAGAGGATGATGCCAAAGCGATATCGACGTATTGCGGGATACTCGATGATAGCGGTGAGGATGTGGGGGTACTCCGTGCCTTGGATCGTCTTTATACAAAAGGGGAGCGTTGGCGCGATCTTGCCGATACCCTAGAGCGGCAAATTTGTTTGGTTGACGTCGAGGAAGACGGTTATGACTACGTCTCGTTGATGAATCGTCTTGGGCAAACTCGTGAGCAGCATTTGGAGGATGTGGGTGGGGCGATAGAAGCCTACCAGTCTGTATTGGATCTCGATTCCAATAACACTTATGCGCGGGATGCTCTTGAGAAGCGTCTTCGTGACAAGAAATATGCCTTCGAGACGGCAAATACACTCGAGCCAATTTACGAAGAGTTGGCGTTGTGGCCGCAGCTCGTCGAGGTCTATGAAATCCAGCTTGCCGAAGAGCAAGACAACTTGCGTCGAGTCGGATTGCTAATGAGGATCGGTGAGCTATACGCGCAGCGCATTGGGAATCCCGACCGTGCATTTGATGCGTATGCTCGCTGTTTCCAGGTCGATCCAGGAGTCGAAGGGGCCAAAAACCATCTTGAGGAGCTCGGGGCCCTTGTCGATGGCGGTTTTGAGCGACTTGTAAACTTGTTTGAAGGAGCAATTAAGAGCAGCGACATCGACCCCTCGCTCGCGCACGAGTTATCGATCAAGGTGGCGACTGCTTATGAAGAGCAATTGGAGGATTCGGACAAAGCCGTTGAGTTTTACCGGGAGGCTTTGCGGCTCGAGCCAGACGATCTCAGTGCCCTCTATTCGCTCGAGCAGATTTTCACTCGTGATGAAAAATATGCGGATTTGCTCGAGATCTATCGACGAAAAGCAGACATTTCCACAAATCCAACCGCACGAATCGCGATTCTTACTCGAACTGCGGCGATTCATGAAGAGATGCTTGGGCAAACTGAGGAGGCTATCGCGTTATACAGCGAAGTTCTCAGCCACGATGGTGAAAACCGAAATGCCCTGCGCGCTCTGGATCGCTTGTATGCGGGGGCAGAGCGTTGGGAGGAGCTGAGCGACAACCTCGTGCGTGAGCTCGCTCTATTTGAGACAATGGAAGAACAGGTTCCGCTTCTGTTGCGGCTCGCGACATTGCGAGAAAATCAACTGATGGAGATCTCTCCGGCAATTGAAACCTATCAACAAGTACTTGAGCATGAGCCCGATCATGCCGAGGCGGTTTCTGCCCTCGAGCGCCTCATCGTCAATGAAGATCATGAGCTTTCGATCGCACAGATCCTCGAGCCGATCTATCGAGCTTCTGGAGCCTGGAATAAGCAGGTTCGTGTTTACGAGATCATGGCGCGGAATGCCTATGATCCAGAGCGAAAAATAGAACTATATCACCAGATCGCTGAGCTCTACGAGCTTGGTGGCGATGATTCCGATGCCGCGTTTGAGATGTACGCCAGGGCACTGCGCGAAGACCCCGGAAGTGAGCAGACGCAAGCCCAGCTAGAGCGGATTACCAGAATGCTGGGGAAGTGGGATGGTCTAGTATCACTCTATGACTCCGTTATTGAGGATATTAGTAGTGACGAGCTTAAGATTCAATTGCTCACGAAGCTCGCGACGATCTACGAAGTAGAGCTGGAAAAGGCTGACCAAGCTGTTACAACCTATGAGAAGATTCTACAAGTTTCCCCGACCTATGTAGACGCTGCTAGCGCGATTCAGCTGTTGCACGAGCGTGAGGGAAACTATGTCGAGCTCGTAACGATTCTCAAGCGTAAGAGCGAGATGATTTTTGATCTCCCGGAGCGCAAAGCTCTGTTGTTTAAGACAGCGCAGATCCAGGAAGAAGTTCTTGATGATCCAAACGCCGCAATCGATAGTTTTCGTACTGTTCTCGATATTGACGACATGGACGAGGCGGCAGTTTCTGCGCTGGAGCGGTTGTACATTCAGCAAGAGCAGTGGCTTCCACTAAAAGATATTTATTCTAAAAAGGCAGATCTCACTGAAGATCCCGAGAAGAAGAAAGAGATGTGGTTTGTGCTCGGCGGAATTTACGAGCGTGAACTGGGTGATTCGGCCCAAGCGATCGAGACGTATCAGGCAATTCTCGATATTGAGCCTGATGAAATCAAAGCGATCCAAGCGCTGGATCGACTATTTGTTCAGGCCGAACGGTGGTACGACCTGTTGCAAAATTTGGAGCAACAGGTTGAGTTGACCGAATCAGATGGGGATTGCCTTGAGCTAAAATTTCGCATTGGGAAATTGTGGGAAGGGAATCTTGGTGATCTTTCGCGTGCAACCGAAAGCTATCGCGAAGTGCTACAAATTAATCCCGCTCATGCTCCAACGCTCGATGCCCTAGACGCCTTGATGCGGAAAGAGCAAGGGGAGCCAGTCCTTGCAGCACAAGCTCTTGAACCTATTTATGAGGGGATTGGTGAATATGAAAAACTCATTGATGTTCTAGAGGTCGTTGTCGCCCACGGTGACGATCCGGAAAATCATGTTTCTTTGCTACACCGGATCGGACAGTTGTATGAGCATCAGCTAGAACATCCGAGCAACGCGTTTGATGCGTACGCACGGGCGCTGGGCGAGGACAGCGGAAATCGAGCGACGCTTGGCCATTTGGAGCGACTTGCTGCCGTCGTGAATGTTTGGCCTCGTCTCTCCGAATTGTATGAGGCAGAGGCGGATAAGTCGCTAGATGTTCCACGTCAGGTAGATTTGCTGACCCGCTTAGCCCGTATCTACGAGGACGAGCTCGACTCTGAAGAGCAAGCGATTAAAACGCTCGTGCGGATTCTTGATGTCGAGTTTGACAACGCAGATGCTGTGGCGGGGCTCGACCGACTGTACACGTCATCAGGGCGTTGGCAAGAGTTGACGGATGTGTTGCGCAAAGAAGTCCAGCTTGCGAACACAGACGATGATATTGTTCGATTGCAATTTCGGCTTGCTCAGGTCTTAGAGCAAAATCTAAATGATCGGGCAGCTGCGATCGAGCAGTACAGAGAGATCTTGGCAGCAACCCCTGAGCACACTCCCACGATCAGCGCCTTGGAGCTGATGTTTCTTGAAGGTGAGAGTCAAATTGAAATTGCCGCCATTCTCGAACCACTGTACGAAGCTTCGAACGATTTTGACAAATTGCTTCGGATCTACGAAGTGCAGCTAGAGAAGCTAAACGATCCAACGGATCGGCAGTCCATGTTTCAGAGAATCGCAGAGATAGCAGAGGGGCAGCTCGGCGATCCGATGGCCGCTTTTGGTTGGTGGGGGCGTGCGATCGTCGAGGATCCCCAGTCTACGCTTGCACATGAAGAATGCGAACGTTTAGCAAGAGCGGTTGGTGCATGGGATGCGCTTGCTGAGGTTTATTCGCAAGTGCTCACCCAGCACAAGGATTCAGAGGTTCAGACCCAGACGCTTCTTTGGCTCGCGCGGATCCACGAAGTAGAACTCGCTGATTCGGCACGCGCTGTTGGTTCGTATTTGCGGGTCTTGGAAATGGATGACCAACAAACGGAGGCACTTGCTGCCCTTGATCGTCTTTACGTCGCCGCTGGATTTCACGACGAACTTGTCGACATTTTGAGACGACGAATCGATTGTACCTTAGATGGTGATGAGATCATGGAGTTACAGTTTCGCCGTGGGAGTATCTACTCGGACTCACTAAATGATCCTGATTCTGCCTTAGCCTGCTACGAGGCGATCCTCGATCAGGAGAGCCGAAACCGGAGGGCGCTGGAGGCGCAAGAGCGGATCTATTTCCGGCGTGAGCAATGGGGTAAACTATATGAGACATATGAGAAGCTGATCGATGTTGCGGACGGCGATGACGAACTCGCTGAGATGTATATGCGCATGGCACGTGTTGCATCTGACGCTCTCGATAAAGATGAAGATGCAATCGATTTTTGGAACCGGGTCTTGGATATTCGTGGCGAAGACCAAACCGCTCTGGAAGCGATTGCAGAGCTTTATGAACGTCGCGAAATGTGGGAGGAGCTCGTTGAGACGATCGAGCGTCAGGTCTCGGTAGTTCAGGATACCCGAGCACAAATCTCACTCTATAAGAGCCTAGGCAAGGTGTGGTCCGAGCGTCTCCACCGTGAGCGAAATGCTTTGGATGCGTGGCTATGTGCGGATGAATTGGATCCCTCTGATCTTGAGACGATACGCGCGTTAGCGAGTCTGTACAAAAGCACACAATCCTGGGAGGAACTGTCGCAAGCGCTGCAGCGCATGATCCAGGTCGGGCAAGTGACCCGCGAAATTGGTCACCAAGACATTATCGAGCTGCACGCGCAGCTGGGCGAATTGGAAGGCGATATTCTCGGTCGCATTGACAATGCTGTGGAGGCGTGGAGAAGAGTTCTTGCTCTTGACTCCAGTGATTTTCGTGGATTGAATGCACTGGAGCAGTTGTTTACCAGAGAGGCGCGCTGGGAAGAGTGTATCGAGGTTCTTGAGAAGCGCGCAGTCGCGCAAGAGGGCGCTACTCGTATCGATACGTTACTGCAGGCTGGGGCGGTATGGGAAGAGCGCGTGGAAGATCTCGATCGTGCGGCTCAGGTTTACGAGCGGGTGAGAGGCGAAGATCCAACAAATCGCACAGCGAGCGAGAGGTTGGAGGATATCTATCGCGCACAACATCGTTGGGAGCTACTTAACGACATACTTCTCGAGCGTGTTGATAATAGCGAGGAGCCGTCGGAGCGAATTGATATCCTCGGTCGAGTTGCGCAGGTTTTCGAGCAAGAATTACAGGATGCGGAGCGGGCATTTGTCGTTTTGCAGGCCGCTTTTCAGATCGACTATTCCCATGAGAAAACAGCCAGTGAGCTCGAGCGGCTTGCTACCACCGCTGGCAAGTGGGAGGAGTTGTTGGCCGACTACACTGGCGTGGTGCAAGGCCTAGAAGAAACGAGACCGGATGCAGCATGTGATCTCTGGGTAAAAATTGGTCGTTGGTACGGCGACAACTTGTCCCATGTTGACTACGCAATTCACTCGATTCAGCAGGCTCTACGGATTGATTCTGGGCATCTAGGGGCTTTGACCGCTTTGGCGGATTTTCAACGGAAACGCGGGTCGTGGCCAGAGCTGGTTGAGACCCTTGCCAAACACGCCAAATTGGAAATCGACTATACTCGCAAGGTCGATATCTACTTATCCTTGGCGGAGCTTCTCGAAACGCATCTCCAAGACACAGGAGAAGCGATCAATGCGTATCAAGCGGCACTGGAGGTTGATCCTGATTGTGTTGACGCACTCTCATCTCTCGAGAGGCTTTATCGCAGCCATGAAATGTGGCAGCCACTCATCGATACGCTGCGTCAACGAGCAGCGCTCTCCACAGAGATTGATGATATTGTTCGGGCAAAGCTAGAGGTCGGCGATCTGCTC
Organism: Kofleriaceae bacterium; assembly: GCA_965223575.1. Taxonomy (GTDB): domain Bacteria; phylum Myxococcota_A; class Polyangia; order Haliangiales; family Haliangiaceae; genus CBDCWZ01. The sequence continues at coordinate 19,895 of CBDCWZ010000017.1, forward strand.
GCGAACCAACTACGCCACGCTTCCGCGGCAGTGGATGCGTATCAAGATGTTGTTGATACAGATCCAAGCAATCTCACCGCTCTCCGGGCTCTCGAGCAACTGTATGAAGATAGTGGGCAATCAGAAAAGTATCTAGAGATTCTCGAAGCGCAGCTTGATGCGTCACCAACGGACGCGGAGCGGATCTCGCTTTATGAGCGGATGGCCTCGGCTTGGCAGGAGCGCTTTGGCAAGCTTGATAGGGCTGCAGAGTGTCTCGAAAAAGTGATCACGCTGGATGAGCGAAACTACCAGGCGTATGACAAACTATCCCGTCTCTATCGTCAGGACGAAAAGTGGGATTCGCTGATTGACACCTATCGCAATCATATCCTTGCCGCTGTCGATAATGATACCCGTATCGATATTTACTGTGCGATGGGGAGTGTCTATGAGAAAAACCTAAAAGATGTAGACCGCGCTATCGAGGCGTACACCGATGCATTGACCTTTGATGACAACGAATCGCGGGCTCTGGACGCGCTTGGTCGTTTGTATGAGAGTATCTCAGAGTGGGAGCGTGCCATCGATGTGATGCAACAGCTTCTGGGAACGACCGAGCAGAGTGAAAAACAAGTCGATCTGTGCCATCGAATCGGTCGTATTCATATCCAGCTCTCCGATCTTGATCAAGCAGAGAAAAATTTCCTCCGTGGACTATCCATCGATGCAACTCATGTAGCTAGTATGGAGCAATTGGTTGAGCTTTACTCCTCACGAGGAGATTGGCTCAAAGCAGCCCAGATGATGATCACTGCTGAGGCGAATACTCCCAACGTGCTCGACAAAGTCCGGCTACTATTCGATGCGGCTCGGATCCACCTGGATCGCTTAGATGACCCCGAACAGGGAAAACAGTATCTTGCTGCTGCGATTGCGCTTGATCCAGAGCACGTAGAGGCAGCAACGCCTCTTGCTGAGCTCTATCTAAAGGACAAGCAATGGGCGGAGCTACAACCGATATTGGAAATGTTGGTGCGCAAGGCACGGCAGCAGCACAATCGGGATCCGGAGCAAATGAACGAGCTCTACTATCGGACCGCTCGTTGTTTGGATGAGCTGGAGGAGAACGACAAAGCTCTAGAGTTTTATAAGTCGGCCTATGAGATCGATCCCACTTACCTTCCCACGTTGGTTGGACGAGGAAATTTGCTCTACAAGATGCAGGACTGGGACGGGGCAGGTCGAATTTACCAGACCATTTTAATGCAACATCGTGACTCACAGGATGAGTCTGAGGTTGTTGAGATTTATTACCGATTGGGCATGGTGCGGCTGCATCTCAATGAGCGGAAAAAAGCGCTCAATATGTTTGAGAAGGCACTGGAGGCAGACTCGGGGCATGCAGACACGCTGCACGCCGTGATTGGGATTCGTGAGGCGCAGGGAGACTTTGAAGCAGTTGTTCACGCCAAGCGGGGGCTGATGCTGAGCGGGGACGATGCCCGCAAGGTCGAGTTGCTTAGCGAAATCGGCGATATGTACCGAGAGAAGCTAAACAACCCCCAAAAGGCAATCGTTGCTTACACGGAAGGGTTAGAGTTATCTCCCGACAATACATCGCTGCTTCAACGTGCGTTGGATTTATTTACAGTTACCGAGCAGTGGAAGAAGGCCGTCGAGACAATTGAGCGGTTTACTCAGCTGGAAAAGGATAGCATTCGCCGTGGTAGCTACTACCAGGCGGCGGGTACCGTGTGCCGTGATAAAATCAAAGCGCACGACCAAGCGCTGGAGTATTACGAGCGCGCGCTGGACTGTTTTTTTGAGGACGAGGAGCGTCTTCCCAAGTCCATGCTTCCAAGGGCCTTAAAGTCATTTATTGCAATTGATAAGATTTTGACTGCCAAGCGCGATTGGAAGAGTCAAGAGCGCGCGTATCGTCGTATGATTCGGCGTGTAAGTGAGAAGAATCCGATTATTGTTGATTTGTTGCATTCGTTGGGAGAAATTTATCGCTCTCGCCTGAAGCACTATAAGAGTGCAATCCAGGCGTTTGAGTTGGCCCAAAAACTGGACCCAAGCAAGCCTGAGCGAGGCGAAATCCTTGCCGAGCTCTATGTGCTTGCAGGCTCGGACTTTGCGGATAAGGCCATTGAGCAACACATGGCGATGCTGCGAAACGACCCATTCAAGTACGACAGCTACAAGGCGCTGCGCAGCATCTACATGGATACCAAACAGTACGATAAGACCTGGTGTGTATGTAACGCTTTGGCATTTCTCAAAAAGGCCGATGCGAGTGAAATGCAATTCTATGATCAGTACAGACCAAGAGGGTTTGTGAAGGCGAAAAACCGGATCACGGGTGATGTGTGGCGAAAGATCTATCACCCCGATGAGAATCGGTACATTGGTGCGATCTTGCAGGCGATTTGGCAAGGCGCCGCATCGCGAAAGGGTGGCACACACAAACAGTTTGGGCTGAAGCGAAAGGAAAGACTGCAACTAGAGTCGGACCAGCTGTTGTTTTCTAAAGTGTTCTACTATGTTGCGCAAGTAATCGATTTGCCGGTGCCCGATGTTTACCTGCGAGATGATCAGCCGGATGAGATGATGCTCGCAAATTGTTTGGAGAAAGGCGTGTTGTACCCCTCCATTCTCGTACGTAAAGATACCCTGCGGAATCGAACAGAGCAGGAGGTTGCCTTTGTATCAGCTCGCATGTTGTCGTTTATGCGTCCCGATCACTACTTGAAGCTCGCGCTGCAGACAAAAACTGAGCTAAAAACCGCCCTGCTATCCGCGATCGTTTTGGTAAAACCGGATTTCCCCGTTCCCCCAGAGATGCAAATGTACGTACAGCAGTATTTGCCAGAGATGCAGAGCCGCATTTCGCCCCAAGCCATGGAGCAACTCAGCGCAATGGTCAATCGCTTCCTAAAAGCAGCGCCCCGTGTTGATATGGCGACTTGGGGACACGCTGTCGAGGCGACTGGCCATCGTGTAGGGTTTATCCTGAGTGGTGATTTGGAGACCTCAGCCAGGCTTGTCTCCGCGGAACCGCCCGAATTAGGCGGGCCGCAACCAAAGGACAAAATCAAAGAGCTGGTACTGTACTCCGTATCCGAAGACTACTTTGCCGTTCGCGAGCATTTGAAATTGGTAATCGGCTAAGTCGATTGTCACGTTGTTTCAGCTATTTGCCAATGAATTTCCTGATCGGAACACGACCGAATTGGGGGTGAACTTTATTGCACTAGTGTCCGTAGACTGATTTTCGCTAGCTTGCTCTTCGCGGTTATTGCTTAGGCATTGAAACGATGAATAGGAGCTGGGAAATGATCAAAAAAATCCATGTGCCGGGACTAGTTGTTGCATTGATGCTGGTTGGTTGTTCAGGGGAAAAAGAAAATCTCGAACAACATAAGAGCGAAGTATCCAACAACCAATCAAGTTTGGTCGTTGCTGGACTAACCACCAGTGCTACGAAGCAGGTGGATTTTGTCATCCCCGTTCGACCAACCCCCAGTTCTGATCGCACAGATCGATTCATACAACGACAGTGATACAGCAGGCCTCCGAATTCGTAATCTGACAAAAGACGGTTTTCAAGTGCAGATCGAAGAGGAACAATCAAAAGACAATGAACTTCAGCATTCAGAAGAATCAATCTCCTATATTGCGATGTCTGAAGGCACGTTATATGACGTGAATGATCGGCTCGTGGCTATCGCAGGGACAATTGAAAACCTCATCACTGAGGATCGAGATAGCTGGCATACGCTGGAACATGAAAAGCTTGCGGATTTCGAATCCCCCATCGTTTTTGCGCAAATGGTAACAACGAGAGGAATACACCAATCTCATATCCGTGTTCGCGAAAAAGAGCCTGCCAACACCGATGAAGATGTGAAACAGTTCGAGATACAGATCGAAGAATGGGAATATCTAGATGGATCACATATTGCAGAAACTGTGTCCTACATCATCGTTGAAAGAGGCCGCCACGAACTAAAAGATGGAGACAAACCACAACTGGCAGGAGGTCTATGTCGGGTCTGCGGTGGCGAGAAATCTTGCGATTGTTTCACAAAGCCAGACTTACAATGGTCATGAAGCAATCGTTACGCGTCAAAGGCCGCATGAAAATGGCTTCGAAGTGCGCTTGCAAGAAGAAGAACAGCCGGTCACTCGGACCCACGCGACGGAGCGCATTGGCTATATTGCGGTGAGCAAGACAAACGTAGAGGCTTCTCCACAGGAGTGGACTGGCCTTCGCGACTTCCGAGTCAAACGCACGTGTCCCATGCGAATGTGGTGACATCCCGGTCAATCCACATGCCGTGGTATTCGCGAGATGACCCATGGTGACATTGACAGGGATGGTAGCATTGACATATTTGCTTCCACCCAAGGTGGTAGCGTGTTTCGGCTGCGAGCCGATGAAACAACGAGAACCCTCGAACCCGTGGCACGATACTCATTTGGAGCAGTTCCGACCTCACTAGATCTCGCGGATGTAAACCACGACGGATTTCTTGATCTGGTTATGGCAAACGCCGGCAACGAAAGCATCGGGATAGCGCTGGGAAATGGCACCGACTTGGAGATCGGGGGAGAACCGTTTGAGTTTCGAGACTATTGAGTTTCGTAGCGAACAGGTAGCCGACGTGTTTGGAAGTCTGGGGAACCTGGACTTCCGAAACACCGCTTCCAGGATGAGCTCTTAGCTGTGGTTTTCAGGTAAAGAGCTACTGCTGGTTGGGCCCGGATCCCAATCGCTGTCGTGTCCGCGCAGGCGGACGACGCGGTGGAGGATTTGTTCTTCGGCTTTTCCTTTGACTTCATGGGGAGGCAGTTCTACGGTCTCGACGCGGTCGGCAACTTTGCGCAGGGTCGCATCTGAAATGATGATTTCGCCGGCTTTTGCAATGTTGACCAACCGGGACGCCACGTTCATGGCGTCACCGATTGCGGTATAGTTGAGGTGGTCTTTGGTACCGATGCCGCCGGTAATGACTTCTCCGGTATTGATGCCAATGCCGATACGAATAGGCTCAAGATTTTCGGCAGCGCGGGTGCGGTTGAATTCTTCGAGACAGTGCAACATGTCAAGCGCGCAGCAGATGGCTTTGTAGGGACCATCCTCCAATTCGATCGGTGCACCAAATAGGCCGATGATTTCGTCGCCGACGAATTTGTCGGGAGTCCCTTGGTGGCGGAACAATACTTCGACCATGACTTCAAAGTATTCGTTGAGCGTGTTGACGACTTCTTCTGGAGGTCGTCCGTCGGACATCGCGGTAAATCCGCGGATGTCTGAGAACAGCATTGTAATTTCTTCTAAGCGTCCGCCTTTTTGCAGGGTGAGCTCGCCCTTAACAATCTGTTCGACGACCGAGCGTGGCGCCAGTCGCGACAGTTGTGCGCGGGTCTCGGCCTCTTTTTCGATGCGTTCTGCGAGTGCGGCATTTTGAATGGCCACCGCAGCTTGCGCGGCCATGCCCATGCAGATTTGCAGGTCTTTGTCCGTAAAGGTGTTGCTTGCAATTTGTGAATCCAAGTGCATCACGCCTAGGAGATCGCTTGCGTGGAGAAGCGGAACAGTCATCGTCGAGCGAATCCCCTGCATAATGATCGAATGGGCGCTGGAAAATCGCTCGTCCATCCTGGCATCCGAAGACAAAACAGCAGTCTTGTTCGTTTTGACCTCTGCTAGGACTGTGGTTGAGACCAGGATGTCTTTGTCGTCCTTTCCACGATCCGTTTTGACATAGCGTGGAACCATTTCGCCTTGGTCGTCGCACAGCAAAATCGCCCCCCGATCGGCGCCGACAAGCTCAAATGCCTTGTCCAGAATCTTGGGCAGCAATTTCTCGAGGTCCAATTCCGTGCCGATCGTCGTTGCGAGTTCGTGTCCGATCCGCAGTCGCTCGTAGTCACGCCGAATCGTCTCCTCGTCCAATCCCATCGCAGGCAAAAATTCGCTGCTCTCGGCGCTCATGCGCTGCCGAATATGGCTCTCGGTGATCCCTGGCGCGATTGTGACTCGATGGACGGCCTCGTTTCCGGTTGCCCTGTCCATAAACAGCAGTCTCGTTGACCCCATAGCGATCTCGTCGCCGTCTTTGAGGACTCTTTCGTCGATACGGTCGCCGTGAACAAAGGTCCCGTTGAGGCTATTTAAGTCTCTAAGTAGAAATAGATTGTCTTTTTCGCGGCGAACCTGAGCATGGTTCTTGGAGATGATCCGGTCCAAGATCTGGATCGTATTGTCCGGATGGCGTCCAATCGTGTTGAACGCCGCGAGATCAAACTCTTGTCGTTCGTCGTTGGAGATGACAATTAGCTTGGCCATATTGGCATCAGGGAAACGGGATTCCTCAGTAGATGGTAGGGCTGCATTCTTCACAAGTAAAGCGTCGAACTACTGAATCATCCTAACGGAAGTCGGCATGAAACCTCAGTAATCCTCATCACGGGGAATCTCCTCGCTGCGCTGAAAATCAAAACGATACCGATAGTTAAATAAGAACTCGACCTCGGTCCAATAGTCGGCGTGTACGGATGTGTAGTCGGGACTAAAGTATATTGTAAGGCGCTGGTCTTGTACGCCTAGCTCGAGTATTGCCTGCCTCAGCCGCTCTAGCAGTTGTTCTTCGCGGGGGTCGTATTCTGAGAGCCGTATAGTGGAAGCCTCAAACTGCACAGCCGACAACTCCGCATCCACAGATGCGGCTTGCCAAGCAACAGGAACGAGTTTCCAACCAAGATATCCGACGGCCACCACGACCAGTAACAGAAAGACACTCACGATGTTCAGATTGCGAGGCTTTCCCATGAATATTCATATGTTACGCTTGCTTCTTGGGATTGTCAAAGCGTTGTAGGCGGCGCAGGCAAAACCCGCCGACCAACGCAACGATGGCAGAGGAAATGATTTGGAAACCTAGGCTGTAGGCCAATACGGTCGCTTGCTGGGCTTGGCCCGTGGCCCCAGGAGCGTAGCTAGAAAACAGGGCTACGGCCGCAGCCTGGGTGGTTCCAAGTCCTGAAGGCGCGATCGGGACGGCTCCGACAATAAAGACGACTGGGAGGCCAACCAGGGCGACCTCAATAGGTGTTTGGATGCCAAACAACCGCATTGCACCCCAATGAACGGTGACCAAGGATATGACATGCGCGGTGCGCGCAATGCCTACCCGAAGCGTACCTCCGAGGCCCGCTCGAAACAAACCACTAAACACGGGAAGCCTGGCGAACCACCCGGGTTTTAGATGAATCAACAATAAATAAATGGGGACCAGTGCAATGACCACGATCCCAAGGATTCGCAGTTCCTCGGCTTGGGGCAGCGCTCCTGCCAGGATCCCGATGCCCATTGTCATTGCGATGACAATGAAGAAGACGCCAGCTGCCAGCAGAATCGGTGCTCCGCCATCCTTAAGGGGGATCCCAAACCGGCGCCGCAAAAAGTAAATGAGGCTACCCTGGCCGACACCAAAATTGATAAGTGTTAGAAGGTAACTGGCTCCTCGCAATTGTGCGGCTTGCCGATATGAGATCTTGGGATGCGAAATGGTTTCTCTGATCGCAACCCAAAACGTAAATGAGTCAGTCAAATAGATCGCTAGGACACCCGCAAGTGCAAACACAAGGATGCCTGGGAGCGATGTACGGGCCAAGGAGGCCTGAACCTCGGCAAACTCTACCCGCGCGAACAAATATGCGAGAATGCCAATCACTAACACCCAAGGTGCCAATCGCCGGACCGCGATTCGCAGCGTGGAGGTGGTTTTCTTCGTCATCTACAAACAGTGAAGCATTCTGGCGGCCAACCGTAAAGTTGTGTGCTTTTGGGCGATGCAAACACTGCGTCTGACAGGAAATTCAAACTGGCCGCCGCTCTCACTTGACTTGGCAGGCTGGTGATTTAGAGTCCATTTCGATTGCGAAAGTGGCGGAATTGGTAGACGCGCGGGCTTCAGGTGCCCGTGAGCGCAAGCTTGTGGGGGTTCGAGTCCCCCCTTTCGCACTGCTTGTATCCATTGGATATCAAACTGGTCTTCGGTCTGGACAGGGAGTCTGCGGTTGTGTAGGCTTTCCGCCCTTTTCGACTAGACCCCAACAGAAATAGGGGTTGCCCAGGTAGCTCAGTCGGTAGAGCAGCGGACTGAAAATCCGCGTGTCGGCAGTTCGATTCTGTCCCTGGGCACGACAAAACCCTCGAAAACGAAATGTTTTTGAGGGTTCGCTTTGCCTTCACTTGGCGCTTGGTGTAAGCCCCGGCTACCGAGCGGCAAGCTCCGCTCCGACCACCTGAAGGCCCTTTGCGCTGAGTGCTCCCAACTGGTGGAGAGAAATTGCCATCGGGGCGGTTCCGGAATGGTGGAGTTGTGCCGGACTTGCCCAGTTTGTAACAGGGTAGGGACTCTCTATATTGGTTTTGCGGATGTAAATCGCCTGGACTCGGCCTGAAGGAGAGACAGAATCGATGACGGCGGGTGCAAGCGAGGCGATTTGGTTGCGCCACGATTCGGCAACTTGGAGTGTCGCGAGTTCGATTGAAAGACTCGCTGGATCGAGTTCCTTTGCGATAACTCTACGATAGAGCTCGAACACGACGTGGTCAGCCTCGGAGTCATCTCCCATTAAGATTTCGGGTGTGGTTGCTGGTAGCTCCAGGCGCATTCTCATCAGCCAATAGAGTTTGTATCCGATTTGCTCTTTGAGCGCGGGTACAATGTCTTGCGGGGCCATCTCGCTGAGTGCGCCAATCACGATATCCTTAAATGGTTTGGTCACGAGGCCATCATCGTGGAGCTGATCAAGTTTGAATTTTCCTTGCAGCGTACGAGAAAAGAATCGCGGACTTCCGGTTAGAAATACTAGGGGCAGATTTACTTGCGCATGCAGCGTTGCCATTGCCGGCAAAGTCTCGCGCGCGGTAGCATCTGACGACAGTAAGTCGACAAGACCGAGGGCGCTGGAGAAGTCGCTAGCGAGGTAGGTCTTGTCAACGTCTGAGCGGACCACAGGAGCGGTCCGGGTCATCGCCAGAAGTTGTACAGAGACAGTCCCAGCGAGCTGCCCGCGGTAAAGCGCCTTGACTTGATACATTCCAGGGGGGATGCCGAGATCAGATATGGATATGGATGCGTCGATATTTCCCTCTCCATCGGCGGTTACTGACCCCAACGAGACGGTTGCTTTGGCGGTCTGGAGCGACAAATCGAGCTTTCCCACACGAATTTCGTCCTGAAATAGCTCTTCGTATGGAGCTGTGCGGCTTAGATCTGGGGCGTGAGACTCCCAAACCAGACGTCCTCGGATGGGAAACGCCTCAGTCGTGCCCAAGCTATTGCTCAGGTCAGCGTAGGCCCGCTTTGGTTCGCGAGTTGCCTCAAAGGATGGATACACCCGGGGGGCGAGGGCCGCGGGGCCTGCAACCATAAAGATTCCGTTGAAATTAGCGCTCGCGAGGACATCGGCCGTGCCATCGCAGTTGTTGTCGGTGGCGGTCACGGTACCACCGACAGAAACGCCCGTGCTGATATCCATGATCCCGAACACGGAGCTGGCGAGCTCGCCAATTTTGTCCTCGCACTTGTTGATCAGTGGGTCGATACTGACGCGATAGGTTTTGTCTAAGGGCCAAACGCCAAGAGTGATTTCTAAGCTGTCCTTGCCACCTATCGCGGCTCGGATGAGTCCACTACAATCGACAGCCCGGATCATGCGATTGCCAAATGCATCGATAGCATCGGTTCCAAGGACTTCGGAGATCATCGTATTGATGAGACTGCTAAACGCGATGTCAACGGAGTGATCGTCGATATCAAGGGTCCCATCGCGGAAACTTCCACGCCACAATGCGGCAACCGGGAGCACCAGATCGAGCTCATGAAGGGTTCCGTTTCGCTTCGCAGAGATGCTATGAAATTTCTCACGGCCCAGTACCTGACTAGATGAGCTTCCCGCTTCTAGATCGATGGTCGACTCTACGTGAATATCGGCTGAGAGTTGCGATAGGTCTTGATAGAAGGGATCCTCAAGCAGGCGTTTTGCTGTCGTAGACTCGTTGATCGAATCGCGGATTTTGTTGTCGACGATCGTGTTGATGAGATCGGTCGCTTCGTCGTCCAATCCAAACGGAAGGCCTAACGCATTGACCGCCTCTTCGATGACAAGGTCCTGGACGAGATCGCCGAGCTGGCGGTCCTCATTGAGAGGGCCGCGAAAATCCCACACCCCCATAGAATGAAATGGCCCCGTCCATGTTGTCGCTTTCTGTGGGGCGGTACATTCGGGCTTGCTATCCCGGTCGTTTGTACCCGTTGTGTTTGTGCGGTCGTCTTGACTCCTTGCATCGTCTGCTTTGGGAGGCTGGCATGCACATACAACTGCGAGAAATCCAATTAGGCAGGTTTGTTTTGACATGCATGGAGGCTGAGCAACCTCCATGCCCATATTGAATTTCAGCTAGTTACCAAGCGCAACAGTGAGCATAGTAAACGTAAGGCAACACTTTCCCGGATCCATTTTGTTCTCTGAATTTTGTAATTTAAACTACGATTTTTTATGAATCAACAACTTAGAAGATATTGCTTGCTGGATCATTTAACAGACTTGTTTAGTGACACACTACGGATGGCGTTCCACATCACTTTGCGATACTTGCCGATTTGGGACTGCAATGCCGTGCCGGTAAGCAACACAAAGTGATCGTTTCGCGCGACGGCAACAGCGACAAAGCTCAGTTTGCGGTTATGCATCGGTCCTGCATACTCGAGCTCGACGGCTGGCAGGCCCGACATCTTCACTTTCTTGATCCGACTGACCTTGAGGCCCATCTTTTTAAATTGTTCTTTGGAGAGTTTGATGTAACCGTCCAACGTCATCTTGATGTGTTGGATTTGCACATTGATGTTGGGGGCAAAATTGTCGGCCGCCGGGGCAAAGAAATGAACAATCGTGACGCTGGGACTTTTGCTGGCCTTGAACTTGGGAATCTCCATAGACAGGCCGTACGCTTCATTGTGGTAGCGTCCGGGGCCATTTTTAGCATGGGCGGATGTAGAAATGATAAATAGCAGGGTGGCCGCACTCAAGATTGTAGTCTTTGGGTTGAACATGATCTTCTCCGGTAGCTATAGATTTGAGTATGAGCACAAGTAGCACACCAGCGACGGGAAGTCCCGAATTCGCCCCAGTCCATTGGTTTCGTCGTGGGGAGGGGGTTGTCCAGGTCCTGCTGCACGGATTTGCCGGCTCGGTGCTTAGTTGGCAGGAGGTAGCGTGGCAGACAGAGTCGTTCGCCTGCTGGGAGTCTTCAACTGGTAAAGAATCCGGCCCCCTGGTTGCTGTCGCGTTGCCCGGTCATCACCCGGATGCTCCTGTTGGCGAAGGTTTTGAAGACAATGTGGATTGGCTCGCGAAGACAATTCGCATGGACGGGATATCGCGATGTCACCTCATCGGCTATTCAATGGGAGCGCGTTTGGCGCTAGGGATTGCCGCGAGACATCCAGGGATAATTTCCGCACTAACACTTATCGGTGTTCACCCCGGTCTTACAAGCACAACCGAACGCGCGGATCGCGTTATTGCAGACGCTCGCTGGGCAGAGATACTTCGGAAGCTTGGCGTCACCGCATTTGTCGATGCCTGGGAAAAACTCCCTCTCTTTGCCTCGCAGTCTTGTCTCGCACCGCAGGTGTTGGAGCAGCAGAGACGAATACGGCTTGCACATGATCCTAACCGTCTTGCGGACGCGATGGAGCGGTGTGGGCTGGCACGGATGCCAGTTTATCAGGCCGTGTTTTCTCGCTTGAAGGTTCCGGTTCAACTCGTTGTCGGCGAATTGGATCAAAAGTTTGTCGCAATTGCGAAATCGATAATCAAAGAAAATTCGAACGTCGTGTTTTCATCTGTGGCCGGAGTTGGTCACAACGTTGTGCTCGAGGCGCCGGGTTCGATTGCGAGTTTGTTGCTTCGCTGTCCGGACCCTAGGATGATTGCAGACTACAGCCCTACAAATTCGCGTACATGATAGAGATAAACAAACAATCTGCAAATCGACTGCAACAATTGTTGGGTTCCTGTGTGATATCGTTTCAGCAAGTGATTCTCTGGGCAGACACGCACATTGAACAGCTCGAACAGCCACCTTCGTGGCTTTGCGACCTTGCGGTGTCGAAGGACACGGAGCATGCCATGCATGTTTTGAAAAGCTACGTTTTCTCTGAGCCATTCGAAGAAATGGATCAGAGTGCTACCGATAACTATCGTTATCACTGTTGCCAAACAAGAAAATGGCAAGAAAACGACCTATACGTTACCCCCAACCAAAGAAACCGCGATGTTTGTTCTGTGTACCATATCGAGGTTGATCCGGCCAACGCCACGTCGGGGCAGGCATTTTCCCAGGTTCACTTTGATGAGGACGAAGAGCGCGATCGCGTTGTAAGTCTTGAGGTCGTGAAAGCGCAGGAGCGGCAGCTGATGGGAGTTGAGACACGATTTGTCGAGTTGCTGACCAAAAGTGATAATCACGCAGCAACCCGAGCCATTGTTTCTGCCGATGGGATTACCTTGGCTGCGCAGGGGGCTGGGTTGCGTTTTCGTCTCGAAAACAAGGCCTTGGCGCAGAGCGGCATTAAAGGAGTCGCCTGGTTGGGACTTGCTGTTCCCGTTGACAAACCAATCGGTGACCCGAAGCGGGTTGGCAATTGGTGTTGCGTGCGACTGGAATTGATGGGAGCAAAATTCCCACCGCACCCAATCAGTCAGTGACCCTTGGATCGGATAGTCATACGATAACGATTTTGTCACAACCTGGAGCGAATGTTACTGGCGAAGAACGGTCAGCAGCCTTGCTGAGTACGGCAAGTATCGATTCGGCATCCCCACAAATCCAGAAGCAGGCGGCCAAATTGAAAGCGGGCGTTACCGATAGGCGACAGCTTGCGACTCGGATTGGCAGCTGGGTCGCCAAAACGGTCAAACCGCGGCTGTCAACCCACCTCACATCGGCATCGGCTGTCTTGGATAGCAAATATGGCGACTGCACCGAGTTTACACTGCTATTTGTCGCGTTGGCGCGGGCCGCGGGACTTCCTGCTCGGGAGGTGTACGGGCTCGTGTACGGCGGGGATAAGCTCAAGCACTTTGTTTGGCATGCTTGGGCCGAAGTAGATATTGATGGCCGTTGGGTTCAGGTCGATCCAAGCTGGAACGAGCCTGTCGCCAATGCCAGCCATATTCGATTTGGCGGCGATGATGCGAGTTACATCCAAGTCGTTATTGCGGGGACGTTAAAATTAGAAGTGATCGAAGTCATGCCGAGGTAAAGGCCAACCACTGCAAAATTTATTCTGGGTTTGGGTCGGCGTCGGAATCTTGGTCTGGGGGGGCGGTTGGCTCTGTGTCGTTGTCCGGCTCCTGGGGAAGTTGATCCGTCGATACGTCCTCGGGGGAGTCCTCAACCTGTGGGGAATCTTCTTGGACAATGACTTCGTCAAAGGTTGGAGCTGTGGGTGCTTCGCCCGGTTCGGCGGGGTCGGCAGGTTCGCTAAAGATGGGCGTGGGTTCCGGCTCTGGTTCAGAGCGCCGGTCGGCGATGAATCCGAGAAGCCATTTGATTGCGATTGCAGCGAGCGCGAGAATGGAGACGATCGCGACTGGTTTACCCGACTGTCCTAGCAGTCCGACTGGGATTAGGAACAGCACAACTCCGGCTATGCAGCCGCTCAGGGCGAGAGTGCGCCGCTTTACTCTGTGTGTCACGAGCAAAAATCCGCAGCCCCAAAACAGGAGTGTACCAATGATGCTGAGCAGGCTGGCAAGGGTTGCGCCGCTTTTGGATGCGTAGGGTAATGAAAACCATGCGCTGTCACTCGATTGGTTTGCGTAGAGTTTTTCAAATGTGAATTGACGGCCGGATGTTGGTACGGTGATTCGCAAGGGTTGGACGATTTGTTGGCCTTCGTTTTGAGCGTCCCCTCGTACCTGCGCATCCATTGTTGATCGTGTTACTGAGACTGCCTCGGCAATGAGTTTCATATTGCTTTTTGGGCGACGGTAGCTGAGATCGTCAGGGACAAAGATGTCCCATGTCGAGTTTGTCACAACGATGTCTGGATTCGGTAGTTGTCCGTCCAGGGTGCCAAGTCCACCGACTTTGGATGTTTTGGTTGCGTAAATGAGATCTACGTTGAATCCTTTTGTCTTGTTAATAATCTTGATCAGCACAGACTCGCTTTTCGATTCTTTGCCGCTGGATGCCAACGCTGGTTTTTCAGGTTTTCCATCGACAAAGGTAGACCAAACTGTAGAGTCTGGCGGCAGTGCAACTTTAAGGAATTGTCTGCGGCTATTGCGGACGAAGAACTGCGCTCTGGTGACGGCAAGGCCGTCATGGGTATAGAGTGTGCGGTAGTGGGCTTTGTCGATGGTCGCTGCTTGCACATCGATGACTTGATGGCGGGTTACTTTGAGGCTGAGCATATACGGCGGGTCCACCTGTACGTATTTGTAGGCCAATAGAATTGGGTTGCTGGTTTTGGAGATAAGTTGCTCGGGAAGTTCTTTGATATCTAGCGAGGATAGTTGGACGACGGTTCCTGGTTGGACTTCGACCGCGGCCAGTGCTTCCACGGCGATTCTGCCCTGTTCGACCTCGGCGCCGCGAACCTTCAGCGTTGGGACTTGAATATCAGAGATTTGATCGGCAAGGATGAGCTCGTATTCGGCCTTGAGCTTAATGTGCCCCTCCATGTCTTGGGTGAACTGAACGTTGATATTTTGTGTTTCTCCTTCGCTGTTGACCTTGTGGGTTCGTAGTGAAGGGGCGGACAAGCTGAGAAAGTTGACGCCTTTGGGGAGCTCGAGCTTCAATTCTTCGATCGATCCAGATTTTACGTTGATTTCGATCCGTGCCCATCCTTTTAGGGTGACATCGGTCAGCGATAGAAGGGTGTCGACCGATGCATCAAACTTTCCTTGTTTGCGCTCTGGTGGATGTGCTTGGACAACGACAGTTGGCGCTGCTTCGGTGTATTTGTAGGTGTGGGTGATAATCTTGTCGAGCCCTTGACGAAAAAAGGCAGGAAGCTGGTTTTCACCAACTTTGGTGACGAGCTTTTCTTCTGTTGGCTTGAGCGTAAACTCCTTGGTTGCGAGAAGTGCGACCATGCCGCGTTGCCGATGCACATTGTTTGCACGGATGAGCGGCAGGGGGATGGCGTTGGTTTCGACCGCATCAACGCCTAAGAGCCGCTCGTAGGAGACTTCTACTGTGAAGTTGCCCTTGACGGCACGGTTGAGAAATACCGAGATGGTGCTCGGCTTGTCCGTTCCTCCTGGCGTGACCCGCCAATCTGCTACGCCATCGTTGCTCGCCGTGATCCGGTTGATCTGCGCACCGGGGGGGGCGTGCAGGCTAATTGTATTGGTTTCGCCCCGGGTTATCTCATAGACGACGACGGCACGAGCGTGGAGCACACCTTCCTCGGCAAATGCATTGTGATATACGACCGCATTGGCGCGGACTTCGGCTTTGACTGCGTCCGGAATCGCCTCGGTCCAGCGAAAGGTGACTTCGTCGGTCATGGGGACAAATACGGTTGCAACCGTAGTATTTCCCTGGGTGCGATGCTCAACTCGGGAAGCGGGCTCGACCTTGACTTCCTTTTTTCCAAGCAGGCTCAGTTCAAATCGAGAGATGGGCACTTCGGGGATCGAGAACGTGGCCGATGGAGGGCCGTCTGTCGCTGCGACGGGGACTTGAAATGATACGGTGATGGTATGGGTGCCTCTGCCCTTTACGACTGTTGTAAATTCGTCGTCCTCGACGAGAACGGTTGCCGCCTTGCCATTGATGGCGACACCTTTGAGAATCGTGGTTGCGGGGAGTAGCGGAATTTTGGCGGATCCGCTTTGCAACGCAACTGAAAATTTTCCAGCGACTGCAATCGCTTGCCCCTGCAAGACACCGTCGTAATCGACGCGGCTGATTGTGTAGTCCTGGTTGGTGGTAGTACGCCACGAGATCTGCACACCGGTGGTTGTCGGAAGCGTGGCGGTGATTTGGGTTGTTTGGCCATTTTGTGTTGTCTTCAATCCAGCAGAGGGAATGACTGCGACATCCAGATCAGCACCCGGAATGTTGGCGCGCAGCGAGGTGGCGGCTGCCGGGGGCACCGCGACTGCCAAGGAACCTCCGGCCGCGGAGCGGGTCGCATCGACGCGGTAGGAAACACGAAGGGTGTGTTTGCCGGGCTTATTGGTGCTCCAGGCAAG
Source organism: Kofleriaceae bacterium (assembly GCA_965223575.1). GTDB lineage: Bacteria > Myxococcota_A > Polyangia > Haliangiales > Haliangiaceae > CBDCWZ01. The sequence continues at coordinate 36,179 of CBDCWZ010000017.1, forward strand.
TCCGAGCGGTGTAGGCATGAGCTGCACCGCCGATCCGTTGACCGTTGCGTTTGCGATGGCAGCGCCCGAGCCCAGGATGGGGATGAGTACCCACTTGGATTCGAATACGTGGATTTGTACGGTCGCGTCAACTGTTGCGCTCGTCTGGCCACCCTGCTCAGAAGCCGAAACCTGGATGTCCGCTTTACCGACGGCGTATCCCATCGGGGCTGCGGGGTCGCTGCTTTGGGCTGCCTTGAGCAGTTTTTCGTAGACATCCAATGGGATGTTCACCTGCCCCTTATTGGCATGGGCCGGAAACCCGACTGCCGCAAGCAGTGTGGCGACGACAATGGCGACAACCCACTGGTAAGCAGTAGCGTGGGTGGCAGCGATTGATCTACGTCTTGCGAAATACTGGGACAATTTGGCTCGGTTCATTGGTTATCCTTGCGTCTTGGAACAGTCTTGCGGACCCCTGCGTGCTTGAGTGACTCAGCGATATGGGATTGGTGGGTTGCGGCTTTGGTTTGAAGTAGTGTTTGGTATTCGCGGAGCATCGTCAAATCGGTGCGAATTCCGCCGTCGTTTGCAAACGCGCGCACGCGATCTTGCATTCCCAGCAGCAGGCTGCGTGCCGACTGGATGTGCGCGAGCGCCTTCGGTGTTTGTCCCTGTGCCAATGCATGACCGGCCTGGCCGAGTGTTTTGCCCAAGCGATAGGCAAGTAGGTTTTTCACGACGGTCCACTCGATGGGACTGGGCTTTGCGATCCCACGCGACAATCGTAGACTGGTCCGAGCGATACCATTGCGGAGAAAGACGAGGTCTTTGTAACGAACTGTTACATCGGCAATGGGGCCGGGGACCCGGGGCCACGACATCGAGCAGGATGATATGGGCATCGTCAGCGTAATACGCTGGGATAACGATCTGAATCCCGGCCTCATCGTCGCCGCGATCGGCGGCGACGCCAAGGTTGCGGGCCATGCGGAGATCAATGTGACGCTCAGCTTCACGGACTTTTTGCGCGCTTTGTGCATCGAGTCGCTTGGAGCCGATAACATTGACCAATTTGACTCCCGGGGCGAGGCGGATCCGCAACCTGACGGCGCGCGCGACGACGGCGGCAACGGCGCTCAGCTCCTTTTTGACGATCGAGGCGGCATTTGCAGCGTTGGTTAAAAACCGACGGTTGCCCTGTCCGGCAAGAGCCAGTTGCGTAATTTGATTGCTCTTTACCTTGCCACCGACGCCAACCACGCTCATGGGAATTCCGCTGACGGCATGGGTGTGAGCCATCTTTATTAGCTTGGGCATGTGTCCATCGAGAGACTGTGGCGTGACCAGAAGCACTAGGCTGCTACCGAGGGGAGCACTGGGGTCATCAGCTCTTGCGACCGAACTGGCAGCAGCGAGCACTGCTGCCGGCAAATCGAGACCGGTGCTTTGCGAGGCGCGCATGAGTTTGCCCATTGCGACCGAGATAGGACCATAGCGAAATTCGTCAGCGCCGATGATCGTACCCCCAGCGCGCCCGGCGACGGTAAGGGTAAAGCGGTCACCGCTCTCTTTTGCCTTTTGCAAGGCCAGGACTATGGCGCGCATGTTTGCGGCAAGGTCCGTCGAAATCGACCCACGCAAATCGAGCACCACCCCTACATTCATATCCGGGCGATGACCGCCAAACTTTCGTGTCCCCTGCAGGCCGACTTGCACGAGCAAGCGGGTCGGCCTTTGCGCGCTGCGCTGATCTGCGTGGAGAAATACATCGAGCGCCGAGTTCGTCGGTGGGTCAAAGGTTTGCGCGTATTGGCGTGAAGCGTCGTCCAAACGTGGGGTCCGGTTGCCCTGAGAGAGTCCGCTTCGGTCGTATCCAGACAGCCGTGCTTGGAGTAGGCGGACATTGGGATCTCCGGGTGTATAGGTATTGCTCCAATATCCGGCGGATTCGATGAAGCGGAGTCCTTTGGTCTGTGCTCGCTCGGCCAAAAATTTGTCGGCAAGCGACCGGTCTTTTGCCGACGCTCTCCGCGTTAGCTTGCCTGATGCAAGCGGCATGCGGTCGTCATCATCCGCCGATGATTGGGGGCGTCTGGTACGAGATTTGTCAGCTTCTGGATGAGATTTCTCGGCGGTGGTTTTTGTTGGTCGATTTTGCTCTTGTTGTTGCTCCACGGTTTCCAGGTCAAAACGGCTTGTGATCTCGCCAGCAAGGTCTCTGCCTTGGCCAGCCAGTCTTCTCTTGCCGACCGGCCGCTTGGGAGAATTCTGAGGAGCAGGCTTTACCGGGGCCAAGGTTTTGTCACCAATGGCAGGCTTACCTGGCTTTCTGTCCAGATCTTTTTTCGCTTCGTCACCATCTCGCCACTCATTACTGTCGCGGTCGGATCGACCAGTCTCGTCGTTGTCATATGAGTCGAGAGAAACGACCGACTCAGGGACTTGTTCTTCGTCTAGGACTTCTGTTTTCGTTGCCTTGCTAGATCTTCCAACACCGAGTTGACGTTTTCTCTCTAATTCTTTCCCCATGGTGCTCGAACGGGTGGTACTTGGTTTCGCTGGTGCCGGTACCGGGCGGCTTGCTGTAGCGCTTGGCGTTGCGTAGGCAATGGCTGGGTCCCTGTTGGGCAAATCGGCCTCATCGGCGTAAGCAACCCAACCTTTGCCACCCTGGTTAGCGCGAAGTTCGACTCCCCGATCTGACCCATCAGCCAGTATCTTTTTGCCATCGGTAACGATGTAGCTATCGTCCTCGCTTGGCGCAGCCTGATTCAGGTTTTCTTTGAGGCGACCTCGTTTCTCCTTCTTCGCCTTACGATAGCCACTTCTATAATTGCTCTGATCTTCTTTTGCCTGTTTTGCTAGCAAACCGCCGCCAAACGCGCCCGATTCTGTTCGCCGAAGGGTGTCCGCAGGTGCTTGGTCGACAATATCGACGGCGGCCCCTTGCTCGCGCTCCTCGACTGCTTGGGGCGTCGTTGCTGCTAGGGGAGCCTCCTGGGCGATTTCTGATTCTGGTTGCCCTGTCGTACTGCTTGCAACGTAGACGGCGCGGTCCTCGGCGCGTTTGTGGAAACCAAGTCCCCCGTTTAGTACCAACAGGCACATGAGCGCGACGGTCGCGATGCTACCACCAATAATTAGACTTCGTCGAAGATGAATGCCGGTGCCGGTGTTTTTGACTGCTGCGATCACCTGACGAAACCGGCGTCGACATAGGGTGACGAGAGATAGATGTGGGCGCGCTGGATGTTTGGTGATGGGCTTGGTCGCGGGTTCGGTAGGCTGATCGAGAGATTGTTTTGCAAGAGTATCGGCAACGATGGCTTCCTTCATCGGCGAGGCTAGCACTGATGCATCAATTTCGGGTGAAGGAACAGAATCTTGGTTCGCAACGGATGGATCGGCCACAGCGGATGGGTCAGTTACGGATTGTAGTGCAGGGGCTTCGGTTTCTGGGGCATCGATCTTCCAGAGCAGACTGTCAAAAACTGGATCGGACACATCTACAACGGGCAACTCGGTGAGCGCAGCATCGACTTCGTGCAAGGCCTCGAGAAAAGCGAAGCAGTTGGCACAACTGACCAGGTGGTCCTGTCCCACCGGGTCGGACTGCAAAGCGGGTGCGCCCTCAGACACAAGAATGGTTTGAATTTTGTCGCAAGTCGTTTTGTCGGAGGTCAGAGTCATTGGCTTGCCTCCCGCATGCGGGCATTGCGACTCGCCAGGTGTTTGGCTAGCGTGAGTCGCGCACGGCGAAGGTTGGTCTTTACCGTATTGAGTGGAACGTCGAGAACAACCGCCGCGTCTGCTTGGGCCATCTGCTCGACACACACCAGGGCAATGACCTCTCGCTGGGAAAACGGTAGCTGGGTGATGGCAGTGGCAAGCCACTCAGCGGTCTCGTGGGCTTCGAAGATTTGGCTAGCGCTAGCTGTCGTATCCGTTGCTGCAGTATCGGTTTCGTATACCAGCTCGCGAACCCTGTGCTTGCGATAGTGGGAGCGCACCGTGTTGGCTACGATGGTAAATAGCCAAGGGCGAAAGGAGCGCTCGCTGTGAAAACTCTCTAGCGCTCGATGGACCTTGAGAAATACTTCCTGGAACACATCGTCTCGGGTGCTTGCATCCAGGCCACAGCGGGTCAAGTATCCGTATACACGCGTGCGATAGCGAGCAACCAACTCAGCAAAGGCTTTTGGCTCGCCTTGCCTGACCCGATCGATCAGGCGTCGCTCGTCCATTTGCACAACAGCTGGGCGTCCCCGATCTATCGCCATGGTCCCCACACCGTTCACGGAAGCGGTGTCCAACCCTTTGAAAATACCACACAGTTCACAATATCCAGGTACGCAGGGCGGGCGAGTTTAGTTTCAATTTTTTTTTCATGTGGGGCATTGGGCTCCGCTTGCGTGCGGATAGCGGAGGATTCTGTACAGTCGGAATGGTGCGTTCCAACGTCTAATCGGGGTTGTCTGCAAATTCTGCCTGGGCAGTTTGTAGTTCTTCGGCGGCGTGTTCCCAGCGGGTGGTAAGTTCGTCAATTCTCTGGGCGGCGCGCTGAAACTCACGAAGGAGGCGATTTCGTTTTGTCATATCGTTGTACACCTGCGGATCGGCAAGCTGGGCGCTGCGATTGCTCTGTTCGGATTCTAGGGTTTCGATGCGTGCCTCAAGAGACCCAATCTTTTCTTCGATGGGGCCGATGCGCGATTTTCGCTGCTGGCGGAGTTTGGCCTCACGCTTTTTTCGGGCCTGCCGCTCAGCACGAGTATGCTGACCTCGCTGTGTGGGCGGAAGCGTTGTTTGTGTCGTTTGTGTAGCGGTCTCGGGCTGTGTGGATGCTTCTCGGCGACGCCGAGAGGAATCCATGTACTCATCTAATGTCCCTGGGTAGGTCTCGACTTTGCCGTCCTCTACGTTCCATATGCGCGTCGCAAGTTTGCGGATCAGGCTGCGATTGTGACTGACAAATACTAGGGTTCCATCGTAGACCGCTAGAGATTCAGCGAGGCTTTCGCTCGATTCGAGGTCGAGGTGGTTGGATGGTTCGTCCATCATCAGCAGATTGGCGGGGCGAATCATCAGCCGGGCCAAAGCGACTCGTGCACGCTCACCGCCTGAGAGAATTGCAATCTTTTTGTCTACGTCATCGCCGCTAAACAAAAATGCTCCCAAGATCGATCGGACTTGTGCTGGGGATGCGTCCGTATTGGCGGCGCTGAGCTCTTCGTACACAGTGCGTTCGGCTCTGAGTTGGTCTGCGTGGTGTTGGGCATAGTAACCAAGCGTGACTTTGGAGCCGATTGTGATCGTCCCGCGATTGGGCTTGAGCTCGGATGCGATCAGCTTGAGTAGGGTTGTTTTTCCAGCGCCATTTTCGCCGAGAATTGCGATTTTTTCGCCGCGTTGTACCGAGAGGGAGACGTCAGATAGCACCTTGTGTTGGTTAAAGGACTTATCGATTTGGTCGATACTGATGACTTGTTGCGCGCATCGAATGGCCGGCGGGAGTCGGAAGCGGAGTTGTCTTGGCCCTTCATGGTGCTCGACGACTTCGAGTTTTTCGAGCGCTTTGAGACGAGATTGCGCGGCGCGTGCCTTGGTGGCCTTGGCGCGAAAGCGCTCGACAAAACGCTCCATGTGCTCGCGTTGCTTGGTCACATTGCGGGCCCGGTTTGCTAGGACGAGCTCTTCCTCGCGGCGGAGCACGCGGTATTGTTCGTAGTTGCCCGTGTATTGGCGAACTCCCTCAGGCTCGAAACTGACGACCCGGCTGATTTGTTCGTTGAGAAATTCGCGGTCGTGCGAAATCAGGATGAAGGCCTTTGGGTAGCTCACAAGAAATCCGCTGAGCCATGCGATGGACGGCATGTCTAGGTGGTTGGTTGGCTCATCCAAGAGAAGTAAATCAGGGCGTTGAAACAACAATGACGCGAGCACCGCGCGCATCCGCCAACCACCGCTAAATTCTCCCAGACCACGGTGCCGATCACTCGTAGCGAAGCCGAGACCGGCGAGAATTTGTAGCGCTCGGTGCTCAGCATAAAACGTCTCAAAGTGGGCGATGCGCTCGTGAATGTCGGATATTTGCTCGGCGAGGTGGAGCAGCTGTGCTTCGTTGGCGCTGGATTCGGATGCCGCGAGCTTGGTTTCCGTCTCGCGAAGCTCCGCAAACAAGGTATCTCGTCCCGGGACGCTGGAGAGCACAAAGTCAATCAGCGGCTTGCCGCTATCGATGGTCAGATCTTGCGCCAAATAGCCAATGCGTAGTCCTCGACGAGTTTCGATAGTTCCTTTATCAGCTTCTTGGTGTCCGGCGAGCAGGCGTAAAAAAGTCGTTTTCCCCGAACCGTTGGGACCGATTAGGCCAATGCGGTCGCTTTGCCCGATTCGCAGGCTCAGATCAGCAAAGATGTCCCTCGCACCAAAACTGACGGTCACAGTATCAAGAACGAGCAGACTCACGGTGTCTCTTCTCGCGCGTCATTTTTCTGTCCGTTTATTGTGTTGCCCGTCTTCGTGTCGCCAAAGCAGCCGGCTTTGGCCCGATAGTCGTTTAATGTTTCGCTCGATCCGTTGCGCTTCCGCGCGGGTCTCAAATGGGCCATGGACGGCGCCAATCTGCCACGGCCGGCCCGCGCGGGTTGCCTTCGCACCACCTGCCACGACACCATTGTGCTGGTCGAGTCGGCGTTGCGTGTCCAGGGTAATTCCCACGTAGGTACGGGGCAAACGGCTGGACTGGAGAATATAGACGTTCCATGGCACGACCGCAGTGTACGAAAAGGATGTCTTGCCGCAAGTATCTGCGCAAACAGTGTTAAATTGTTTTTACAAAGTTTTACTTGATCCTACCCCATGCGCGGGGGCAGATTAAACATAGATGGGTATCCTTCATCGGTTTCGGAATCGGTTGCGCCGCTGGTCCGCCCCAGATCTATGGCAAGTGGAAACCCAAGTACTTGACACATTTGGCATGGTCAAGCCTCCCGAGGCGGTGCAGTGGATCGGGACCACCGCGTGCGATCTGCATTGCCCCCACTGCTATTCTCATGCTGGGCGGCGTCATCCCAAAGAGCTCTCCACCCAGGAAGCCAAGTCTCGGTTGATTGATGCTCTTGTGCCACTCAAGCGTCCCACGCTCGTGTTTGCCGGGGGTGAGATTTTGCTTCGCCGTGACTTTGCCGAACTCGTGGCGTATACGCATGACCAAGGGATCTCGTGGGCACTGCATTCCCATGGGGGGCACGCTCTTCGCTATCGGACGTTATTTACTGACTATACGCCGATCATGGCTGCGATTAGCGTCGATGGTCCGCGAGAGTATCACGACGAATTTCGCGGTCGGGCGGGCAGTCTCGACCGCGCCCTAGCGGCAATTGAGTTGCTCAAGCAGACGGGATGCCCCGAAGTTGTTGCGGGAACCACGGTCACTCGGGCAAATGCAGATCTCATCGCCGATATGGTCCCGATGATTATCGACTCGGCGGCGGATTCGTGGGGGTTGCATCTGATGACGCCAGAGGGCAGGGGGCACGATCATCGTGAGCTGATGCCAACACCAGACCAACTCCGCAGGGTTGCGTCACTCGCGCGCCGATTACGCGGCTTTATCCACGTTGAGCTTGACAATGAGTGGGGAAGCGCCGGGGACAATGATTGTTTTTATCGCGATGATCCTTTTGCCTGCGGGGCAGGTCGAGTGAGCTGCGTCGTCTCGGCGAGCGGTGAACTGATGCCATGTACAACCACTGACCAGAGCGAGAGCCAAGGAAATATCCGCGACCAAAGCCTTTATCAGCTATGGACGACAAAGTTTTCCGCGTTTCGCCAGGGTGATGATTCGAAATCTGATACCAGCGATTGTTGGCTGCAGACCCGTAACGGTTGTTCGTGTCGGGGGGCAGCGTTTCTTGGTGAGGATAGTATCGAAACCGGAAATTCGCTTGTTCAGTTGGGAGTGCGGAGTTGATGAAGACAATCGCAACGGCCGCTATGCTGATAGCGGCGAGTGTGGTCGCTGTCGTCTTGTTGCGGAGTCGTCAACGGGATCGTCGTGCTCGTCTTGTCGGCCGGCTGGGGTCGCACTTTGCCCGCGCCGTGAGCATCGCACTGCTGGCACTTGGGATTGCTAACAGTGTTCCGAATGCCAAACACGCCGTTGCCCAGGTGGATGCGGCCAAAAAACGCGGTGCGATCGATGCAGATCTGATTCGGAAATGGCGCCATCGGTTTCGCGATGTGGACCAGATCAAGTCAGCGCTTGTCGTTGTCTCCAATAAGCAATCGAATGTCTCCGCGCGAAAAGCGGCGCGCCGGACACTTGCTCCTTTCCGCAGTGGTCAAGATCCTATGCATATTGTGATTGCCAGCGACTTATCTAATCGTTCCGTTTCGGTTGATGTGCTGCGCAAGGCACTTGCCGCGTTAGAGGTGAGTGGCAACTGGGATACTTGGTTTGCTGGGTATTTGTGGCGGCGTACTGCATCGCTGGGGAATCGAGATGGCCTGAGCTCACTGTATCAAGCGATTCGCCGCCATATTCGCATCACCAATACCCTCACAAGAGCTGCCGCCCGAATCAAAGCGATTCCTTTTTCTCCGCGAGCATGGATGAGCAAAGCTGGTCCGTCACCTCGTGTCCGGCGACAAGAAGCAAAAGTACAGTCCGAACTCCTTGCGGCCGCTCGCACCCTACATTCCAGCACAGACCTTGGCCCATGGGAGAGCGAAAGCTTTTTGGACGCATCCGTGATCGCCGGGGAGATAGTCCGACTGCAAGATCAGCCGCAACGATTCCGCCCGGGAGCCCGGTTCCAGTTTCGTCGCCTTGACGTGATCAAGACCGGCGCATCAGGTGCAAGACTTCGTCATCCCTGGCTTGGGGACATTTTGTTTCCGCCCAATCGGACGTACACGGTTTGGGATATTCCAGGCTTACTCTCGGTAAATGCTAACAAACACGTCGCATCCCAAGTTAGTCGCGCTCTCGCCGGTGATCTTACTGCGGCAAAAAAACTTGAGAAATCACTGCCGGCCGTGCAACAGGCGATTCGATTGGGTGTTCGGCGAGATCCTACTGCGAAAGGAGCTCCGCGGCTTCGGACATTGTTGATGCTATTTGACGGCTAACAGATCTGACCTGGTTGGGAATTGGTATCGCGTAAAGCCGTTAGCAGTAGGGATCAAAAGGATTGAGATTGTGATTGGCAAAGTAGAGCCAGGCTGTGCTCGCCGCAGAGGCTTCGGGTTGGAAGTCGTCGCGGATCGCATTTGCTGTGCAGTATGGTAACGCTCCTGTGCTGTCGGCGAATTGATTCATTGCATTAAGGAGCGTGTCGGCATCGTAGGTTTGGCCGTGACGACGAAAGCGAATTGTTTCACCGAGATGTTGTTCTGCGAACCGCATCGCTAAGACGACGCTTAGGGTTCCTTCGCACCAAACAAACTGCCTGCTGAGATTGGGAACCATGGCTTTCATCGGGCGCCAATCAAAAAACCCGGGAGTGGCTCGGCACGAGTCTCCTAAATAACCGGCTGGTTCAAAAAAGAGATCGAAGATCCGATTTAGACCCGGTCGGTACTTTGCCAGTTTGACCGGGTCTCTGCCTAGTGCGAGAATCGCCAGACTCTGAGGGTCCATGTGGGCATCGGATAAATTGGGGGAAGATTTGATCGTGTCGTATCCTGCGTAGAAGCCTCTTATTTCATCATCCCAAATACTGTCGACAAACCGAAGTAGGCTGGCTGCGTGAGTGATGAAACTGTGGTTTCGGGTCGTATTGCCAGCATTGCGAAAGGCGGCATGTGCGACGATGTTGTGTTGGGCTGATAGTACACACGATGAGGGATTGGCGGATTGGGGCGGCCGGACTCGGATTCCAACAGATTCCACGTCGAGATAAGACACCGGTTGCGATTGGCGCATCAGGTAACGCAGTGCGCGCTCGGCCATTGGTTGAAAGGAAGTATCGCCAAAGCGATCTTGATATGCGATGGCCGCCAGTGTGACCCAAGCGATGTTGCCCGACATCAATCGACGGGTGGCATCGTCCGTTGCTACGTCTTTCTTCGCATCATGAAGGATGATGGCAGAGGATAGTGGTTGGCCATTTGGAAGATAGGAAGCATACCATGCCCCATCGGTTTCGGAGCCGTCTTTGATCTGAAGATGGGCCAATGCTGTCAGGATTCGGATCGCGGATTGTTGTTGGTTGGCATGGCTAAATGCAAGTATTGCGAGCGCCTGGTCATATACATAAGCCAAATCGTGGCTACGAAAGCTTTGTAGTAGCCCCGCCGGAGCTGTGGCATTGCGAATCGTGGTGCGAAGAAAGCGGTTTAATAGGCTTTCGATCTGTTGGTTTTGATGCGTGTGTTTGAGGGGCCGGTGGTGAAGGGTATAGGAAAATGAATTGTTATCGTTAAGGCGAAACGGCAGGTAGGCTTTGGTGTTGTGATAACAATCGACAAATAGTCGCCCTGGATCTTCGAGTTGGAAGTGTCTGTGTGCGAGCTGAAATAGGAGTCGATCCGTACTCGGATCAACTGTCACGGTCGCAGAAAAGCGTCTGTCTTGGTCCAGCGGGAGAATGATCGGGGTTTGTAGACGACGAACAGAATTAGGGTATACGACAATACGAAGATCCTCAGGTGCGACGATAAATGGGTCACGGAGGTGGCCTTGAATATCAATATGGCAACCATTGTCATGCTCAATAACATCTACGCAGATTTTTGGTCGTGCAATAATCACGGGGATTGAGAACTGGTAGTTTAGTATGATTTTGTTTTTGGCGAGGAGTGCAAACTCAACAATGGCTGTGCCAGAGAATTCCTTGAAGGGTTGGAAGTTGACACGCATCCCCTTGCCAAAGATGGTCCCGTGCTGCGTGGTCCATCGATAGTCAAACTGAGTGCCATATGCGCCATGGATCGTAAGGATGACTGGTTCTCCGGCGCGGACTGGGAGATGAGAGACATCTCCGGTTATTCCTTCTGTGTCGCGATGGAGGTTGGCAGATTGAACTGCTGCCGAGAGTGACGCGACGATGAGATCGGACCAATCGTTTACGATTCTAAGAAAGTCCCCGCTGATATGCTCGTGTGATCGGTGTGGATCAATGTTGGGGGACCGGCTGAGAAACTCGGTTTTGACCCCCATCCAAACAGACGATAGAAAGGCTTTGCGCTCCTTTGGCGCTAGCTTTAATCGGTCGGCTAACCCTTCCGCGGTCGATAAGGCGAGGGTTCTTTTTTGTGCCATCACTCTGGAGAGATTGCTGGGGTCAATCTCGAGAGATTTCGCAAACGACCGCAGAGAGTATCTGGGATTGACCAGCATCCGACGGTGCAGTTCTGCGCGAAGTATGTCTAGATGATATGCGGACATAAGCCTCCCGGCCTGAAGACTGTACTCCACGCCCGCATATCGCCTCAACGACTATTTTTTACACCCCTTTACAGGAAACTCCCTTCTAAGTATCTATTGTTCAAGTTCACACATAGATACGACTGTGACGTAAAGCACACTTATTACTGCAGCGTATACCACGACAGGGAAAAGTTCCCCGTCGCCAAAGATACCCACGAGCGAACTATCAAAATCCCGAGCAAGGCGGAGCTCCCGATCGTCGGGAACCCAAACCGATCCGCAGTGGCGGCGAGCGGCAACTCGAAAAAAATCCGTAGTAACAAGTGTCCTCCGGCGCAATCCGATCGTGGAAAAACCAAACCGAGCCGTATTGGCTATCAGGCGGCGCTAGGCAAGGCGTGAGCGAGGAGCCCGCGGAGCGTACTTTCGGTACGTGAGCAGGCACCGGAGCAAACAACGCAGCATAGCGCCGCCTGATAGCCAATACGGCTCGGTTTAGAGGGTGTCGAGGATTGGGCTGATAGCAAATGCAGTATTAATGATGCCAACGTGGGAGTAGGTTTGCGGAAAGTTGCCCCAGAGCTCTCCAGTTTTTGGGTCGATGTCTTCGCTCAAGAGTCCAACGTGATTGGCGTGGCACAGTAGGGTGGCAAAAATGCGTTCGGCTTCCTCGACGTGACCGAGTCGTGCGAGCGCTTCTGCGTACCAGAACCCGCAAACGGTAAAAGTGGAATAGGTTTCGCCGATCCCGTCATTGTGGAGATAACGATAAAGAAGGTGATCTGTGGCGGACAAAGTTTTGGCGAGGCCGCGGATATGAGATTCCGCCCGTGGTCCTGCGGGTAGGTAACCTAGGTTTACCATCATCATGAGCGAGGCATCCGCAGCGGAAGAGTCGACAGAGTCCGCATAGAAGCCCAGATTTGGACGCCATGTTTTGGTTTCGATGATCTTGCTGGCACGTTCTGCAATAACGCGGCTGCGCTCGATGAGGGTTGTATCGTCAAAACGCACACCGACTCTGTGAGCGACGGTGGCGCCGGCCCAGTGCATGAGCAGGGAAAAGGTGTGGAGTTTGGGGGCTTGGCGCTTCTCCCACAACCCGGCATCTGGGCTCTCCAAATAGGTTTCGATACTGGTAAGTAGGTTGCGCAACAGAGACGTTGAGCGTTCTCTCGCCATGTTGTGGAAGCGAACATCGAGAAACATAGGGGCAAGAGATGCAATCATTTCCCCGTAAACGTCATGTTGTGTTTGTCGGTATGCGTCGTTGCCGGCACGAACAGGGCCGTTGTTTAGGTAGCCACTCAGGTGCTCAATTGTGGTTTCGATGATTTCACGTTCTCCTGAGATCCCGTAGACAGGCTGGAGTCGGTCTGGTGATGCTTCGGCAATGTTGCCCAGGTAGGCAACAAAAGCTTCCATTTCTTCGAAGTGCCCCAATCGGCGTAGGGCGCGCAGGGTAAAGTAGGTATCTCGTGGCCAACAGAAACGATAGTCCCATGTGCGTCCTGAACCTGGATGTTCGGGGATGCTTGTTGTTGTTGCCGCGGTAATCGCTCCAGTGTCTTCAAATTGATGAAGCTTGAGTGCCAGTGCCGAGCGGATCACCTGCTCTTGGAATCTCTCGGGAATGCTCGCATGCTTCACCCATGTTTCCCAGTAGTGTTTGGTCTGTGACAAGAAGCTTTCGCAGGTGTCCTTTAGCGAAGCCTCCAATGGCTGCCCCCAAGTGAGGACAAAATAGAGGTCGCTCTCTAGCGCAAAAGATCGAGTCTCGTGGACATAGGCCAGAGGAGCATTTGTCGTGAGTCGGAGCTGTGCCCCTGGGATGTGCCATTGGATGTGATTGCTGGCGATGTGGCAGGTTGGGCGCGCTCGACCGTAATCATAGGTCGGGTCGCAGCACACTCGGATATTGGGAGTCCCGCTGACTCGGCGAATATGGCGAACAAGCATAGTTGGCTTGAACGAGCGCTGAAATTGGAGAAAACGCGGTGCAAAATCCGTGACCGTGAACTCCCCTGCAGCACTGCGAAAGTGGGTGCGAATGATGTTGGTATTGGGGAGATAGCCCTGCTGACTGACGAAGCGACCCTCGGCAGGTGTGATGGCAAACTCGCCACCGCGGGTTTCGTCCAGGAGTGAGCCGAATACGAAACTGGAGTCAAAGCGCGGCCAACATAGCCATTTTATCCGCGATTGGTCGTCGATGAGTGCTTGATAGGAACAATTGCCGATGAGTGCGAGCTTCATGAATGGTCTCGATCAGAGTATAAAGGACTCATGGCCACATCCAAACTCATTGTCGCGTCGGCAAGACTTCCGGTGAGCTTGTCCAAGGCGGAGAATCATCAATGGGAGGTGGTACCGAGCCCCGGGGGGCTGGCGACGGCATTGAGGACGGTTGCGGCACATCGGCCGTTTACTTGGGTTGGTTGGCCGGGAACCGCCGTGGATCCGTCTGAGCGCGAGGAGGTTACCGACACCCTTCAGCGTCACGCCCAGGCGCATCCGCTATTTTTCGAGGAAGACGAAGTTGAGGGATTTTATGAACGGTTTTCAAACCGCATTTTGTGGCCTTTGTTTCACTATCATCCGGGGCCCAAACGGTTTGATCGCGTCGCCTGGGAACACTACCAAACTGTCAACGCCAGGTATGCGGATCAAATCGCAGCACTCGCGCAACCTGGCGACACAATTTGGGTTCATGACTATCAGCTCCTCCTCGTGCCGCAAATGTTGCGCGATCGCGGCGTCGATTTAGCGATTGGGTTTTTCCTTCATATTCCGTTTCCATCCTCCGAAGTATATCGAACGCTGCCGGTTCGTGAGGCGATATTGCAGGGGATGCTTGGCGCGAATCTGCTAGGGTTTCATACCTACGAGTATGTGAGCCACTTTCGCGCCTCGGTTTTGCGGATCTTGGGCATTGAATCCGAGCCCGAGAATATCGCATTGCCTACGCATAATGCTCGGCTTGGTGTGCTTCCGATAGGGATCGATCCTGTTGACATTGCTCGCATGGCGACAACTTCGGCGAGTGAGTCGCGGTATCAGGAGCTTTGCGCCCAACATCAAGGGCAGCAGGTCATTCTTGGTGTTGATCGATTAGATTACACAAAGGGGCTGCTACAGAAGCTATTGGCTTATGAGCAACTGCTCAAATTGCATCCGCATCTCGTTGGGCGGGTCGTGCATATTCACGTAGATCGCGGCGTATGTCCGGTATTTCGCTGTAAGACGCATTGCGTAGATCGATCAACGATGCCGAGACACGAAGCATGTCCGGGCCGCTTTCCTGGGTCAGTTGATACCCGGCCAATTCAGACAGGAAAGCTTCGCGGAATATCTCCCGGATCCGGGCGAGCTCGTTTTCCGGGAGGCCCGTACTTGTGGGAAAAAATATGCCCATATCGTCCACGAGTAACCGGTTGTAGCGGCTGAAATCGGCGTCCGTGGCGATATACGCGGAGTCGACGTTTGAATTTCCGGTCGTCCGAAAGCTCGTGGTCTCTACAGTCGTGCAACCCGCAAGTATCATGAGAACCGCAATTGCGGCGCATTTCGCCGGGTAATTGGCGCTGAATGTCGAGAGCATCTGAAACTCCTGGGTCCTGACCAACCGCATGGACGTTTGTCAGTTTACCGGAACAATGGTTCCGGCTAAACGGTGAATACCGGGTGGCAGTTTGGCCGGGTACCGGGAGGGTGCTAACCTGATGGCTGCTTTCGCACATCGATTCACATAGGAAAATGCGGGGAATCATTTTGAATCAGTTATTGATGAGAACTTCTGCCACCGTCCTGTCGGTGGGCATCCTGCTGTTTGCTTATCCATCATCGAATGCT
>CBDCWZ010000018.1:0-72826 GCA_965223575.1 Kofleriaceae bacterium
AGCTTGCATGGACCATATTGAACGAAACATGGGATGATGTTTTGTTCGTGGTATAAATCTTGACCGGGATGGAGACCAGGCCAAACGAGACAGTTCCGGTACCAATCGCTCGGGCAGACACAAAGAACATCATAACAGGTTGACTATCATGTCTGCGAATTCTCGGGACAAAGACAAACTAAAGCGTTATCGTGCGAAGCGCCAGGCGACCTCAACACCTGAACCTTTTGGCAGTAGTCAAAAGGAGGCAGGTAGCAATGTAGGAGGGTTGGGACGGTTTGTCGTCCACAAGCACGCGGCGCGACGGCTTCATTATGATTTTCGTTTGGAGCTCGATGGCGTGCTGGTCTCCTGGGCGGTTCCAAAGGGGCCGTGTCTGGACCCCGGTGAGAAACGCATGGCGATTCACGTCGAGGCGCATCCTCTCGAGTATGGGGACTTTGAGGGGCGAATCCCAGAGGGAAACTATGGTGCGGGTGCGGTGATTATTTGGGACCGCGGCCAGTGGGTGCCGATCGAAGACCCACGGACCGGGTTGCGGGACGGAAAACTGTTGTTTGATCTCAAGGGGTACAAATTACGTGGACGGTGGACCCTGGTACGGACAAAACGAGCGGGCCAAACCGAGCCATCGAAGGAGTGGCTGCTGATCAAAAAAACCGATGCCTATGCCGATCCAGACGGAGAGCGAGAGGTCTCGGAGGCGTCTGTTTTATCCGGGATGACGGTTTCCGAGGTTCGCGATGGTCCGACGCGGGCTGCGAAGATCGCCAGCAAGATACAATCGTTGGGGGCGCCGCAGCGACCCGTTGCGCTTGAAAGCGTCACGCCCATGCTGTGCGAGTCGCGCAAGCGCCCGTTTACGGATCCGGACTGGATCTTTGAGCTCAAGTACGACGGATATCGGCTGCTCGCGCAAGGGGAAGGTGGAGCTTCCGCGCTACGCTATCGTAGCGGTCGCGATGCGACCCAGTGGTTTCCAGATATTGCGCCGGTGATTGCAGCGTTGCCCTATTCAGACTTTCTTCTCGACGGAGAGGTTGCTGTATTGGATGACGACGGTCGGCCCAATTTTTTGCGCATGCAGCAGCGCACCAAATTGGCAAGCCCGAGGGATATCCGTTGGGCAGCCTTAGAACATCCGGTCACCTACCACGTGTTCGATTTGCTCTCATTTCAAGGCTATGATTTGCGTGGTTTGCCTTTATTAACGCGACGTGCGTTACTCAAGGAGATGCTCCCCTCTTCTGGTCCGCTCCGGTACGTAGACTACATTGCGGAGAGGGGGGAGGAGTTTTTCGACAAGGTAAACGAGATGGGTTTGGAAGGGGTGGTCGCCAAGCAGTTGGGTTCGCGCTATGTGAGCGAGAGGTCCCCACAGTGGTTGAAGATTCGCAATGAGCAGGTCGATGACTTTGCGATTGTTGGCTTTACAGCGAGTACCGATGGGGCACGGAGTTTGGGCGCCATCCATTTGGCACAGTGGTATCAAGCCGAAGCGAGGTGGATCTATGCAGGCAGGGCAGGGACTGGCTTTTCGCATCAAGAGATCAGCGAACTTCACGCAGCATTATCGGCGTTGCCTCGATGGACACCCACGTTTCCAGATCCGGACGTGCGTGACACTACCTGGGTAGAGCCACAATTGGTTTGCACCGTTCGCTACGCAAGCTGGCGTGATGACTACTTATTGCGAATGCCGGTTTTTGTCCGATGTAGAGATGACAAAAAGGTCAACGAATGTCTGTGGTCTGGGTGGCATGGTGAGGAGCCCCCTTTGGTCACCGTTGATCAGGAGGAGCCAGAGCGGGAGATACAATACACCAACCTAACCAAGGTGTTTTGGCCAGAGCATGGTTACACCAAGGGGGACCTAATCGACTTTTACCGCGAAATTGGTCCATGGTTCATGCCGTATTTGCAAGATCGTCCGATTGTGCTCACTCGCTATCCCGACGGTATTCACGGAAAATCATTTTTCCAGAAAGATGCGCCAAAGTGGGTGCCAGAGTGGATCCACACTGAAGTCATGTGGAGCGAGCATGCCGAGCGAGAGATTCACTATTTTGTTTGTGATGATATTCCATCGCTGACCTACCTTGCCAATCTAGGGACGATCCCCATCCACATGTGGTCATCACAATTGGCGAGCCTATCTTCACCCGACTGGAGCGTATTGGATCTCGATCCCAAAGGAGCGCCATTTGCTCATGTTGTCCGCTGTGCTTTGGCAATTCGTGCGCTGTGCCAAGACATTGCGCTTCCGTGCTTTGTCAAATCGAGTGGTTCCACAGGGCTTCATATTTTGATCCCCTTGGGGCGCCAGTGCACCTACCAGCAGAGCCGCCATCTCGCGCATCTTCTCGCCAAGGTGATCGAGACCGAGTTGCCGGATATCGCGACGACAAAACGGATGATGAGCGCCCGCGAGGGGCGGGTGTATCTCGATTTTGGCCAAAACGGTCACGGCAAGTTAATCGTTGCTCCCTACAGCGTCCGCCCCCGCATTGGCGCCACGGTATCGGCGCCGCTGCATTGGAGCGAGGTAAATGAAGACCTATGCATCGATGATTTTACGATTCGTACGCTGCTCGACCGGGTGCAGCGGCATGGTGACCCCTTACTGGAGATTTTTTCAGCACAGTCAAACCTTGCCCACTCGCTGGTATTGCTTGGCGATCGGTTGAAAGGGGCTTAGAGTGATTTGTTGGAGCCGAGAGTCCTCAACCGGTAGCGAGTGCTACTTGCGCCGGACCTGAAAGATGGACATCGGCGTGACGGAAAAGTCGGGACCAAGTACGCGGGAATGGATTGCGTTCTTTTCCTGATATGTAGCGGGTGGTTGGTTTGCACTACGAATGGTGATGGTTTCACGGCTGGGGTCTGCAACCCACACCTCGGGTACCCCGGCAGCTAAGTATTCGTCTACTTTTTGCTCAATTGCTTGCCACGTATCGCTGGGAGAGATGACCTCAACAATAAGGTCTGGTGGCTCAGTTTCCCAACCGTCCGTTTCTGGTGGGGGGGTCAAATGGACGGCAATGTCAGCGGCGCGTACCAGGCCCTCTTTTAGCTGATAGCCGACTTCACCTGTGACGACCTCGCCTATACCACGCTGTTCTAGATACTGGTCGATGAGTACTGCGATACGTAGCTCAACCCGGCCGTGTTTTCTTCCAGTCGGCGACATGGGAACGACCCTGCCATCAACCAATTCGCAATGCGAGTATTGTTGGCGACTGTTCCAGAATTCCTGGCAAGAGAGTGTATGAGAAGGTTGCGCTAGCATCTCGTTTGTTTCCTGCACATTTGCGCTGTGTTTGACACCCGTTGGATTGTACTTGGCACACTCTAAATGTGCCTGGGTGCCCTGAAGTCGTCAAACCCGTTTTTGGGCTCATCCTTGATTGGAATTGGGCGGGGAAAGACTTTTGTCTTTTATTCTAGGAGGTTGGCTGGTGTTGGAGATTCGTTTTTGCCTCGAAACGAGGGACGCAATTTGATTCTAGAAGTACAAAAGACGAGGATCGATTGCCAGGCAAGACTCATTTTATCGTTGTACTTGTTCGGGAGCGCCGGGAAGGAAAAAACAGGATGCGTCTGTTGGTTGGAACGAGTGGATATTCCTATAAAGAGTGGAAAGGGCCGTTCTATCCGGAAAAGCTCCCTGCGAAGAAGATGCTTGCGTACTACGCGAGCAAACTGTCTTCGGTTGAGATTAACAACACATTTTATCGGATGCCTAAAGCGGAAGTATTGGAGCGTTGGGAGACAGAAGTTCCTGAGGGATTTGTATTTGTCCTCAAAGCGTCTCGCCGAATTACCCATCAAACGAGACTTCAAGGTGAGGACGCGCGTAGTTCGCTTATCTATTTGTGGGAGACGGCCCAGAAATTGCGGGGAACTTTGGGGCCGCTGCTATTTCAGTTGCCGCCGTATTTGCGCAAAGATGTGGATCGACTGCGTCAGTTTCTTGCTTGGATTCCCGAAGGGTGCAGAGCAGTATTTGAATTCCGTCATGCGTCATGGTTTGACGAGTCAGTGTATGATGCCCTAAGGAGCCACGGTGCGGCACTATGCCTGGCTGATATGGCAGACCAGGAGAGTCCAGAGATTGTTGCTACGGCGGACTGGGGGTATCTCCGGTTGCGCCGCGAGGCGTATTCGGACGAAGAGTTGGCGATATGGTCGGATACGATCCGGCAGCAATCGTGGGAGCAAGTTTACGTATTCTTTAAGCATGAGGAGGGGGCTGCGCCAGCGTTGGCTCTGCGGTTTCAGAAGCGATTTGAGGCGGGACAGCCGGAGCGAAGATAGGGGCCTACGGGACAAATCCTAAAGATCAACAGAACCATTGCTTTTGGGACCGATCCCGTAGGATCCTTTCCCAATGCCAAAGGGGACTCCGGGAGCGGTTTACAGATATGTCGATCAAAGTGGTACGGAGACAATCGTCGGTCAGTTTGAAGATATCCCGGCTCAATATCGCAGTAGTGCGCGCGAGATCGTGCTTCCTGAACAGTCTACTAATATTTCAAGTGGCGCGACAGTCGGCACGTTTGTGCGCTCGCTTGATTTTCCCTCAGTCGGCATTGGATGTGCGATTGGGCTAGTGTTCGCTCTTGTCACGATGTCGTTTGTCCGCCGCGGGGTGTGGATCCTCAAGGCCGCTTTGATAGGACTGGTGGTTGTTGCGCTGGGCGGATCTTATTTGGGCTGGGTTCGGCGTTCGGCGGGGCTGAGCAAAGCGCCGATCGCAAATCCGAGTATTCTTGTCGAAGATGCCCAGAAGGCGGCGCGCAAAATGAAAGAACGCATCGAGCGCCAGCGCAGTGGGTTGCGCAAGATCGATCGCATCGACAGGCAGTCTGGGGAGTCCGCAACGGGTAGGGAGTAGGCCGTGCGGATTGTTGTCGTCGGCGCTGGCCCTGCGGGGCTGTATTTTGCGGGTCTGCTAAAGCAGGCGGACACTCGTCATGAGGTTTTGGTATTGGAGCGTGGGGCTGAGCGACAGCCCTCGGGATACGGGGTTGTGTTTTCGCAGTGTGCGCTTGAGCAGCTCCGCGAGCGCGACCCCAATACGGCTGAGATGATTCGAGCGGCGGCAACAACGTGGACGAGATTGCGGTGCCAAACCGATCGCGGACAGAGCTATTTGACTACCCAGCCCTATTATGCAGTCGCGCGGAGCGTTGTCCTTGCATATTTGACGAAAGTCTGTGAGCAGCATGGTGTCACGATTCGCTATGGTGAAGAGGTCTCTGCGTTGCAACAGCTGGATGAGGCAGACCTCATAGTCGGTGCGGATGGTGGACGAAGCTGGGTGCGATCGCAAAACGAAGACACCTTCTCCCCCCGATTTGTCATCGGGGCGAACCGGTTTGCTTGGTTTCGGATGATGCATCCGGCTGAGGAGTTTCTATTTCGATTTGTCGCGACCGACGTCGGTCTTTGGTGTGCCCATATCTATCCAGACTCCCCGGAGACGGCAACGTGTATCTTTGAATGCACTGCGTCCACGTTTCATCGCAGCGTCGTTTCACAGGGAAACGTAGCCACTAGCGAGGCGTATCTGCGACAATTGTTTGCCTCCGAGATCGGGGCTGTCAAGATGCAAGGGGGTTGGAATCGATGGCAACAGTTTTCGCAGGTGTCCAATAGGTGTTGGCATGATCATCGGACCGTTTTGCTCGGCGATGCTGCCCATACCACCCATTTTTCGATCGGCAGCGGAACGAGGCTCGCTTTGCAGGGGGCCGAATGTTTAAGTCGTTCCCTCAGTCAAGGAAAAGACTTAATATCCTCACTCGCGGACTATCAGAGGCAGCGCCAAGACTCAGTATGTCGAGCGCAGTTGGCCGCGCAAGCCAGCATGGCGTGGTTTGAAGCGATGGATTCGTATCGCGACATGGAGCCAGACGCTCTTGGGAAACAGCTGTTTTCGCGTACTGGCCGCCCGCCGTTTACGCTGGGGACACAGCATGTCGCTAGCGGCGCTTAAACATTTGCATTAACCAATGGGCCGTCGTTGCAGTATTGATGACTTCTGATTTGTCGATTGGGGTGGCGGTGAGACGGGAGATTGGATACAAACTGAGAATATTTCGCAGGCGTTGTTGCAAAGACGAGTTGATGTCGCCACGATATAGAAGCCGCGCACCGTGTGGTGACCGCGTCGCTCGGACCGTGCCGCGCTGTACACTGGCCAATGCATCCTTAAAGTCGCTGAGTAGGCTCGTCGGTATCCTACCGCGTACAATGGATATTTTTCCTTGGTGTACTTTGATGCAGAACAACTCTCGACTGCGAGACAGCCAGATGTAGCCGCCAACGGCTAGGAGGACGAGAATGATGACCGGCATAGACGAAGCCTAGCAGATCTCGTGTGTCGTGGTGGCCCAACGAGCAATGGCCTTAAGAATAGCGCTAAGGTGCTGAAAATGTGAGATTTGCCTCTCTCCGGGATCAAGTCCTATGATTGGAGTTGGTGTTTCCCCCCGATGCCCGAACTTCCTGATGTCGAGATTTACGTGGAGCGGTTGGAGGCCATGCTAACCGGACAGGTCCTGATACAAACGCGGATCCGAAGTCCCTTCGTGTTGCGATCGACGGCGCCGCCGATCGAGGCGGTTTGGAGAAAACGAGTCCAGGGGTTTCGGCGCATCGGAAAGCGTATCGTCTTTGTGTTTGACGACGATTTGTTTTTTGTCATCCATCTGATGATCGCAGGTCGTCTGAAGTGGCGAAAACGAGACGCGGCTGTTCCGAAACGGGCTGGATTGATGGCATTTGATTTTGCATCGGGGTCGCTGTTGTTTACTGAGGCGAGCAAAAAACACCGAGCCTCCCTGCATGTGGTTTGCGGAGAAACACAGTTGGCACAGTTTGATCGCGGTGGACTCGAGGTTTTTGAAGCTGACCTCGAACAATTTGCCACGGCGCTTTGTCGTGAAAACCATACCCTCAAACGGGCACTGACCGATCCGCGCATTTTAAGTGGTATCGGAAATGCGTACTCCGACGAAATCCTCCATCGAGCAAGGATGTCGCCGTTCCGTCAGACAAAAACATTGGATCCACAGCAGATGGCAGTTTTGTATCACGCAATCCGGGATACGCTGGGATGGTGGATCAAGCGTCACCGGAACCTCGTCGGCGATGGGTTTCCAGAAAAAGTAACCGCATTCCACCCTGAGATGGCCGTACACGGAAAGTATGGTGAGGCGTGTCCTGTGTGCGCCAAGCCGATTCAGCGCATTGTTTATGCGCAAAACGAAAGCAACTACTGCGCGAAGTGTCAAACTGGCGGGCGGGTGTTTGCCGACCGGGCGCTATCACGGTTGCTCAAAGACAATTGGCCACGGAACTTAGAGGAGCTCGAAGGGCAGACTCATTAGAAGATGTCTGATGGTGATTGGACAAGATTCTCGATGGCATCAAGCAAATGGCTCTGTGTTGCAATCCCGGGGGGAAACCTGATTCGGTACACCGGGGTATGAGTAGCAATATCGAAGTACCGGTTAAACATTTGGGTTTTGCGCCGATCTTGTGATAGATCAAAGCAGAGTCCCTGTTCGAATACGCGGCGAAAAGCCTCTGCGGAAGCCAAACGCTCAACTGTTACTCCATCCTGTGCTCGCTCGAGAATAACGATTGCAATCAGTGGCGCTTGCTCACACTCACCGCTTGCCCGGCCTGGTGAAGCGGTTTGATTACCAAAGAGGTCCAGACGAAAATCAAACGGTAGACCCAGGGTTGTCGCGACCCCGTTGTTGATGCTGAAGGTAACCAAGTCGTCAGCCCACGGGCTGTGCCCGCGTGCACAAAGAGCATTGGCCGTAGTTGACTTCCCTGTGCCGGATTTCCCACACAGAGCAATGACGCCGCACTGGAAGCGAACCGCACTGGCGTGCAGTAACTCATGGTGATGTGCTTGTAAGATCATCGGCAGGGTGAAACGGTGAAACATTGACACGACAGCGGCTTTCTGGATGCCGTCGAAATGTTCCGCGACAATTGGCGGGGTCGCAGACGCACGAAACCGCGCGATCCTTGGGACTGTAATCGTCAGCATTCCGTTGTCCCGTTGGCTTACTGCAGAGATGTTACCGTCTGGGGCCTGCCAAATTAATCGGCCAGCGGGGCCGGCGGTCAACATAGGTGCTAAGTTGGTGGGAGCCTCTGCGTGGTGCAGCTGCAGCCACGGCTGCACCGCCTCCACAGTACTGAAAAATGGAGTCACGATGGCTAGGGGGCCTTCCTAACCCATCCCAGATGCTTTCCCGGGACTACCACCCCCATCACCGTCAGCACCGCTGAGCTTTCCGACTCCCTGCACAAGTTGTCGGACAGTTCCCAGAAGTTTAAGCTTTGGGAGGGTCCAGACTTTCTTTTGTGCACAGATATTTTTGTCGTTCATAATGATCCTTTTAGCCCTGCCGCAGCAACCAATCTTCGACTCTGAGGATACCCCACCTTAATGGTACTTTGGCCTGGTTTTTGCTTGATTTTATTATTTTATCCTCGCTTTTGCAGCCAATCTTCTGCGCTGAGGATACTCCATCTCATGGCAAATTGGCCCGGTTTTGCTTGATTTTGTTCCTTGTTTATCAGTTGGTTCGCTTTGCTGGTGCTGAGCACTTTGAGTTCGGACAGGCGTGGGACCCCGGAGAGTCGTTGCCAAGCCTGTCCTCCGCCGGCCTGCATAAACCGCTGCGCAGCCTCAGAAAAATCCACTTTTTGCCTTGGAATTTCAACGCCTTTTAGATGTTTACTAACCATGTTGCGCAGCGGGCTTTTCATCCATCCGTTTCGGTACAAGTATTCTGGCTTGGTGCGCAGCGCTAGCGAAATGACATCACGATCAAGAAACGGATACAGTAGTGTTATGTTTGCTGATATTGCCCAAGCAGCGGACTGCTCCAACTCAAGGCCCAACGCAGGGGACAGCATCAGACCCCGAATCGTTCGAATGTAGCGTCCTTCGCCAGCTGTGGTGGGAGGAACATGAGATTCGTCGCGCCTCTGTTCGAGCGCATCAATGACTTTCTGATCGGCGCCCAGCTGGTGCATCCGAGCGGCGAGGCCGCGACCGATGAGCTGCGACGCTCTGGAGTACAGTGTCTTTAAGTCCCCCATCGCTTCGCCAAGCAGTCTGCGTACCCCCTCATTCCAGGTGAAATGGCGCAAGATTCTGATTCCGGGATATGGTGATGTTCTTTGCCAGCTGCGAACAAATTGATATGCTTCCCGAAGCTTTCCCTGTTCGATCAGATCGGTGAAATAGACTGGATCGACGCCAAGCAACTCGTCGCCGCCCGTGCCCATCATCAACTGCCTGCGGTTGGTGCTATGGGATCGGGATAGCATCGCGTCATACATCCATTGCCAAGGAGACAGGACAGGACTGGGGGAGGTTGCCGAGCCAGCAAGTGCCTGATTCACAGCGTCGGCGCCGTCCATTTCTGGGAAAGCCATGAGATGTTGCTGCATGGCCAATGCTTTGGCGACCGCGCGCTGGGTGACTGCTTCGTCGACCGTCAAGCCTTGAAAATGGAGAGAAATTGCCTCGGGTAGTTTATCACCGGACTGTTTGGCGAGTTTCGTCGCCAAGCAAGCGATCGAGATCGAATCGAATCCACCGGATAAGGCGATCGAGTTCGCGCCGACCGATTGGCAACGAGCAACAGCTCGCTCGAGTAGGTCTTCAAAGGTCTCGGCTTCTTCTTCGCTTGCCCAATCAAAGCCGGGTGGGACCGGGTCCCAGTATCGCTCGAGTCGCAGGCCACTTTGATTGACAAACATGACATGAGCCTGGGGCACCCGGCGAATATGCTGAAAATAAGTTTCCTGCAGTTGTTGTGAGCAACTTTGTTTGTAGATGTATTCTGCAATCAGGTTGACGTTAATGGTTCGAGGTACCTCTGGTTGTGACAGCAACCCCTCGATAGTTGCCGACAATAGCAAGGTGCGTCCATCCCAGTAATAAAAGCATGGACGCATCCCCACAGCGTCTCGCATAATCACCAACCGGTTTTGACTTCGCTCCCAGATCGCTGCGCAAAAAGCACCTCTTAGCCCATCGGCGACCTCGCTTCCACATTTTGCAAAGGCAGTCGCGATGCGCTTGGCGCAGTCGTCAACTGCGCTGCCGGGCAATTGGTCGTCAAAGAAGTATCCATCAAACGCGACAAAGTCTCCTGCTTCATTGCAAGCACCAGTTACTGAGGGAGCACTTCCTACCGATACCAAATCCGGCATCAGGCCACTGTGTGCATCCCATCGCAGGACCCATGTGGAAGCAGGAATCTTCAACTGGTGGGAAGTGTTGTCAGGATTGGGGGCCAGCTCCTCGGTGGCGACTAGAGTGGCGCCCTCTTTGGCAAGCCCCTCGCGAATCAACTCATCGATCAGATTGCCAGCATCTGTTTGTATTGTCTCTGGATCTCCTACAGACTCGCTAACAAGCTTTGCAAACACCGCATCCCGGGATTCGCCGTTTCCAATCAGATCCCAGATGCGCGCGCCAGTGATGTTAAGCTCGAAGACCCGATCCGTTTTTAAATGGACAAGAAATAGCTCATCGTCGAGTTGGCGGCCGACAACATCGGGATTGCGATAGATTTTTTGCATTAAAACAGTGCCTCCTCCAAGGGCAGTTCAGTATAAGTCGTCTCTGATGCTCCGATGATGATTTTGCTATCTACGACGACCCATGCATGGGCCTTGAATACCGGAGTGTTTTGTATGCCGATCTTAAGTTCGGCCGCGATACCAGCACGTCTTAACATCCAATGCCCGACAAGCGCTTTGACGAGACAGGTCGTCCCAGGAATCCGTGTGCCGGCGCATCGAACGGACCAGATGATTTGGTCCATTGTGAAAGGAGCGGGAGACTGACGTGCGCCTGACGACATGATGTGAAAACACCTGGAAACCGTCCGAAATGACATAGCCTTGAGGGCTGCCCGCGCGGCTATGGTAGCCATTGTCGCTGTTGCTAGAACGTGGCGGTCTGTTGCTGGCATCGTTACGATTTTATGAAGACCGGCAACCAACACCATCCCCCATTACACCGGGGGTCTGACAGCAGTATATAGGACAGTCGGCAGGCAACAAGTGGAAATTGTTTGCCAGATCAAGACTTATCAAGGGGATCTGTATGTGGTAGCCTATGATTCAGTCAGGGCCAGGCGGTAGAGCACAGCTTCGAGGAGGAAGGTATGCGGGAGATTCGCAAGACAGTCTCTGAGTTCATCGAAGACGTTGCGGTTCCAGCTGTTGGTTTGCAAGATTCTGTTGCAGATGCAATTGCGGAGATGAAGCAACATCCTTCGGACTGTGTTGTTGTTTTGGCTTCAGGGACTTTGGTGGGGATCTTCACAGAGCGTGACTTTCTTACCCGTGTCACTGCGGCCAAACGAGATCCTGCGCTGACAAAAATGGAAGAAGTTATGACGCCTGAGCCCGAAACCCTGCGGGCCTACGATTGTATCTCCTATGCGATCAATCGGATGGCGGTGCGAGGATACCGAAATATTCCGATTGTCGGAGATGCTGGCAAACCTCTCGCGGTTTTGAGTGTGCGAGATGTTGTTTCTCATCTTTCCGAGTTGTTCGACGAGGTTAGTGCTTCGTCGGAACTACCAACCAACGCGTGGGTCGATATCGGAGGAGGCTAAAATGATTCCTACACTTGCAGCAACGACGATTGCCGATATTAGCCGCCGTAGTTTTGCAAAAGCGTCGATGGAAACCCCTCTCGAGCAGGTTGTTGCCGAGATGACGGAGCAAAACCGTGGGGCTGTTGTGATTGTTGATCACAATGATCTTGTCCTTGGAGTATTTACAGAGCGTGACTTGATCATGCGTGTGGATCACTCGGATCATTCCTGGCATTCGATCGCAGTCGGTGACGTAATGACGCAGCCCGCTACGACGATTTTGGAGACCGCTGCTTTGCCAGAGGTCATCGGATTGATGCAGCGCGGCCCGTTGCGCCGAGTCCCCGTAGTCGATGCAAAAGGGCGTGCTGTCGGCATGATGTCCATTCGTGATATTTTGGTTCATATTGCTGAGCAGTATCCCCAAGAGTTTATTAATCTGCCGCCAGACCCCGAGCATGAGGCGACACGCCGCTGGGGTGGCTGAGGGGCAGCTCGCGTGGTAGGTTCGCGGCGATGGATACCGCGACGACGGCAAAGTTTGGGGTAGTCTTTCTTGGCCTCGGTTTCTCCGCGACATTCTTGATGTATCACTTGTGGGGCTATCCTTTTGACAAGGAAGCCCGCAAGAGCGCTGCGCCCAAGTGGGCGATGATGACGCACCGGGTGTTTGGGTATTTATTTGTCATCTGCTACGTCATTTTAATGTGGCAAATGCTTCCGCGACTGTGGAGTTACCAAGTCGAGTTCGCGCCGCGGACCGTGGCCCATATCGGGCTGGGGTTTTCTGTTGGGTTTTTGTTGTTGATTAAGATCGCTATCCTGAGATTTTTTCGTCATTTTGAAGAATGGATGCCGGTGCTTGGCACTGCGATCTTGTTTTGCACGGTATTGCTAATTGGCTTTTCTATCCCCTTTGTGTTTAAAGAGCGCGCACTTGCAGACGCTGCATCGGGCGGGGACTTGTTTAGTGAGGCAAGCCTCAAGCGGGTGAGCGAGCGGCTTGCCCTGGCCGACCTCCCCAAAGAGGCACCGCTTAATCAGCTTTCTACGATGTCAGCATTGGAGGAGGGGCGACAGGTGCTGCTGTCAAAGTGCGTCCGCTGTCATGATCTAAAGACGATTATTGCGAAACCTCGGACACCCTCGAACTGGACCCGCACGGTGCTACGAATGGCCGACAAGCCGACTCTGTTTACACCGATCAATCCGCAAGAACAGTGGCAGGCAATCGCCTACCTTGTCGCAATTTACACCAGATTTACAGAAATCGCAAAAACAGTTGCGAGAGGCGCGATCTGAAAAGGCAAAAACGCAAAAAGCGGCCGCGAAGAATCCGATAGCTGCCCAGGAGGGGACAATGGATGCGGGCATGATGGATGCGGGGGTTGACGGCGGCACGCCGCTGCCTGGCAAGGTCGATGCGGCTAAGGCAAAGTCAACATTTGAGGAAGATTGTTCCCAATGTCACGAACTCTCGGAGGTGGATGATGCTCCCCCCAGTAGCAAGAAGGAGATTGATGAGTTGGTTGATCGGATGATCGAAAACGGTTATGAGGCAGAGCCCGCGAATCTCCAGTTGATCAAATGGTACCTGGATACATATTATGTTCAGAAGAAAAAATAGCCACATCTATACTTGTTGAGCACTGGTGCAAGCGAAGCGTACAGTATTAGTAACAGGGGGGGCGAGGCGCGTTGGTCGGTCTATTGTTGAGGCGTTTGCGGGGACTGGAGCCGATGTCGCTATCCACTACCGCAGCTCGAAAAAGGAAGCTGAGGAGCTCGCGCGGCGAGTTCGCCACAAAGGTGTCGCATGTCGTGCCTTTGGCGCTGACCTGACTGTACCCCAAGCGGCACAGTCATTGATTGATAGTGTGATCGCGGAGTTTGGCACAATCGATGTATTGGTAAACAGCGCCGCCAGTTTTATCCATGCATCATTTTGCGATAGTGACGATGAAACCTGGGAGCGCGCTTGGCGGCAGAGCCTTGACACAAATCTCGTTGCGCCTGCTCGTTTGGTTCGGTTTTGCAACACCCGCATTGCGGCAGAGTTCGGGGGTGGTTGTCAACCTAATTGATATTGGCGCATCGATAGCCTGGCCAGGGTATGCCCATCATACGGCCGCAAAAGCGGGGTTGGCGCACTTGACCCAAGACCTTAGCGGTTTCGTTGGGACCAGAGGTCCGGGTGGTGGGCGTTGCCCCAGGGATTGCGCTATTTCCGCCGGAGTACACCGAGACAGAAAAGCAGCTACTTATTAATAAGACTGCATTGGGGCGTGCTGGAGATCCGACAGATATCGCGGAGGCAGTTGTTTTCTTGGCTGGGCAGGGCTACACCACAGGGGTGATATTGCCGGTTGATGGTGGTTGGTCGGTCCCGAAATGAAACAACGTCCGAATCGATGGTGGACAGGGGAGCAGTGAATGTTTACAGGCTTGATTGAAGAAATCGGGACAATTATAGATATCGATCGCACTGCGGACGTCTTCACGATTGCGGTTTCGGCCGGTGGGATTGATATCAAGGAGATTGTTGTCGGAGAATCGATCGCCCTTGATGGGGTCTGTTTAACGGTATCAAAAACGGCTCGCGATGTTTTCTTTGCTGTTGTCGGTGAAGAGACACAAAAAAGAACTACTTTTGGTGATTTGCGCGAAGGGCAGCGGGTCAATCTCGAGCGGGCTTTGCGGCTTGGGGATCGTCTCGGCGGCCATATGGTCCAGGGGCACGTTGATGACATCGGTACCATCGCGAGTGTTCGCGAGTATGCGACCAATGCGGAGATTACTGTTCGGACGTCCAGTGGCTGGCTTGTGAATGTTGTCGAAAAGGGCGCAGTTGCCGTTGATGGAATCAGTTTGACAGTAAACCGCGTCGATGACAGTGAATTTGGTGTTGCGCTAATCCCTCACACAGTACAAAACACCACACTTGCCAGCAAACGGGTCGGAGATTCCGTAAACCTAGAGGCCGATATGATTGGCAAGCACGTACGCCGATTGTTACAAGCGTATACGGACCAACAGCAATGAGTACAGTCAGCCAAAGAGCACAACAAGCCATCGAGGCGTTTCGCCATGGACGCATGGTGATCATGGTCGATGATGAAGATCGCGAGAACGAAGGTGATCTTTGCCTTGCAGCAGAATCCGTGACACCCGAGGCGATCAACTTTATGGCCAAGCATGGTCGAGGGTTGATTTGCTTATCTATGGATGAAGTCCAGATCGATAAGCTCTCGTTACCGATGATGGTGAGAGAAAATCGAGCTGCTCTAGAGACCGCATTTACGGTTTCGATTGAAGCTCGTCATGGCGTGACAACCGGTATTTCAGCACGCGACCGGGCGACGACGATTCGTGCCGCAATTGCCGACAATGCCAAACCCGAGGACCTTGTTTCACCAGGGCATGTGTTTCCGTTGCGCGCGCGGCGGGGAGGTGTTTTGGTTCGGACAGGACAAACCGAAGGTTCTGTCGATCTGGCCCGGCTCGCGGGGCGGAAACCCGCTGCCGTCATCTGTGAAATCATGCGCGACGATGGCGAAATGGCGCGGATGCCGGATTTAGAGTTGTTTGCTGCCGAACACAAGATTCCGATCGTAACGATTGCCGATTTGGTGGCGTTTCGCTTGGGCCAAGAGCGTATCGTCCAGCGGAAACAGACGCGATGGTTTCGTCCTGGCGTGCTAGATGAGGGGGAGCCTTTCGCAGCCCATTACTATCGGTCTGATGTTGAGGAGACCGAGTATTTGGCGCTGGTTCGTGGTGATGTAGGCGCGGCAGCAAAACAGGGACAGCCTGTCCTTGTGCGGGTCCAATCGATGTGTCCGGTCCGTGATCCCTTTGGGCTTCGGCCTCAACTCAATGCGGCCCTGCAGAGCATTGATGACGCGGGAGTAGGCGTTTTTCTCTATGTGTATAACGGCGAGCGGACGTCGATGGCCCGGGCTCTCGAAGAGTCAAACATCGGTGGGGAGTCTGCTACCGAGCCGCTTCCAACGAAAACTTCATCAAAAGTGGCAGAGAATGAACGAACGACTTCTCACAGCCAGGCGTTGCGGGATTTTGGACTCGGTGCGCAAGTGCTCGCAGACTTAGGCTGTCGCGACATTGTCTTAATGAGTAACAGCGATCGCCGGATCGTCGGCATCGAGGGCTTTGGGATTCATGTTGTCAACCGGATCCCAATCCCGGTCAAACCAGGGCCGGTTCGACTCAGACCCATTGACGGTGGCAAACGCTAGGGGGTGTCCCGATTATGAATGTACCACCAGATAAGCCCCTGAAACCGCAGGGGGCGTTGCTCGTCGGTCACGTAGAACAACTATGCTCCCTCCTCACGCCTTCCCTGGCTGGTTTGTTATCAGTATCTGGCCATGTGCTTATCTGGAGGCACTGGCACAACCAGGACACCCCCTAGTGACATCAACGAAGGTATATGAGGGCGGGCACAGTGGTAGCCAACTGCGCGTCGCGATTGTTGTGAGCCAGTTCAACGCCTTTGTGACAAATGCGTTGGCGCAGGGCGCAGTGGAGGCACTTGAGGAGGCTGAGGTAACCAAGATAACTATTTATCGCTGCCCCGGGGCGTTTGAGATTCCGCAATTGGTAGCGCGGGTGGTGGCCGCAGGCAACGCCGATGCAGTTGTTTGCCTGGGCGCTGTGATTCGCGGCGATACCGCTCATTTTGAATATATCTCCCAGGCTGCGACCAACGGGATTGCGGAGCTAGCGCTTCAGTCGGAGATCCCGATAGCGTTTGGTGTTCTGACAACAGAGACGATTGAGCAGGCCGTGAGCCGGGCACAGAGTGGGCCGGACAACAAGGGGCGAGAGGCGGCCCTAGCGGTGCTCGAAATGGCCAATTTGTTTCGGCAAATTGCTTCGGAGAGCTGAATCATGTCCGCGGGAGTCAGGCGCCAGGGGCGACATTTTGCCCTCCAGTTGTTATTTTCGCTGGATCTGAATGACACCATTCCTGTAGGAACAGCGATTGAAGAATGCTATCGTCGCTTTGATCTCGAAATAGCCGCCTCAGCTCGAGCCTTTGCGACGAACTTGATCGAACAGACTCGAGATCACCTAACGGAAATCGATACGATGATTCAAAATGCTTCGCGAAATTGGCGCGTCGATCGGATGGCACGGGTGGACCGAAATATTCTTCGCTTAGCGACCTATGAGCTCGCCTACTGTCATGATGTCCCTATTCGTGTTGTTATCAACGAGGCAGTAGAGCTTGCCAAGCGTTTCGGCTCCAGTGAGGCATCGGCATTTGTCAATGGCGTTCTCGACCGCGTTGCCCACAAGGTTCGTGAGGGCTCTCCACCCGCTGAGGGCTCTTTCTAATGTCTATTTCTCTCCTTGATACAGATCTCGCGCACTGGGATCAAAACGAGTGCGAGACTCTTGTGGTCACTTTTTTCTCGGATGAGCGCCCACTTCGGGGTGCTGCTGGACTGGCGGATTGGCGCTTGTGTGGACGACTGTCCAAGTACATTAAGCATCGTAAGATTACTGGTATGCAGTATGAAACGCTACTGCTCCCGCCTGGGCGTCGGTTGACGTTTCACCGACTACTGTTGATCGGTTTGGGGGCCTCAGGAGATTTTAACGAAGATGCATACCTGGCCCACGTAAAGCGGATCCGCACAATCGCACACAAAGCGGGCGTCACAAGCTATGCAACCCAACCTCCTGGGCGCGCGACTGAGCACATTGGTGCGCGTCGCGCGTTAGACCTGTGGCTCGAGCATACCGACCAAGACGAATTCAACCATCAGGTTGTGCTAATAGAGGGCCAAAATGGCCAACGCGAGATGGCGGAAATTCTTCGCTACCGGGGAGGCGGCTCTCCGCGGTGACCGCGACGCCAATCGATCTTGCCTGTGACCTTTTCCTTGACCATCTTCGCGTTGAGCGCAATCTTGCTGTCAATACCATAGAGGCATATAGCCGTGACCTCGCCCGATTACAGCGCTTCTTTGCCAGTCTGGGGCGGGTGGAGCCACGCGATATCACGCCGGTGGATATCGCCGATTATTTGCTCTACCTAACGGAGCAGAAACTCGGAGGGCGCAGTCGTGGACGTGCGCTAGTGGCGATTCGGGGGTGGTTTCGTTTCCTTGTAGCAGAGCGGCATATAGAAGTAGACCCAACCGAGATGATTGACAGTCCGAGGATGACGAAACCGCTTCCAAATGTGCTTGGAGAAGGAGTCGTAGACCAATTGTTGGCGGCACCAAAGCTGGACACGCCGCATGGGCAACGAGATGCTGCAATGTTGGAGGTACTGTACGGAAGTGGCTTGCGAGTTTCTGAATTGGTGTCCCTCGAGGTCAACCAAGTGAATCTGACTGCAGGTTACGTACGTGTAACCGGCAAAGGAAACAAGCACCGACTCGTTCCGCTGGGGGTCCAGGCACAGGATAGGACTCGCCAATACATCGGTGATGGTCGGGTTGCCCTGACGAAGGGGGCCGCGGTCCCTGCGCTTTTTGTGACGGCTCGAGGCAGGCAAATGACTCGGCAGGGGTTCTGGAAACGTTTGCGTAGTTATGCCCAAGCTTGTGGAATCGATGGGAATGTTTCACCCCACAAGTTGCGTCACTCGTTTGCGACCCACCTGCTCGAAGGGGGGGCCGACCTGCGCGCTGTGCAGGCGATGCTGGGGCACGCCGACATCAGTACGACCGAGATCTACACCCACGTCAGTCGTGGTCGAATCATCGACCAGTATCACCGCCATCACCCTCGGGCACGTATCCAGAAATAGATAGAAATCAATTAGATACAGCCTAATTGTTCGAATTCGCCGAGAACTTGACCCGGTGAGCTTGATGAGCGAATCACTACCGGCCATAGTCTTTTCGCGCGCCCGAGGCGTATATAGGCTTGGATACGTAGCGGATTCTCGATACGTTCCGCTGACTTTTCGGAACGAAGCATGAGTCTCGATGCGGAACATATACGCTGGATTATCCAAGCCCTAATAATGCTGGTGCTGTCGATCTGCGTCCACGAATATGGGCACGCGGTCATTGCCGATAAGCTTGGGGATCGGCTGCCACGTAGCCAGGGTCGGGTGACGCTGAACCCTGCGGCTCATGCGGATCCGATCGGGACCCTGTTGTTTCCATTAGTCGCGCTCATATTTACAAAAGGCATCGGATTCGGTTGGGGAAAGCCAGTGATGGTGAATCCTCTTTCATTTACACGAAAGTTTCGTATGCGCACCAGCCACATGATGGTCGCTGCTGCGGGGCCTGCGATGAATGTACTGTTTGGCGCGTTCATCATGGGCGTACACGCGATTCTCATTCGAACTGGGGCGATCGAGGTGTCCTATTCATCCGGGCTTCCATCGACACTGCACGAAGTCCTCACCTACGCTGCGCAGCTCAACTTTGTTCTGGCGTTTTTTAACCTCATTCCAGCGCCTCCGCTAGATGGTGGTGCCGTTCTGGAGGGGCTGTTGCCAGATCGATGGGTTCCCGAGTATCAGAAGCTCGCGGTATACGGCCCCTTTGTGCTGATGGCGATCATCTTTATCCCTGGTCTGAGTCGGATCGTTACAGTACCTGCGATGTTTTCATGGCAGTTGATTGCATCAGGTGTGGGGTTAGTATGAGTTTCGCTTCTCCTTCGGGGCTGGGTGGGTACAAGATTGAGTTAGAGGTCTTTGAGGGCCCGCTAGACCTATTGCTTCATCTGGTTCGCAAACATGAGCTTGATATTCTCGATATTCCAATCTCATTCGTCACCAAAAAATATCTCGAATATCTCGATCTGATGAAGTATCTCAACCTAGATGTTGCTGGGGAGTATTTGCTCATGGCAGCGACATTGGCCCACATTAAATCCAGGCAACTCTTACCCGTGGATCCCAACCAAGAGGAAGAGGAGGAGGAGCCAGGCGGCGATCCGCGCGAAGAGTTAATTCGCCGACTGCTCGAGTATCAAAAATACCGTGACGCGGCTGAGTACTTTGCACAGCGTCCGGTCTTAGGTCGCAACATTTGGCGTCGTGGTTCGCTACAGAGCGCGACAACGAATATCGAAGGGGAGGTCATTGCGCCGTTGGCAGAGATTCCCGTGATTAAGCTCGTTGCGGCTCTCGATGCCGCCCTAACGCGGGCAAAGATCAAAATTGCCCACACCGTCAATATTGATTTTTTGTCAGTCAGCGATCGAATCAATCAGCTTGTTGACAGGCTGGAAGTCGAAGAGTCATTTCCTTTTCTCTCGTGTTTTTCGTTCACCAGTGGCGAGCCAACTCCTGCGGAAGTGGTCCGTCATGAGGCTGTAGTGACATTATTGGCGATTTTGGAGATGGCGAAACTGGGCCTCATCCGAATTTCGCAGCCACCTACCGAAGACGATGTTGAGATTCGGATTTCGGCCGCGTCAACAAATCTGCGTGATCGAGCCCAAGCGACCCTCGCCGCAGACGAGCAGTACCAGTAGAAGGAGCGACAAGTGAACCTGCCGGAAATAGAGTCCACCGCCGCTGAAAACGAGTCGGCGCAAGAACAACCAAACGACGAAGAATCTACGGACGAGAAATCTGCAAATGAGAAGTCTGCGGAGGAGGAGCCCACTGATGAGGAATCCGCAGGTGAAGAGTCCGCGCACGAGCGATCCGATGAAGATGCCATGGCCGAAGCAGTCGACTCACCAGAGACCAGAGACGACGAAATCCAAGCATTGTCCGATGAGCGCATAAAATCGATCGTTGAGAGCATTTTGTTTGCGGCGGATAAACCGCTAACGCCGGTACGGCTGAGCCAAATTATTGATCGCAGCGCGCGCGAGCGGATCGAGCAGGCCTTGGCCACCCTGGCGGACGAGTATCAAGAGCGTGGGATAAGTCTCGATGAGGTTGCTGGTGGATATCAATTTAGGACCCGTACGAATAATGCGCAGTGGGTTCAGAAACTCGTTGCCGGTCGTCCCGTTCGGCTCACCCGAGCCCAGCTCGAAACCCTGTCTATTATTGCCTATCGCCAACCTACCACCCGACCAGAGATTGATGATATTCGCGGGGTTGATTCGGGAAGTCCGATTCGAGTGCTGCTCGAGCGTGGAATCATTCGTACACTAGGTAAGAAAGAGGAGCCAGGACGCCCGATGTTGTATGGTACATCTAAGGATTTTTTGGAATTTTTTAATCTAAAGGATTTGCGTGAGTTGCCGAGTCTTCGCGAGTATCGCGAACTGTCCCCGGAGAACTCAAAAAAAGTGGATGCACTCACTGCGGAGGATGCGACTCCCCCGACAGGGTCCGCCCAGGCCGATACCGAGTTTTCCCAAGTCCCCCTGGAGCAGGTCGCCGATCACTCGTCTAACAATGACCCCGTGTCAGAAAGCGTCGCGTGATTCGCATGCGTTTGCAACGATACCTATCTCAGTGTGGCGTGGCAGCACGGCGAAAGGCTGAAATTCTCATTGCCGAAGGAAAGGTGACGGTCAATGGTCGCAAGGTAACTGCGATGGGAGTCACCGTCGACCCAGAAACGGACTTGGTCAAAGTATCTGGAAAGGTCGTCAGACCGGAAAAGCGCTTCTACATTGTGCTCAATAAACCGAAAGGGTGCATAACCGCTGTTCACGACGACCGTGGTCGTCCCACAGTCATGAAGTATGTCGTGGGCGTTCCCGCAAACGTAGCACCGATTGGCCGGCTTGACTATTACAGTGAGGGAGTGTTGCTCCTTACCAATGACGGCGAACTTTCGGCAGCGCTTCAAAGCCCCAAGAGCCATGTAGAAAAAATCTACCATGTGAAATTTCGCGGCCAAGTGCGCGATAGGCAGATTCAAACCATGCAGACCGGGGTACGTCTAGACCGGCGAAACTCTCAAGCGGTCGAATCTGGCGCAGGGATCTCCGCCGAGCGGAAGGCGCGAGGAGGACGCATAGTAGACCTACGCAACCGACGAGTAACGCACCGATCGGCAGAGAGAACCAGCCAGATTCGGTCGGGGGAGAGTTTTGCCGGTCTGAACGATGGGTTTGTGACGCGGCCTGCCCAGGTAGAGCGGATCGATTCTGATAGTCGCCATGACTGGCTGATGATTACGCTTACCGAGGGCAAGTCGCGACAAATCCACCGCATGGCTGAGGCGCTCGGGCTGCAAGTTGCAAAGCTGCAAAGAGTCTCCTTTGCCGGGATCCAATATTGGGGGTTGCGCGTCGGCGATGCGAGAGAGCTCGCGCAAAATGAGGTGGACGCGCTTCGGGCGCTGGTTGGCCTGGCGCATGACCCCGAAGCACAGGCGACAGGGACGTGGCGTTCACATAGAGACCGTATCGGTACCAAGACCAAACGCAAGAGTTCTCAACTCGTAGGGAGTTCGCGTCGGGGTCGAACCAACGTTCGCAGAACAACTGGACGCAGCACAAGTGGGCACAGCACAAGTGGGCACAGCACAAGTGGACGCAGCACAAGTGGACGCAGCACAAGTGGGCGCAAAACAGCTGGGAAAGTACGTTATGGATAATCCGCAAAATATTGTCGCGCCGTTTGCAGATGGCGGTGAACATGCAGTCGACGAGCACATTGCGCAACAATTGCTCACCGCAGCATTAGAGCGCGGAGGGGATTATGCGGATCTGTTCTTTGAGTATCGAGTTGGTGCCGACTACGTCCTCGAAGAAGAGCGTATCAAGACGGTTGGCAGAGGAATCACCATGGGACTTGGTGTTCGCGTCATAAAGGGGGACGCGACGGGATATGCGTATACCGAGGACCTGAGAATGGAACGGATGACTGGGGCTGCTCGCACCGCGGGGCAGATTGCTTCGGGAGGCGGTGCCCCCGCACCCATCGCTGTGAAGCCTGTTGTGATTCCCGACTACTATCCGGTATCGGCGCCGTCCATTGTCGTTGCACCAGCGCAAAAGTTAGCCCTGTTACGGGCCGCAGACAAAGCGGCTCGCACGGCTGACCCGCGTGTTGTGAAGGTAGAAGCGAGCTTTGCCGAGCAGCATCGCCAGACCATGGTTGTGACCTCTGATGGGCATATTTCGGGTGATGTGTTGCCACTGATTCGCCTAGGTGTTCGTGCTGTTGCTCAGGATGGGACCAAGCTGCAATCGGGGAGCTCGGGCGGCGGGGGGAGATATGGTCTCGAGTACTTTTCGGACTATGCTCGGGATGCCGCTTGGCATGGAAAAGAGGCGACCCGCATCGCGATCGCAATGCTCGACGCACGTGAAGCGCCGGCAGGAGAGCTTGAGGTAGTGCTCGCACCAGGAGATTCGGGGATTTTGTTGCACGAAGCAGTTGGCCACGGATTGGAAGCAGATTTTAATCGCAAGCAGACCTCCAATTACAGCGGTCAACTTGGCAATCAAGTCGCGTCCGAGTTGTGTACCGTTGTAGATGACGGGACGATCTTACACTCTCGTGGTGCTATCAACGTCGACGATGAGGGCCATTTGGCCAAAGAGAACGTTCTGATCAAAGATGGTGTGTTAGTTGGCTATATGCACGATAGACTCTCAGCGCGTCACTTTGGTGTTGAGCCCTCCGGCAACGGACGACGCCAATCCTTTCGCAGTATGCCTCTGCCACGAATGACCAATACGAGTTTGCGCGCAGGCACCGATGATCCTGATGACATTATTCGGTCCGTCAAAATGGGTGTCTATGCGAAACGATTTTCTGGCGGACAGGTCAATATTTCAAATGGCGATTTTGTATTTTCGTTGACCGAAAGTTATCTCATCGAAGATGGGAAACTGACTGCACCCCTTAAGGGCGTCAACCTGATCGGTAACGGCCCCGAAGTGCTGCGCCGCGTTACCATGCTTGGCCACGACTACGAGCTCTCCGATGGCATTTGGACTTGTGGCAAAGATGGACAATCTGTGCCCGTAGGGGTCGGGACCCCGACCGTCAAGATTTCTCGCATTACCGTAGGTGGAACCCAGACCTCATGATGAGCCCAGACGACAAAATGGACGACAAAAAAGGTCATAAACACGAAGACGAAGTTGAGGCACTCAAAGCACTCGCGCAGGATGCGGTCGCGCTTGCGCGTCGCCATGGGGCAGACGAGGCTGAAGTGCTCGTTCGAGAGGGGACGGATCTCACCGCGAAGGTTCGCATGGGACAACCAGAGCTTGTCCAGGAGGCTGGGAGCAAAGCACTTGGCTTGCGTGTCTTTAAGGGGAATCGGCGAGCGGTAACTTACAGCTCAGACACTCGACCTGCGGCTTTGGAAAGCCTGGCGGCACAAACCGTCAAGCTGGCAGACTTGTCCGAGCCGGAGCCCTTCAACAAGCTTCCCGACGCCGCTCAGTTTGCCCAAGAGATTCCAGATTTAGAGTTGTTTGACGCCTCTGTCGAGCGCATTACGGCTGCCGAGGCGCTTGAGTTTGCCAAAGCTGCC
The DNA here is from genome assembly GCA_965223575.1 of Kofleriaceae bacterium. Taxonomy (GTDB): domain Bacteria; phylum Myxococcota_A; class Polyangia; order Haliangiales; family Haliangiaceae; genus CBDCWZ01. The sequence continues at coordinate 24,074 of CBDCWZ010000018.1, forward strand.
GAAGCGGCGGCGCTTGCGTATGATCCCCGCGTGACAAACTCCGAGGGCGGAACATGGTCGCGCGCGATTGGTGCAGTGGCGTTTGCAAACTCGGCTGGATTTGTTGGCGGGTATCGCGGGACCTATGTCTCACTCTACGCGGAGCCGATTTGCGACGATGAAGATGGCAAAAAACGCAATGGCTACTGGTGGTCGGCAAATCGCTTTGCCAACCGACTTGCCGACCCAGCCGAAGTCGGTAAGGAAGCCGCCAAGCGGACGTTGGCTACGCTGGGATCGCGCAAGGTCGAAACCTGCGAGGTGCCGGTGATTTTTGACCCCGAGGTGGCACGCGCAATCGTTGGAATGGTGTTTGGCGTTGCAAATGGATCCGTGTTTTACCGCAAGTCATCTTACCTGGTAGAGCGAGAGGGGACACCCGTTGCGTCCAAGCTGGTGACAATCGAAGATGATCCCTTAATTGTTCATGCTCCGGGATCTAGGCCTTTTGATGGCGATGGTCTTGCCTGCCGCCGTAATACAATTGTTGAAAATGGCGTTTTGACGACCGTGCTATGTGATGTCTACAGCGCCCGTAAGTTGGGCCGCGAATCCACCGGCTCCGCTGGTCGTGGTGTGAGTGGCGATCCAAGTCCTACGACCTCAAACTTGCTGATGAAGCCAGGCGCTTCAACCCCAGAGGACATCATTAAGCAAACAGATAAGGGCTTATATGTCACAAGTATGATGGGGTTTGGCTTTAACCCGGTTACCGGTGACTTTTCCCGAGGAGCAGCAGGATTTTGGGTAGAAAACGGAGAGCTCACATTTCCTGTCGCTGAAATCACGATTTCAGCGAATTTTGACGATCTGCTCAAACGCATTGATATGGTTGGGAATGACCTGGAGTTGCGCGCCTCCACAGCGAGTCCAACCTTTCGCGTCTCAAATATGACAATTGCAGGTACCTAGCCTGCCCGGCTAATGTCGTTCCGATTGCCCTGAAAACAGCGGGGCAAGCGTATCGACAATTTGGTCATGAATCACCCCGTTAGACGCGATCATTCCTCGATTGCGCTGCAAATCTTTTTGATCATAGCGCAGCGGGGCCCCGTACAAGTCTGTCATTTTCCCCTTCGCTTCACTCAGAATGATTTCGGGGGCGCAAGTGTCCCATGCTTTGCACCGAGGCGAGGGGTTGACGTAAACGTCGTGCTGAGCGAGAGCAAGGTAGCCGAGTTTTACTCCCACTGAACCCACATTGAACTCTGACTGAACGCCGAGTGTACGTTTGATGAGATCGAGTTTCTGGGAGCGATGAGAGTGGGACGCGATCAGGCGGAACTCCGTGAGCGTGCTTTTGGTCGAACAAAGCAGTTTTTGATCGTATTGCTCAGCTTGCGAACACCAAGCTCCTTGACCGAGACTTGCATACAAGAGTCGATCGCAAGCTGGTTGATAGACAACCCCGAGTACGGGTTTGGTCTCCATGACCAAACCGATCATGACTGCGAACCCGTCACGACCATTGATAAAGTCATTGGTGCCGTCGATGGGATCCACATACCAAACCCGTGGCTCCGATAGCCGGCGTAAATCATCAGGCTCTTCCTCAGAAATGACGACATCATCATGAAAATGCTGCTGCAAGCCTGACACAATTAATTTTGAAGCGGCTCGATCGGCGGCGGTAACAGGTTCATTTTGTTCTTTACGCTCGACAGTGAGTTCTTGTGCGCGGTACTCCATGGCAATTTCGCCAGCGCGACGCGCTAAATCCTTCGCGATAGCAAGCTCAGTAATGAGACTCATGGTGCCTCCTGCGTAGTTGTGACTTGAACGACACCACCCGACAAGACTGTCTTTCCGTCACCGCGTTTGGTTTGTAGTGCAAATTCTCTGTTTCCCATGCGCCATATTTGCGTTGTTAGTTGATCCCCTGGATAGACAAAATCCGTAAAGCGTGCTGACACTGAAAGTGGCTGAGAGAGGTCGTGTCCAACCCTGCCGAGCAACCCGCGAGTCGCAAATCCCAGCGTACATAGGCCGTGGAGGATCGGTTTGGAAAATCCCGCCTTTTCCGCAACCGATTGTGAAATGTGCAACCCATTGAGGTCGCCCGTGAGCCGATACAAAGCTGCTTGCTCCGTATGCGTCCCCTCACAAACAGTATCATCAGGGGCTCGATCGGGTTGCTTGGCTGGCGCACTCTTTGGACCGCGGGGACCGCCAAAGCCTCCACCATCCCGGACAAAGACACGAAACACGTTGGTGGCAAGGCAGCTCCCATTTTGGGCGTAGCTGCGTACCGTCAGCTCGACGAGGGCCGCTGCCCCCTTGTCGTACACCGCTGTGACCTCGGCGACCGAGCCGAGTTCGCCATTGGGGGGAATTTCCATATGGGTGACCAGCTTGTGTTCACCATGAATGGCCCCATTTGGGTCAATGCCTACACTTTCCATCAGCGCGATCACCGGCTCCAGGGAGGGAACCAATCCAAACGTTGCGCATACCCTGGGCCCGGCACCCTCATATAAGTACTCTATATTTTGGGACACAGTGGCCCCAATCGACAGCGCATACAGGACGCAGTCCTTCCAGGTGTAGTGATAAGCAAAGCATCTGGTCTGGACGCCAATGGAAGCATGACTGAGGCCCATAACGCCGCACCCTACCACGCTTGGTGAGCGCGAATATCCAACAAAAACGCCCCTCATCGCGATTTTGCACAGTTACCTTGACAACCCATCGCCCCTTCGCTAGAAACGTCTTTCTTACTGCGGGGTGGAGCAGTCCGGTAGCTCGTCGGGCTCATAACCCGAAGGTCGCAGGTTCAAATCCTGTCCCCGCTACCAGAAAAAGAGAAGGACCGCAGGCACTTGCAGGCGGTCCTTTTTCTTTGCTCGCGGTCGCCCCCGACTAACCCCCGACCGGCCCCCGACTAGATTAGAAACGGCTGCCCATGAGGGCTTCGAGTGCTCCGGCCGCCTTGGCAAAACGTTCAGCAGTGATGTGCGCGTACCTCATAGTCATCTGCAAAGTGCTGTGGCCGAGGAGCTCTCGTATGTCTTCCAGTGGGATGCCTTGCAGTCGAAGATGTGAGGCGTAAGTGTGTCGCAGGTCTCGGTGAGTAACCCTCCGAAGGCCTGCTTTTCTCGCAGCCCCGGTTATCGCTTTCTCAACGCTGGTAGGCAGGTACTTGTGAAGCTCCCCGTATTGATTCAAGGATAGGGGGTGGCCGCGATGTTCTTTCCGGGCTCTTGATTCGCATGTACGAGACGCGTATCAATCTGCTGCGTAGTGAAATTCTTTGAAGCAACAAAGCCGACTGCTGCAGGAACTTTCTGCAAATCGACCAACATCTCTAAATATACGTTTTTTCAGTTCAATGAAGCCTTTTGAGATATTGTCATACTCAGCAGATAGCATGGCACCATGGATAACTGTGCGGCGTTTCAAAAGTTGAACAACCATATCGTCGCGAGAGTGGAATCGATACGGTCTGCTGGCCCAGAACGTTCGCTATACAACGAGTTTCCATTCCTGTGTGCAGCATTCATTGTTTTGTTTGTTGTCACGAAACAATTATGGCTGTTTGCAATTGTGGGAATTGCGGCGTGCTGCCTGCAGCGTGACCGACTACAAAAACTCGTCAAACAATGGGTTCCACGCGTACTTGCGTTGGCTGTAGTAGCCGCGCTGATTCAAGTTTTTGCTAACGTCGAATTTGCCAAGGTGCAAAACGTTCCGAGTGAATATGTGGGCGTTGTTCGCGCAATGCTCGGCACGTACGTTTCCATCTTAGCTGCCCTTTTCACTACGATGCTTCTGGCTTTTGCTGCCTGCCTCATTTCCTTCTTACGCTATTGGGCAGCCATGTGGTTTCTACGGCCGGCTGCGCCCTATATCGCTAAGATAAGGAATATATGGAATAGATTTTGGAAAAGGGAAGGCTCTGAATTTGATGTTGCCGAAATTCAGAACGTTTCGCTCCAGACCTCCATCGCTTACGCGTCTCTCGGGTTCGTTGCTGCCGCAGCCTTGCTTTTGTTTTTGTCGGTCGCAGACTACATTTCTGTTACCCAGTACATCGAAGTAGTCGTGAAAGCTATTTGAGTGGGCGCGAGCTGTTCAGCAGTGTCAGGTCGCTGTGACATGTTGGCGGCTCGACAAATCCGTGAGACTTAGATAGGTTTACGACGGATGGCTACCAATAAGTCCGATATTCCCTCCGTCTTGTGGGCGGCAGGTGCGCTGTGCAAACTTCAATGTCCAGATATTCGACCTTGTGAGGGCGATGATGCACTTGTCTCAAAGCTGCACACCGAAACATACAAACGCACGCCTGATTTGATAGCGGGTCCAATTCGCGGGGCAGGGGCTCCTTGGGACTTCTACATCGATGTGGCCGAACTTAGTGGAGGTGCGTTGTACAACCCAAGCCGACCAGGCGGAGTGCCACGTCCACTGCAACTTGCAGACCCCATAAATCATAAGGGCGAGGTTAAGCTGGATTCCAGCGTCCACTTTGACGCGTACGAATCAACTATCGAGCGTAAATTTGAAAGATACTCTGTTGAGCGGGAGAACAGCCCGATGTTTGGGCTCTGCATACACCTTGACGTATCTGTTTTGCAACCCGGTGCCACTGTCACCGTCAAGGATGTAATTCTCGGACTTACTCGTTTCGACTACCTATCCTTTCTGGACAAGTTCTTCTGTTTGCCAGCCAAAGATGCAGAGGTCGCGTTTAAGAATGTGCTCGACCGGGAGAATGAACGCGGGGTATCTATTGTGTACACACAGTTCCCAAAGCGATTCGCGTTCTTGTGCCATACCGTATTCATAGGCCAAGAGGACGTTCGTATGTTGCTCTTTGTCAATCAACCACTTCTCGATGAGCGCGGTGATATGCATCGACATCCAGTCTTTGAATGGTTAAGGCATCTTGGCAGTTAACGTCAACTAGGACTCAGTATTGCATTTGAAATATGGGTAGAGTGACCACAGTCGAACAAGCCAAAGTGCTTGTTGAAAATGGCTATGACCGCTGTGCAGAACTTTATGCACGCCAGCGGGGCAAAGTGCCTAGCGAACTGAATGACCTAATCAGCCTAGTGCCGCCAGCAGCGCATATGCTTGATATTGGTTGTGGAAGTGGCAAACCGGTGAGTGCATTCCTTGCTCGCCGGTGGCATGTGACGGGCGTGGACCTATCCGCAGAGCAAGTTCGACTTGCGAAGAAAAATGTGCCAACTGGGGACTTCATCAAAGGTGATATTCTTGCGCAGACATTTGCGGAAAGTTCTTTTGATGCAGTTATCTGCCTGTATATGGTGTTTCATCTGCCAAGTCTGGTGCATCGCAAGTTGTTCGAGCAAATCGCGGAATGGATTAAACCTGGCGGGTATCTCTTCGTTACAGTGACTGAGGTTGCTGAGGAGACCGTCGATGAGTTTTGGGGCGTTCCGATGTATTGGAGTAGTCTGTCTCGGAAAGAGTACGAGAAACTGCTGCAAGATGTTGGCTTTGAGCTCGTCAAAGATGGGGTCCTAGGGCATGGTTATGTCGATAACCATCCAGAGGAGCGTCATCCGTACTTCTTGACGAGACGAACTACTTCATAGTTACGCAGCCGTGGCCAAATTGTTGCGGAGAATCATGGGGTGGCGTGCCACGATTCGGAGTAGGGCTAGGGCAGGGCCTTCTGGGGTGCGGCGGTCTTGTTCCCAATTTCGCAGAGTGTGGACGCTAATGCCCATCGCTTCCGCAAATTCATTCTGTGTTAGGCCTACAAATTTGCGAAGAGCAACCACGTCACCCGCCTCGATTTTTCCCTGCATAATCCGTTTGCGTTGGCTCCGTTTGAGGGCACGTGCAAAATCTTCTTGTGTCAATTCTGGTATGTCGTTCATGTTCGTTCCCCCATGTATTGCAGGTAAAGGAGTTTTTCTTGTTTGGTTGCCCAACGCGCACTGATGATTCGGACTACATCATCCACTCGCTCTGTCCAAACGACCGCGACTATGCCTCGTTGGATGGGGCCAATTGCAATAAATCGCTCTTCAGTATCTGAGTGTGCGTGGTCAAAGAACTCGACATAGTCGCAATTAGACGTAAAAAGCTCTTTTGCTTCGGTGAAGCTAACGTTGTGTTTGCGCTGATTGATGACATCTTTGGTCGGGTCCCACTCGAACCTCATAATTAAGTGTAAGCCAATGACTTAGTAAGTCAATGACTTATATTTGCCGTGTCGTAGATTTGTCCTTACTTGTCATTGTGTGCCATTTGCTGTCGCGGTTGAGTCGGGGGCGAATGAGCGTAACTGGCGGATTATGATGTATTTTTCAGGTTTTGCGTGCCGGGCTCATAACCCGAAGGTCGCAGGTTCAAATCCTGTCCCCGCTACCAAAATCAAAAAGGATCGCCAACAGTTACGGCGGTCCTTTTTTTTGTGGTCCGACCTGCGGTCCGACTTTGGTCCGACCTGAATCCGACTTGGTCCGACTGGTCGTGCTCTGGTACTTTTCCTCGATATTGATCGAATTGCGAACAATTGTTTATTTCTAGCGGAACGATTGTGATCGAGGCGTAGATGACGTTTGACGAAATTCGAAGTTTTTATTCTCCTTTGCTCTAACGCTTTCAAATCACATATTCGATGGTGCGATCGAGATGCATTCGAGAGCGAGAACATGGGGCAACACCCGCCGGGCGGATACATAAATCGTTTCGGATATTTCGTCATTGGAACGACCGTGGGTGGAAATGCGATTGTGATCGGTGACACTGATGCACGTGTCCTTTTTGCCAACCACGCGTGGTACACCGAGGAAGAAATCAGCTTTGAGGAGATACAGAATGATGGAAAATGGCGTGATCTTCCCATGTCGAGAGAAAATGTCATGCGCCGTAACCCGGATGCAATTGGTTTGATCAAAAGCGATGGGGTGATAGCGTTAGAGTTGTGCCGGAATTCAAGCGAATCACAGAGCAGAAGGCTTGGGAAGAAGTTGTCGAAGCCAACGGATTCTTTCGTGCCGGGCAGCTGCCGATGGTGGTGAACGCTTTTTTTGCCAAGCACGGTGTTGATCCGGAGTCCTGGGTACTTGCAAGTTGTGGACTTATCGATCAAGGGCCCAGCTACAATGGATATGTCGTGGATCCTACCGGTCGCGTCGTTTACTTCTTTTGCAATGAGGCGGATCCTGATGACGAGGACACAGCTTGGGAAGAAGTGAGTGAACGGCCAAGAGACTCTCGCGATCCGATCAATATGGCACTACTATATTTGGCTGAGCGTCCGGGACGGGACCCAGATGAGCCGTAGGGAAGCTGATGGAAATTGTGAAGTGGACCCCAATTTCTGGACCAGTAGCTAAGGAGGATATTGAATACAACTCACTACAAAATAAGGAGCAGGAGCATGAAAAAACACCGGACCAAACACAGTCCAGCATTCAAGGCGAAGGTAGCGTTGGCAGCGATCCGCGAGGAAGGCACCGTGGCGGAGTTGGCTCGTCGGCACAAGGTCCACGCCAACATGATCTACAAGTGGAAAGCGCAGCTACTGGAGGAGTTGCCTCGGCTCTTCGAAGGCGAAGGGAACAACCATGCTGGTGGATCCGATCGGGAATCGGAGCTTCTCCAGAAGATCGGGGAGCTGACGGTGGAGCGCGATTTTTTGTCCAACGGGCTCGGTCGATTCCGATGAAAGAACGGCGAGCATTGGTTGAGGCCAATGTTTCGCTGTCGATGCGCCGGCAATGCGAATTGCTTGGCGTCAATCGCTCGAGTCTATACTATGTTCCCGTCGAACTCGACGCCGAGGAGCTGGCGTTGATGCGCCAGATGGACGAGCTGCATTTGGAGCATCCGTTCTTCGGCAGTCGGATGATGACCCAAACACTCAAGGCAAAGGGGTTGAAGGTCAATCGCAAACGAGTGAGGCGGCTTATGCAGTTGATGGATCTGCACAGTGTTGCGCCAAAACCAAACACGAGCAAGCCAGCACCAGAACACCCTGTATACCCCTATTTGTTGCGAAATACGAAGGTCGAACGTGTCAATCAAGTGTTCGCGACCGATATCACCTATATCCCTATGGCTCGCGGCTTCGTATACTTGGTTGCCATCATCGACTGGTACTCGCGGCTGGTATTGTCATGGCGCCTCTCGAATACATTAGATACGTCCTTCTGTGTAGAAGCGTTACAGGAAGCGCTAGAGAAATTCGGTTGCCCCGAGATATTTAACACCGATCAGGGGTCGCAATTCACCTCTGATGATTTCACCAGCGTATTGCGCGATCACAAGATCAAAATTAGTATGGATGGAAAAGGTCGCTGCATTGACAATGTCTTTGTCGAAAGGCTATGGCGCTCGCTCAAATACGAGGAGGTCTATCTGAACCCCTACGACACAGTGCGCGAAGCCCGTCGCGGCATTGCACGTTACTTTGACTTTTTCAATAACGAACGACCGCATACGGCTTTGGGCTATCAAACGCCAGATAGCTTCTACGCTGGTTTTGCCAGAAAGGCGGCTTGACAAGTAATGTCCGATGTGATAGAAATTTTGTCCGTTTTCTGTATGTCATTATCGTTTGCTCTTGTGAACGATGCGTGTCTCTCTCGACCAGTACCTGTCATGGTAGTTTCCTCCTTAGCAAGCCGTCTTTTTGGTCCGATTTATGGGGACCACCTCATTGGGTACACACAACTTAATTCGTTAAATGAGTCGTCGTGTGTTCTAGTTTCATAATGATAGGCGCCAAAAAGCAAGCGCTCTAAATTTGTCGGGTATCAGAGGTGTTGACCGAGATTGGAGCTTCCGTCTTGTCCAATGTTGTGGAATCAAAGGCTAACTTGTAGTACCGGGATAGATTTGCTAATTTAGAAAACATGCATTGGGGCGATGTACGGGCGTCATATCCAGAACAGTGGCTGGTCATTGAGGCATTGGAAGCTCATACCGACGATCACCGGCGCATTGTGGACCATATTGCGGTTGTGGAGACATGCGCTGACGGTGCGACTGCACATCGACGCTATCGGGATTTGCATCGTAGCCACCCTGGTCGAGAACTCTATTTTGTCCATACTGGAGTTCCCAGTTTAGAGATACAAGAACGACCTTGGTTAGGTATCCGGCTGAGCGATGCGACTCGTATTGAGAGATGAGTTGCCGTTTGTTACGGCTACTGTCATCTACGGTAGAGCTCGTGTGGAAGTGGCCAACGTGCTGGTTGATACGGGCTCAGCGAGTACATTGATCAACGCTGACGTTCTCGCCACCGTGGGGGTGCTGCCACAACCAGGAGACCGACTTCGGACTCTGCGTGGCGTTGGTGGTCGTGAAGTTGTATTTGCTCGAAAGATCGATCGTTTAGAAGTTGGAACCGCAGCCATTAATGACTTTGAGATAGAAGTTGGCGGGATGGACTATGGGTTCTCGATCAATGGCATTCTTGGGATGGATTTTCTAAGGAGCGCAGGTGCGATACTCAATCTTAAAGAGATGACGTTGCGTCATAGTCAGTCGTGAGGAACCTGTGTGCCACTTGCTGGCTTAATGAGTTTCAAACGTCATTGCGACTTTTTTAGAGCTATTCCTATTTGTCCCCGATTGACCACTTCAGTCCAACTGAGTCCCAATCCGGTCGGACCGACTTTCTGGCAAGAGATAGACGGGGATAGACGGGGACGGATCGCGGGTTTCGCGGGTTTTAAAGTAAAGGGGCAGAAGGGCAGAAGGGGACGGATCGCGGGTTTCGCGGGTTTTGAAGAAAAAAACATGCAACTTTTGGGTACGACGGCCCGATAAGTATACATGCCCCGATATCGTAGAGATTGTCAGGCCGGACAGTTAGTTCACATACTTGCGCGGCGCGATGTCGACCAAATCGCAGTGGTCGAAGATCATCAACTCATCGGTCTCGTGCGGCGAGGTGACATCTTAAAGTGGATGAGCTTGCAAAGGGCAGCATAGGGTCGGCAGTCCAGCTAGCTATTCATCTAGTCAATTGCTTGCGGTATCCTTGCGGTATCAGAGCATGCTCCTCGATTCGAAGTCTCTGGGACCCATCACTTTGTTCTTGGATTTGCTGCTTCAAACTGGGTGAATGCTCTAAGCGCCTCTGCGCCATATATCCCGTTGATGGACCACCACCCATCTGGATAGCGATCCCGATTGTCTCCGCAATTTCCTTGCGGTTCACGCCTTTGTTGTGTGCCGCCATCGTATGGTATGCAATACATCCGTCGCAGCGCTGAGTGATTCCAATCGCCAGTCAACTGTTGCGCGCGATGCCGGCATTGTAGAGGAAGTCGTTGAGCGTCACCTCAGTCGCGGTAGCAGCAATGTCGGTGTCGTCATAGAATTCCGCGTAAGTTTCAAAGATGTCATTGATCAGCTGTCCGAGCGTCTCTGCCTTGTTCATGTGTTTCTCCTTTAATAGGAATTCGCACGAATCGTGCCATGCCGTTCCCAAAACTTCATTGCGGCGTTTTCTTAGTGGTCAGGGTTGTTCGCCAAGTTTGGAAGGCGGGCGCGAATAGTCTTTCCGCTATTCGTGGCGATCAAGCCAAGGGTTACAAACTTGATCCGCAGAGCCGTTAATTGTCGTCGGTATATGCTGTTTAACGGTAGTGGTCTCTGACGGCAAATTTTGCCCGCGGATACCGCGACTTGTGTGGTTTGGAATAAGATTTTCTATGGCCATTTCGAATTAAGTCACTTAGCGACAACATACCAACAATACGATGGTGGTTATCGGCGACCGGGACATGACAGATTTGTGTTTCTTGCATGACTCGTTCGACCCGATCGAGAGAATCCGTCGCATCCACTGAGTGGATACGTTCTTCCATTATATTCTCGACATTGATATTCTTTAGCAGTTTTCCTTGACCATAAGCTGCCATGCAGATGTCTCGATCCGAGACGATACCAATTAGCTTGCCTTCAAATCCCACCACAGGAAGCCGTTGAAGACTGTGATTCAACATCAAACCAGCTGCGGTGCTGAGAGTATCGTGCGGATGACACACTACGAAATCCTGACTCATTACATCTTGAACTTGCATTTTGTTCTCCTTAGGTTAGGGAGAGGGAGGCGGGCATCAGTGAATCTCAATCTCTTTGGCCTTGCGCTGCATGGCTTCGGACTTGGCAACGACAATGTTCAACATGCCATCTTTGAACGTGGCGTCAACCTTCGATTCGTCAACGTTATCAGGCATCGTGAATTGCCGCATGAAGTTGCCATAGGATAGTTCGCGTCGATGAAACTTAACCCCTTTTTCTTCCTTCTCCTCTTGACGCTCCCCTTGGACAGTTAAGGTGCCGTTTTCGAGCGTGACATGAACATCTTCTTTCCGTACGTTTGGGAGCTCCGCCTGGATCCGATATTCTTTATCATTTTCGCTGATGTCACAGGATGGTGACCAATCCATTGTGGCGAGAGTCTCACGCTCTCCATTCCCAGCTGGCAGAGTCACTCCGAATAAACGGTTCATACGGTTCGACAGCTCTTCTAGCTGGCGAAAAGGATCCCAAGTTTCTTGTCGTCGTGTTAGTTGCATTGTTGTTCTCCTTATTTTGTTTTCGTTTTGGAATTCGGTGGGGTTGCATCTAATAATCATTTGGCAGAAAGCAAGTCACGTGCCAAGAGACGAATGCTTATTAGCCGAACAGTCGAAATAGCAGCTTAGCCTACTTGCTTGATATTGACCTTTGGAACCGTGCGTTGGCGCCGCTCCCGTTCACATCAACTACTATACGTCCACTCAGCAAATTGCGTGCCACTATCACGGTCTCGGTTGGCAACGCATGGTCGCGCTGGGAAACCAACAAGCACAGAACAACAGGTGTCGGAGGCGATGTGCGAAGAATTTCCCGCGGGGTCGAATGAATTCACACTTGCCCATCGCGGGAGTAATTGATTTGTGTCGGTAAAGTTTTCGACTTATCTGACCATTGTTTGTCTTTTTTTGTGAAAACAAAACGAAAGTCGCATTTCGTAGACTTCTATCTCTTTGCTTACAAAGTTTGACCGCGGAAAATAGTAATTTGCGATAAAAATACTGGTGTATAGTCCGCCCGACCACAGTGTACTGCTTCGCGAACGTTCGGGCCGATGAAGAACGCGTTGTGCCGAAACCGATCCCGATACGCCTCATCGACGTAGGGGGCCGGCCCCAAAGTGAGTAAGTGAACAATCGTGTTATCAGCAAAGCGATTTGCCTGGGCCACAAGTTCTTCTACTAACCCCACTGGTTCTGCGGCACCTGACCCAATAAAGATAGTGTTCCCTTTGGGAATCCGCTCAATGGCTTGGGTCATTGTCGCTTGTTTTGCTTCAAAGTTCTGTCTCCAATTCATCGTTCGCCTCACCGAGTAATGCATTGATATGTACGGCTACGCCTTCCGCAAGCGCTGCAAGATGATACCCGCCTTCCAGGACCGATACGATGCGCCCATGACAAACCCGCTCCGCCCAGGTAACGACTTGACGAGAAAGTTCTGCAAATCCCTTTGGTGTATATTTCATATCAGCGAGGGAGTCTCGCCAATCGCCATCGAAGCCTGCAGAAATCAACAGTAGATTTGGCCGGTATGCGGTCAAAGCCGGTTCCATCTGTCCTTTCCAGGCGCCGAGAAGCTCTGTGTCGCTCGCACCAGCACGTAGGGGGATGTTCAAGGTGTGACCTAGCCCGTCGCCAGAGTCGCACTCTTTGCCGGAACCAGTCGCTGGATAGTAGGGGAACCGATGACAGCTTGTAAAAAACACGTCACTCCGGTCCCAGAAGATCTCTTGTGTTCCGTTGCCGTGATGGACGTCCCAGTCCAGAATCGCTACGCGTGCTATCTCTTGTCATGGTGCAGTGCCACCTTGGCGCTGACCGCGACGTTGTTGAAGATGCAAAATCCTGCTCCAGAACGACGACTTGCATGGTGCCCTGGCGGTCGAACGGAACAGAACGCCCGAGTCCAGGTGCCTTCTACCACCTTCTGAACGGCTTGTTCTACGGCCCCTGCTGCTAAGAGAGCTGCATCATACGTGTGGGCCGTCACCCATGTGTCTTCATCCAGTGCTCCTCCCCCTGATTGGGAAATCTGTTTGATCTTGTCGATGTACTCTGCTGCGTGTACCCATTGTAGCCGCTCGCGATCAATCGGCCGAGGACAGCACTTTTCTAACCTTCGTTCGATTCTGGTTGTCGCCAGCTGCGCGCGGATTGCCTCCAGACGCTGCGGGGATTCCGGGTGTTCTGGATAGTTTTGATGCCTGTCAAACACCGGGCTATCCATCCATCCTATGATTGCCATCGCGTTACAACCTTTCTGCTCTCAAGAAATATCCTTGGAAACCCTATGCATCTTTGATCTCGCCCACCTTGCGCAGATGCCATCGAGTTGCGATCGGACCTAGAAACTCAAAAATAACGGTGGAAGCGATGACCAGCGGCATGAGATGTGAAAGGGAGTTAGGAAGCTTTTGCACTGCCAACAGCGCGAGTCCAAGCGCGACACCAGCCTGAGGAAGAAGACACCAACCTAAGCGAGAACCAAAGGAAGCGGGGCCACGAAAGAAATAGCCACCGGCAGCACAGCCCAAGACCTTGCCAAAGATACGCGACAGCACATACGCCACTCCGATCATACCGATTGCTGTCACCGCGTGGAGTTCCAAGTGAAAGCCGGCGAAGATAAAGAAAAGAGCGAGAAGCGGGGTGCTGAACCCTTCGATCTCATGTACCGCCCTAGTATGATGTTTCGCTCGTGCCGCGACCGTCCCGCCAAGTACCATGCTGGCAAGCAGAAAAGAAACGTTGAATTGCAACGCCAAGCCGGCCGTTAGAAACACGAAGCCAAGCGCTTCTAGGGCCGCGGGTTCTCCGGGACGCAGGCGTCCCGTCAACCACGCCATGGGGATCCCAAGAGCAATCCCCAGGACAATGCCACCCAGAATATCAAACAAGCCATGCAGAAGAGCTTCAGTGGGTGGAGCGTGCCCAGATACCCCCTGCGCAAGCGCGAGCATTAGACTGAAAATCGCGATTGCGATCACATCATCGGCCGCCACGATGCCAAGCACAGTATCTGTAAGCGGTCCTTTGGCACGCGTTTCACGAACAAGGTCAAGCGTCGCCGCCGGGGCAGTTGCTGTGGCGATTCCACCGAGGACAAGCGCTAGCTCTATGGCAGCGCCAGCCAGCACAGCCACTCCTGTCACGCAGACTGCTGTGACTATACTGACAACGAGTGCTAGTTTTAGCACAAGAGGGCTGTGTCGGTCCTTCTTGTAGACGAACTCCTCTCCGAGCAGAAAGCCAACGACAGCCAAAGCGAATTGCGCAAGAGCAGGAAACCAGTCGGAGATTTGCGCTGGGACCACGTTTAGAAGCTCGGGGCCACACACCACTCCCAAACCGAGCAACAATGTAACGCGCGGCACGTGACTGCGCGCGCCAATCCTATGCGCCGCATAGCCCGCTAGCAGCGCTAGCCCGACTACCAGCAGAATGATTCCATCGTTCGTGAACATGCTCGTGGCTCCCGAACCTCAAACTCGGTTTGCAGCGTTGGGCAGAAGAGCTTAAACACCAGAGAAGTACACAGTTTAATTCTCAAGCAGGCTGCGTAGCATCCATGCCTGAGTTTTCAAATACAAGGTGTAGCATCTGCCAGCAACTTTGAAAGCTTCTGTGCTAGATCTGCTCGCTGCTGTTCGCCAATGCCAATATCAATCTTCATGATGGACACCCTAGTTCAATTTGTGGCTACTGTATCAGATACGCGGATATTGCATTTCGCATGCCAAGGTAACCCCTTTGCGAGATTGGTTGTGGGTTCAAAGACTGGGCACTGAGGAGATTGCCAGTTTGCCCCTATAGGTTCTCTGGGAGCTACTCTATTGAGTGACACTGGCTACATAGATGATGACTTCGCCTACGGCTCCTTCGGGATCTCGGACCAACAGGCGAATGGCAGCTCCAGATCCGATGTGCCGTTGAAAGGCACTGAGCCATGTCGCTCATCGGTTCCGAAACGAACTAACGGGCATACCGGAAATAATATCCTGCGCAATTTGTCGACGTCATATGTGGGCTCCAGGGTCTTCTCCATGTCGCTGTCGCCGAAAGCGAGACATTCACAGTGGCTCTTGGGGAGAAGCGTTTCGATCCTATTGACAAGAGTCAAAGCAGCGCGAGCTCGGAAATTGTGCTCTGGCTGGTCCTGACACGAGTCGCGGATATATTTGAGTAAGTCTGTGTTTTGCTGCGTTTTTCTCCACGTGGTCATCGCTGGGGCTCCTCGTCTTTGGCTGTTCGCCAAAACACATGCATAACTGAAGCCAGCAAACACCGAGAGGAAGCACTTGAAAAATGGCTAGTTGAGGTCGATCCAGACAGTTATAAGCAGTTTGAGCCACTCCGACTACCTACAATTGCACGCGTTACTTGGAAGCTTAGTGAGGGCGATTGGACTTGGTTCGAAGTTGAGGTTTACAGTATCGAGACTAGCGAAGCTGCCAAGATGCGCAAAAAAAGCGGATAACGATTCCTTAACATGCAAAGGATTCGTATCAAAGCAACGCATCTCGCATCGATTTGAGTTGCGACGGTCTGATTTCAAGAGCTCGCAATCGCATACTCCTATGCGCGTCGAGCACAGCAACCTG
Source organism: Kofleriaceae bacterium (assembly GCA_965223575.1). GTDB lineage: Bacteria > Myxococcota_A > Polyangia > Haliangiales > Haliangiaceae > CBDCWZ01. The sequence goes on from CBDCWZ010000018.1 coordinate 39,741, forward strand.
TTTACCGGAGCAAGGCTTGGCATATCTGTTGCAGCTAGGTCGCATGGCCAACGAGAATAGCAGATTGCGCGGGAGTGACCCATTCTTCCGCGATTTCTTTGAGCATCCATTCTATAATGCTCCCAAACAGCGCCGACAACGTAGCCTTGGTTCTGGTGTGATTGTCTCTTCAGATGGGCTTGTACTGACGAACAACCACGTTGTTGACAAATCTGAGGATGTCGAAGTGTCTTTGTCGGATGGCCGTGAGTTTCAAGCGAAGGTTGTTGGCGCCGACCCCAAAAGCGATTGCGATTAGAAAGTAACGTTGCGCTATTCATCACAGCAAGAAATTCGCCTGTTCTGAGAAAAATTGTGCAAGAAAAATGACCCAAGAATAACCGCTCACCCACAGTGCAAAGTACTTGTGGGTCTCTTTCGATACCCAATCCGGATTTAGTGTGCCGGAGAGTGACGAAGCGAAGATATTATTCTAGACCAATCTTGATAGTCAGCAACAACACAATGCCTACTGCAAAGGCGCCGAAGTGCACGACGTTACGCGCCCACCCATGATGTTTGTTCACCTCTGGGACAAGATCAGAGGCCGCGATATAGATGAAGTTGCCTGCGGCGAACGGTAATAGAAACCTGACGTCCATCTGGAAGGAAACGACGTAAGCCACGATACCGCCTACCAAAAACGTGGTGGCCGAAACGACGTTGAAGATCAGAGCTTTCGCTTTACTCCATCCTCCATGGATCAACACACCGAAGTCACCCAGCTCCTGCGGGATTTCGTGCGCAACTGCGGCAAGCCAGGCTGTGACTCCGAGTCTAATATCGATGAGAAAGCGCCGGCCACAGCAAGTCCACCAATAAAATTGTGAAGCCCATCACCGATGAGAATTAGATATGTGAGGGGTTTTTTGCACTCTGATGAAGCGCGGTGACAGTGGTGCCAGTGCAGAAATTGCTCAAGTGCGAAAAATACCCCAAATCCCACGAGAACCCAGAGGTATGGTGAAACATCCTGCGCGTTGCTGATAACAGCCGCGGGAATCATGTGGAAAAACGCACCACCGAGTAGCGAGCCCGCCGAGAACGCGACCAGAGGCAAAATCAACTTCTTCAGCGTGTTGGTTTCCAGAAGCAGTGTCACCGCACCAATAAGCGCGAAAGCACTCATGAGGACGCCACTTCCTATGATCCAAGCTAGAGTGCTCACAGCGAAAAGGTACCATCGAATTTTGGCCCGGGAAATGCACCGCCTCAATGTTATGGCTGCTGCACTAGAGATTATTGTGATCCCCGTACTAGTGATGATCGCCATCGTCATACTTGGCGTTTGGGCAGATTTTAGCCTCTCGGCTGTTCTACTGGGAGCGATCATCATCGCGTTGCTCTTGGGTGCATCGATCGGGTTACTGGAATTCGAGAAACGCCTGGAAGAGGAAGAAGACGAGGAAGAAGCAAAGGAAGGCAACGTAGTTTTGGAGTATCGCTCAGCAGAAACGCAACAAGTTAAGGCTTCATCATCCATGGAAGTACTCGATCTCGTAGATGAATGCGGCAGGGAGTCATTTCCAGCAAGCGATCCACCAGCCTGGACGCTTGGAGAAGAGGAGCAATCACAAAGACCTGCCGAAGCGCCACCACGGTGATATATCGTGGCTGTAGTTGCGCAAGAGGAAAAACAAACATCATCTTCGGAAAAAATTGCGCGAATTTTCTCACCAATATGAAAGATTCTTCACCTGTCTCGTAGCATGGAGGTTTTACACCGATGGACACTGTCGAGCCTACGTCACCTTCATCCAATGAATTCGCCCAGGAGCCAAAATCGCGTACTTCAAATCGCGACGGTGACGGTTCCTATCCCGTGCACTACACCGTCCAGCACCCACCTCGGTTTTCCCGACTGCAGCTCGCCATTCGGGTTGTCGCATTTTGGGCCCTCGGCGTTGTTGGGGTGTCTTTCGGTACCGTGTTCGCGTTTTGTTATCTAGCGTTTCCGGCGTTTGCAGCAAGTCGGTTGGCGGTTCGCACCGGTCCGAAGGGTTACGTTGAGAGGGATGGACCGCGGGTACTAAGCGCATTACATTGGTTTGCCGCGGTGAGCGCCTGGGCGGGGCTGATCGTGGAACACCTGCCAGGACGTTCGCCCACAGAGACCATCGAGCTCACCGTCGAAAGCCAGCCTCACCCAAGTGCAAAATCGGCTCTTTGGCGTGTGATTAAGGGGCTGCCAAGTTTGTTTGTTCTAGCGATACTGGGTTTTTTGGGGGTACTTGTGTGGATATGGGCAGCCTTGTCGATCCTGCTTGTTCAACGCATCGGCAATGTGGCATTCAACTATTTAGTCGGGTTACAGCGCTGGTGCATTCGCCTTCTTGCGTACCAGGCATCGCTCGTCGATGAGTACCCACCGTTTTCGTTCTCGGACGTGCCACCTCCATTCATTTCGGCTGCGCACGTTTCGTCGTGAGAAGCCCATGGGATCGAGACTGTCCAAGCAGCTGCGGTCAATTCACAGAACTAAAGCCCTTTTTCGTCTGATAGTCGTTGTGCCGTTCTTCATCGTGAGGACTCGGCGTGCTTCGTCGAGTCCTTACACGTAGCTCGCTAGCGCGGCACGGATGTCATCGGCGGAGAGCTCGCCTCCGCCGATGCGGTGCAGCGGCTCTTGCGGAGCGGCTTGGATGAACAGCGACGGGAAGCCCGATCGCACAGTTGCAGCGAGCTGAAACGCGCTATCCCGCCGTTCTCGCGTGAGCTCCGATCGCAATGCATCGGCAAACTTCGTCCGCTCGAGTCCGTACTCAGTTGCCAAGTCGATCAGCACCGCCTCACCAGAGATGTTTCGACCGTGGCGGAAGGCAGCGTTGATGAGAAAACCAGAAAAGTCCAGCGGATTCGCATCCAGTAGCTCTGCAGCGATGATCGCCCGACACGGAGGGTCGCTGTCCAGCCAGCCTGAGCCGAGGACATTGCGGAAATAGTCCTCTGAGAATTCGACGCTAAACGTCTGCTCTACCCGTTGGGCGATTGGCCGTTTCTCATCTGCCATGGCGGCCGAAGTTTTTCTTCCGGGGACAAAGAGCCCCCCGGGAATGACGCGCAGCGCGACTTCTGTATCGCGTTTGCCATGAAATCCGCTGAATTGAGAGATGGTGTTGTAGAAGCCGAAGCACCCACCCACACTGCGGATCCATGAGGAAGATCAGAAGGGGACCTCTATGTTCCGCATCTCTGGCTGGCCAGTGAGTGTTCATTTCATGTCTCCATCGAAGCGGCGTGTGGCTAGGCCAGCACTCGATTATTTCGATTTGCCCCCGGGCTAGAACAGGCCATTGCTGTGCGGAAGCGTTTCTGGGTTGGGTGCTGGCGTTGGAATGACGTCCCAGTGCTCCACAATCTTCCCGTTATCGACGCGGAACAGATCGAAGAACACGGCGAATGGAGGATTCTCTTTGGGGCCGAAGAATCCCTCCGATGCTACGAGGACAAAGTTGCCGCGCGCCACAACGAGCGGAGACCGCGTGTATCCGAACGTCATGCCCTGCTCCTGTACCGATTTGACGAAGGCAGCGAGCCCCTCGAGTCCATTGCCAGCGGCCGGGTTGTGTTGAATGTACGTCTCAGTGCTTGCGTACTCGGTGAGACGGTCGAATTGACCTTTCATCATGACGGTGTCAATGAATCCTGCGACAAGCGCCCGATTGGCCTCGGTAGCGTCTTCGTCTACGACCTCGCTCGGACCGTCCACCATACTGTTGCCGTTCGCGCTCTCCGCAGCGGGTACCGCCTCCTGCAGCGCGTCCCAGTGTTCGGCGAGTTGCCCACCTTCGACGCGAAAGACGTCGAACGCGACCATGCTCTTGCCGTCGGGAAAAGTGTAGGTGTTATGTGTCGCGACCAAGTCTTTGTCAACGAGGACGCGATGCACGGCCACATCCAGAGGGCCCGCTTTGTCGATGAAATCCAGCACACCCTGACAACCATCGAGCGCCGAAGCGCTGTGCTGGATGTAGTCGTCGCGGACGAGCGTCTGGACGACCTTAGTGTTTCCTTTGCCAAGCCCCTCGGTGAGTAGCCGGACAGCGATAGCGGCGTTCGCGGGTTCAGCGTCAGGTGTATTCGGCGGTGTTGTGAAGCCCATAGTTTATCCTTTTCAAGTGGTTAGGGGCAGTTTGGCTCGCCCGGAGGAAGATGCCATGCACGATAGACTGTCAATTAGGGTTAGACTAGGGGGGTGTCCCGATTGTGCCAGTGCCTCCAGATAATCACATGGAATTGTAGGGAAGGCGTGAGAAGGGAGCATAGTTGTTCTACGTGACTGACGAGCAATGCTCCCTGCGGTTTCAGGAGTTTATCTGGTGGTACATTCATAATCGGTACACCCCCTAGACTCCTCTCAGGAGACGGATTGTCTATCAATATTAAACACTCTTTGCCGGCAACCGAGGCGATTCAACACGCGTGGGACATGCCTCGAACGCTCGTGTTTCTTGCGGTGGTGGATCACGGCTCCTTCAGCGCCGCTGCACGCGCACTTTCCCTTTCGAGGGGTGCCGTTAGCGCCCACATCAAGGCACTCGAGAAGGTTTGCCGAGTTCGATTGTTCGAGCGGAACACCCGGAAAGTGAATCTGACCCAAGCCGGCGCGGCCTTCCTTCCATGCGCCCTCGAGCTGAGGCGCTCGTGGACCGAAGGACTCGAGGCCCTCCAGGCGCAGCTTGATGAGCCGACGGGAACGCTCGTTGTTACAGCACCGTCCCTGCTCGAGCGCCCACTCTTAAGCCCTGCCGTAGTCGAGTATGTTAGGAAGTACGACAGAGTTCGCGTTGACGTTCGCTTAACGGACAGCATGTTGAACGTCATTGAGCAAGGCATCGATATCGCGTTGCGAACGGGTCCATTGCCAGACTCGGATCTAGTCACCCGTCGCCTGTCGCGGGATCGGGAGGTGGTTGTCGGCGCACCGTCGCTGTTTGCAGGTCGCCGAGCTCCGGAGGAGCCCAAGAATCTCGCCGCATGGCCCTGGCTGGGGCACCGTGGCCTTTCGATGAGTCGCGAACTGTATGGACCGGATGGTCGCCGCAACACCATCGAGTTCAAGCCACGCGTTGTCGCGGACACGGCCATTGGGCTAAAGAACCTACTGGTTGCTGGTGCGGGCTTGGCCCTGTTTCCGGCCTTTGCGATACGTGATGAGCTACGTGCGGGCGCGCTGGTACGTGTGCTCCCCAAATGGTCAGCGCGTGAGTTTGGCATTTACGCTGTGGTCCCATCCAAGCGCCACCAAACGCCTCGTGTGTCGCTCTTCATAGACCTCCTCGTGGGTCACGCTATGCCCACCGCTTGAGGCCAATAAAACGAGCCCGATGAGAACGCGAATGGCTTTTTTCCCATCTTCGCCTATCACTTCCCGCACGGCGACGTCGTGTAATGTATCCGTGGTTGTGGGTACGTCTGGCGGCGATATCGGAGAGGCTGATTACACCGACTGGTCGCTGGTTGTCGTCAACAATCAGAACTCTCGATTTTCGCTGTTGACACATTGTGTTTTCAACGTGCGCCAAATCGTCGCTGGGACGGCACGATACAATCTCACGAGTCATTACATCGTCAACAGCGGTTTGCGTTGGAGACCGCTCCTCGGCGCGCGCTCGAATCCCGTTTGGTAGCCCAGCGCGCGCTGATAATGCGGATCACGTCATCGATTCGTTCTGTCCAAACGACTGCGACTATGCCTCGTTGGATTGGTCCAATCGCAATAAATCCGTTCTTCAATATCTGAGTGTGCATGGTCAAAGAACTCGAGGTAGTCGACGTCAGAAGTAAAGAGTTCTTATGCTTCGGTGAAACCGACGTTATGTTTTGCTGATTGACATCGTCTTTGGCTGGGTCCCACTCGAACCTCATAATATGAGGTGTAAGTCATTAGCGGAGTCAGTCAATGGCTTATATCTGCTGTGTCGTAGATTGTCTTTGTTTGTCATTGTGTGACATTCGTTGTCATAGTTTTAGTCGGAGGCATATTTGCGAAGGCCCTTGATTCTTATGCAATTTTCGCGAATTATATGCTGGGCTCATAACCCGAAGGTCGCAGGTTCAAATCCTGTCCCCGCTACCCTCAGAAACAACGCCGGTCTCCTTCGTGAGATCGGCGGTTTCGTTTTCGGCTAGGAGCATCTCTGGCAAGAAGCGCTGGGCGGGCCACATATGATCCCTTCTGACAGGGGGATACATTTTCCCACTACTATCTCGCCCGCACTACCCACCGGCCTCACCCCACTGGCCCCACCGAGGCTAATTTTCCTACGCGACCGAGGGCACTTTTGGGCTTGGCCGCTTGCAAGCTCGTGAGTGTCCGGGACGGTTTGGCCGAATTCCGGACAGTTGACCAGGTACACCCCAGTAAATACTAGCACAAGAAGTTGGGATACAAATTGCATAGTCTTTTGCGGATAGTCTGGTCAGTCTCTCGAGCGGGCTCAATGTAGCTGATGGACCTACTGCCACCTTAGCAGACCTCAAGAAAAGCAAGCGAAGCTATGAGCAGCATGCAGTTAATCCGAATCTTCTTTTCTTGGATAAGTCCGATGGCATATCATTGATGGAATGAGACGAATTTGTTTTCTCCTATCTGCTTTATTCTTGTTTGCTTGCGGCGGTGATAATCAAAACGATGGTGCTAAAGCGCTAGAGTGCGACACAAACCAAGAACTAAACGCGGCGGGCGATGCCTGTATTTGCGTCCAGGGGACGCAGGATAACGATGGCGATGGCACGTGCACCGCGTCCTGCAGCGATGCCACTTGTTCGGGGGGAGGGGGCTGCGATGACTCGTCGGGGATCGCTGTCTGCACCTGTGATGCCTTGCGAACCGGAGAAAACTGCGAAAGTTGCGTTAGCGGATTCGATGTGAATGGCGACCAATGTTCTTGGGTGGGAGGGATAGTAAAAAATACTTCCTTCACGGACGCCACCGCTTGGACCCTTGAAGGCCACGCTGAAATCGCAGACGCCACGGATAACGGGCGCCTGCCAAGTTGCGCGTTTTCGTCGGCAGGAGGGGCGATTCGGCAAGTTCTGGAAATGCCCCCGGCGTCTGTTCATGCTCCACTGGTTCTCAGATTCAAAGCCTGGTATGTTGCCTGGAACAGTCTGGCGGTTGGGCTAGGAGACACCTATTGGCCAGCCAACGTCGTTAACGGTGAGCCATCCGAGCCAAATAACGAATTTTGTCTCGGAGAGGGCTCTATGGGGTCGGGTGTCGAACTTGTCTTTCAGCCTGGAAGCTATATTTTCAACGGTTCGGGATGCTTCGGTGACGTGTACATTGACGACGTTGAGATCGTCTACGACGAAACAGGCGCTTGCCCACAGCAGCACAGTTTTGCAAACGGCAACTTCGATGGCGGTTCGACTGACTGGTCCAGTGTGGGAGATGTAACCTTTTCCGATGGACAAGCGGTACTCCAGGAACCGCAACCTTGGTATAGCACACACGCCGAGCTATCCCAGACAGTAGTGGTTCCGGGAGGCACTGAAACTCCTGGCGTTGCCATAGAGATTGTCTACAAGACGTCCAATTCCGCCGGAGGAAGTAGTTACGACAGCGTTATCGATGTCGAGATAGAAAGAAATGGGGTCTTCACCACCATTGGGAGCTTTGATTCGCCGAGCGAGTCCACGTTTGAGACCACACGGATTTGCATGCACCCGTATGATAGAAGCAAGAGTATGGGTGTGAAATTGTCTTTGCGCAACAAAGATTGGATCTCTTCGACCGTCTACCCGGTGCAAGCAACTGTCGACTCCATTCGTTTTGTCGATGAACCTGGCTGTCAAGAAATCAATGGTGTCGTGGATGGTGACTTTGAAACCAGTGTGGAGTCGCCCGTTTGGAGCAGCACCAGCTTTTCAACGACTCTAACGAAAGAAACGGGAGATGCCTCGTCCGGCAGCCAGTACATGGCTTGGGAATTTTCCGAGTGCTATGAATCCATCACTCTTAAAGGGCGATTTCCCCAGGCAGACAACAGCTCAGCACTCGTGTTCGATTATCGTTTCGACGATATGTCGGCCTACGGAATCACCGGGCTGTACATCTGCGATTGGTACAACTGTTACTCTGGCGACGTAATGACCGCAGCAGCAGACTGGACAGAACACGTCATTTGCATTGACTCAGCAGGACACGCCGATGGCCTGATGAACGAGTTCTACTTCTACCAAAACGTTCCCGTTTCTTGTTCGGGGCCCCTCCCTGCGCAGAAGTTTCAGATTGACAACGTTCGTGCTATGGCACACCCAGCGTGTGAGTAACGTTTCTGTGTGCGAACAACGTATTGCGGCAGCGCATAGGAAAATATGCCTGTGTTTTGACGGAGCGAAAGTAGCGGTACGCTTGTACGGTGTAGATCCAGACTCAAACCCCTCCTCAACCCCCACCAACGGTTGTTAAGAGAGTAGCGTTGATGTATCGAGCGAGAATGTTGGGCGGATAACTGAATGGTGCTCCTGTCGCTCAAATTGCGGCAAGGTGCACTGCAACCTCCTTGTTCCACTCAGGCGGAAGCTCAACAGGTTGAAGTGCTAGACTGTCCTGATCGCCTCGACTAATGATTTGCGGTCTTCCTCCGGGAGGGTCAGGGCATCTTCGAGGATTCTTTGGGCTTTGGGAGCCATGTAGTGATTTTACTCTCTTTGGTCCTGGCGAACCAGGTAGAAGCGAACTTCACGCCAAATCGGCGGGTTGGCCTGACTAAGTTGCCAATATGACCTCAAATGGCATCTGGATCGATGTTGTCCCTGAGGGTCCCCGCTACCGCTAAAAAAGTGGCCTCCTCGGTACTTACACCGGGGGGGGCTCTCTTGTAACAGGAGTTTGATTCGTTTCGTTTGCCAAAAATTGGCAGTTTTTGTGCCCTCCGAAAAACACCCACTGACCGCTGTATTTCGTAAATTGCGCCAACAGTTGGTCACGTACTGTATTGGCGGCATTGTTCTAGAAGCCATCTCAAAAATGCTGCGGGCACCCATCTGCTGTGTCCTCGCTCCGCTTCCGGTACTCAAGTATACTCATACGTTCCGTTCCGGTTCTCACTCGTCCTTGCATCTGGGGCTCCTCGCTATTTTTGAGATGGCTTCTAGTGCTATTTGTTGGTGTTCTCAGCGCTGGATGGCTCCTTCTTCAACGTATTGCTTCATTACGACCTGGAATCATTGATGCAGTAATGATGCAGTAATGCCCTTCAAAAGATCCGCACCCCTTTACAACTTCACTCTGACCCCAGTCTCAATTGTCTTGTGGGTGATCGACGAAGAATCGGATTGACGTAGAGTGCCGCGCGGGATCTTTCTTATCCTCTCTTCCTTTACTGCAGTTGGTCAGATTGTACGACTTCTCGGTGTCTGTAAAGCCTCCAAGCAAAAACGCAAGTTCGTGTCGCTCTGAGTTGCCTTGTTTGCATACATCAGGAGAGCCAATGCAACCCATCGCCCGATTGTGTCGGTGGGACCAAGACGCCATAAATCCATCGCCGATACTCACGCCTCCTTCCATTTTGCGTATGATTGTATGATCGGGTGTAAAGTCGGTCGGAAAATTCTGTCCCTGAAATACATATGAAGCACCACCGCCATTGGGATCAAGAAAATCGACCGCCATGCCGTCATTGGAAGATACCTTACGGACAATGTACTTGTGTGGCGTGGGCCAAGTCGTATGCTTATCACTAAAACACGAATAAGTGATCAGTTGGGTAGCAGTCTGAGGACGGAGATTTTGCAGATCGTACCAGACGAAAAGGAACTCTCGAATCGAGATCGATTCGGGATCATCATCAGATGAGTGGTACAGCGCCATCCCCGTGTCCAAGTCCAATGTCCAACGTTCGTCGCCAAGACGAATCTCAAGATCGTCATTGTCCTCGCCAGAAGTCGTTTGTACGGCGACTTCATCTGTGTTGTCGTCAGTTCCTTCTGTGCTGCCTTCCTCACCCACCGACTCATCCGTTTCGGGCACTTCTGCTGGGTCATCACACCCTAATCCCGCCACAAGTCCAATCACGAGCAACCCAAACAGCCACCCAACCTTGTGTGTATTGATACTTTTCATACTTATTCGCTCCCTTTGAGTCGAGCCGGCCTAGGATTCGGTGCGAAACGAATGATCCGATACTGAGGTCCTGTTAGCTTTTTGCATGCGAACGAGGACAATTCTTTCGAACTAGAATTGTCTTAGGAAATAGCCAGGGTAGGGGCAATGTATCAGCCGCGCAAGAATCCTAGATGATCATACCCTATCATCATCACGCTCTTTTACGAAGTGTGGAATTATTTGTGATCGCGATCGCTACACCGCGTGTCACGAACGTCTGTGCTTCTACTTACACAAGACTTACGTTTCGATACGTGCTCTGTGAATCAAGTGCGGAAAAATTGGATGTAGGGAAACCTTCAACAATCCCAATAAAGGTGCTTTGCGATTAATCGATCGCGAGCCGAGTCGTTTGATCCCGCAAACCGTTGAATTCGGGGATAAGGAAACTGTCCGTATCTGTTATTCAGCAAACGACGACTGCACTACAGGGACGGCTGCGGGGGGTGACATTCTGAGCTCGCCGCTCTGATATGCGCGAACCGTGAGCAAGGTGTTGGAAGCGGTGGCGTAGGGGACATCGACACGAAATTCGCCATTTTCATCAACATGCCCCTCCGCCGAGCCGACGATGGTAGCTTGCTCGAGAACATCTACGGTGACGGATAACCCGACCTCACCGAGTCCGATCACTGTTAGTGGTGAGCGGATTTGGTCGTCTTTGGCAGGTGTTGCGATAGTCGGCGCATCGGGTGCGTCTCCTTGCGGGACAGTGACAACGGCGACTGGTGAAATTGCCTCGTGTGTCTCTTGGGTAACGCAGATGAGTAAGACTGTTCCCTTTGGTTGTGTTGGAAACGAAACGATGGCGCTGTAGTTTCCATTGTCGTCAGCGACGACAGAAGTTAAGCCGATCTCCGTTTGCTGTAATGTCACCGACACGTTAACGGTTGCTCCGGGGACGCCTGTGCCAGTAACAAGGACGGGTGAGTCAATGACCGTGTCATCCACGGGCATGGAAACGGCTGGTGTTGGCATTAGGTCCTTGGGCGGATCTCCTTCACTGCACCCTAGCAACAAATTACCGGGCAGTACGCTGAGTGACGCAATAATGAGAAACAGCCGCATCCTGCCATGCGATTTATCCATGTTGATTGCGAGTGTCGCTTGCTATTGCGGTCATGTCAACTCGAGTACCGGTCAGACACACACCCTCTCACCCTGCTTCCAAAAACGCTGCCGATCTTTTCCTCCGCTATTTCTTGGGTTTTCTCCACTCGTGCGAATGAGAGAGACCCGCCTAGGTCGCTACATCTACAAGAGGGTAGGGATGACTCAACCTTGGGGTGAGCGGTCTCATTGCTTGAGTTTACAGGAGAGGCACGAGCGTATGTACCTGCCCGTCAAAGGGCTTTTCCTCGGTGAAGGTTACCTTTTGGCTTGAATCGATTTTTCCGATCACCTCAGCTGAGTCGCTTAGGCGAATTGCGTTAAACGTTACTTCGTCGTCTGATGAAGCCTCAATGTGGGTGAACTCGAATTGTTCGTTGGCATCCAATACAATGGGAGTCACAGAATCTTGCCCTGGAACACCGCGGACAAGTACTGTCGCTGCCGTGTCATCGACGCCAACGAGGTAGTAGGCGCTATCCGAGGCTGTCGCGAGGACGATGCGCGTCAAATCGGAATCAATGGTTCGGGGGCCAGAATTCGTCCCCTCTACCTCGAGAATGTCAAAGCCATTATGGATCTCATCATCATCGAAAAACTCCTTTCGAGCGAAAAAAAGATGGTTTTTGAGGGCTAGGCGAAATACTCCAAGCGTCGAGCCAAAGCTGTGTTCGCTACGCAGATCGGCGTAAGGGCTAAGCGTATAGCGGCCAATTCCGTTGCCGACAACACGAAAGGTGTCATCGATATCACTGTCTCCGAAGTCATTTTCGTCTTCGTATTCGATGAACAAATCTGAGACCCCTCGCCAGAATTCAGCCTGTGGTAGTTCTCCCTCCAATACCCGGGACGCGAATGTTTGCAACGATTGGTCGTTGTGTCGCAGGCGAACGGCGCGTCTGCTCCCGACAATCTCCCCTTCATAGGCGAGAGCTCCATTGTCGCCGACGGCAAAACGAAGTACATTTTCAGATTCGGGCGTTAGGATTTCACGTGTGAGTGTGACGTCGGTGAGGTCATTGGCAGTTGCAAAGTCCGCAATGTCAATCCGCACAACCTGAGCAAAGGGGGATTCTCCGGCGAGGTAGTAAACATGGCCGGCGGCATCTGTCATGAACGTTGACTCATTGAGAAATGTCTCGGACTGCAATACGGGGACAAATTCCTCGCCAATTCCGATAGTGACGACTGATCCGTCCTTCCGGGACAGCAGTGTCGCGGCGTCTTCGTCGTCACCAAAGACCGTCACTTGAAGTTCCTCATTGATGCGATAGATTGCTGATGCTTCAGTATCTACTTCGACCTCTTTGCCATCCTCGTCGAAGAATTTAACAAGATCGATGGTGCCGTCGGGCAAAATCTTGTAGAGGCGGGTTTTTCCTTCGTCCTCGGCGATCATCAAGGTGGCTGCATCTTGGATGTTCATGCTCCGGACGAAATGGGTTTCGGTACTCGTTTGGTCACTCCCGCCGCAGCTCGCTACAATGATCAACAAGCTAATCAGTAATGGCAGGATGTACAATGGGGCAAAACGTTGATTCATGGCTCTCTCTTTTCCTTTTGTCAATTTAGGCTAGTCGTTGTCTGGGTTGGTCTCAGGGACGATGTTTTGTCCGGCGTAAAACACGACTCGAAATGGTTTGTCGATCGTATCGACTCGTTCTTTGTTGTACTCGTCAACCTTGCGCCGTAACTCCGAACCTTCTTTGCGGACGCGGGAGAAAAACTGCAATACCTGATTGTGGAGGGGGTGTGCCTCGTCCAAGTCGTAGTGAAACGTGCTGCCGCCGACCAAAGGGTCTCGTCTTGCCTCGCCCCGGGCACTGCGTGCGACGACGTTCGCAAGCGCCTGAAAGTGGTCAAAAATTGCCGTTTCCCACCCCTCGGGGGCGTCGGAACCCAACACGAGATGGGTGCAGCGATAGGTTGCCTTGGGGCCGCCTGAAATCTTTTCGATACGCTTCGTCTCCGCGAGTCTTTCGACTTCGGTTTGGATTTGGTGCGGATCGACAGCCGGAAACTGGCGTCTGAGTTCCTCGAGCGAAATCGGTCCCAACCGGTAGATCGCCATTGATAAAAAAGAAGCGAGACCTCCATTCTGGTCGTCATCGGAATCATTGGCACGATTGAGGTCGACAACACGATAGACGGCACGCGGACCGCGCCCACTACGAAATACCAGTCCGCTGTCGACTAGGTCGCTCATGATTCCGATCACCATTGCGTGATCGTCAAAATGAAATCGTGCTAACAGATCCGCGCGGGATACGGTCTCTTTGGACGATAAAAACGAAACAACAGCCTGCCAAAGCGACCTGGCCTGATCGCTTTCTGATTGTTGAAGTCGCTTGATCTTGACGTGGTAGGCGCGCAAGGTCAGGCCAAACATGTCGGCGATGATCTTGCTTCCGACGCTCTCGGCACGAAGTTCTCGGGCCAGACTAAGGAATACCTGATTTGCCAGTTGGGTTAACGGCGTTCGTCGGCCGCCACTGGTAGCCAATTGGGCAATCATTACCATAGTTTGGCGGATAATTGCCTCGATCAGCGTTTGCCTATTCACGGGTCTGTACCTCCATGTGGGATACTTTGACAGTTCGGGAGGAGATGGGGAGAGAAAAAAAATTCCGCCCAAACATCCCAGCGATTACAGGCTCTTATGAGCCGTGATTCGAAATCGAACCGGAGGCGGGTTTGGGGACTTTTTAACGCGAGTGTTACATGAGGCTTCTGAGGTCACAGTCGGTACGAAGTATGCGCTCCGCACCGATCTGATCTATGAGCGAGATTAAGATAGTACTTTCGACTTAACTTGTTCGCGTAAGGGGCCTCAATGATTTCACTATGCATAGCGATTACTCGACCGACCACCGATGATACAGATTTGCTCGATATCTCTGAGGACGTGTGCAATGTCGTCCGAGATTCGGGGGTTTCCGATGGGCTTGTGATTTTGACAACAGGCCACGCACTCGTGAAGTGCTTGTCGCGGTGCTAGGAATATGATGGATGGGGACAGCAAGGCTTTTTCGCGCTGTGCCGAAGCACTGCACGCTGCACAAAATGTATTGTTCATCACGGGGGCTGGACTCTCCGCTGATTCTGGGGTGCCAACGTACCGGGGAATCGGTGGGCTTTACAACGATCAGAGCACAAGTGACGGGATCCGCATTGAGGAAGCGCTATCGGGAGGGATGTTCCGGCAAAATCCCGCACTGACCTGGAAGTACATTGCACAAATAGAAACGGGGTGTCGCAACGCGGGACCAAACCTAGGGCATCAGGTGATTGCGCAATTTGAGCAACGTTACCATCGCGTCACGGTATTGACCCAGAACGTGGATGGGTTCCATCGACGAGCAGGTTCAAAGCAGGTGATCGATATCCATGGGGACATTCATGATCTCATTTGCACAGAGTGCCCTGCACAGCGAACAGTCCCGAGTTATGCTGGATTGTCGATTCCGCCAATATGTTCTGATTGCGGTGCGGTGGTTCGGCCGAACGTTGTCTTGTTTGGGGAAATGTTGCCGGGTGACAAGTTGCAGATGTTAGGGAGAGAGTTGCGCGCAGGGTTTGACGTAATTTTTAGTATCGGAACCACGAGCGTGTTTCCCTATATTGCGGAGCCTGTATTGCATGCAGGCAAGGGAGCGACGACGGTAGAGATCAATCCTGGGAACACGGAGGTCACCTCTGCAGTTGATATTAAGATTTCTCAAAGGGCGGCATTGGCCCTAGGAGAAATAGCGAGGTTTCTCGGCTGGACGAGGAGTTTGCGAATAAACGAATGATGGGAAAGGCAGGTGTTTTTCCTGTGTTTGACGGCCAGTGTCTGGAGAATATCGTTCCATAGGTCATCGTCACCTCTGCGTAGTGTGCAAGGGGGTGGCAGAGGAGCGTTGCGACCTGTGCAACGCGCCCTATTGTAGGGATCACCCTCATCCTCATCAGCTGTGCACTGCACTTGTGCGTAGCCAGAAATGGCTTGAGCGGTTTGATCCCCCCCATCCTTGCGGGCAGCCAGTCGAGTGGATTTGTGAAGGCTGTGATGAGGCACTATGCCAGATTCATAGCGAGCATCACAAACGATTTCATCAGCGCTGGGAGTTATCAAGGCGGTCGTTTTGGGCTAGGCTGTTGGGCCGTGTTTGGGGAATAAGGGAAAGCGATGACTGAGAATCGCCGCGGCGAGATGGTAGGCGGATGGTATCGACTGCAAGGGTTGATATTGCGGTTGCGACACAGGCGGTGGGCCAATCTTGTTGTTGTGAATACTCGTATTTTGATCGGGTTTGCGTTTGTTCCCGCTGGTCTCAAGAAAGTGCTTGGGCAACCGTTTACGGATCCGCAAAACGTCGGCGTTTTTCACGAATTTTTGCACGCATTTGCTGCGACTGGACCATTTTATCGCTTTGTTGGTGGGCTTCAGTTGCTTGGTGCGGTCTTGCTGATGACGCAAACGTTTGCGACGGTAGGGGCGGTGATCGTTTTTCCGATGATTGCTGCAATTACGGTTTTGTGTTGGAGTACGGCTGGAGTACCAACGATTGTCACGGTAACTGCGATGTTGTTGGGGACCCTGGGGTTACTCATGTGGGATGTACACCGGTGGCGCGGGATATTTTTGGGGGACACGGAGCGTGCTGAAATGCACATAGAACCAATTGGGCCCGTCATCGAGGCGCGCTTATGGCAATGGTGCGGAATCGCAATTTTGGGTGTGTATTTACTCAGCTGCTTGCTTTATGGGGGAGTTTACCGGCCTCGTGGTGTTGCGCTTCGTACGCCGGCGTTTTACGTGTTGCCGTTGATCGCATTTCTACCCGTCGTTACCTGGTTGGTTGATCGTGCGCGATATCGCAAGACGGCAGCGGAGAATGAATAGCTTTCTGTTTCCGATTGCGACGATGCGATTACGCTGAAGCACGGGTCTGGTTGCTGATGTTGTGCTGTTGAAAAAGGTATGAGACCCTTCGGGATATCGTGGGGTTTCAGGCGCTTCCATTCGCTCATGGTGAGGCTGTGGATCTGCGGTCCGATCCGTTTTCCTCTTCCGTATCGTGCTGGCGAGGCGATCACTTATCGCTCGCTGATGGAGGAAGTCATTTTGGCTATGTTCACGAGGGAAGCGCGCTTTTCACAGCAGATTCGGGGCGATTTGAGTTATCCGCGGGGATGTACTTTGCGGTTTGTGGTGCTGCGACGATCGGTCCTGGAGGGAATGGGATTGTTGTTACCCGATATGGGTATCATGCGCCCTTCATGATTGGCGGCCCGATTGAGAGCAGGGGCCGGCTTGCGTATATCGATGGTTGTACGGATTCGTTGCTCGTTGCTCCCGCAGTACTCGGCGATCCGTGTCTAAATGTTTTATTTATCCCTTCGCGGACGAAGCAAACCCAGCATTCTCACCCCTCGTTGCGAGTGGGAATCGTCGCGCAGGGAAGCCAACTCCGGCCGTAACATCGAGCGGCTTCTCAAACAGCCGACGCTTGATAAACCACCTCCACAATGGAAGGAAGCCGACATTTACGATTACGGGGTCGAGCGGGTGTTGATCGTCGAGCGCGATCTCCTCGTTGACCTATTTGTCCGCAACGATTTTCATTCGCAACAGCGGGTGCTGATTATGTCACAGACGGGATACCCATCATACTTAGAGAAGGCCGCAAATGAGGTGCTAGAGAGACAGCCGCAGACACCAGTGTTTCTGCTTCATGATGCAAGCGACGCGGGGATGGCAATGAAGTCGCGGATGCAAAAGACGGGGAAAATTTCTGTCGGCCAGCAGCGGATTATCGACCTTGGGATGACACCTGGAGACATCAAGCGATTCGCAAAAGCGCTTGGTGTTCACTACAGCACACTTGCTGCGAAGGTAGACTCTTTGCCGTACCGAGGACTCGCTAATATGATTGCTCTCGCAATGGAAAAGCAATTGCCGCTTTCGGCGTTGTCTCGCGACGAAATCCGCAAGTACGATGATGGGGGTAGTTTTGGCTAAGTTAAAGGTGCACTTGGCAATTTTCTCTCTTGTGTTTGTATGGAGTTGCAATCACTACAGACAAGAGGATGGACGCGACGAATTTTTTGCGGGTCGATCTTTGGTTGTGTCAGGAAACTATCAGCGCGCGGTATCCGTGTTGCGTCGGTACCTGCAAGCCAATCCCAAGGCCCGGCATGCGAGTCGAGCGGGGTTGTTTTTGGGCAAAGCATATCTTGCTCTTGGTCAATACCAGGACGCGCGTGCCGCTTGGGAAAACACCGTCGCGACCTTTCCTGGCTCGCTGGAGGGGCACAAGTGTCGCTATAAGCTTGCCTTTCTGGGCATGATAATGGGAGATGGCGAGTCGGCAAGGCGGCAATTTGAGGAACTGGCCAGCCGCCCCAACGGTCCGTTGGCTCCAGAGGCAAAGGCTTTCGCTGCGTATTTGACGGGTACAATGAAGCACGAGTAAAAATGGGAGCGATTTTTGGGTTTACCGGTGAGCCGGATGCAACTGTTCTGTCACGAATGGCCGGCTTATTGGGGCATCGTGGGCAGGGGGGCTCTACGCTGCGGCAGATCGATGGGGGCAGCCTCGGCTATCTTGCGCAATTTGCGGAGATGCCCCGCCTCAAGGATGCGACTGGTCTGTATTCTGATCGCGATCAGATGATCGCTGTTGCCGGTTACCTAACCCACCCGCAGCAGTCAACATCTTTGCGATCGCTATTAGAGCATTACCGTCGCGATGGAATCCACTTTGTCGATCACTTGCGCGGTGCATTTGTCATGGCTATTTTGGATGGGCGACGTCTCCACCTGATTCGCGATGGCTCTGGGATTCGAACCCTCTACTACGCCAAATATGATGGTCGTTGCGTCTTTGGGGTCGAACCGAAGGCCGCCGCTCGTTGGCCTGGATTTCACCGTCGTATCCGTCCCTCGGCGGTTGCCCAGTATTTGACCTTCAGTTTTATTCCCGGAGAGAACACCATGCTGGAGGACCTTTTTGAGGTTCCACCGGGATTTGTCGTCACCTTTGACGGTTGCCTGAAGGAGCGTCGGCATCGATATTTTCGCTTTGAGGAGGCAGATCCGCAAAGTGAGCTTTCCGAAGAGCAATGGGTGAAGCGGTTTCGCCAAACCCACGCCCAAGTCATCTCTGAGCAACTGCCACCGGGGGAGTCTGTTGGGATCTTTTTATCTGGTGGGATCGACTCGAGCGTCGTGACCGCTGAGGTAGCCAGACAACATGATGCCCCCGTGAGGACCTACGCGATCCACTTCGGTCAACAATACGGTCACGAGCTTGAATTTGCTGAGCAAGTTGCGCGGCGTTGCCAGACGGATCACCGTGAGGTGCTCGTCGAACCGAAGCGTTTTTTGCCGCGGCTTCGTAAAATTATTTGGCACCTGGATGATCCTATAGGGGACCCGATTACTGTGCCCAACTTTGAAGTTGCACGCCAGGCACAGCGAGATGTGCGGTGGGTTTTCAACGGGGAAGGGGGAGATCCATGCTTTGGTGGTCCTAAAAATATCTCGATGTTGCTACACCATTGGTATGGTGGTATCGAGCGTGGTCCTCGTTTTCGCGAGCGAATGTACCTCGCCTCCTATCGCCGCGCTTATGAAGAGCTAAATCGACTGATTTCGCCCCAGTGGTGGTCGCAGGTCGATCCCGATACCGATTTGACCGGCGTGTTGACGCCGTTTTTTGAGGCCAAACGACCACGAAGTTTTCTGGACAAGTTGCTAGCGATCAATGTGCGCCTCAAGGGGGCACATCTGATCTTGCCAAAGGTGGATCGAATGATGGGAGCTTCGGGGCTGACACCATTTGCTCCGCTGTTTGACGACCGTATCGTCCAGCTAAGCTTTGCGATGCCCGGCAAGATGAAGCTGCGCAATGGGATCGAAAAGTATGTGTTAAAGCGGGCGTACGAGAATATGCTCCCCCGTCCGGTGATTGATCGACCCAAAAGCGGTATGCGAGTACCCGTTCACTTTTGGTTTCGTCGCGAGATGAAGCGTTATGCGCGAAGCATTTTGAGCCCGCGTAACGTGCGTAGGGTGGGAATCTTCAACCCTGATCGCGTCAAACAGTTGCTCGATTACAATATTGAGGAGGGGCCGGGGCGGTTTGGTCTTCGGCTTTGGATGTTACTCAGTTTTGAGATTTGGCGCAGGATTGTTGTCGAGGGGGAGGCACCATAACATGCCATTAGACCGCTCACCGATTGATCTGATCCTATCTGACTTGTTCTCTCGGCCGATCGGAGCGTTGCTCTCTCGTTGCGTAGGTCTACTATGCGTCTCGCTCGCGCCTTCCGCTCGGCCAAGATCCCTGCGTCGGATAGGACCATTTCAACCGGTAAGCGGTCCAGCCCCGTTAAACACTGGTGTTGAGCTGCTGGAATCGCTGGCGAGATGCTGGTGTTACGCAGACGACCAATGTGTCTCCGGCGCTGATCGCAAACGGTTTGCTGGGATTGAATTGTTGCTCGCCAGTGTGTTTGCACCGATGAGACAACAGTGAAAAGGGACCTAAGTTGGCGAGCTCGGTGCTTTGGAGGCCGTCGAGTTTGCTGTCCGCTTGGACCTCGATACGCATGTTTAGCAAAATGTCATCATCCACCGTCACGCTGCCAATCACCGTGTTATCCACAGCTGACAGGGCAAATGCAGGGGCTGCGAGTGCCGAGGTACTAAATGCCGTATCAAAGCCAAACCCCGACTCAATCCGTCTAGCGAGCGTCGGATCGAATATTCGCAGAACGATGCGGATGTTAGGATTGAGCTCTCGTGCATGCAGAGCGGCGTCTAAGTTGATTAGATCTTGTTGACTGCAGGCGACAAGCGATCGAGCAAACTCGACGCGCGCGCTACGCAATGTTGCGGTTCGGCGCATATCCCCGTATACAATGGGGATTTTGAGGCGGTTGGCTTCGGGGACAAATCGGCCGTCTTGGTCTTCGTCAACGACGACGACCTGCTCGCCAAGGGTTGCCAATTGCTCCGCGACGCGTATGCCAACTTTTCCCAACCCACAAACGACGACGTGTTGTTTCATGCGGCCCACTCTTAGTCCGAAGCCAAGATCGAGATGGGTTCTTAGCACGTAATCGGTAACGATGCCAAAGGCCGCCGCTACCGATGCAGGTCCGGCACACATGAGCGCGATGCCAAACAACTTGATACTCGGCGGTGCGGCAGCCAAGCTGTAGTCGCCATAACCGACGGTGGTCATGGTTGTGACGACAAAATAGACGGAATCCAACCACGAAAGGTCCAGGCCGACGTGAAAGACGACGACGCCCGCGAACATTATGAGTCCGGCAGCGGCGAGAACCAGGAGTAATGTTTTGCGCATAACGAAGACATCCACCATTGGTGTTGCAATGCCGTTTGGATCGGCCCGATACGATACATCGATCTCCAAACCTGAGTATGCTGATAGCCATCAAAGCCGGAAATCCCCAAAAGACTATTTTGTTTCGAAATTACATTCTTTTTAGTACCACCTCATACTCCCCCAAGTCATGGTGCAATCTGTTAGCGTGGTGATCCCGAGGGGGCGCCAAGGTGCAGATCCCGGGTTGCTGTATCACGTGTGAGATCTGCCAGATTGGGAATTGGCTCCCTCAATTCTGGAGGCGAATCGCTATGCGGCGGTTCGTAGGAGGATGACCTGCGGCGGCCGCCGAGGATAGTGAGAATGCATCGTAAATCTCTGTTCTCGCGCCAGAATGGACCGATGGCGGATCTAGAGCTGTCCAGATTGCCCACCAACGATAAACGGATCTCCTCGGATCGCAGTACATAACGCTGGGGTTGTCCATTACTAACGGAGGTGATGACTCCCACCTCAGATTCTTGCCGAATCGGCTAACGTGTCGCAAATATTATGTTAGTCCTCGTCTATGGTCTTGGGGGGTCGACGCATTTTGCCGGTTGGTGAGAATCGGGGTGTCGGTTACGGTTATGGTTGAGACTTCTTCCAAGCGGTTGTTGTCCCAAGCGTTGATCGCGGTGGCCGCGGTTGCTGCGTGCATCATTGGCATTAACTTGTTGTTTGGTGATGGGCCTTCTCGGCCCAAACGAGGCAAGACTGGCAAACGTCGCGCGACCTTGGTGCAGTTGCACACTGCTGTTCCAACCTCCCACACTCTGACGATTCGCGGCTTTGGGCTGGTTGTGCCTGCGCAGCAGGTTGCACTCACGCCACAACTACGGGGTCAAGTGACGCATGTCCACGAGGATCTGATTCCCGGAAGGATGGTCAACAAAAACTCCAAACTTGTCACCATTGATTCCAGGGACTACCAGTTTGCGTTGGAGCGCGCTCGCAGTGTGTTGGCGAAGGCCCGCGCAAGCCTTGCGATTGAGCAAGGGAGTCACAAAGTCGCGGCGGAGGAGGCGACACAATTGAGTGATCTGGTGCAAGGGAAACAACGCTCCTTGGTGCTGCGTGAGCCCCAATTGGCTGCAGCAAAGGCGGAGCTATTTGCGGCTCGGGCA
Organism: Kofleriaceae bacterium; assembly: GCA_965223575.1. GTDB lineage: Bacteria > Myxococcota_A > Polyangia > Haliangiales > Haliangiaceae > CBDCWZ01. The sequence continues at coordinate 61,514 of CBDCWZ010000018.1, forward strand.
GAGTTTCGCCAAGCGAAGATCAATTTGGAGCGGACAAAGTTGGTTGCGCCGTTTGATGCATTGGTAATTGATCGACGAGTTTCGGTCGGAATGTTGGTTTCTGAGCAAACCCCTGTGGCCACTCTCGTTGATACGCATGAGTGGTGGGTGCGCGTCGAGCTTCCGGTCGCCAAATTGCGATTGTTGTCACAGGAGCCCTCAGCGGGTAGGGAGGCAGGCCAGCGCGCGGTGATTTGGGGGCACAATGGCTTAGAGGCAAGAGAAGGTGTGATTTTGCAATTGGGGAACTCTGTCGAGGACAGGGGACGGCTTGCAACTGTATTGATTGCGATCCGCGATCCACTCGCGCGCGAGAAAAAGGGTGCGAGTCGGCTCGTGCTCAATACATGGGCTCGCGTGGAGATGACGGGGATTTCCGTGGTAGATGCGTTGGTGATTCCACCGGAGTGGCTTCGTGCAGACAATCATGTTTGGCTTGCAGATCGCGAAGATCAGTTGGTCTTCCGCCCGGTTGATGTCATCTACCAAGACGATAAAGAGGTAGTGATTCGTGGCTCGATCGCCGCAGGGGAGCGCGTGGTAACGACGCCAATCGCTAGCCCCGTGAAGGGGATGCGACTGCGCTTTCCAGCTGCCTCGGAGCAGATCAAGAACAAGCAATGAGCGATCAAAAAAGCAATGAGGGGGTGATTCAGTGGATGGTAGCAAATCCTATTGTCCCCCATTTGTTGATGATTGTACTTATTCTCGGAGGGCTTTTTACAACGACGCAAATCAAACGCGAGGTGTTTCCCGATTTTGAGCTCGACCTCGTAACGGTTGATGTTGGTTATCCTGGGTCTAGCCCGGAGGAGATCGAGCGGGGCATTGTAACGCCGGTTGAAAATGCTGTTCGTGGCATTGCTGGAATCGATGAGATTCAGGCGACAGCCAGGGAAGGATCGGGTTCGATTCGAATCGAGCTTACAGCGGATGCGGACCGGCAGGAGACGTTTCAGGAGATTCGCCAGCAGGTCGATCGGATCCGCACCTTCCCCCAGGAAGCCGAGCGGCCGCAGGTTCGTCTTGTTGCCCGTCGGCGAGAGGTCATGCGGTTGGCACTGTTTGGCCCCGCCCCCGAATCGAGTTTGCGGGAGCTTGCCGAGCGAGTACGCGACCGCTTGCTCGAGTCAGAGCAGATTACCCAAGTTGACGTCGTAGCGGGGCGGGGGTTTGAAATCCACGTCACCCTCGACGAGCAGCGTCTACGGGCGATGAACTTAACCCACCAACAAGTGGCGGAGCGGATTCGATCGGCTTCGGTAGAGCTTCCCGGAGGGACCTTAGAAACTCGCTCGGGCGATCTCTTAGTGCGGGTGAGCGATCGCAAAGAGTATACCCGCGACCTCGGTAACATTGCGATCGTCACCAGCGAGGGTGGGGGGACGGTAGACCTTGCTGATATTGCAACGATCCAGGAGGCATTTGAGGATGTTGACAACTACGATCACTTTAACGGGGAGCGTAGCGTCGATATTTCGATTTATCGGGTCGGCAAGCAAACGCCCATTGGTGTAGCGGATGCCGTAGGCGAAGCGATGTCTCGCATTGAGCAGGGGCTTCCCGATGGGATTCAGTGGGAAATCCTCAGTGATCGATCCCAACGGTATCGAGATCGGCTCCATCTATTGTTGAAGAACGCCGCGATCGGTTTGATTTTAGTGATTGCATTGCTGGGGCTGTTTCTCGAGCTGCGCCTGGCCTTTTGGGTGACGATGGGGATTCCAACTTCGTTTCTCGGTGCGATCTTGATCCTGCCCGGGTTGGGGGTTTCGATCAATATTATCTCGATGTTTGCATTTATCGTCGGCCTGGGCATTGTCGTCGACGACGCGATCGTTGCAGGCGAAAATATTTTCGAGCATCGTCAACGCGGGGTGCCGTTTGCTGTCGCTGCGGTTGCGGGGGCGCGTCAGGTAGCGGCGCCCATTGGCTTTGCGATCCTCACCAACGTCATCACGTTTTTGCCCCTGGCCTTTGTTCCCGGAACGATTGGACAGATTTGGCGAGTCATTCCGCTGGTTGTGATTGCGGCGTTTGTCATCTCCTGGGTGGAGTCACTGCTCATTTTGCCGTCTCACCTCGCGCACGACGCTGGTCCATCGCGCTTGGGAAAATGGGTAGAGCCTGCCCGGCTTGCCTGCACCGCTGGCTTACAATGGTTTATCGAGTCGGTTTACCGGCCAGTTTTGGAAACAACACTGCGTTGGCGATACTTAACGATAGCCGGCTGCATTTGTACCCTTGTGGTTACTATCGGTATTGTTCGTAGTGGAAAAATCGGCTGGATCTTAATGCCGCGTGTCGAGTCGGACGTGGCAGTGGTGACGGCTGCATTGCCAGATGCAACCCCGCAACCACAGGTCGATGCGTTGCGCGTGCGACTCTCCGGGGTGATTGCTGCGATGGCAGATGAGAAGGCCAATCTTGTTACCGGAGTGCGGGCAAAGACTTCCGGGAAGAAGGTCGAAGTGATGGCTTACCTAACGCCCCCTACTGTGCGTCCGCTTTCAACGCCGGCTGTGATTGACGAGTGGCGGCAGCGTCTGGGCGCGATTCCTGGGGCACAATATGTTCGGTTTGAATCAGATCGAGGTGGGCCCGGGTCCGGTGCTGCCATCACTGTCGAGCTGAGTCATCGCAGTATCCAGCAGCTTGAGCGAGCCAGTCAGATGGTCGCTGCAAGGCTCGCGGAGATTCCCGGGGTCAAAGACATCGACGATGGGAATCCACGGGGAACCGAGCAAATCAACGCACAGCTATCAAGGGGTGGAGCAAGCTTGGGACTATCGTCGCGAGATTTGGCGCAGCAGCTTCGAGGGAGTTTTTATGGAACCGAAGCGCTTCGTTATCAGCGAGGGCGCAATGAGATCAAAATTCTTGTTCGTCGGCCAGGATCGGGACGCGATAGCACTGATGATCTACAGAATACGCTGATTCAGACCCAGCATGGGACATTTGTCCCGCTCACTGAGGTGGCGCGTGTGACTCGTGCGCCGTCTTTCTCCGTTATTACTCGCAGGGATGCAAGACGAACCGTGACCTTGCGTGCAAACGTGGTTCCCATTGGTGATACCGGAAAAGTCCTCGGAATATTGCAGTCTGCTATTTTGCCCGATGTCCGCAATGACATCCCAGGACTATCGTATAGCTTTCGTGGCAGGCAGCGGAGTTTTCGCGATAGTGCTACCGCTTTGATAGGAGGGTTGTTGCTATCGTTTATCGCTGTCTATTTTCTCCTTGCGGTAGCGTTTCGCAGTTATATGCAGCCACTTGTCGTCATGTTTGCGGTTCCCTTTGGCGCCGTTGGTGCGGTGCTTGGCCACTGGCTATTGGGGTTCAATTTGAGCATTTTGAGTTTGATGGGATTTATCGCTTTGGCCGGCGTGCTGGTAAACGATGCTTTGGTACTGGTTGACTACGCAAACCAGTTGCAGCGCAAGGGGCAAGCGCCGTCGCAGGCGATATTCCAAGCGGCAGTGCGACGGTTTCGTCCGGTATTGCTGACTACTCTCACTACTTTTGGCGGGTTAGCACCTATGATCTTTGAAACCTCACGCCAAGCGAGATTTATGGTGCCAATGGCGATTTCACTTGGCTTTGGGATCCTATTTGCGACGACCGTGATCTTGGTTTTGATTCCCAGCCTGTATGTATCTCAGGCGGAATTCGTCGCGACGGTTCGATCGCATTGGGCAAGACGGTGAGTCGGTGGGCCTAGCGATAGACGTGATATTGATTGTGTCCGGTCTGTTTGGCTGTGTACATTGCCCTATCTGCTCTTTCTAGAAGGAGTTGCGCAGTGTCTCCGTGATGCGGATAGAATGCGACACCAATGCTTGTGGAAGACTGGATGCTCTCGGTCCCAATTGAGATCGGTGTGGCCAGCGCGTCTAACAGTTGCTTGGTTTTTGCGATTGCAATGTCATCTTTTGTCACGTCTTCGAGAACAATGACAAACTCGTCACCGCCAATGCGGGCAACGGTATCTACAGAGCGTACGTTTTGCCGAAGTCGATCGGCGATCTTTTCGAGTACAAAATCTCCTACTGCGTGACCCCATGAGTCATTAATCTGCTTAAAGTTGTCCAGGTCCAGGAATAGAACTGCAACCATGGAGAGTTTTCGTTGGGCGCGAATTAGTGCTCTGTCCATCCGATCAGCAAGTAGATAGCGATTGGGTAGCCCGGTCGCTGCGTCATGGTGAGCGAGGTGAATGATCCGCTCATCTGCAATTTTAATATCGCCAATGTCGGAGAAGATTCCGACGAAATGAGTTGTGATGCCATCGTCATTGCGAATCGCGGCGATATTCAGATACTCAGGGTAAACCTGGCCATTTTTGCGTCGGTTCCAGATTTCTCCCTGCCAGCTTCCGGTCGAGCGAATCTGTGTCCACATCGATCGATAAAACTCAGCATCATGGCGTCCTGAGCTGAGAATGCGGGGATTTTTGCCGACCGCGTACTCGGCCTCGTATCCGGTGATCTTGGTGAACGCGGGGTTTACTGACACAATCGTTCCCTCATGAGTCGTGATCATAATGCCCGCCGGTGTGGCCATCATGAGTTTGTGGCCCAAGCCTGGCAGTTGAGTAAATGGAGGATCTTGTGCTGACACGTGCTTCGAACTTGAAGGGTATCGGATTCAGTTCTCCGATATTTATAAATAGGAGTTTTTTGCCTGATGAGAGCCGAAGTCGAATCGACTATAGGAATACTTTTTTACCAAAAGAGTAACTAGAAATACCAAATCCGTTTGAATAGCTCAGTAGAGGCCTTTAATTAACTGAATTTATAGTTGAGATGATGTCACGACTTGAGAATCGTTAGAAGAAAATTATGTATTTATTAAAAGAATGGCCTGCTTATAATTACTCATCGCAGTTTCTTGAACATTTTCATGTAGTAAGGAGTTTGTCAGGTGAGTAAGGTTATTCATTGTTGTCTCGTCGTTTTGATATTTGTCTTTTCAACGCAAACCAGTTTGGCGCAAACGGGAGTTCCCCTGTCAGTTACCGTGAATCCGGACTACGCTCTGGTCGCCATTGACCCCGGGTTGCCCCTACTCGTGAAAGGGATTGGAACCATTGTAAACCGATCCGGCGATAAAAAGAGGTTTGGGGGAAGGGAAAACAGCGTGCTCCTGTGGCGGTAGAATTTACGGTTCAGGTCAATCACCTGACGGAATCTCTATGGGCTTGTTTGAAACATAACCGCGCTGTTGGCTTGACGCTGCGAGGGAAAGGGAGCATTTCCCAGGTTATTACAAATGTGTATCCACCTAGGCCCGCTGTTACCCGGGTGGAATTTCCAGACAAACTTCGTTGTGGGTTTGCTGCTCTGCCTCGACTCGGAAAGGTAGTCGTTCGTACTCGAACGACGGCGGGGAACCATCGCAACCCTGTGACGACCCTGTCAAAATGGACGCATCGTTCCGGAGATGAATTGGAGCTCGTCCATCTTCCTTCGCGGATTTCTCATGTTCTCAGCAATAGTGTCACATTTGGGATTTTGGGAAAGAATCTGAAAAATGCCGATCTGGTTCGGATTGTCGATGCAAAGGGAGAAATATTGAAAGACGGACAAGGGAATCTCGCAGAAAATCATTGCGGCGTGAACGATGCTGGAATGACCATAAACTGCGAAATTTCCTACCAGGTTCCGTATCATCGTCCTCCTGGTACCCGAAAGAAATACAGCGTGAAGGCGGTGTTTAAACCCGCGATATTGATTGTTAAGTATCGCGATGGCACCGCCAGGGCGAGTCGAATAAACCCGGAGCGCGCGATTCGCCGTTAGATTGGCGAAACGAGAGGGGGCGCATCGAAGGCTCGTTACGAGCTTGGTTTGTGCAGTCAGGCGCGTTGCCCCATTGCAAATCTGACCCGGGAATGCCCAAAATGCGTGCCTAGCAAAATCATGATGACAACCCAACCCAGGGAGAGATGACGATGGCGATACGGATTGGCGATACGGCACCTGATTTTAGTGCGAATAGCACACAGGGACAGTTAACCTGGCATGAATATCTTGGCGATAGCTGGGGAATATTGTTTTCTCATCCGAAGGACTTTACGCCAGTTTGCACCACCGAGCTTGGCGCAGTCGCAAAATTGAAGCCAGAATTTGACAAGCGAAACGTCAAAGTGGCCGGAGTGAGCGTGGACACTGTAGAAGATCATAATAAGTGGTCCTCTGACATTGAGGAGACGCAAGGGGTCGCATTGAACTACCCCCTGTTTGGTGATCCCGACCGCAAGATTGCAGGTCTCTATGATATGATTCACCCCAACGCCGACAATACTCTCACCGTTCGCTCCGTGTTCTTCATCGGTCCGGATAAGAAAGTCAAAGCGACGCTTACCTATCCAGCATCCAGTGGGCGCAATTTTGATGAAGTATTGCGGCTTGTCGATTCGTTGCAGCTCACCGCAAATCACCAGGTTGCGACTCCCGTAAACTGGAAAGATGGGGATGACTGTATCGTTGTTCCGAGTCTGTCAAACGAAGAGGCTAAGGCGAAGTTCCCCAAGGGGGTTACCATCGTGAAGCCTTATCTTCGGGTGACCCCACAACCCAATCGATAGTAGAAGAGGGAGGGGACGGTGCACGGGTTATCCGGGTTTGCTAGTTCCGCCAAAAGCAAACCCGGATAACCCGTGCACCGTCCCCGTGCTAGTTGGCGCCGCGGCGCGCGGCCGTTTGACGGTAGGTGAGCATGTAGCTGTGGACTGGCTGGCCTTCGTTGTCTTGATAGTAAGGGGAGCCAAACATGAGGCTATCCTCCTCGAGCCAATGAACCATGGTATCCCGAATGCAAACGAGACCGTTGACAAAGGTCCCGTTGGTGCTGCCGTAGCGTCCTTCATTGTCTTTGTCGACGCGTAGGGTCCCATAGTCGCAGAACAGCATTTGGTCCCCAGAAAAGATAATCAGACCATGCTCTCTCGAGACTGTACGCTCGAGAATTTGCAGGTCTTGCGACGGGTGGCGCCCGACTCTGACGACGTGAAAGCGTCCTCGATCCGAAAAGTCATAGAGCTGAATCGTTCGAATCGGATCGTACTGTGGGTCAGTGAGTGTGATTTGTTCCGAGGCTCGCTCGCTAATATTTTCGGATGCCACGGTTTCATTGGCCCAGTCTAAGAACCGTTGCTTCGAACTAGATTCTTTGGTCTGGCCGGTTTCTACACGTGTTTCGCGCAGAATTGATAGCGTTACTTCGACGCTTGCAGTGATTCCCGGCTCCGGGGATTTTGCATCGGCATGTTGCTCGAGATGACCTAGGATTTCGTCCTTGGTCGCGAGTCCTGCCTTGATCAATTCGATCAGATTTTTGCCTATTGTTGTTTGGCCCACCGGCATCCAGTATATCAAATAGTGGTTGGAGGGTGGTTTGCGTTTATGTAGTCGTCCTGGTGACAGTATCATATACGCCTGCTAAAAATCTCGGGCTAGACTGTTTTCAGGTTTCACTGAGCGTGTGTGAGGTCAAGGCGCGAGTGAGGAGCCCCCGTAAGCGTACGTTTTGGTACGTGCGGAGGCACCGGAGCGAGCAACGCAGAGATCGCGCACGATCAGTGGAAGATGAAAACAGTTCTAGAAAGATTGGTCGCGATCGTGCGGAGTTGCGCGGCCGAGTAGGGCATAATCGGCATATGCACTCATTGCCGTTCTTGAGCGACTTTGTCGTCCTGTTTGGAGTCGCCGCCGTTGTGATCGCTGTGAGCGCGCGTATTTCTTTGCCGCCCTTGGTCGGCTATCTGCTGACCGGGGCTTTGGTTGGACCCTATAGTCTTGAATTGATTCATGACTCTAGCAACGTAGAGGTATTGGCCGAATTGGGCATTGTTTTTCTCTTGTTTGCCATCGGGCTCGAAATGCCTACGTCGCGGCTGAAGGCACTGAAGCGTTTTTTGTTGGCAGGTGGTCCGCTTCAATTTGGAGTGACAACTCTTGTGAGTGGTGCCGTGTTTTTAGCACTCGGTTATTCGCTCAATCTATCGATACTGTTTGCAAGCTGTGTCTCGATTAGTAGTACTGTGATCTTGCTGCGCTTGTATCATCGCCGGCGCGAGCTCCACACCTTGCATGGCCGAGCGGCGACGGGGATCTTACTGTTTCAAGATATCCTCATTGTACCTTTGTTGCTGCTTGTACCGATTTTGGCGGGTGCCGATAGCTCTGGCGCCGATATCGGGCGCCGTATTCTCTGGGCACTTGCGGCGGTTACTGGAGCCTTTTTGGTGGGTCGATTTGCCCTGCCTCGGGTGCTGCATTTGGTGGCGGCGGTCCGTATTGGGGAATTGCTAACAGTCGCTGCATTATTTCTTTGCTTGGCGGGTGCCTTACTGACAAGCGAACTCGGTTTTTCGCCGGCTCTGGGCGGCTTTTTGGCGGGTATCTTGCTCGCTGAGTCAGACTATCGACACCAGATTGCTGCCGGCACAGGTCCCTTTCGCGACATCCTGGCGAGCTTCTTTTTTATCACCATGGGCATGTTGCTCGACCTTCGGTTTTTCTTCGATCATTGGTGTCTTGTTTTGGTGGTTTGCACAGTCGTTGTGATTAGCAAAGCGCTGTGCGCGGGCGCTGCGGCCAAGATGTTGGGATTTACGATTCGCACCGCCGTATTAACTGGGATTGGTGTTGCCCAGATTGGTGAGTTTGCATTGGTGTTGTTGCGCCGTGGTCATACCTTAGAATTGGTGGACTCTTGGCACTATCAATTGGGGATCACCGTCTCGATACTGACAATGCTGATTACGCCCGTCGCCCATCGACTAGGGGCTCGTCTGTTTCAGAGAGCATCGAGCGATACCGCTGGTGGTGAGCCGCCACAAGCCAAAGCCTCCCAGGTGATCATCTTTGGCTATGGGATCAACGGTCAGCATCTCGCTCGATTGCTCGGTGAGGCATCGATTTCGCACGTCATCGTCGATGCCAATCCCTACTCGGTTCGATCTGAGAATGGTCAACACGAGATCTTGTTTGGTGATTGTTCGAGTCCGGCGATTCAGGAGCAAGCTGGGATTCGACTCGGTAAAATCGCAGTGTTTGCGATATCGGATGCAGAGGCGACCAAACAGGGGGTGCGTCTCGCGCGCCAGGTAAATCCCAACCTTTATATTATTGCCCGGGCCCGCGCCGTGTTTGACATTGAGGAACTCCGAAGTCTTGGCGCAGATATCGTTGTCACCGAGGAGTTTGAAGCTTCTGTAGAGATTGTGATCCGGGTGCTGCAGCGCTTGCACGTGCCAGGAAATATTATCCGGACCCAGGCGCGACTTCTCCGTGATGATGCTTACGGTTGGCTGCGCCGCGCGAGTACACTTTCCCATGAGGTCACCGAAGCGGTCGGGGCGGCGCTGTCGACTGGAACGGGAGAGACGTTTTGGATTGGCCCCGAGAATCCGATTGTGGGCAGTTGTCTTAGCGAGGTGGGACTGCGGGGGCGCACAGGGGCATCAGTGATTGCGCTCATCAGAGGCAGCGATACAATCGCAAACCCCGCCCCAGATTTGCAGCTTGAGGCGCATGACGTGTTGGTGCTGATTGGGAGTCATAGCCAAGTGGAGGCGGCGTTTGCGCTTTTGTCGGGGCCGGCGGAGGAAGAGTCCGCGGACTGATTGTTGATGCGCGGCGCTAGCGATTTTGGCCGTTCGCTGTCGGGAAAAGTGCTCAACTCGAGGCTAGGGACGCGAGCTTTTGTGACCGGTGTGGCAGCTCGGCAGGGCGTGGCTCCGTGCTTCCATGAGAAGGCCAGTCGGTGTCAAGTCTTGGGTATCATATTTTGTAAGTTTTTATCGTATAAAGTCTCCTTTAGATCGATTTGGTTGTTTGGTTTGTAGCGACTCGGACCGCGTTTCTCGCCGATGCTTCCATTCGCACTGTTTGTGCAGCGTGATGTGCTGCTGTGCATGTTGGGGTCCGGCCCATCTTGGAGCTGCCATCTCAGGCGCGGCCTTTTTGGCCAAGCACGGTGGCGCAGTCACCAGGACAGGGCGGTAAACGTTCGATCGAGTCATCATAGAATTGGTTTGGTTTGGTTTGGATTAGGCTGCGATTTTGTTGTCCTGGTTTTGTTCTGGGTTCTGGTTTGGAAACGGCTTGTAGTCCTCCCCGCTCGTCCACAGTCGACACATCACGACAGCAAGTTTTCTCGCGACGGCCACGGCGGCTCGTTTCTTTGCACCTTTACCGCCCCGTGCGGCGAGAGCCAATCCCCATTGTCTCAGTGCACTGTCCTTGCCAAACGGGCCGATGATGTAGTGGGCCGCTTGGACGAGAAGTTTTCGCATATAGGGGTCCCCGTGTTTGGTGATTCGGAGTTGCGGGTCCTGGCTACCGCTCTGGCGTTTTCGTGTTGTGAGTCCGAGGAAGGGACCAACCGATCGGGCACGTGGAAACCGTCCGGGGTCTTCTAGGGTCAAAATAAAGGTCAGCGCGGTTTGCGCTGCAACGCCGATGATCTGCATCAGAGGCGCCGTTTCTGGATACTTCGTCTCTGCCATTGCTTTGATTTGCTTATCGTAGTGGCCAATGGTTTCCGTCAAATTTGTGATGCACTCCATCACGGGTGTCAATGTCTCTTTCAATGGTGCTGGTAACGCTTCGATTCGCTTCCCGAAGCATTTTGTTGAGCAAGTGGGCATCCGGAATCCACACGCTTTGACTTGTCCTCGTACCGAGTTAATCAGTGCTGTGCGGGATTCGACCAATGCTGCCCTTGCACGAATCAACGCGAGATCGGCGTGAATGACATCAGAGCGGTGTTGGATTGGCGCCAGAAGCTGGGGGTCAACGCGACCCAATCTTGCGAGCAGCTCTGCATCCGTTTGATCGTTCTTGTTGTGATTCTCGGCGATCAGTCGTAAGCGTCTCGGATTGGCGACGATGACATCATGCTTGAGCTGTTTGAGCAGAGCGCTCACCCAGCGAGAATGACCGCCCACCTCTAAAATCACTCGCATGGGTTCGCGTAACCTGAAATAGGTTTGCATCCCTTGCTTCGTCGTCCGGATTCGCGTCTCTTCCAGGACCTCGCCATCCTCACAAAGTACGCAAATCACACTATATTTATCTCCAAGATCCATTCCTACTGTTTTTGTGGCATTCTTTTCCATGGTCGACCTCCTATAGGACTTCGAGTCCGCTGCTAGTATTTGTGAGACACGATTATATCGTTAGCTCGTCTGGCGGGGGTCGGCCTTCTCATCCCATCTCAGGCATGCGCGCGCAAGTGCGTTGGGAGCAGATCGCGCAAGAGCCC
>CBDCWZ010000019.1:0-33115 GCA_965223575.1 Kofleriaceae bacterium
CGTGGAACACCACGCCAGCCGCGGCCCCGTCATCCACGTCACCTTCACCGGCGCCAAGGGCGACACCTATACCCAGCCGGTGCAGTTCGGCGGCACCGGCCCCGACGACGTCCATATCGGCACGGACCTCATCGATCCCGACGACTTCCCCGCCGGATCCGAGATCGACCTGCTGTACCATCCGGAATTGGGCGGCTTGGTCTGGATCAACGATTTCTGGGTCTTGTGGGCGGTGCCGCTGGTGCTGGGCGGCATCGCCTTGTTCGCGCTGGCCTTCGTTTCCCTCGCGATCTATCTCGTCGTGTTCAGCGATTCCCGTTCCTAAACCCCGGATTTACCCCTGGCGGTAACCCCGTGCACCCGCACGGCCCGGACCCTAGGCCAGATCAGGCGCCGTTCCATGGACGCCTAGTCCAGGAAGCCGGCGCGGCGCACGTCCTCGGTATTCTCCACCGCCTTGGTGAAGATGTCGACGACCTGCAGGATGTGGTCGTCCAGCTCTTCGATCCCGTGCTCCACATGGACCGCCTTGAGCAGCTTGTCCTTCAGGTCCGCCCGGTCCCCCAGGCCCGGCCACAGGGACGGATTGATGAAATCGCCGGTGCGCGGGGCAAGGAACGGGTCTGTGGATTCGAACCGCACCAGGGTTTCGAACACATCGGCGGGGGCGAAGATGGAAAGGCAATAGCGGATGGTTTTCATGGGACACCTCCTTGGTCGGTCGGCCACCCCAGTCCTACCCTTGATTCTACGCCTCTCGCCCGTTGTTTGGTATGGGAACTTTCACCGATCCCGGGTGATCTCGCCCACATAATCCCGGGCCGAGAACCGCTCCGTGTCCGACGCGCCTCCGACGATGTAGGGGTCGCTGCCGTACAGCGCCCAGGTGGCGGACAGTTCCTCGGGCTGATGCCTGGCCAAGCCAGTCGGCCAGTTCCTCGTCCACGATCCGCTTGCACGCGGCGATCGCCTCCGCGAATGTGGCGTAGCGGCCGTGGGTGTAGCGGTGGTCTTCGTCCATGTAGTGGAAATTGTCGTCACCAGGACCGTATAGGGCTTTTCCCGCATGAGGACAGCTAAGGCTTTCTATCCTTTCGGATCACGGCAATGGGCCGGGTCTTGTTCTCCTCGAAGATCTCCGCCAGGGTAAATGGAAATGACGCCGATGGAAAGCAGAATGATCCCGCTCAAGAGAATCTGGAGGGAAATAACCGTGGTGAAGCCATCCACCGAGGCACCCAGCAAGAAGTTCATGATCGTCTGGGCGAGCAGTATGAAACCCAGCAATATGGTAAAGAAGCCCAGATAGGAAATGAAGATCAAGGGCCAGGACGAGAAGGAAATGATGCCGCGAACGGCGTAGTAGACAAGCTCTCTGGAGCTCCATTTGGAAACCCCTTCGTTCTTTCCTGCACGTCAAAGGGAATATCGATGCTCTTGAATCCGACCCAGGCCACCAGCCCGCGGAAGAACCGACGCCGCTCCGGAAATGTGTTCAGCGCATCGACGACCTGCCGGTCGAGGAGCTTGAAATCGCTGGCGTCGGTCAGCTCGATACCGATTGTCTTCGAGAGCAATCTGTTGAAAAGATTTGAAAAAAACCTGTAGGTTGAAGATTCCTCGCCCCGGCTTCGCTTCACACCGTTGACCACGTCATAGCCTTCCTTCCATTTTTCATGCATGGAGGCCATGAGCTCCGGCGGATGCTGCAGATCCGCATCGATAATGACGACACAATCCCCCTCGGCCACGGACAGGCCGATGCAAATGGCGGATTCCTTCCCGAAATTCCGGGAAAGATGCACTGCCTTGACGAACGAATAATCTTCCTCGTATTTGGACAGCACGCGATCGGTATCGTCCTTCGATCCGTCATTGACGACAACGATTTCAAAAGAGGATGTAATCTTTTCTATGGTCGATTTGATTTCCTCGATGGCGTCTCCGATGACACCGTCTTCGTTTGTAGCACGGAACCACGACAGACATTTCCATGATCACTTACTCGCCTTAAGCGCTCGGATCCACAAACCGGATCCGGCACCCGAGGAACGGGGCGCCGCGACGCGGCAGGCGGATTGGGGACGGTTTTCGGCGCAAGGCGGTGCTCGCACTGCGCCATTGTCCATCTTGCCGGAAGGGTCGCTGGTCTCCAGAGCGAAGTCAAGGCCGCAGCCGCCCGGCCAGCCGCGCCAGGCTCAGCCGTAGGCCTTGATCAAGGCCTGGGTGCCGTCCTCGCGCGCGCCGGCGGCGGCGAGCTTGTCGTATAGGCTCTTGGCGGTCTTCAGGGCCGGCAGATCCAGGCCCATGGCCTCCGCCCTCCTTGAGCGCGATGGACATGTCCTTGACGAAGTGGTGGACATAGAGCCCGGCGCGAAATCGCCAGCGATCATCTTCGGGCCGAGGCCGTTGAGCAGGAAGCTGGAGGCCGCGCCGGAACCGATGGATTTCAGCACCTCTTCCGGATCGAGGCCGGACTTCATGGCATAGGTCAGACCCTCCGCTGCGGCGAGCATGTTGCCCGCGACCACGATCTGGTTGCACATCTTGGTATGCTGGCCGGCACCGGGGCCGCCCTGGCGGTGGATGTTCTCGCCCATGATCTCGAACAGGGGCCGGACCGCCGCGAATCCGCCTCCCGCGCCGCCCACCATGATCGCCAGGGTCCCGTTCTTGGCGCCCACATCGCCGCCCGACACCGGCGCGTCGAGGGCGTGCAGGCCCTTGTCCCCGGCGGCCGCGGCGATGCGCACGGCGAGGGCGGGCTCCGAGGTGGTCATGTCGATAAGGAACGCGCCATTGCGCGCCCCGCTCCAGAATGCCGCCGGGCCCCAGGTACACTTCTTCCACATCCGCCGGGTAGCCGACCATGGTGATCACCACGTCCGACGCGGCGGCCACCGCCCCCGGCGTGTCGTGCCACTGGGCACCCGCCGCGACCAGCGCATCGGCCTTCGCCTGACTGCGGTTGTAGACATGCAGGGCGTATCCCGCACTTTGCAGGTGCCCGGCCATGCTTTGGCCCATGATGCCAAGGCCGATGAAGCCGATCTGGGTGGTTTCCGGGGAAATGGTCATGTTCTTGCTCTCCATCAGGCCTGGTTGCGCAGCATCGCGCGGATTGCGTCCGGGGTTATGGGGTGTTTTTCGATCACAATGCCGAACGGTGCAAGGGCGTCGCTGACGGCGTTGCTGATGGCGCCGATGGCGCCCATCACGCCACCCTCGGCCATGCCCTTGATCCCCGCCGGCGTGCGGCGGTTGGGCGTGTGCAGATGCAGGATCTCCATCTCCGGCATCTCCATGGCGGTGGGGATTAGGTAGTCGGCGAGGATCCGGTCAGGTTCTGGCCGTTCTCGTCATTAGACCACGTGCTCGAACAGGGTGCCCGACAGGCCCATGGCGGTCGCCCCGTGCTGCTGGCCTCGACGATCAGGGGGTTGATGATGGTGCCGCAGTTTTCCACCACCAGATAGCGTTCGATGGCCACCTGTCCGGTTTGCACGTCCACCGCCACGCGGCACAGGTGGGGTGGCGTTGGAATAGGTCATGGGTGGCGGGTCGTAGGCCTTGAACACCTCCAGCCCCGGCTCCATGCCCGCCGGCAGCGCATCGGATCGAGATAGGCGGTGCGTGCGATATCCGCCAGGCTCAGATCGGTCTCCGCCAATCGTCCTCGACGCACCGCCATACCCGCCCGCCGCGCAGGCAAAGCTGGTCGGGCGTGTTGTGGCCCAGCAGGCCGGCAGCGATGGCGATGGCCTTTTCCTGCGCCGCCCGGCCGGCCAGATAGGCGGTGCCGCCTCCCGCCGTGCCACCGCGCGCGCCGCGCGATCCCATGCCATAGGGGGCGACGTCCGTGGTTGCCGATCTCGATCCGGACATCGCCGGCTCGACCCCCAGGCCCTCGGCGACGGCCTGTGCATAGGCGGTCTCGTAGCCCTGGCCGGTGGCGGCGATGCCCACGGCGGCGCGCACCACGCCCGAAGGCTCGACCTTGACCCAGGCCGCCTCGTGGCCGGACCGGGAATGCCGGCGGCCTTGTAGAACGCCGAACCGTAGGTCGTGGATTCCACCACGTTGCAGATGCCGATGCCGCGGTAGACGCCCTTTTCCCGTTCCGCTGCCTGGGCGGTGCGGAAACCATCGTAGCCAATGGCCTCCAGCCCCCGTTCCATGGTCTCGGACGGATTGATGTCCTCCAGCACCTCGCCAGTGGCCATGCGGTGGGGGAACCGGTCGGTGGGGATCAGGTTGGCGCGACGCACGTCCGCCGGATCCAGCGCCAGTTCCCGGGCGATGGCGTCCAGGGTGCCGTCCATGATCCAGCTGGTGACGGCCATGGGCGCGCGCATGGGGCCGTTGCCGCATTTATTGGTCAGCACCACCTTCACGTCGTAGGCATAGTGGTCCAGCCGGTAGGGGCCGCTCAGGATCATGGCGATGACCCGCGCCAGGTAGTTGGCGGGAAAGAAGCAGTACCCGCCGAAATCCTCGACCAGCTCCAGGCTCAGCGCGCGCAGCCGCCCGCCGCGGTCCACCGCGGCGCCGGGTGCGGGCCCAGTCCTCGCGCGCGTGGGCGGCGGCGAGCAGGTTTTCGAAGCGGTCCTCGCGCCAGCGCACCGGCCGGCACAGGTGGCGGGACAACGCCGCGACCACCAGCTCCTCGCGGTACAGGGCGATCTTCTGGCCGAACCCGCCGCCCACATCGGGCGAGATCACCGTGATCCGGCTTTCCTTCAGGCCCAGGCGGCCGGCGAGGACGGAACGGTACGGGTGCGGCGCCTGGTTGCCCACATGCACGGTCAGGTGCTGGCGGCCCGGGTCCCAATCGGCGATGATGCCCCGGGTCTCGATGGGCAGGTGGGGTCTGGCGGTGTGACGAGAAGGTGGCCTCGACGATCCGCTCCGCCGCACCCATCGCCCGATCGAATTCCGGCGAGGCAAAGGTCTGGTGGGATACTTGGTTGCTTTCCAGGTCGTCGTCCACCAGGGCCGATTCCGGCTCCAGCGCGGCGAACATGTCGGTGACCGGGTCCAGGGGCGCGTAGTCCACCTCCACCAGCTCCGCCGCGTCCTCGGCCAGATAGCGGTCCGTGGCGACGACGCAGGCCACCGGATCGCCGTGGAAACGCACCTTGTCCGTGGGCAGGGCGCTCATCTCCACCGGTTGGAGCCCCTCGATGGGCGGGGCCAGGCGCAGGCGTGTAACCCATTGGTCCAGGTCCGTGCCGGTGACCACGGCGGCCACGCCGGGGGCAGCGGTGGCTGCGGCCACGTCGATGGACAAGATCCGGGCATGGGCGTGGGGGCTGCGCACGAAGCAGGCGTGCAACGCCCCTGGCACCGCGATGTCGTCCAGGAAGCGTCCCGTGCCCGGTCAACAGGCGGTGGTCCTCTGTTCGCGGCACGGACCGCCCCAGGACCGAAAAGGGGTTTTGCCGCTCATAATGCCCCGCCTCCCGCCGCCTCCCGAATCGCCGCGACAATGCGCTGATAGCCGGTGCAACGGCACAGGTTGCCCGAGAGCACTTCCTTGATCTCATCCTCCGTCGGGTGGGGATTGTCTAGCAGATAGGCCTCGAAGGTTCATCACGATGCCGGGCGTGCAGAACCCGCATTGCAGCCCGTGTTCCTCGTGCAGGGCCTGTTGCAAGGGCTGTAGGACCCGTCCTCGCCGGCGACGGATTCGATGGTGCGGATGGCGGCGCCCCGCGCCTGGACCGCGAACATCAGGCACGAACGCTGCGGCCGGCCGTCGACCAGCACGGTGCAAGCCCCGCATACGCCGTGCTCGCAGCCCACATGGGTGCCGGTCAGCCCCGCGTCCTCGCGGATGGCGTCGCTGAGCAGCTTGCGCGGCTCCACCAGCAGGTCGTGGTCGCAGCCGTTGATGTTCAGGGTGATCGGCACCTTGTCCATGGTCATGCCTCCCCCCGGCGCGGGCCACCGCCTCGGCCAGCGCCTGTTCGGTCAGCACGGCGCAGATGTCGCGGCGGTATTCGGCGCTGGCATGGATGTCGCCCTCCGGCGCGCCCGCCCGGGCGGCGGCGGCGGCGGCGAGGGCGGCGCACCACTGCTGGGTCCGGAACTTTTCCGATGGCGGCCCGTTCGAGCTCGGACCAGCCGCAGGGGCGTGGCATCCATGCCCCCCGCGCCACCCGCAGATAACTCCACACGGCCACCGCTATCCAGGCGGACGGTGGCGGCCACGGCGACGATGGCGAAATCGCCGGCGCGGCGGCTGATCTGCCGAATCGCCCAGCGTCACCGGCCCGCAGGGGAAGGACACGGAACCCAGGATCTCGTCGTCGGCCAGATCCACGGTATAGACCGACTGGATGAAATCGGCAGCCGAAATGACCCGGCTGCCGCGGGCGGAATGAACCATGATTCCGCGTCAAACAGCACTGCCACCAGGCACCATCGGCGGCCGGGTCCGCCATGGCACAGCGATCCGCCCACCGTGCCCGCGGTTGCGGATGGCCAGATGCCCGATGTGCCGGGCGGCCGCGGCCAGCAGGGGACAGCGTTCCCCCACCAGCGGGGACTCACCACATCCGGAGTGCCGCAACCAGCGCGCCGATCACCAGGCGCCCCTCCGCCTCCCCGATTTCCGCGAGACCCGGAATGGCGTTGATGTCGATCAGGTGCTCGGGTTGCGCCAGGCGCAGGTTCATCACCGGTACCAGGCTCTGGCCGCCCGCGATGATTTTGGCCTCTTTCGCCATGTTCCGCCAGCAGCCGAAAGGCATCTTCGAGGTTCGCGGGGTCGTGATAGGTGAACCCGGGCCGGTTTCATACGTGCCTTTCCTCAGTCCCACAACAGGGATTGCTCCGTTTCCCTGTCGAACAGATGCAGGCGGTTGACATTGACCGCCAAGGCCACGTTTTCGTCGTCCTGGTGGTGGATTTCCTTGCCGACGCGGGAAGAACACCTCCTGGCCCTCGACGCGCATGGACAGGTACTGGTCCGATCCCAACCTCATAGGTATTTAGCGCCCCGACATTTGTCGGGCCACTCGCCGACAAAAAGTCGGTCTTGCCATCTCCGTTGTAGTCCAGCGTCAAGCTCAAACTGGAGTTAGCCGGAGCCGTAAGCCACTTTTTCGCAGGCGCAAAACCGTAGCCGCGACTCAAAACCACGTAGTGGGATTCGCCCAAGACATACATAAAATCCGTCCGACCATCTCCATTAAAATCTCCTGTTCGCAAAGTCGAGAGCGTGTGCGTGTCTACGAATATCCCAACGGGTGGCCCGGTTTGCGTTCCACCCCTTCCACGCGAATAATAGATCGTAAAACCGTCCGCGACATATTCGCCTTTCTGAGAACAATCCCAGGACCGTTTGCATCGCTTTATTTTCCACTCGACATCCAGGACATCGGTTTTGCCATCGCCGTTGAAGTCGCCTAGCAAAAACCCATTTTTAAAGCCCGGTTCACCGATTTGCTCGAAACTCGCCCCAGTACTGCGGTACAAGCGCCCCCCCACTAAGAAGTCTGACCGCCCATCGCCATCAAAATCCCCGATTTGGGGGGATACTGCGCCTCGATTTACATCCACATGTCCCCAAGTTTGGGGTTGTAGGTCAAAGGTTCCCGATTCGCTGCCAAAATAGACACGAAGCGGCCAATATCGCTTTGCCCTTGAAACAAGGATCAGATCGGCGTGGCCATCCCCATTAAAATCACCAACGGTCAATACTTCGCCCAGGCGCAACACCTGAATTGTAAAGTCCCGGTTTGCCGAATAGGGCGTCTTGACCGCGTCGCCAAACTCATAGATACCCGCTTCGTTCTTACCAGCAAGACGAACCTTCAACACCAAAAACGTCGGTGCGCCTTGATGCTCAAGCGTGATCAGATCGTCTGCACCATCACCGTTCACATCGCCGATCCAAAAATGTAGTTTGCCTGTTTTTTCAGAAATCACAATTCTGGGATTTCCAGAAGTACCCACTGTTGCCCAAAGCCGTCGCTTTTGTTCCCCACTCAGTAGTACCTCGACTTTTCCTGATGGTCGGTGGAACCGCAATAGATCTTGTTTGCCATCACCATTAAAATCGCCAACGCGAAACCGTGGTCCGCGTTTCTCGGTCGTCATCACCGAGACCGGATTGACCGGTCGCGTCTCCTTCGGCAAATCAAACGTTAACGGGGGCAGCTTCGCCGAGTCATCTTTCCCCGCCTGCTGAATCGTGTGAATCATCCACCGGTGCGACGACAAACTCCGCTGATAGCCAATCGCATATTTGCGAATCCGCTGCGGCTGCTCGTTCACATGCTCCGAGACCGTCACTGATAAGATTCGCTTTGTCGTTCGGCCTAATATTTTACCTCCAGTGGCAAAGCTCACCGCGTCCGTGGTCGCATCGTAATCAGGATCGGTCCCTGCATCGACATCAACCTGGGGCGGCTGCCCTCGTTCAAACTCGATCCGTACGGTGTCGCGATACGTGATTTGGGATGGGTAGCACTCAAGCGTCGGACTCCCTTCGCACTCCCAAGCATAGTTCACTGTATGTCCCATCGGATCCGTCACGGCCGAGACGCCCCAGCGAAACGTATATTGCTGCCAACCCCCGTCAATCCAAACATGCACGCGAAACACAGGGGTGTAAGTCGTGTGGCCCCCGTCCTGGTTCCATACGTGCCACTCGTCCTTCGCAGCATCGTAGCGAATCCGCTGAAACGATTGGATCTTGGTCGAGTGCGTCCCGCCGAGGCTGGTATCTTCGACCAGCTCTTGACCATCCAGTGTGTAGGTATCTCTGCCGCGATTATACTGTGGAGCACCGTGGCCGTGTCGACCGGCGCGTTGGATCGACGAGAAACCGGCAAGCTGCCAGCCGACGCCAAACATGCCGTCACCACCATTGGGATTGTAGTGCAGTACTAGCGTGGGCTCGATTCCGTAATACTCGGGAACCTCAAATGGGATTTGCATGTTCGCCTGGCCTATCACAGGGTCACTCGCCCCAACGTTAAGCTCCAGTTGCGCCGTCGGATCGGCATTCTGAGCCAGTGCAATCGGAGCCGATAGGAAACTCATCACAACACAGACAAAGATGCCGGCGACGATTGGTCGCAGATGAGTCATCGTTGCGCCTCTTTGGGCGCCTCAGTTGCTTCAGGCACTCTGAACACTAGCCAAACCCAAAACGCCCAAAAACAGAAAAATCAACGCATTACAGCGAAACAAACGACGATACATATAGCGTACTATTACAGCACTTATGTCTCGAAGCTATCGGTGTGCCTTGTATGCACACTCATTTTAGTACTCTGCCGGTGTACACGCACCGTTACCCCAGACTCATGGGGGGATTGTGGATACCCCTCCTTTGGCGAATATCTTTTTTTCGTTCTCGGCAACGAAAAAAGAGTTGTATCGTTTTTTGGAAAACAATCCCGAAACTATGCCGCGGCCGCGATCAGAGAAAGTTTACCCGCCGACAACACCCGGATCTGGGCTGAGGAACTGTCCAAGACCCAAGAGCCCGAAGAAGATGACAACACCAACAACGGTGAGTGCAACACGAGTGTTGTAGGCAAAATTATCATTACGCCATATCAGAGCGATCCCGACCGGCGGAAATACCGCCAAGGCGAGATAGATCAACCATACCCAACGCCCCCATGTTTTCTTTGTGACCGCCTCGCCCATCTTCGGGCGATAGTAGCAGGTCTCATTCTCGGAGGAAATATTATGATCAAACAACGCATTTGACCAGCTGCTGGCCAAAACACTACACTGCTCGCCAGTGGTTGGCTTTCAAAGGGAATGGCTCCGTGCGCAAGCGCTTGTCGCCAGCAGTGTGTTGCTCTCGGCCTCAGCCGTCGCTGCTAAGACGCAACAAGCGGACCTTGATGGCGACGGCCTGATGGACAAGATTACCCTCGATGGGCATGGCACCTTGATTGTAAAGACGACGAAGCAGCCAAGCCGCCGCGTCACGATCGGTTTGCATTTGTCACCGAGCAAAGTCTCCAATGCTTCGCTCCGAGTCTCCCCTCCGATCCACGGACACCGGTTAATTCTTGTCGAAGTGGATGAAAACCAACCTTCCGCACCAAAACAGCGCACAACGTTGGTCCTCAAGTGGCACAAGGATAACCTAGACGTAGTCACTCAACTATCCACGGGTCCTCAAGGGCGAGACGGCGAGTGGCAGCGACTGATTCACATAGAAGATGACGCAGTGATTCTCTATGAGACGCGAGCGGATATCTCGCGATGCGACGGTGCTATTCCCTATATTTACCCACGCGCCTACGATCCGCAAACCTCGTCCTTTCGCGCCGTAGACAACTGGGTTCGTGTCTCCCCCAACGCACGGCGCCTCAAGGCTCGTAGCAAACGCCGTCTCCACCGTTCGGCAACTTTTTCGGCAAGCGCAACCAACGCCGGCCCAACAAATGCACGAGCACTCACCCCTCCGCGCGAGATCGACGACGGCAATCTCGATACCCATTGGGCTGTCCATGGCGGTGCCCACGGTGCATTCGTTACCATGACGAGTCAGTTCAGGACGCCGATTCGATCTATCCAGATCATTCCAGGCAATGCGAAAAGCCGGGCCACTTTCACCCGCGGCAATCGACTCAAATCTGTAGCGTTGCTGGTTGGCAAATCACTACCGTTTTTGGGTCGATTTCCCTAAGGACCCAGCCCGAGGAAGATACCAGCGTCCCTACACCATCCGGTTGCCGGCACCAATTCCCGGCAATTGTGTCACTCTCATCGTCGCTGACGTCTATCCGGGAACTGGTCAGTCACCAAATACAGCGATCTCCGAACTCCACGTGCTGACCGATATCGAGCTCGACCCGCGGGGCCCAGAGGCCGCACTCGCCGAACAGCTGGTTCGCCAGGCAACCCCCGGCCCAGCATTCCGGGCGCTGATTGCCGCCGGCCCGGCTGCAGGGCCCGCAATTCTCCGGCAGCTCAAACGCAAACACCCAAAGCCAATTCAGGCAATACTATGGCGCGCCCTGGCAAAATCTAAATACCATGGCTCCGGGGTCGGTGATGCGCTGGCAAGCGGCCTCGCCCAAGCGCAGACAGCTCGCGCGGCCAAGGAGCTGTCTCGATCGATCACAGAACTGGGACATCAAAACATTGCGCTACTCGCGTCGGTGGCGCATCGAAAAGATTCCACACGAGTCGGACGCATCGCGGCAATCGATGCATTAGCTGGTATTCCTACCGCAAAATCCCTGACCGCCCTACTAAAAACGCCACTCGATGATCGAAAGGTCCGCAAACACGTGGTCCGCGCGCTCAAAAAACACAACAAACCTATCCGTGGCATTCTCAAGATCATTGAAAAAAAGAAAAACCGTGACGAACCCAATTTGTGGCGCCTGGTTGGCTACATTGCCAAATCCAGCACAAACCGATCCCAAAGGCAAACCGCGGTATCCGCTCTGGCCCGCCGTTTGGAGCAAGCTCGCGCGTATCCACTTTACTATCGCCTGCTGGCAGCGTTGGCGGCCATCCCGGAAGCCGATGCGATTGCAGCCGTAGCAACATGGATTCGTAAACCACCCCCCCACAAGCAGCAACCCAACGCCATTGCTCTCCGCCGCATCGTCGCTGCGGGACTTGGGGATAACCGGCTTACATCCGCAAAGCGGCTGCTCATCAACTTGCTCGGCGATCCAGATCCCGGTGTCCGGCTCGCAGCCGCGCAGAGCCTTCGCAACCGCACCGACCTTAAAGCACCAAACGATCTGCGCATGATTGCAGTCGCCGACAAGGATCGCTGGCCAAGCGTGCGCGCGGCAGCCAGTCAGATACTCGCCAAGCGATGCCACCGACCACCCGTAGCCAAACATTTGTTTCGAATTGCCAGCACGGATCCGCACGAGCGGGTTCAAATCGCGGCATTGACCTCGTTAGTTCAGTGCAACGCAAATGGAGTCACCCCCCACCTGCTCAATGTAGTCGCAATGATAAAAAGACCGACGAAGGTACGCAACCAAGCCGCGACCTTGCTCGGGCGCGTACAAAAAGCGCCACGGACAAAGCGACTCATCAAAGTCTACCGAACGCTCGTCGATCATGCCCAATACGATCCCGATGAAGCTAAAATTGCGACCACGCTTGCGACGACAATGGGAAAAATGGGCAGGCAAAATTTTTCTCGCACGTTGATCAAATCCGCTAAAACCGCCATCTCGCCTAAACTGCAAGCCGCGTCTGTACGGGCACTTGGCCAGCTGTGTGCCCCCAAAGCCAAAACGCTCGCGCGAGCGCTACTTCAGTCTCAAGATCGAGTTGTCCACATTGCCGCCAGACAGGCGATCAGTCGCTGTCAATGGTAGCACCCTCCCAATTGGGCGTCTGACACCCAATACTCCCTTGGCTGGTCCTAGCCTACTGCTGGGCGTCTGATGCCTCCTCCAATGTTCGGAATTTTCGGATCCCCGGCTCGAGGGGAGTGCGCCGAAATTCATTCAGCAACTTCATCCACTCAAAAGCAATGCGAAGATTATCAGGATCTAAAGCAGGTCTCGGTTTTGGTCCCGGCATGTTCTCTACGGAACGAAATTTTTTCACGGGCATATTACTCATCTTTCAGATCAAATTGCTGACGCAGAGCCTCCGCATCAACTCGATCTTGCGGCCTAACACAGTCCTTTCTGGCACCTAATTGTAGTCCTTCACCCTTGAAGGGTCAACAACATCATCAGACGTGGATTGCTAATCCTGACGTGGTTTCTAACTCTTCAGTCGGTATCCCGTCCGGATCATCCACCACGTAACCCCGAGTCCCAAACAAAAGAACCCCAGTGTCATCCCCAGGCTCACGCCAATTCCCACATCTGCAGTGCCAAAAAAGGTCCAACGAAATCCGCTAATCAGGTACACAACAGGGTTAAATAAACTAAACGTGCGCCAAGCGGGAGGCAGCATATCGATCGAGTAGAACGCTCCGCCCAAAAAGGCCAGTGGAGTGACGACGAGCATCGGGATGAACTGCAACTGCTCAAACCCTGTGGCATAAATACCAATGATAAATCCGTACAGACTAAATGTCGCCGCGGTCAAGACAAGAAAAGCCACCATCCAAACCGGGTGAACAATTGTAATCGGCACAAACAGGGTCGCTGTCGCGAGAATCACGAGGCCCAAAATGATCGACTTGGTTGCAGCCGCCCCAACGTAACCAAGGGCCATCTCAAAGGCTGAGAGCGGCGCAGAAAGAATTTCATAGATCGTGCCGGTAAACCTTGGCAAGTAGATGCCAAAGGATGCATTCGAGAGGCTCTCGGTAAACAGCGTCAACATCATGAGTCCCGGGACGATAAACGCTCCATAGGGGACCTCCTCTACATCGGTCATCTGAGAGCCAATAGCAGCTCCAAAAACGACAAAATAGAGCGATGTTGTAATGACGGGTGCAACCAAACTTTGCCATATCGTGCGCTTTGCCCGTGCGAGCTCAAAGCGATAAATAGCCCAAATCCCGCGGATATTAAACCGTGTCGTCTTGCTCATGCGTCCTTCCCGACGAGACTGACAAAAATTTCCTCCAACGAGCTCTGCTTGGTGTGGAGATCTGTGTAAGCGATCCCCAAATCATCGATCTGCCTTAACAAGCCCGAAATCCTCGTCTCGTCGTCGTCTGCTGCGTACGTGTATGCAAGCTCGCGCCCGTCGCTTACCAGGGCCAGGGACCAATCGGCAAGAGCCTTAGGAATCTCAGTCATCGGCTGTTGCAATATGAGAGTGAGACGCCGTTTTCCCAATTTTTTCATCAGAGTGACTTTATCTTCCACCAAGATCAACTCGCCACCGCGGATGACTCCGATGCGGTCAGCCATTTCTTCTGCCTCTTCAATGTAATGGGTCGTCAGGATGACGGTAACGCCGCCCTCGCGCAAACGCCTGACCAAAGTCCACATATCTCGCCGGAGCTCGACATCAACACCTGCCGTGGGGCTCATCCAAAAATAGAACCTGCGGTTCGTGAGCAAGTGCTTTGGCAATCAAGACGCGTCGTTTCATGCCCCCTGACAGAGCCATAATCTTATCATTTCGCTTTGACCATAGCGACAGATCGCGGAGTACCTTCTCGAGATACTGCGGATCGGGGGGGAGACCAAACAGCCCTCGGCTAAACCCCACCGTCGCCCAGACTGTTTCGAACATGTCAGTATGAAGCTCCTGGGGTACCAAACCGATCTTCGATCGCGTACTACGATAATCCGTGACAATAGAAAGGTTATCCACAAAAACTCGACCAGTGCTCGCTCTGACGAGGCCACACACGATGCTGATCAGGGTTGTTTTGCCTGCACCATTTGGACCGAGCAGGGCAAAAATCTCACCACGGTGGATATCCAAATCAACTCGCTTAAGCGCCTGAACCCCCGAATCATAGGTTTTGGTTAGATTCGTGATCGAGATCATCCAATCGCTCAAGGACCTGGCTGGGTTCAGCTGCGACATGATTCTCTTGTAAAGGGGAGTCCCTGAGAGACCAACTTTTTTGGTTGGTCGTTTGTTTCCGTCCTATCAAACTTTGCGGTACAAATTGCATTCTCCTCCTCATCACCAGTTTTGTTAGGTCTTAACGCCCAGGTGCCCTTATGATCACAAAGCTATCGATTCTCGCTATTTTGCTAACCAGCTCGCTAACCACCTCTTGCAAAACGGATACGCGGCTACCTGCCGACGCTGGGTCCGAGCAGGCAACCACTGACGCGGCACCAACAAATACAGTACAAACGCCAATAGACGACGAAGTTGAAACCGCGAGAACTGTTCGTGCCGGTTCTAGACCGGACAAAGATGTTCTCCTCGGTGCAAAGCTCAACTCGTATATCCTTTGTCTAAATCGATACACTTCACATATTCGTGCCGGCCGCAAACGCTACTACAGTTGGGTCAAGGACGCGAAAACGGGACCAACAGGAAAAGAACAAAATCCCATTCTCGGAGCACAAAGTCTGTACAATCCTGCAGATTGCGTCCGAAGTATTCGTAAAGCCAAAAACAAACAACCGTCGATGCCCGATCTCGAAGCAGCCGGAGATGCTTTTGCTACTACAATAGTTACCCTGTTATCAGTTCTCGAGCAGGCCGTCCCATACTATGAGAAAAAGGATTTCAAAACCGACGCATTTGCCAAGGGGAAGCAGCTACACAAAAAATTGGTCACGGCCTGGGACGAGTGGGACACCGCGAATGCAGCACTCAGGAAGATCGTATCTGCGGAGAATAGTGCACTACAACTACGCAAGCTCGAGCGACTTCAAAAGGAGGGTAAAACAGGACAATACCTCGGCGGCCTCCTGGTCCATCAGGCTCGACAACTCGTAAACACCACCAGCAGCGAAGATTTTGAGCTTACTCAGTTCCGCGAAAAACTCACCGCATATGAGGAGACCCTAGAAGCAATGAATGCTTGGTACGAAACAAATAAGGACACCTTCAACGCACTGGATCGTGGAAGCTCAATCGAAACCTACCTTCAAACCCATCGGCACTTTCTCACACCGCTCAGGGAGCTCGTGCGCACCCTCCAAGACAACCAAAAGGCCAAAAATGCGGACAACATTCGCGCTAAGAAAGTGGAGGAGCTAGTCAATAAATTTAACGATCTAGTGATAGGGACAAGCAAAGTGATTTGGCCGCAATAAGCCCCAATCGATTCGCCGCACAAAACATACATGTCGTTGCATCTACGCCATTGGCATAGATAGTTGGAACCAAAGACCGACCAACATCAAACTAGCTGTGCCGGGCGATAGGCAGTTCCGCTATACTAACTATGATGGCGGACTCCGTGTGCAGACTCCGGACGGTAGCGCATGCGTCCCTGTTCGGATTGCTCATCGCGTGCTCCGGGTCTGGACCGCCTAGCGTCCATATCTCCGAGATCATGTATCACCCCGTGCTCGAACAATCTTTCGAGGACAACCACGAGTTTGTCGAGCTTTACAATGCCGAAGATGAGGATGTGGACCTGAGCGGGTGGACCCTCGATGACGGAATCAAATTTACGTTTCCAGAGGAGACAACAATCTCCGCGGGCGGGTTCGTGATCGTAGCCAAAAATCGCGAAATGCTGCTCAGCGAATATGAAATTGACCCAGCCATTGTTTTTGGCGACTACCAAAAACAGTTGGGCAACGGAGGGGATACCATTGTCCTTTCCGACGCTGACGAATCTCTGGTTGAGAGCGTAACCTACGATGATGAAGCACCATGGCCCATCGCGGCGGACGCGCTTGGGGCTGGTCAACGCTGGCTTGCCCCAGAAATACTCCCTCTTGAGCAGTATCAGTTTCGCGGCCGTTCGCTAGAGCGGCTTAGCTACGCCCACGATTCGATCCTGCCGTCAAATTGGGCGGCTTCACCTCTCACGGGACCATCGCCAGGGCAACCCAATAGCGCCGCTGCGGACTTTGACTCTTCCTCGTTGCTCCCTGTCATTGCCGAGACGATTGTCGTCACCGAAGATGGAACTGAAAATTGGCCTATCGGAGGCGATGCTCCTGCCGAGATTACACTTGCAGTCGCCACGAACGACGCCATTACTTCCATTGTCGAACCAGTGGTTGAGTATTACATCGACGATGTGACAGCAGTTGGCGAGCCGACAAGCATTGTTGCAATGTCCGAAACAGATAATGGAATGTATTCGGCGATACTTCCCGGTCAACCAGAAAACACCGTGGTTCGTTACCGAATCTTGCACACCCTGGACGGAGCGGAAATCCCTCTATCTCCACGCCCTGAGGATCCCTTCCAGTGGCATGGCTATTTTGTCGAGCCGACGGTTTCGTCAGACACGACCCGCTACCATCTATTTATCCCCCCCGATGCTTGGACACGGCTTTGGGACAACATCATAGACGGCCGAGTCGACAATGGAGTACCAAACCCAACATGGAACGACCGAGAGCCGGCGGTATTTGCCCAAGATGGCCACGTGTATGACGTCCAGGTCCGCTATCAGGGCAGTCGTTTTAATCGAACAAAAGGCCGAGACCTATCATCCTGGACTGCGCCTGGCCCTGATCGTCCCAGTACTGTTAAGGCGTTGAGTTGGCGCATTGCGTTTCCCCGCTACAAACCGTTCGATGAACGCCGAGTCGTTACGCTCAATAAGCTGAACCAAGGCTGCCCTGGATATTCAGCCCAAGTCGGTTTTTCACTGTTCCAAGCGGCAGGAGTCCCCGCCTCCAACACGCGCTACATACGATTTCACATCAATGGCGATTACTATCACTACATGCAAGAACTCGAGCACGTCGACGAAGACCTGCTCGAGCGATATCATGAAGAACAAGCCAAAGGAGACGAAGATCCAGACCCTATTGGCCACTTATTCAAGGTGCGCGGAGTCAACGATGACGTTGGTCCCTATGGTTGGGGCGACGGCCGGGAGCTAGCCGAATATGGAGGTTTTTCGCCGCTACAGCGCTACGAAGCGACCTACGCCCGCAACACTCATGATTGGTTGGGCCATGCAGAACTGATCGCTTTGATCGTCGGCTTGCATGCTGCTCGCGCCGAAGGTGTCGCCTCGCTACGTGCTTATCTGACACAACACTTCGATGTCAACAATGTTCTCAATTACCTAGCGGTTATGAATTGGCTCGGCGCCTGGGACGATGTGTTTCATAACTACTTTCTCTACCAACGCAGAACAACGGGAAAGTGGATGTTCATCCCATGGGACATGGATAAAAATTTTGGTGACTATTATAATTCGAGCACGTCTTCGATCTACGTCGGCGAACAAGATGACCGTAGCAATCGCGACATTGGCGGCGAAGACAATTGGAACCGATTCAAAGATTCATTTTTTATCGCCTATCGATCCGAATATCAGGACCGATTGCGGACACTCGTTGATACCGTGTTGCATGAGAGCTCCGTCATCCCACTGATTGACGCCGTGGAAGCACAAGCGGACGGCAGCGAAGCCCAATCTGCGCCTGCGGGGCGCAGCTGCAACTTTACTAACCCAGCTAACAACATGAGAGACTTTGCAAGCGAACGCAATGCCTATATTCGCGGGATACTCCCGTAACCGCCGCGCGTATCGCCGCACTCACGTGGACAGCGAGGCCAGAGCCTCTTTGAGCTCCTCGTTTTTTGGCGCCACTTCTAGTCCGCGCTGAAACATGCCCTTGGCTTTCGCGTTTTCCCCCAAGGCGAGGTGAATCATGCCTAGATTGTAGTATACGACATCCTTGGTGATATCGTGTTTGGGATCGAGATTTTGCAGTACCAGCGAGCGGTAGATTCGTCTCGCCTTATCCCACACCTGACGCTGCATATAGATCCTGCCGAGCCCGGCCATGGTCGCGATGTCCGTGGGATGAATACGGAATGCCTCTTCGTATGCGGTGATTGCTTGATCGATCGCGTCACTATTTTCATAGATACGCCCCAATCGTTGACGATACCGCGCAACATCCTTCATTTTGCGCGCCTTCTTTGCGGCCGCCGCCAACTGCTCCAAAATTGGTGTCGCTTTTTCAAAGTGGCCAACCAGATAATAGACATCCGCCAACGGCACAAGACATTGCGGGTCCTCGGGACTGAGATCGCGCGCATGCTCAAAGAGTGGCAAAGCCTCGTTGGGAAGCTTCATTTTTTCCACGTACAACTCCGCCAACCTGAGGGCCAACGGCAATTGATCGCTCTTTTCGGTCGCAGCAAGGAGTCTACGATTCAGCATATTGGCAACCGTTGGCCAGTCTTCATTCTCCTCGGCGTGGGCAAGCACCGCCGATACCGACTCTGGGTGGCTACCGTCATAGCGTAACGCCTGCTGAAAGTACCCGAGCGCCTGGTCTTCATTCCCCGTGTGGTTTCGCTCCACTTCGCCAAGGCGAAAATACAGATCTGCCGCTTCCCGACCCGTTGGACCAAGAGTCAGGGCACGCTGGAGAATATCCCCACAACGCGACCAATCTCCTTCGTTTTCGTAAATCTTCGCCAGCCGTGTCAACGCTCCGACATGGCTTGGCCTGCGACTTAGCACCTTTTCCAAAACGTCACGGGCCTCATCAGGGTTGGCCAAAGGACCTTCCCAAACATCGGCGACCCGAAGCAACATGACAACCTCGGCTTCTTTGTCCTTCTGTTTGGTGTAGATGGCAACCCGCTGCATCAACTGCTCGACCAGGTCGCTCCAGCGCTCTGACTCCGCCAATAACTGTTCGAGCCGCGCACACGCTGCGGGATGATTAGGTTCAATAGCGACCATTTGATTGAGATACTCCACAGCATCATCCACCGACTCGCGCTTGGCGTATGAAATGTCGGCGAGTCGCTCGAGCGTCGCGAGTCGCTCGGACGTCGGTTCCTCAGCCTGCAATCGCTGATTTAACACCTCGGATACAGCAATCCAATCATCGCGCTGGCTATGCACCACCTCCAGAGCTGATAACGCATCGATCGCATCCGGTGCAATGTCAAGAACCGACTGCCACGCCTCAACTACCTCGTCTATCTGTTTCAGCTTATCGGTGTGGATCTGAGCGATCCGGGTTCGCAAAACGCGCTCTTTCTTTGCATCGTCGGCGAAGCGACAGGCATGTTTGAGGATATCCACCAATTTTTGCCATGCCTGGGTGGACTCGTATAATGAAGCAAGGTGTTCGTATGCCTCTCGGTCCGCCTCATTGAGCTCCAAGATCATCAACCAAACTTCGATCGCGCGATCCGCATCGCCAAGCTGCTCGTGAATCTGTGCAACCTCGACAAACGCATCTCGTTTGCCATCCCCATCAAATGCAAGCTGTCCTCGGCGAAACAGAATTTTTGATAATTCTTTTTTGTCGCCCCGGTCTCGATAAATCGTCTCTAGGCTCTTTAGTGCGATCTCAGACTCGGCGTGGAGATCCAAGATTCGACGAAACGTCTTCTCCGCAGACGAGTCATCGCCAAGCTCAGAAAGTTGGACAGTCCCCAACTTACCCAACAGCGCCTGCGCGACATCCTCAGACTCAACCGAATCAACAATACCGGACAGCCTCGCGACAAATTCTGGCCAACGCTTCGATTCAGCAGCAAATCGCGTGAGCGCTGCCAACGCTTGCTCTGACTCTGGGTCTTCTACAAGCCACCCTCCAGCAGCATCTAACGCGCGGATCGGATCGCGCAAATGATCCTGCGCAATGTCTGCGATGCGCGAATACAATTGCGCCCGATCGAAAGAGTGCTCTGTCACACCGAGTTTTCCCACCAGCGTATCAATCAACTGCGGATAGTCTTTGTCGGACTCGTAGAGAGGCTCCAAGATCTCAAGGATCTGCATTCGATAGTCTTCGTTCGTGCGCTGCAACCTTTCTAGCGCCGTGCGGGCAAACGAATGCTCGGAGGCCCGGTCCAAGACATTTTGGTATGCAGACACCGCAGCCGACACATCCCTCAGCGATTGCTCATGGAGCTCGCCAAGCCGATAATAGAAATCCGCCTGTTCTGCGACTTCACGAGAAGCGTCTGCCTCAAGAGAAAGAATCTCAGCGAGTTTCTCAGATTGCCCCGAGCGCGAATAGATCCGATCAAGAGCAGCCAATGGTTCTCGCTCGTCTGCAGCAACATCCATCGCCTGTGTGTATTTCTGTGCCGCGCGCTCCAGGTCATCCAGGGCTTCTTCGTAAAGCGTTGCCAATTTTGTCGCATAAACGTACTCAAGCTCTGGATCCCCTGCATCCGCCAATCGTTCTTCAAATATGCTGGCAAGTTGCTCCCACGAACCGCGAACCGCCGCAATGCGCTCGAGTTGCCCCTGCACGACAACATCTGCTGGCATTTCTTTTAAGGCCCGTGACCATACGGAAAAAGCACTATCAAGATCGCCACGCAAAACCTCGTGCACCTCTACAAGATGGGTAAAGTGCTGCCGCCTGATATCCATATCTCCCATCGGCAAAAGCAGGCGCTTTTCATACAGGCTTGCAACCTTATCGTATGAGCGCTCCTCGCGATAGATCCCCTCCAAAGCTGCAATCGCTGGCTCCATGGTCTCTTCGTCACCCGTCATCGCCTCCAGCGCATCACGGGCTCCACTATGTTTCGGGGCGACTTGTAGCACGTCGGCATAGCGTTTGAGTGCTTCGTGCACGTCAAGCAACTCCTTTTCCACCAAACAAGCGGCGCGGAAAGCCAGATCTGCAGACAGGGGATCTGCCTCAAGCATTGCCCGTCGATCCAGAACCGGGATCAGCTCCCCCCACATCGACTCGCGAATGTAGAGATCATCGATCCGCGCCAACGCCTCTCGATCATTGGGCTCAAACTCGAGCAACGCGACCAGTTGTGCGATAGCCTCATAGGGATCGTGAAGTTGTTTTTCGTAGACATCGGCCAACCCAAGTCGGATTGGTCGCTCCTCATGCATATCCTCCGCCAACTCTATTTTTGCTGACAATATCTCAACGAGCTCGCCATAGTCGCCGTTGGCTCGGTACAAACGCTCTAGCGCATCCAGCGCGTTTGCATCTTTTGGATCGACAACCAATACGCCCTTATATGCGGAGATCGCTTCGTCGATTTGATTGAGTTGCAACTCACGGATCGAAGCGCCTCGCAGTAAAAACTCTTTGCGGTTTGCGTTGGCGTCAGCGTCCTCACTCGAAAGCGCAAGCTCGGCCTGTCGCTCGACGATCAATACCAGTTCGGCAAAACGCTTATCCGCGCAATACAGTCGATCTAGGGCAGTCAGCGCCTGAGGATCATCGTCTTGGGCCTCAAGAACCTGGCGCCAGGCATGGATGGCCTTGGGATGATCGCCGCGTCTGGAGTCGTGGATTTGGGCGATCTCACGCCACAATTGCGACGCGATTTTGTAATCATAGACGTTCCCTACCCCCTCCTCTAGCGTCGTTACCAACTCCTCCCACGCTTCCAATTTTGTCGCAAGAGTGACAAACTCTTCGTAAACCGACATATCTGTTGGATCTTGGCTCCACGCCTGTGATAACGCGCGCAGCGCCAAGCGCTGATCTCCGCCCCGCTCGTCGTGAATCGAGGCGATTTCGCGCAGCATGGATACGAGTTGCTGAGGATCTTCAGTATACTTTAGTTGCGCATCGACAATCACGACAAGTTTTTGCCACCAATCGTTGGCGCGATAGATGGGCTCCAGAATCTGCGCGATACGGTAGCGATAGTCTTCATCGACGATGAGGCGCTCAAGTGGCGGAATCGCTTCACGCCACGTCTTCTGGAACGATAGAACTCGCTCGTAGTGATCGATCGCTGCTGAGACATCTCCAAGATGGTTTTCGAGCACCGTCGCAAGCTCAATACGATATTGCGTCTCTTCAATTTCAGAAGAACAACTATCTATCCTGCCCGAAAGTAACTCGACCAACTCCAGCCATTGCTCCTGCTCGGCGTACAGTCGTTGCAATTGGTCCAATGCTGTCTCACTGTCCGCATCCACGTCGAGCACAGCGCGGTATGCATCGATTGCTGCCGCTTTGTCTTGCATGCGCTGCTCGTGCACAACAGCCATCCGCAAATACAAGTCCTCGCGCAACTGTGGCTCAGTCGCCCCCATTGCAAACTCTTCATAAACTTCGACCAATAATGACCAACTCTCTTTACGGGTCAGCATTTCCTCAAGCTGGACAAACGTACCGAGATCGTCTGGCGTAACAGCAAATATCGTTTGGTAAGCGGCCAAAGCGCGGCCAACATCATCCAGTCGGCGATCGTAAATCTCCGCCAGCGCCAGGGCAATCTCTCGAGCGATTGGCGAGGTACTCTCCTCTTCGTCCAGATACTCTTGATAGATTCGCGCCAATCGTCCCCAATCCTCGAGCACAGTAGCCAAGCGCACCAACTGATACCGCACGGGCTGATCCCCTGGGACCTCGCGAAACACATGCCCGTACCAGCGGAACGCTCCATCGAGATCTTCAAGTTGCTCTTCATAAGTACGTGCAATCGCGCGAGTCAGCGTGACACGTCGCGCACCAGGCTCACACGCATTGCGTTTGATCTCATAGATTTTGACGATCTTACGCCAATCTTGCTTCGCAACGTAAATCGGCTCGAGAATCTCAGCAGCAGCGGTGCGAGTGGTTTCATCGTTGAGATACTTCTCGAGTGCCTGCGCGACCCCTTCATGGCCTGGGTTCCCGCTCAAAGCTGCCCCGTAGTTTGCAATCGCTTGATCCGGATCGCTCATTTCATCGCCGTACAACATGCCAAGCCGAAACCGGATCTCGATTGCCTCCTCTCCCAGGTCGCCAAGCTTGAGACGACGCTCGAGAATGCTAACAAGATCGACATGCCGATTGCTCTCGGTATACAAGACCTCCAGAGCGGCGGCCGCCTCGTCGTTTTGCGGTTCGATTTCGAGAATCTGCTCCCAAGCAATAATTGCATCATCTCTCCGACCAAGCGTCTTCGCACATAGATCGGCTGACTCTCGAAGCGCTGCAATCCGCACCTTGCTATCTTCGTCGGTCAGCCCCGCAATTCGAACGAGTACATCATTGAGTTTCTCGTGCTTTCCATCGCTGCGATAGATATTCTCCAGTGCGCCAAGCCCGCGGCGATCATTGGGATCAATGTCCAGCACACGAAGATAGTATTCACGTGCAAGCTCAGAGTCGTGATTGATTGCTCGAGACAGATCTGCAACGTCCAACAACAAACGCCGCTTTAGGTCCGCGTCAAGAACATCTGGAGCAATCCCGCGAAATCCGTCTATCAGCTCCTGTTCTCTTCCCAACTCGCTCGCGAGGCGGGACCAATGATCAACCAACTCTGCAAGCTCTGGTTCGGAGACCGCATCGCGCAACCCTAACCCGATTGCATCAAACGCCCCATCCTTATCATCCAAATGCTGCTCACGAACCGCTGCGGCCTCTTTCAGGTAAAGGACCCGTTGGCGACCATCCTGTGTTGTCTCGGCAACACGTAGTAGCAATTCGACGAGATCGGCATGAGCCCCCTCCTGTTGATATAAGGGGTGGAGGATTTCCATCGCACGCTGATGCAGCTCCTTGTCCCCGACCATCGATTCCACGGCGGCCAGTGCCGGCTGATGGGCTGGGTTAAACTCGAGGACCTCTGCAAATCGCATCAGCGCTTCATCCTGCCGGCCTAACTGTTTGTGAAGCAAAGACGCCAGCTGAAACGTTAAATCTGCGCGTTCGCTATCATCATTGCTCAACTGGAGTCGCTGCAGCAACGTTGCAAGCAAGTCCTCGTATCGCTCTGCAACACGATAGAGTCGGCACAACTCGGACAATGCATCACGATCGCTGTCTAGGTGATCCAACACCTCGAGCTGTGCTTCAATTGCATCAACAACGCTGTCAAGCTCGACCTCATGGATCTGAGCAATCCGGCGCAAAAACTGCGCCTTATCATTCCCCGATTCTGCAAACTGAACCCTTCTTTGCAGTAATTCGACAATCTCTAAGTGGTTCCCCTGGCCGCCGTATAGCCGTTCCAATGACTCTAACGCGAGTCCATTTGCGGGATCCTCGAGCAAGACATCCTGCCATGCCTGGATTGCGACCGGAATATCATCTAACTTTTCCTCAGCGATTTGGGCGATCTGTGTGAGACCAGCGCATCGATCGTCCTTTGAATCGAGCCAGGCAAGCTGCCTGCGAATCACACGGTTAAGCTCGTTCCACTGCTGTGTATCCTCATACAAACTTGTTAATTCGCGCGTTGCATTGCGAATCAACTCCGTGTCTTGCGGTTCAAGGTCGAGAATTCTCTGATAGTGAATACTCGCGTTTTTGGGATTGTAGAGCCGGTGCCGATAAATGGCACCAAGTTCCGCCGACAACCCGGCCGCGTGCTCCCGATCTTCCTCCCCCGCTTTCGCAAGCACACGCTCGTAGGTTTCGCTCAGAGGCTCCCATTCGCCAAGTGCAGTGGCCAAACGCAACAACTCTTCACGGGGCCGCGGATCCTTTGGCGCCTTGACAAAAGCATTGGTGTAGGTCGCAAACGCGGCATCGCCATCGCCAAGCTCACGTTCGTGGATCGTGGCAATCTCTATCAAGATATCCACGGCCTCGTCGGGCGACTGGGTATGACTCTCTTGCACCTGCAGCACTTTGCATAGCTCGGGCCAACGCGCTTCGAGACGATACAGCGGTTCTAGTAACTGGGCGACATCCTCCTTCAGTGCGGGGTTATCGAGCAGCTCCTCGAGAAGCTCACGAACCAGAGGATGCCGAGGGCGTTTCGCAAGCACTTCCTCAAGCAACGCCACAGCCCCTGAACCATCCGAAAGATGTCTGGCACGCAGAGATGCCTGGGTCACTCGCAATTCTATCTGCTGGGCCGGATCTCCAAGTGCAGGAATACAGTTTGCCAGTAGCAGCTCTAACTGCTGCCAATTCTTTCTTTCGGTGTAAATTTTTTCAAGAGCCCCAAATGCATGCGAGTCCCCTGGGTCTATTTCTAAGACCCGTTGATAATTTTCGATCGCGGCATCGGTATCCTCAAGAAGATCTTCATCAAGCTCGCTGATCGCAAACAACAGGGTCTTGCGTTGCGCCTGGTCCGCTTCACGCTGCGCCTGCTCGACCAAAAGGGCTCGCAATTGCGGCCAATTTTGCTGAGATCGGTAAATACGCTCCAACGCGATATTGGCGGCAGGATCGCCATCGTGGATTCCAAGAACGACCTGCCATGCGCGTTGCGCGCGATCCAAATCGTCGAGCTCATGCTCGCTAATCTCTGCCAGTTCTGCTGCAATCTCTGCCAAAACAGCAGACTGCTTGTCCTTGCCGACCAACTCGTCGACACTCCTTCCAAGCTGCACCACCCAATCTTGAATCTGGTCCGTATCTCTGGCGTACTTGGCCAAAAGCGCTCGAATTGCACGATCACTGGGATCCACGGACAACAGCCGCACACCAGCTTTGTAGGCCTGGTCTGGTGCCGCCAACTCCTCGCCGTAGAGCCGCACCAAACGACGATCACAGTCGGGGCGATCGTTTTTGTGACCATTTTTGCGCAATATCTCAAGCACATCGACAAGCCTGCCGGTAGCACCACTTCGCTCATAAACAGGAATTAGGCTACGCGCAATATCGGCGCGTTTTGCTTTGCCAATATCCTCTGTTGTTTGGTGCAGTAGGCGTTCGAATGCGTCATAAACTGCCCTTACCATCGGGTCGCTTTGCAACCCATCGCCCTTTTTTAACGCCGCATTGTAGTGGGGCAACGCACGGTTCAAGTCGCCGAGCCGCTTCTCATACACTTCACCGAGACGGACGTGCAACTGCGCAGGGCCGCCGGCAGCAATATGGCGCTCCAACACCTCAGTCAAGGGCTCCCAATCGTCACGCCCATGATAGATCTTTTCGAGAGCGATCAGGGCTTGCTGCGATCCGGAATCTCTATCGAGAATTTCGTGATAGGTGGCGATCGCGGCATCAACATCACCCAAACATTCCTCCGCGATAAATGCAATGCGAAACAGATACTCTAGCTGCTTGGCCTCATCCTTATTTGCCGCGATGCGTTGCCGATAGACCTCTATTGCGAAAGGCCAATCCGAACTCGTCGTTGCGATATCTTCCAACGCTGCGAGCGCATCACTATCCCCTGGCTCGGTCTTGAGAATCTGCTCGTAAAACGCGCGAGCACGGTGAGAATCGCCAAGCTGATTCTTAGCAATCTTGGCTAGACTATGAAGAAGAGTCGCTCGCTGTTGCTCTGACAGCTCTGGCTGCGACAACCGCGGCTCGAGAATCGCCATGACTTGCCGCCATTCGCTTTCACTCCCACCAACCCGGATTAGATCTGCAATCCTACTCTCATTGTCCGGATCGATTTCAAGCGCGCGGATCGCCCATTGAAACGCTTTTTCGTGCGAGGCAAGGTGCTTTTCGAATATGTCTCCGATTTGCTCAAACAACTCGAGTTTTTGCTCACGCGACTCGGTATGCTCAAGCAGGACCTCGTGAACTGACAACAAGCGTTGCCATTTATGCGCGCGCTCGTAGATGGGTACCAACGCCCGCGCCGAGGCTGCGTGAGCTGGATCTAACTCGAGGATGCGTTCGTAAACGCGAGCGATTTTGTCTGGTTGTTTGAGATGCGCGGCTGCGATTTCGCCGTTGCGTTCCAGTACCACTTGACGCTGTTTGAGATCCTTGGTGCGTTCTGCTACGGAAAACAGAGATTCAATCAAATCTTCCCAGTGTCCCAGCTTGCCATAAAGCCGCTCTAACGCCTCGAAGTCCCCCGCCTCGGCCAACAATGTCCGCAATGTCCGGACCGCTCGATGCCGTGGATCCAAAGCGATGATCGCTTCAAATACGGGTACCGCCTGTTTCGGAACCTTTAGCCGATCGACAAGGATCCCCGCCTCCCGTTCTAAGAGAGCGATTACCTCCTTTGAATCATCTCCTACCAAAGCACGACGACGGCGCAGCACCTCGACAAGGGGGAGATAGCGTTTTTCCCGCTCGTAGAGACCAGACAGAGCATACAACGCATCCTCGTGGTTCGCAGATATTTCCAGACACTGATTCCATAACTCGATCGCCAAGCGATGATCACCAAGGCGTTCGGAAGCAATGCGGGCGATTTTCGCCACGGACTCCAGCCGGCTTTGGGGTGGCAGACTCTCCGCCTCTCCCCGGAGGATGCCGATCAGCGGACGCCATTGACGACGTTTGGTATAAATCTCTTTGAGCTCGAAAAGTGCCTCTTGATCTCCCGGCGCGAGCTCAAGGATCCGCGATAGCGGTTTTGCCGCCTGCGCGTGCTTTCCAAACCGTTTGCTCTGCAACTTGGCAATCCGCTTAAGCGTCTCTACCCGCTCGGCTGTGGATAAACTGGCAAGCTCCGCACGCCTTGACAACACCTTAATCAGGTCGGTCCACCGACTCAATTGTTCATAACGAATCGCAAGCTGATCAATCGCATCGATGTTTTCCGGATCCAGTTTAAGAATCGCGTCATAGGTGTTGATCACCATGACATCCAGTTTGAGCCGATCGCGATAGATGGCCAGCACTTCGAGCATCCGTGCAACGCGGGCGTCTACATCAGACTCGTCGAGCGAATCCACCTCGTCTTTGAGCAGATCGAGCAATGCGTTCCATTTTCCGGTGTCGTGATAAATTCGCTTGAGTTGCTCGCGTGCACGGGCATCTTGGGGCGCGGACCGAAGAATCGACTTCCACGCGTCAATTGCCTTATCTGGATGACGGAGTTTCTCCTCCGCAACTTGCGCCATCTCTTCGGCTAGCGCGCGCGTCGCGTCGTCATAGCGAAGCGATGCTGCGGCTTTATGCGCCTGACGAAGCAACTGGAGAAGCTTGTTGTGCTCGTTTCGCCGACCGTAGTATTCGCGATAAAAGGCCAAGACTTGAGGATGTCCTGGGGTTGCTTTGCGCACCCGACGAAAATACTCCTCCGCCTTGTCAAACTCCCCAACCCGCTTCCAGTAAAGCGTCCCAGCGTCCAACAGCAATCCACTATCCGAGCCTTTGCCGGCCCGACGCTGCGCCTTTAGCGCCTTGGCATATAGTGCTGCGAGCTCGTCCCAACGCTCTTGTGTTTGCAACCTTTCGCCGATTACGGCAATCGCCCTTCGATGTGCGGGGTCGATCTTTAGCACCTGACGCAAAGAGTCGAAAGCTAGCTGTTGATGTGGAGAGTCTTCGACGTGCTCTGGATCAGCCTCCTCGCGTTGCACGAGTTCGACAATCGCTAGCAATACCTGAACCCGCTCGTCACCGCTGACGACCGAAACGCGCTTCTGCAATAGCGCTAGAACCTGCTCCCACTCGCCCGCTTTCCGCAGCAGCCATTCGAGGTGACTCGATGCGCGGACGTTTTCAGGATCTGCCTCTAGCGCCTTGCGTAGATATGCCTCGACATCACCGCCAATCGCGCCATTTTTCCCGCTGTACCGCGCCGTGGTCTCCGCGGCCGCGAGATACATCGCCGTGGTCAGAGACTGATCCGTAGAAACCTCCGCTTCGGCCAAATACTTACTGACGAAGCGTTCCCAATGTGGGCGTTCGAAGCCAAATCGGGCGAGACTTTCTTTTGCACTAACATCCTCAGGTCGAATCGCCAATACCTGCTCAAAACACTCAGCTGCCACCGGCTGGTTCAGTAAATCATCAGCGTACAAGTTGCCCTTCGTAAGAAGCAGATCCGCCCGCCGATTTGAATCGGTCTGCGCTTTGATCTCCAGCTCGAGCAACTTGGCCGCAACATCCAGATAACCGCGACGCTTCAGAGCCTCCCGACTCGCCGCCAAGGCATTGGCCGCGTCGCCAGAGCGCAGCTGCCCAGAGTCAAGCGACTCCAGGGCCTGGAGTGCCTTTTGATCTGCCGGGGCACTCTCTAGGACTGTTAGGCAATCTTGAAACTCAGCCATTTGCGTACCTAAAGGCTCCTAACACGACTAAGCAAATACGGTCGTAGTCCATTTGTGATCGAGTAGTTAATGGTAGCTTAGTGCGCTCGAGATACACAACCTTCACTCGCAAATTCCATTACTTATAGCAGTCCCGTGGTCGATGGCTTGATACTGTTCCCCACATATTAACCGTGACCACCACTCACAGACGCGGCCACCAATTATTTTGAATGACCGCTACTTAATCAGCATGACAACGACTTACATATGTGCTTATAGACCACCACCCCTACTACTATAACTACCAGGCATTTCACGCTACTACTCGTCTCCAAGGTGAAATCTCCCCGCCCCTACCTCGGCCCCTGGCGCTATCTACTCCCCTATTGGAAGCGCCTGATGGTCGGTATCCTCGCTTTGCTCACATCCAATGG
Organism: Kofleriaceae bacterium; assembly: GCA_965223575.1. GTDB lineage: Bacteria > Myxococcota_A > Polyangia > Haliangiales > Haliangiaceae > CBDCWZ01. The sequence goes on from CBDCWZ010000019.1 coordinate 29,791, forward strand.
ACTTGTCCTTACAATTCCATGGTTTTTGGGGCAAACCATCAACGCGCTGCGCGCTCCCGATGCCGCCATAAAAGTCCCACCCCTGGCCTTGGCAATTGTGATTCTCGCTGCCGCCCAAGCAATCGTTAGAATTGTATCCCGAATCGCAGTTTTTAACGCCGCACGAATGGCCGAATACGATCTCCGGGCAGCTGCCTTTCGACACCTGCTCGATCTAGACCCGGGCTACTACCGGACCAACCGCACCGGTGACGTGATGTCTAAGCTGACCAATGACGTCCAAACCGTGCGCGCCCTGTGGGGACCAGGTGTTCTCAATATCGTCAATACCGCCGTCGCCTTTGCCACCGCGCTGGTTTGGATGGTCCACCTCGATGGCGTACTGACCCTCTGGGCCCTCACCCCCTTTCCTTTCATCATCCTATTTGGCCGTATCTTCGGTCGACGGATCTACCGAGCCAGTCGCGCCGTGCAAAAACAGCTCGGCACCCTCTCCTCCTCCATCCAACAGGACCTGTCGGGAGTTGCGGTGATCAAGACTTACAGCCTAGAAGACAACCGCATCAAGCAGTTTTCGGGCGAATCCAAGCAACTGCTTAGCAACAATATGGCGGTCGTATGGATTCGTGGCCTGCTCATGCCAATCCTCGGTGGTCTTGCTTCTCTCGGCACGGTGATTGTCATCTGGGTTGGCGGTAGTGCAGTTGCCTTAGGCCGATTGGACCTTGGACAGCTCGTGCAATTTAACGCCTACCTCGCCTATCTGGTTTGGCCGACGATGGCGCTGGGCTGGATGATATCCCTGCTCCAGCGCGGCTTCGCGTCGTGGAGTCGGATCGACAAAATCCTTCGCACCGCGCCATCCATTCAGGGCGGTGACCAGTTGCTTGCCGAGCCGCAAGTCGGCCACATCGAGTTTCGCGACCTCAGCGTTGCCATTGATGGTCAGGTAATCCTAGACAAAATCTCACTGTCGATACCACCAGGAAAAGTAACCGCTATTGTCGGCCGCACCGGCGCCGGCAAAACGACCCTCGTGGAGACGATCCCGAGATTTGTCGATATCCCACCGAACACTGTCCTTCTTGACGGAACAGATATTACCAGGGTGCCCCTGCAGCAGCTGCGATCGGCCATCAGCTACGCACCTCAGGAGTCGTTCCTATTCTCGAGCACCATCGCAGAAAACATTGGTTTTGGCTTGGACAAGGCAGATCAAAAGACCCTAGAAGCGGCAGCCACCGCCGCCGGGCTCGAGCAAGATCTCGCGGCGTTTCCCCAAGGTTGGAACACCATCGTTGGTGAGCGCGGCATCACACTCTCGGGCGGGCAAAGGCAACGCGTCGCCCTGGCGCGTGCGCTCGCCTCGGGAAATCGCATCGTGATCCTCGACGACTCCCTATCATCGGTAGACGCTGAGACCGAACAAAACATTCTCAACCATCTCGACGATGTGGTTGGCGACCGCACAGTGCTCCTCATCTCGCATCGCATCGCGGCCGTGAAACGCGCCGATCAAATCGTCGTCCTCGATCACGGAAAAGTCGTAGAGACCGGAACCCACAGCCAATTGCTTCAAAACAGCGGCGTCTACGCTGAGCTGTATCGCACCCAACTGGCTTCTGAGGAATCGTCAACAAGTGGAGAGTCATCAACCAGCGGGGAGTCCTCCTGATGCCGGTTGTACAAATCACAGGAAAAGCCTACGACGCCAGGCTGATACGCCGATTGTGGGTATTCTTGGCGCCCCATTGGCGACTGCTGCTCATGGCGATGATTCTCATCCCAATCTCTGTGGGATTTGAGATCGTTCAACCGTACCTGCTCAAGATCGCGATCGACGACCACATTGCCCCCGGGTCACTCGACGGACTTGGCATCATCGCCCTTTTGTATATCGTCTTTGTATTGCTCCAGTCACTATCTGGTTTTGCCCAACAGTTTGCCCTGCAGCTACTAGGACAGCGGTCTATGCACGATCTTCGCCGCGTGATTTATTCCCACGTGGTCCGGCAGCGGATGGCATTTTTTGACCATACCCCAGTGGGTCAACTACTCACCCGCATGACCAACGATGTCGAGTCCATCAACGAGATGTTCGCAAGCGGTGTCGTCACAGTCGTCGCCGACTTTATCAAGCTGGTCGCAATCGTATCGATGATGTTCGCTCTCAACGCAAAGCTCACCCTTGTCTGCTTTGCTGTGCTCCCCGCCCTGATCATGCTCGTCGAATACGCTCGTCGGCTGATGCGCGCATCATTTCGCGAAGTACGCACCCGTCTTGCCGCCATGAACGCCTACGTACAAGAGCACCTATCGGGGCTGCGAATCATTCAGCTGTTTCGCCGCGAAGCTAAAACGATCGACAACTACAATACCATCAATGCCGGGTTTCGCGACGCTTACCTCAAGGCAATTCGCGCCGATGCGTCGATGTACGCAGGTGTTGAGGCCATTGGCACCGTATCCGTCGCCTGCGTCGTTTGGTACGCGGCTGGCGAAATGGCAGAGGGGATTCTTACCGTCGGCCTTGTATTTGCATTTATCGACTACATCAATAAATTTTTCATCCCGGTCCGCGATCTCTCGGCCAAATATACCATCATGCAATCCGCCATGGCCGCGACCGAACGCATCGTTGCATTACTCGATACCCACGAACCGGACGCCGCCGCGGCGATGAAGAATGTCGATCCCTCATACGAGCCGGGCGAGAGCTGTGTCGAATTCCACAACGTGAATTTTGCATACCATGAAAACGAGCCAGTCCTATTCGACGTCAGCCTCGACGTTGCCTACGGACAAACCGTTGCCGTTGTCGGAACCACGGGGTCAGGAAAATCGACTCTCATGAAGCTTTTAACTCGCCTGTACGAACACCAATCCGGCGACATCTTTGTCAACGGCAGCAACGTAAAAACGATTCCTCCCCGAGAGCTGCGCCGCCAAATCACTGTAGTTTCCCAAGACGTCTTTCTGTTCCCCGGTAGCGTCGCCGACAACGTTCGCATGGCGGCTCCCGAAGCCGACGACCAAGCAGTCCGGGATGCGCTCTCCAAGTGGGCGCCCTCGATCTACTTGCCAAGCGCAACGCAGGTGCAGATTCTCTGGTTCAAGAGCGCGGCATCAATTTTTCTGCCGGCGAACGCCAGCTCATCGCCTTTGCCCGCGCCCTGGCGCGCAAACCCGAGATCCTCGTACTTGATGAGGCAACCGCCCACGTCGATCCCGAGACCGAAGCCCACATCGAAACCGCACTCAAAACCCTCATGCAAGGGCGAACCACCCTAGTTATCGCCCACCGCCTCTCCACCATTCGCACGGC
>CBDCWZ010000020.1:0-36285 GCA_965223575.1 Kofleriaceae bacterium
AAGTGCCCTGGGGACCTCGTCGCCGGCTTCGACGACGATGATGGCTGGGGGCTCGGCAATCAAGGACTCCTCATCCAAATTGCCCAGATCGAGCCGGCCGAGGATGACCCGACACCCCAAGTCCTGAAGCACAATCGGCAACGAACTCGGGTCGATGATATCCAATTCGGCGCGGAGAACGACAACTCGCACACGGCATTTCCACCCGATATCGCTGCCGGGGTCAAGCTATTTTGGTAGGCCAAAATAGCGAATAAGGAAGAAGTGTCGTCCACTTACATACCTACCGGGCCAATCAACGCAAACCCGGACTATTGCCAACACCCCTGGGTATGTAAAACTCGTAATAGATGGAAGAATTTCACTGTTCTTTCTGCGGCAAGCAACGCCGGGAAGTCCGAAAGCTCATTAGTGGGCCACGAGTATTCATCTGCGATGAATGCGTCCGGCTTTGCAATGACATCCTCGCCAAGGAGGAAGCCGCCGAGCGACCGGACTACCCACAGCCAAAAGAAATCGTCGAAGAGCTCGATCGCTACATTGTCGGTCAGGCCTCCGCGAAACGCGCCCTCGCTGTAGCGGTATACAACCACTACAAACGAATTGGACTCCGGGGCAAGGCCAACGACGTCGAACTGCAAAAAGGCAATATCCTTCTCATTGGGCCCACCGGTTGTGGGAAAACTCTGCTGGCGCAAACCTTGGCCAAAAAACTCGGCGTCCCCTTTGCGATTGCCGACGCGACGACACTGACCGAGGCCGGCTATGTCGGCGAAGACGTCGAAAGCGTCATCAAATCCCTATTTCGCAATGCAGACGGCGACGTTGAGAAGACGGCGCGAGGCATCCTATGCATTGACGAAATTGACAAGATTGCTCGTAAGGGAGGTTCTCCTTCTCCTACTCGTGATGTATCGGGCGAGGGGGTACAGCAGGCACTACTCAAAATTCTTGAGGGAAAAACTGCAACGGTAACCCCCGATGGTGCTCGCAATCGCCCTCAGCAAGAGCTCATCCAGATCGACACGACTGATATCCTGTTCATATGCACAGGCGCTTTCAACGGTCTTGAAGAAATCGTTCGGCGCCGTACCGGGGAGCGTGGGCTCGGATTCGGTGCGACCATCGGGACTGCCGAAGACGACAAGGACGCCTTGCGCGCTGCAGCGCGGGCAGAGGACCTGATCAAATACGGCATGATTCCCGAGTTTATGGGACGATTGCCGGTCATTGTTCCATGTGATGCCCTGGACGTAGACTCCCTAACGGAAGTGCTATGGCGTCCCAAAAACGCCTTAGCAAAGCAGTATCAACGCCTATTCGAACTCGAAAACGTCAAACTCAACTTCACAGAGGGGGCCCTCCAAGCTCTCGCAGAGGAAGCCCACCGGCGAAAGTCTGGCGCACGCGGATTGCGCGCTATTCTCGAGGAGATCATGCTCGACGTGATGTACGAGATACCATCGTTGAATGATGTCCAGGAGTGCTCGGTAACGCGCGCTGTTGTTGAAAATCGCGAACAACCTGAGCTCATTTTGGAAAACAAAGCTGCCGGCTAGGGACCTGATTTTACGCCCCCGAACAATGTTAGACGCCCAACAAACGCAAAGACTGCGTGCACACCTAGAAGACCAGCGCCGTCGCATCGTCGACAATGCTCGTGATGCCCGTGATTTCGCGAGGAATCAGGACCAAAATCGTACTGGGCGAGATTCATTGGATCAATCCAATCAGGAAGAGCTGTATTCGACGGTGCTAAGTCTTCGAGATCGCGAAAACTCCCTTCTCGCAAAAATAGATCGAGCACTGATCAGGCTGGAGTCTGGTGCCATGGGTGAGTGTGAGGAATGCGGTGAAGATATCGGGTTTGAACGCCTGGCGGCCCGACCCATGACCACACTATGTATCGACTGCCAGTCCGACCAAGAACTTTCGACTCGTTAAACCAACCACGACCCCGCCCACTGAATCTAAGTCGTTTTGCTCAATCGCACCTACCGGTAGGCCCAACCCTGCGCTGACCAGGATTGTTTCGCCGGTCTAGACGGATCCGGTAAACTTTGCTAAGTATCGGTTTTTGGTATGATATATTGGACAGACAGCTGTCGATTTTACGTTGTTGGGTTTCCGGATGGGTGACCGCTATACCATTAGTGAACGCTTGGACCAGGAGGGAGGGATGGCCGAGGTGTTCATCGGCGTCGCAGAATCGCTCCAAGGGTTTAAGAAGAATGTTGCGATCAAGCGGATTCTTCCCAACCTAACCAAAAACGACAAATTTGTCGCAATGTTTTTGGACGAGGCGAAGCTGTCGCTTCATCTCCAACACGCAAACATTGTCCAAGTTTTCGACATCGGTGTAACCGACAGCACGTACTTCCTCGTTATGGAGTACGTCAACGGTTGCAACCTCAAAGGACTTATTGAATATCTCGCTGCAAGAGACAGGCAGATGTCCACAGCACAGGCGATCTATATCGTGCTGGAGTGTTGCAAAGCCCTAAGCTACGCCCACCATGTCGAAAGCTCCGACGGTGAGCCGTTAAATATCGTCCATAGGGATGTATCCCCGCCCAACATCCTCCTATCTCGAATGGGTGAAGTAAAACTCGTAGACTTTGGCTTGGCCAAAGCAAGCAGCCAAATCGAGACGACGGATCCAGGAATCGTGAAGGGGAAATTTTCTTATTTGTCTCCCGAGGCAGCTCACGGCGCCATTGTGGATGCTCGCACAGATATCTTTGCGATCGGGATCATCCTATGGGAGCTGTTCACCGGCAAACGCTTGTTTTTCGGTGAAACTGACTACCAGACCGTTCAGCTCGTGCGTCAAGCTAAAATTCCCTCCATCTCGGCCATAAACCCGCAAATCGACCAAGAACTGGAGGCCATCGTACTTTGTGCACTGGCCCGAGACCCAGACAAGCGTTACCAAACCTCCGCAGATCTGAGCGATGCGCTGGCACAATATTTGTTCGGTCACCGCATGAAGGTGACCGCCAGAGACATCGCCGCTCTGGTTCAAGAGACTCAAAAAGAGCGACTGCGAAAACAGCCACAGCAGTCACTCATCGACACTCTGATTCAAGAGGAGATGAGCAAAATCACCTCCCTGCGCGACGATGGCTCTGTTGTTACCGTCGAAGAAAGTGACGGCGGACAAATTCTTGACCCCAGATCGTTCATCAACACCGCCGCCTGGACACAAGACTTCGGATTAAATTCCCACACGCAGGGTGGTGACATCTCTCACGGCCATGATTCGGGAAACGAAATTGAATCGTTACAACAAATGCTCGAGCCTGACCGGACCAGCGGCAATATTCCCACAAGGGTCAAAAAAACCGAAACCAAGGGCGCATCGATCGCGATTTTTATCGCGCTGTTTCTTGCCATCGTCGTGGGGACTGGGGTTTTCCTATTCAAAGATCGCCTGGTTGGTAAAATAACGAACACAACCGACGCTTCCGTTGCCGACGACCCTGTGCCTGCGCCTACCACCAAATAATCGGGCCCTATTTCGGGGGAACCTTCGCTAGCAACGCACGGGCTTCTTTCGCTTGCAGTTTGTTGTTTGTCACCGCAATGAACTTTCTCAGTGATTTGCGTGCCCCAGCGAAGTCCTTTACAGCGAAAGCAGTCCGTCCCAAGTAGTACCAGGACTCAGGATCACCCAAGGGATCGAGCGCAAGACTTGCAGTTAAGAATGCGGCTGCCTTGGCCCAGTCTTTGCGCCCAAAGGCTACCAGCCCCCTGAGATGGTGAAGAACTGGATCGCTTGCGTTCAGGGCAATGGCATGATCCAATGTACTCTCTGCCGAGCGGAGACTGTTCCTGAGATATTGTGCACGACCAAGCTGGCCGGCCACAAACGCTTGCAGCCGGGGAGGAGCATAGCCGCCAAGCAGTAGTTTCTGGCCCTTTTTGAGGTTGGATACCGCTTCTCGATAACGCTTCGCAGCCATTTGTAATTGCCCGCTGGCGACCCTTGCAACCCATTGCCCGGCAAAACGCTTGCGCATGCCCCGAAACGTTTTCTTGGCCCCCTTCACATCCTTTTGGCTTAGCTGCGCTTCGATCAACAGCAAGCGTGTCTCGGCATCCCCAGGCCGCGCTCGCACCGCCCGTCGCAAATGGCGAATCGCCCGCTTGTATCTATTCTTTCGCAAGGACACGCGGCCTCGCTCACGGGCGACAATCCAAGACGGGGCCAACGCATGCTTTCGCATTTGCTTTAAAATCGTTTCGGCTGCCTTGAGATCCCTGCCAATTGTCTGAATCCGCGCCGCGGCGGCGAGAATCCGCCAATCTGAGGAGTTTTGGTCCAGCAACGTGGTGATCTCGTCCGCCGCCGCTTTGTAATCTCCTAGATCAAAGATGAGCTCTGCCCGCTCTACTCGACTTAGCGGCATAGCTGGTTGAATTTCTATCGCTTTGGAATACGCTTGCTTCGCCGCGTCAAAATTGCCGTCATCTCTCTCGAGTCGGGCCAACTCCAACTGCACCATCGCGTTGGTCGAAAGCTGCAAAAGAGGTTCAAGAGCTGCCCTTGCAAGCGTTGACTCGTTTGTACGTCGCAAGGCGGCAACCAGCGCGATCGTTGTCGCAATGTTGTCATCACGGGCATGCAGTGCTCGCAGTCGCTTGAGCGCTCGGCCTGCGTCCCCCTCGGCGACATCATACTCCGCTTTGGCGAGCTGGACGATATCTAGATCGGGAGCCCTTTTGATAGCAAGTTTGAGGTCGTCCCGAGCCGAGCTCCAGGCACCACGAGCAACCTGGACACGCGCCCGAGTCGCCAGCACGGATGCAGAGTCATCAACCTGCTGGGAGTGCGATTCTGCATCCAGTGTAGATAGCACCTCCAGCGCGCCACTCAGATCGTAGGCAGCAAGCTTTGCTGTTGCAAGCGATTGCTTCGCCAACACTCGCTGTGGCCATCGCTCAACGCCAAGCTGCGCGACCTCAACGGCGTGCCCCTGCTTCCCCAATTGCAGCAAAACTCTGACTAAACCGTCGGAATAACGCCAATCACTGGGATCGTGGTGATCGATCGCCCGTTGCACCGCTTCCGCCGCCGCAGAAAAATCGTGATGCGCCGTCATCAGCTCCGCAACGGCGAGGGTTGCCAAGATACGGTGTTTTGGACCTACCGCATGGTTATCTCGAGATATCGCATCTACCTTCTTAATCAGGTGTTTCAGATCGATATTCTGACGGGCTTGCTTTGACAGCGCCATAACCCGCGCCTTCGCGACTATCGCCCTGAAATATTTCGGCGACATATCGATGGCGCGCTTGAAAAACGCCAGTGCTCCTAGCGGATCTCCTCGCGCCGCTTGCACCTCGCCAAGCCCCAACAGCGTAGCGGGACGAACTTTCTGTTTTTGAGCGCTCAAAAACAATTTTTCTGCGGTGCTGATATCACCGCCAAGAAATGCTGCGCGACCAAGCACATATTTCCCCTGTCCTGATTCGGGGAACTGCAAAGCGACACGATGAGCTCTCTCTTGTGCCCTCTGATAATCCAGTGCCCCAATAGACTGCCAAACCCTCGCGATCGACACGTCAACATTCGCGGTGTTGTCTGCCTGCGCTGGATTGCCAGCTTCGATCGTTGCGCCAAAGTCAGCAACTAACTCAGCTTTTAGACGAATCGCGTTGCCAGCGATCTTCGGTTCCGGTTGTAATTGGGACACGGCAAACAACAGCTCCCTGGCGGCCCGCAACCCAGCGTAGGTATCTTTTTCTGCTTGCTGTCGGGCAGTGTGTAGAGCGGCATGAATCTCGCGTTCGAGACGCATCTTGCGGATAGCAAACCCCGCGTACACCGAACTCGCCCCAGTCACCACAGCGATCAGCGCATAGGCGACAACAACCTGTTTTGACCTCCGACCGGGGCGCGCAGACTTCGGAATCAGCTCCGTGCGAGCAGCCGATCGAACAACCCCAACGGAGCGAATGGGCTCGGCCGATGGGGCCCGCTGTTTGGCGACACCAGGTTGATCCAGGCCAAGCCCGTCGCGGATCAACTGCATATCTTCGCTCTTCTCAAGGGCCGGCCACTGCTCATCACTGGTTGAGGACTCCCCACCGATTGAGGATTCCCCTGGATCCGCCGCGTGCTGGCTCTGTGATATCAACTCGATCGGAGCCGCTGCACTATCACCCATTTCAGATTCGATCGGGCGGACATGGGTCTCCAGTTCCTCTGGCATGACAACAATCCGAGAGACACCCGCCTCTTCGTCCGGAAACATTTCATCGATACGAGCCGCAGAAGCCTCGATCACGCCGCTCGTTTGGCTGGTTCCCGAGGTATTTAGCTCGGTTAGCTCACTGATACTTTCATCATCGCGATCTGGAAATGCAGAGGTGACACGTTGCCGTTGCCTGGTTGCGGGCGCAATGTTCGTAGGCAGCTCCTCAAAACTCGGAGGTGCCCGCGTGGGCAAACTCCCATTTCTTACCGCGCTGGCCTCCGCTTCGCGCAGAAAACGATCAATTTCGTCGTTTCGGGGCGAGAGTGCGCGGGCGCGACGAAGCCACTCCAATGCCCTTAGCGCATCCCCCTTTGCCAATAACGAACGCCCTTTCAATACCATTGCATCTGGATTATGCGGGTCATCTTCCAATAGAGTCCGCATCTCCACGAGCACCTCGTTGTATCGCTCCAGGGCAAAGAGAGCCTCCCCTAATACCAACCGACCGTCTACGTCGTGCGGACTGGTAACAAGACCAAGACGACAAACCCGGACTGCCTCGGCATACGCACCGCGCTCTACACTCTCCCTCCCTCGTTTCGCAAAATCTGCCACGAATCCGTACCTAGCCCCAATACTACACTGCGAATCGATAACTATTCAGGCGCTCAACTCCAAAATAGCGAAACCCCTACCTGCAATTTGCCTGTCGCCAACCTAGCCAAAATGCATGAATAACCTACCAAATCGAACAACCCACGCCCTTCACTGATGAATCGGAGACCCCTTGCCCATGTCTGGTACAGGGATCACAGTGTCGGTCTTGCCCCTACCCTCTCCATCTTGGGCGCCCTTTACATCTTGGGCGCCCTTTACATCTTGGGTAGTGGGGGAATCGGCAGGGTCCGAAGCATCTAGGGTATCAGTATCTTGGGTATCCGCATCCGGCACGCCAGGCATCTCGTCCCCCTTTACACGGTGTTCTTGCACGAGCCGCCAGGTTGGTCCCGCCCGCTCCCACGTTTGAACGCTTGTGGTGTTTTTAAGGATCCCCTCGTTGTCCATATACCAGATATATTTGAGCTGAACCTCTCCTTTCCTGCCACCGGCCTGGAATCGTACTCGGGTAATCTCATAGTGGTTGATGCGCAATTCCTCGTGCAGTTGTTCGCGCTCATCAAGAAAGGTCTCACGCTCCAGTGGGGGAAGATATGCCGCGGCAGACGTGTAGCGCTGCCAACGCAGTCCGTCGCCGTAGGCGCGTACAGCTTCTCCAAGAGGTTGCGAGCGCAACTTTGTTCCGGCACATCCACAGGCTACAATCACAAAAACAAATCCGAGAATCTTGGTCTGGTAGTGAGTATTCGACATTGGTCACCCAACTCCTTTTGATCGACGAAGCCGCAAAACGGCACGCAAATCACTAAGCGTTAACTCCCTTGTCGCTATCAGTATCGCAACAAAAGCAATCCCAACCAAAATAGCTTCCAAAGCAGACATCAATACTCCGGAAAGGGATACAAATCTCCCGACTGCAATTGCACCACAAACAGCGACGACGACGCGGATGACTGTCATCACCGGCAAAAATGCGCCAAGTACACGATAAATCAGCCATCCCGAAAAAATTGCCCCGACCAACATTGCCCCAGAAGTAGCAGTTGCAGCCGCCAACAACATATCACGACCGATGCCATACTGGGGAATTACAATAGCGTTTGCAATCACCGCAAGCACAAGCGTCACACCGGCGGAAGCAATGGCATCTTTGGTTCGACCAGCACCATTGAGAATGGTACCTGCAATTGCAAATAGGCAAAATGCCACATTGCCAAATGCCAACACCGAAAGGGCCGGTGCGCCAAAAAAAACATAGTCACTGCGATACGGAATCGATAGCAGACTCGTAGGATTGGCCGCAAATACGGTCCCAATTGCTGCGGCAGCAATCAAGGAGTAACGCATTGTCGTACGGATATACCGTTGCGTAGCATCCTCCTCTTGGGTAAAGGTGGTGCGCGAGATCAGGGGAAAAATAACAAACGTAACCGCGATGATCGCCTGATAAGAAAGCCTAGCTAGATTTTGAACTGCCCGATAGTACCCAACCTGCCCATCAGCAGCCATCGAAGGATCAAATACCTTATCGATCATCGGCGCAAACCAAGTTGGAACAGTACCTGAAAATATCGCACGTAGCTCGTCATAGCGAAACGCAAACGACGCTGTGGTCATTCGCTTTATCAACAACTGATCCGCAAACATGATCAAGTTTAGTAGGATGAGATAGAAAGCCACTTGAAAAAAAAAGCCAAACAGAGGTGTTGCGCTCTCCGATCTCTTTCTTCGCCCCGGAATACCAACAACAAACGAAGACACGATCAAGATGACAAACACAGCAATGACCCAGCCGCTGATCGCCCCATATAAGCCAAACCCTGCCGCGGATAGTCCGAGAATACCAACCGCGCGCAGAGTCGCCATCGTGATATCAAGTGAGGCCTGTTTGCGAAACTCTTGGCGCCCATTGGCGGTGCCAACAAACACCGCGTATATCGAGTACCCCGCAATGATCAACCCGGCTACCATTAACGGCCCGGTCTTGGAAGTATCGCGAAAAAAGCGAGCCAACAGCGGAGATGCAGCAATGAACACCGCCGCAATCGGAAGACCGACGCAGAGATGCATACGAAAGCCAGCACGCTGAATCTCGCGAGCTCGCTCCGGCGACTGGGCAACAAAGCGAGATACTCCTTGGATCGTTCCTGTGATGAGTACGTTATTCAGCGGCGAGACCGCCGACGCAACCACCGCATACGCTCCAAAAACAGTATTCGTCAGGATCGCTGGCAGCCGAAACTCTATGATCGCGCCAGCGACCATAAAATAGAATTTTGCAAAGGCGATATACAACACCCCGCGCCCTGCCTTGGCTGCTTCTTGAGAAGGCGGGCCTGGTTTCTCTGCCACCATAGTCTATCGGGGTGCTATCACCCACACCCAGCAGGCGCAACTTCTAGGAGGCTGGTGTGAAACGGCTGCGGGCTCCGATCTGCGACGTTGTCGCTCCGCTTCCGGTTCTCACGTACCAAAAGTACGGGGGGCTTGGCCCTCCGTTGTAAATCAGAAGGGGGGAGGCGATCCGGTTCTCGCTCCGCCTCGCATCTCGGGCTCCTCGCTCATTTCACACCAGCCTCCTATAACCGATTGTCGGTCTGTCTGGCTCTTGATTCACGTGCGGCGGGCTAGGGTGACGCGGTCATAGCCGGCGAGGTCCTGTTTCGTTTCGGCTGGTTCGAAGCCTCCTTCGGCCGCGATCAATTCTCTAACGGAAGCGCCCTGGTTGTATCCGTGCTCCAATGCGAGGAACCCGCCGGGGTGAATCCACGCACCGACCTGCTTGATGAGTCGACGTACAAGGTCCAGACCGTCCTCCCCGCCATCCAAAGCGAGTTTGGGTTCAGTTCTCACCTCAGCACTGAGATCTGCGATCTCGGCGGTGGTCACGTAGGGCGGGTTTGAAACCACCATATCAAACCGGTCATCGCCTGGGATCGCGTCGCAGAGATCTCCACAGTAGAACTGTACGCGATCGGTGACACCATGAATCTGAGCATTCTCTTGGGCCAAAACCAATGCGGACTGGGAAACATCAGTCGCGACCACTTCCGCATTGGCGAGCTCACTCGCTAGGGCGATCGCAACTGCGCCAGAACCAGTGGCGATATCCGCAATCCGAATCGTAGCGAGCCGATCCTTTACCGAATCTAAGACAACCTGGACAAGCGTCTCGGTATCTGGCCTGGGAATCAACACGCGTTTGTCCACCTGCAAGGGCAAAGACCAAAACTCCTTTTTCCCGACAAGATAAGCAACGGGTTGTCCGGATAAGCGCTTTTGAATCAATCCCCGATAGCGAGCGAGTTCATCCTCAGCCATTGGTTTATCAAAGTTCATATATAACGATATCCTGTCACAATCTAATACGTGCGCCAGTAGCACCTGTGCATCCACCCGCGCCGATGGAATTCCAGCTTGGGAGAATCGCCCCTCCGTCCACTCGAGAACCCCTATCACCGTCCACTCGCCCACCTGCGATGTGTAGCACAAGTGTGAAACTCGGGGGGACGGATCTAACTTTCGCAACTTTTGGTACCAAAAGTTGCGAAAGTTAGATCCGTCCCCCTCCCGAGAGAGACCGATTGATCCGCTCGATTCCCTCGCGGAGCCGCGCCTCAGGAACCGCGGTAAAACATAAACGGGCCCAGTTTGCATAGCGCTCGCCAAACGCAGCGCCAGGCGCCAGCAGGACCCCAACCTCTGCCAGTCGCTCCAAGACCTGCAAGCAAGAGTCCTCGTTTGGCCCGACCCATTCGCTGAGATCGACAAACAAATAGGTACTGCCCTGGGGGATCCCGGTCGGGACATCGAGCGTAGCCACCGCGAGGTCTCTAACGTGCTGATAGCGTGCCCGTGCTTCACGAACAAATTCGTCGCCAAATTCCAGCGCCGCCAGCGCCGCACGCTGCATTGCGCGCGGAACGTTGTAAACTGTGTGATTGGAGATCTTCCGCACAGCGGCAATTGCCGACTCTGGCCCCGTCACATAACCAACGCGCAACCCGGCCTGAGCGTAGCTCTTAGAGAACGAAAACGTGGTCATCGTCCGTTCTGCCATTCCGGGCAAACTCGCAACACTGACATGTTGCCGCCCATCGTAAGTAAACAGCTCGTACACCTCATCTGAGATCACCCACAATCCGTGATGTTGCGCAACTCTACCAATTGCTTCTAAGACCGACCGTTCCAAAACGAGCCCATCGGGGTTGTTGGGATTGCATAGATAAATGGCGGAGGTATGCGGCGTGACAAACTTCTCGATCAGTGCCTCAATATCGAGTTGTTTGCGATGCAATACCGCTTGGGAAAACGGGACTTCAACGGGATGGACGACGACAGACCTAGCAATACCGCGGATCAGCGGCCAATACGGCGTGAGCAATAATATTTCGTCCCCAGGATCCATGGTCGCCCGGATCGCGCAGGACAGTGCATGTGTCGCACCGCAGGTTACCTGAATATTCTCCGGTGCCACCGCGCCCATCTGGTTGGTTGTCCGCAGCTTTTCCACCAATGCCTGTATGAGTGGTTCCTCCCCCGTCGGCTTGGCGTAACGATAAAACCCTCGACCTCCATCCGTGACGTCAAAGTCGAGCGCGCTGAGACGGGCCCGCTGGGGCGGAGACAAATAGGTGTCACCAATCTGAAGCGGAATTACATCCCCTTCAAATCGATCGAGCCGCTGGTACAGGCGGGCAAAAATTGACAACGGTAAGGATTCTGCAGCTGCGGATAAATCGGGATGCTTCGCCACACTGCTACCTTACCCCAAAACAGACAACTTTACCTATACCGGGCCACACGCTAGCCTGCTTTCGTGGAGTCGCATACCGCACCAACGCGCAACCCAAATACAACCAAACGCTGGGAGCTAGCCTGTGTCGTTATCGTTGCTGCGGCGGTATTGCTTCCAGGGCTCGGCAACTATGGATTGGTCGATCCGTGGGAGACCCACTATGCAGAGGTTGCTCGTCGTATGCTAGCCGATGACGATCTCATCCATACCCAATGGCAAAACGAGGGGTTCCGCTCAAAACCAGTGCTTTCTTTTTGGCTGATAGCCGCGAGCCTACGAAGTTTGGGCTATGCCGCTTCAGGCGGGTACTCCGGCGAAATGGTCTCTAGCGCCGGGGTCGTATTTGCCGTCCGGTTGCCGTTTGCACTTTTCGGCGTTTTGGGCATCGTGCTGTTGTGGTGGATGCTCAGACAGCTCATCAATCGCCGTGCGGCCTGGCTTGCAACAATCGTATTGCTCACCACACCGACCTACTTTTTAATCGCCCGCCAAGCAATTACCGACATGCCAATGGTCGGTTGTCTCATGGGAGCCATGGCGTGCTTTGCTATGGCGATGCACGACGAAGGCACACACACCACGAACCGTCTCCTATGGAGAAAAATCAGTGGCCACCATATCTTTTCAATCGTTGTGACCGGATTTGTCGGCTGGCAAATACTTTACTACGCCATCAGCTTTGCCACCGATCCCAAACTCGGCATACGCTTTCCACGCCCCGAACTTGTGGTGCCGACAATCATGGTCGCTGGGCTCGTTGTGCTTTATGGTTGGACCCAGTTCTGGCGTATCCTGGCCGTATCCATAGGATGGGTACTTGGGGCCTTGTGTATCGCCCAGTATTCGCCTGCTGGGTGGGAACTATCCTCCGCAATCGCATGTGTTCTTTTGGGACCAATTTGCTGGGCGCTCATCTACCTTTTGTGGCCACCGCTTGAACCCGGAATCTGGCCATGGCGGAAGCCTTGCATCACCCCCCGGCAGCTCTACATGCAATGGTTTTTCTTTTTTATTGGCCTCAGTGTCCTGGCCAAAGGGCCCCCGGCCGTTGGCCTTGCAATGGTCGTTTGCCTGTTCTATGTCGCGATCACCGGCCAATGGCGACAACTCGAAACCCTTGAGATCCCACGGGGCGTTTGGATTGCGCTGCTGATTGCGTTTCCATGGCACTTCGCCATGGCGCTTCGCGATGGCACGACCTTTGTCAACGAATACTTTGGAACGCACATTTGGCGCCGTGCGGCATTTGGCGTTCATGGAGACCGAGGCACCTTCGATTACTTCGCTTCTCAAATCGGTATTGGCATGTGGCCGTGGATCGCCTTCCTCCCTGCCGCCTTTGCCGGTTTGCTTTTCCAACTTAGGCACCAAACAAACAAGAATAGTGTTCGACTGCTGATCGGAATCTGGGCCATCAGCAGCGTTGCACTGTTCTGTGCGGTTGAAACAAAGTTCCATCACTACATCTTTCCCGCAATCCCACCGCTGGGGATCATGATCGCACTATGGATTCATGATCTTCTCGGCGACCGCGTGCAAATCCGCGGTCCCATGATTGCAGCTGCAATCGCAATCGTATTGTTCATCGCTTGGGATTTTGCCGCCGAACACAAACAGATCATCGAGTTATTTGTCTACCGTTACAACCGACCATGGCCAAGCAACGCCCCTTGGAGCATCGACCTCTCAAACGTATTTTACGCCTTCGCCGCTGTGCTGGCGACGCTATTGCCGTTTTTCCTGGTCCATGGAATGAGACACTATGCGCTCATCGCATTTGCCGCACTTAGTCTTTCGTTCGCATACTGGACCATGAACGGGTACATGAAACATGCTGGGGAGCATTGGGGCCAGCGCTCTGCCATTGTCACCTACTACAAGCAACGCCGCATTCATGGCATCGACTTGCGGTATTACAGCCTGAGGCAGTTTCAAAAAGAATGGCGACAAATTTCCGGCGAATATCCGATCGATAGCTTCATCCCCGATTCCCTTCGAGTCGGCCAGCCGAAAACAATCCACATCGAAATCATCGACTTCGGAGAACCACTCCATCGAATAACGCTCTCAGGAACGGTCTCGCAGATCGATGACCATCGATTTTGGATACAACTTCCAGCCGGTGAACAGCACCGCATACACGAACTGATAGCCTTGCCGACATTGCCACAACAGGAGCAACCACAAAAAGCATGGCAGCAAGTCAACGCTGATCGCCTGATCGCGTGGCAACTCTACTGGCGCGGGGAAAATTTTTGGACTGGCGATGAGATCTGGGGCCAAACCAAAGATACCCAAACCGCTTTCAAAAACATCGATAACAAAGCGTTCCTCGCCTATCTCAACCGAGAAAGCGCAAAAGGACGAAAGTTTTTTGTCATCACCGAGTCAGGAAGAGTCCCAACCCTGCGCACCATCCTGCCCACCGAGCGAGCCAAACATTCCTTCGTCCGCGAAAATACCGACTCCAACAAATTCACCTTAGTCTCATTCACCCTCTAACCACCAACTCACCCCTAGCAACAACTCCTTTGACCAACATTCACCTCCTCATGGGAGACCTGCCCTATAGGAACCTGTCCCCCTGTCCAATATCTCCTCGATCGTGTGCGAACAAGCACCTGGACAAGAACTGGATCCGCGCGCAGTTCGCAGCGCACACCCCTGATTCCCGGTATCTCCTCGATCTCCTGCGCGATCGCTCCCAAGGAACTTGCGCGCGCATGCTTGAGGGTATCAGCACCCTGTCCCGCTGCCATACACCGCTCGCGATCACTCGATTTCTCAAAGTAGGTAGGATATCCGCCCGACATTGACGCATTCAGACATACTCAGCTCGTTTTGTGCCGCCTCATTCACAGGTTACATGACAGTGCTACACTGAGTGGGGATTCCATGTTCGACACAGCATCAATCCATAGCGTTATCCGTCAAACCAGAAGACGCCTGCGAATCCAACGCGCCCTAGAGTCCGCAGTTACGACATCGATTCTTTCAGCAGTGCTCATTCTCGTGACTGTATTCCTGTTTCGCCGCGGTCACCTCTCCGCAACATTCGCACTCGGCCTTGTCCTCGCCGCAGTTGCCATCATTGGCGGCGTGGCACTCCTGGCAGCAGTCAAACGAATCCCCGCGCTCCTTGTCGCATCACGACTGGATCGAGCATCCAACTTGGCCGACCGTCTCGCAACCGCTTGCGCATTTGAGCAAACCCTTGCCAGCAAACCCCAGGTCCCAGAACAAACCATCGCACTCATGGGCGCTGCCATCAAGGACGCAATCCAGCGTGTCGGCCAAGCTGATATCCGCGCAGCAGCGCCGTGGAAACTCCCCAAAGACGCAAAAGCTGCTGCAATATTTGGCGTTGTGTGTGCAGCGCTTTCCGGATTGAACATTGAACCAAGCAGCATGCAGTCCTTGCTCGTCTCCGGCGCGATCACCTTAGCCAAGGGATCACTTCCAGACACAACCATCGATCGTGGACAGATTCGATTGGAGACCACCGCGCCCACAAGCAATAAATCCGCTGGCAACAATGCCCCGGTTCAAACCCATACGATCCCTCTTGGCGCCTCCGGCCTCGCCTCCTACCAACTCAGCCTGCCCCCAGGAAGCTATCGCCTAACTTACATTCCGGGCGCAGATTGCAAACCCGACAAAGCCGGAATGCCGTGCACCGGGGGCACACTCGCAACCGCGATCCGAATCGCAAAACATCGCGTTCAAGGTGCGCGCGAATACCGTCTCCAATGTGGCGACAATCGGTGCACACTCAACATTGATATCCCCAGGCGAGGCCGTCAGAACCCAGAAAAACCAGCTCTGCTTGCTGATGACGACCTAGACTACGTCGACGATCTCCTGCGTGAACTCCGCCGCGAAGCGAAACAGTCCAAAGACAAAGATTTACAAAAGCTTATCGACAAATTGGACCAACTTCTCGCGCAAATGCAACGAGGAGAGCTAACCAAATCAGACCTACTCAGGCAGCTTGCCGATTTAGAACAACAATACAAACAGGGCAGTGATCCGAGCCCTCAGCAGACTCTCGCAGATCTAAAGCAAACAGGCAAAGAGCTGACAAAAACCAAACAAACCCGGCAGCTCGGCAAAGCGTTGACCGCCGGCAACTTGGAACAAGCAAAGCAACAAATGGAGGAGCTTGCCAAAAAGATCGACTCCGAAAAACTCGCCGAAAAAGACAGAAAAGCGATCGCCAAAGCACTTGAAAAAAGCGCAGACAAATTCGAAAAACTGAAGCAACAACGCGACGAGAACAATCAGAAGGCGATCGAAAAACAAAAATCCGATATTCGCAAACTCCGCAGTAGGCTTGAAAAAACACAGAGCCCGCGAGAAAAACGTCTACTCACCCGTCAACTCAAAGATAAAGAGCGCCGGCTCAAACGCCTCGAACGAGAAAAACAGCAACAACAGGCAGCACAGAAGCGCCGCCTAAAGCGGCTGCATCGTAATATGAAACGGGCAGCAAAGCAGATGCAACAAAACAATACACCACAGAATCGCAAACAGGCCTCACGCACGATGCGTGACGCCGCCGAAGACACCGGTCAGGTCGATCGAGACGTGCGTAAAGTTGCAACGCAAAAAAAGGTCGCTTCGCAGCTCGAAGATCTAAAGGAAGCGATGCGCCGTGCCAAACAGAAGGGAAAACGCGGTCCCAAAGACTTATTTGGCAAAAATCGCCGGAAACGCGACTTTCGCCGCCGGGCGCAAGGACAAAAAGGACAGCGCTCTGCCTGGAAACCCGGCCAGAGATCGGGACAGCTGGGACAAAACGGAAAACCAGGACAAAACGGACAGCCGGGACAAAACGGAAAACGGCCTGGTGGCGACCACTACGGTGACCAACATGACCCCGATTTGCTCGGTGACGCCACCCCCAAGGCAAAACCAACCAAAGACACTTCTGTCTCGGGCGTCCATGGCCGTGGTCCCGGTACACGCGAGACCATTCTCTCGGCAGCTCAAAAGGGGTTTTCCAATGTTCATTATCGCAAAGTTTTCGCCCGGTACAAGACAGTGGTCGAAGACGTCATGCAAACAGAGAAGGTCCCACCGGGATACAAATATTACATCAAAAAATATTTTCAAAAGATCAAACCCCGTTCTAACTAGCTTGGCTAACGAACTCAGCGACTGGCATCCTCATGAGCAAACAAAGCGCAGCAGCAAATCAAACCACTGATCCAAACACAAGCATGACAGCAAACATCGAAGCGAGCATTCAGGACTTCTGTCAAGACCTGAAATCGCTCCGAGACGAGATCGCCAAGACCATCGTCGGCCAAGATGAAATCGTCAAAGGTGTGATCACCAGCATTCTTGGCGGCGGCCACACCCTTCTCGAGGGAGTCCCAGGCCTCGGAAAAACGATGCTCGTGCGCACGTTGGCATCTTGCATCAATGCGACGTTTTCACGCATCCAGTTTACCCCTGATCTCATGCCGGCAGACGTATTAGGAACAAACGTGATTGTCGAAGATCAGCAGGGTGGCAAACGCTTTCAGTTTCAACGCGGCCCTATCTTCGCCAACATTGTCCTGGCAGATGAGATCAACCGAGCAACTCCCAAGACACAATCAGCACTACTGGAGGCGATGCAAGAAGGCTCTGTCACGATTGCCAAAACAACCCACCCCTTGGATCAACCTTTCTTTGTCCTTGCGACACAAAACCCCCTGGAAATGGAGGGGACCTACCCACTCCCAGAAGCACAACTGGACCGCTTTTTCTTCAAACTCCGTGTGCGATTTCCCGACAGTGAGGCGCTCCACACCATCCTCGACAGAACGACAGCGGCGCGCAAACCAACAGTACAATCCGTCATTGAACCCCATCGCTTGATCGAGATGCGCGAACTGGTACGAAAAGTACCCCTGACGCGGGACGTTCAGGACTATGCGGTTCGACTACTGCAAGCAACACATCCCGAGAACAAAGAGGCAACCGAGATGACCAAATCCTATGTTCGATACGGCTCCTCTCCCCGCGGCGTACAAGCGATTATTCTTGGTGCAAAGATCTTGGCGCTCCTTGACAACCGCTATGCCGTGGCAACAGACGACATCCAAAACGTCGCGGTCCCTGCCTTGCGCCACCGACTCATCCTCAGCTTTGAGGGAGAAGCAGAGGGAATCGACCCAGACGAAATCATTTCCGACGTCCTCAAACACACGCCCGTCACCCCCTAAACCAACGCCAACAGCACAAGGGGTGTCCCTATTATGAATGTACCACCAGATAAGCACCTAAAACCGCAGGGAGCGTTGTTCGTCAGTCACGTAGAACAACTATGCTCCCTCCTCTCGCCTTCCCTGGCTGGTTTCTTATCAATATCTGGCCATGTGTTTATCTGGAGGCACTGGCATAATAGGAACACCCCCTAGCAATACCGGATCCACAAGTGGCAATCCTAACCCGTGACACTTCCGACCAAGGAGAACTCTTCGACGAAGAGTTTCTGAAGAAACTCGAGTACCTCTATGTCATCTCCCGCAAAATCATTACAGGAGATCTAAAGGCCGAGCGAAAAAAGCGAAAAGTTGGATCCGGGATCGAATTTGCCGACCACCGCCGTTATACATGGGGAGACGATTTTCGCTACATTGACTGGAACCTTTACGGTCGCATCGACAAACTTCTTCTCCGTTTGTTTGAAGAAGAAGAAGACCTGCACATCTACCTGCTTTTAGATTGCTCTCAGTCGATGTCGATCGGCAATCCAGGAAAATTGCGCTACGCAAAGCAAGTATGCGCAGCCCTTGCATATATTGGCCTTGCGCACCTCGACCGGGTCGCCATCATTCCATTTTCAGACGAACTCCATAGCCGGCTCCCGCCCGCCCGAGGGAAGGGGCGAATTTTTAAAGTCTTCGACTTTCTCCGCAACGTGAACGTCGGTGGCACCACGAACCTGGGCAGTTGTCTCGGCAAGTTTGTCCATCAAGCCAAACGTCGCGGCCTAGTCGTCGTCCTTTCAGACTACTACGACGCGGAAGGATTTTCGGACGGGCTCAACACTCTGCGGTATCGCAAATTTGAGCCTTTTGTCCTGCAAATCTACGACGAACGCGAGGTAAATCCCCAGTTGCAGGGCGATGTGGCCCTGATAGATTGCGAAACCGGGCAACAAAAAGAAGTCACAATCACACCAAAACTACTCGAGGCGTATCGACACGAACACGAAGCCTACTGCAGTTCGCTGTCGGATTTTTGCACATCGCGGGCACTCCCCTACTTTAGAACCCATACTGGCGTCGCCTTTGACGAGCTCGTCCTGCGAATCTTTCGCAAAGGCGGATTTCTTCGGTGAGTTTTACTATCCCCATTTCGGCAGCGACCGTTGGGATCTCCGCCGCGGTAATCGGCGGGCTGGTGATCGTCGCCTATATCTTAAAGATGCGTCGGCGCCAGTTTGAAGTACCGTTTTCGATGCTTTGGAACCGTGTCCTAAAAGAACGTCAAACCACCGCCTGGTGGCGAAATCTTCGCCGAATTCTTTCCTTACTGCTACAGTTGCTAATCTTTTCTCTGCTTTTGATCGCTGTCTTGGGCCCCCAATTTGGCAGCGCCGATAAGGAAGCCCGCAGTGTTATTATCATCATGGATATGTCTGCCTCGATGAAAGCACTCGACGGATCGCCTACCAACAGTCCAAAAACATCCACCAAACCAACAACACGGATAGAGTCTGCCAAACAGACTGCGATTGAGGTGCTGGACTCGCTTGGAAGTGGCGACTCGGCAATGATCATGCGAATGGATAGCCAAACAACACCACTCAGTCGATTTTCGACGGACAAAGCGCAGCTAAAATCAATTATTAGAAAGGTAACTGCTACAGACACTTCCGCCGACTTCCGCCGAGCCTTATCCGCGGCCGCCGACGCGCTCCACGATAGGCAAAATCCAACGATCATTCTGATCGGCGACGGCGCGTATCCAGCCGCCGATCTAAAAACGGTCATTTGGGATCCCAGGCGCGCAACAGAGCAAACGCTGGACACAATCGACCTGAGCGGAATTGATATGCGCTATCTCCCGATCGGTACTAGCTCCAAAAATATGGGGATCGTGGCATTCAACGTTCGTCGCTACATCACCAACAAGCTGTCCTATGAAGTCTATATTGAAGTACAGAACTTCGGCACCGAGCCAGCAACGCGAGAGCTAGTCATTTCCAATGATGGGTTGCCGATCGATGTACAAACCATCTCCCTCGCTGGTGGCGAGCGAAAAAAGTCTATCTATCGAGACATTAGCGCTGACCAGGGCCGGCAAATCCGGGCGAGCCTGACACGTCGCAATCATCCAAACGAAGCGCACTCTGTTGGCACCAACCCAGACGAGTTTGTTCCAGTCGATGACGTTTTTCCGGTCGATGACGTTTTTCCGGTTGACGACACCGCCTATGCACTATTGCCACAGCGATCAAAGCAACGCGTTTTGGTCGTCACCAACGACAATCTCTATCTTGAAGGTGCATTGCTCGTCTACCAAAATACGACCGTAGACAAACTCACTCCCGTAGAATACGAAGACTACATAAAGACCGGGCAAGCGAGCGAACATGACGTCATTATGTTTGACGACTACACGCCTAAAAACCCTCCAAGCCAACACGCCCTGTACTTTAATCCCGATAAAGCAAACAGCCCGATCCCAATTCAGAGACGCCTCAAACGCCCGCGCATTACCGCCGTCAATAACAACCATCTCGTCATGCGTTGGGCGATTCTTGGCAATGTGAACATTGATCAAACCTCGGTATTCAAGGTTGACAGCAACATAGGCGACGTTACCTTGGCGAAATCGATCCGAGCACCGATTATCGCTGCGGGGGCTCGAAAGGGTAAAAAATTTGTCGCTGTTGGCTTTAGCCTCGGAGGCACAGACCTAACCCTGCGTGTTGCCTTTCCGCTGTTTCTTTCCAACGTTCTAGAGTGGTTTTCGGGCGACAGCACCGATCTCATCACCACCTACCCAACTGGGCGTCGATTCCTCGTCCCTCTGGAAGTCAAAAATGCCCAATCAGAAAAGCAGGAGACAAATCAACCAACAACGACGGCAACCATCCGTACACCCAGCAATCAGGTCAAACCCGCCATATTGCAAGACAACCACGTCAGTGTTTTTAGCACTGAGGTCGGTGTCCATACGATTACCGCTGTGTTACCGACAAATGAGTCGCCAATGGGAGAGACAAACTTCGAAATTGCGACAAACCTCTCTAGTCCCGAGGAATCCAATATTGCCCCTCGCAAACAACTGATACTTGGTGGCAAAACCATAGCCGCCCCAGCCGTGCTTGGCGGATCCAATCGGCAAACACTTTGGCTCTATCTTGCGCTGACGGCCTTGATTCTGATTGGAATCGAGTGGCTCACCTACCTGCGCCGCATCACCGTGTAACCATGCGCCTTGTCAGCAAATCGACGATTTTTGCATTCGCAGTAGCCGCCGCCACAACCGCAATGATCGTCACGATCGTAAACCTGACAATCGAGCCGGCAAGTCAACCCCTCACTATATCTAGAGGGGAAACTCCAATCACACTCCTTTCCCCAGCGTGGTTGTATCTCATTGCATGCATCCCGACGCTATACCTGCTTACAAAGGTCTCCCTTACCGATCTCAATGTCAAACAAAATTGGCTCCAGGGGACGATTCGGTCGCTTGTGATCGCCGGCATTGCTGTCGCCCTCGCTCGCCCGGTGCAGACAACAACAGATACGAAATTAGCGACTGTCGTATTGATCGACGTAAGTGCATCGATTAGCGACAAACAACTCGCAGATGCACGCTCCTACCTAGATGAGATCAATCACGAGAAGGGCGAAGAAGACCGGCTCTACGCCATTACCTTTGCCGAGCACCCCAAACGTGTTGTGATCAAAGATAACAAGTTTGTGGTAGCCAGGCACAGTCACAAAGACGACACAAGAGCAGACGAAAGCACAGATATTCAGGCAGCGATGCAACTCGGATACGGTCTCTACCCTGATGGTTATGTCCCGAGAATGGTTATCATCAGTGACGGAAACCAAACTCTTGGGGACATTTCCAATGAGGCGTATCGTGCGCACGATTTCGGCGTTCGCGTGTCGTGGAAGACATTTCCACGCAACAGAACCAAAGAGATCCGGGTCCTCTCCCTCGTGCTGCCAGGCAATATCAAGCAAAATCAGCCGTTCCATGTAAGCGCAGAGGTGTGGTCAACCCACGAAGAAGAAGTCACATTGGCCCTATCGCAAAATGGCGCCCCGAATCCTTTGGAGCCCAAATCTACTGTCAAACTTCAAGAAGGGAAAAACACCGTCACGTTCAAAAGCCAAGCGAAACAAGCCGGATTTGTGAGCTACCGCGTTCGGCTTGTTGACCCCAAAAACGACACCGAAAAACGGAATAACGCGGCGATGATGACTGCACCCGTCACAGGAAAGCCGCAGATCCTCTACGTCGAGGGAGGGCGTGCGCGTAGTCCTGGCTCATCCTGGTACCTGCAAAACGCCCTCGAAAAGCAAAATATTGGCGTCGAGGTCCGCGGTCCCAGAGGCCTGCCCCCCAGAGTCTCCGACCTGCTAAAATACGACCTCGTGATCGTCTCGGACATTGCCTCTCATTTCATCGGTGTTGCGCAAATGTCCGCCCTAGAAAACTACGTGCGTAATCACCGCGGTGGACTCATTGTCGCCGGCGGTGAAGACTCGTTTGGCTCTGGTGGCTACCAGGGAACCCGCATGGAAAAGATCATGCCCGTCCGGTTTGACTCCGAAAAAAGTCGCGAACAACCCAGTATTGCGATTGTTCTTCTCATCGACAGATCGGGCTCCATGTCAGGTCCGAAAATGGAGGCCGCCAAAGCTTCAGCACGTGCGACCACCGAGGTCCTATCCCGATCAGACCTCATCGCTGTCGTCGCGTTTGACAACCGCCCGACAACAATCGTCCGGCTGCAGCGCGCCGCCAACCGAATGCGCATCTCGAGCGACATTTCTAAGCTTCGCTCAGGGGGCGGGACCAATATCTACCCCGCCCTGCGAGAAGCATACGAGGTTCTGCAAACAGCGAATGCGAAGGTAAAACATGTAATCTTGCTCAGCGATGGCCAAGCCTCAACCAACGGGATTGCCGAATTGTGCCGAGAAATGCGCTCATCGCGAATCACCGTATCCGCTGTTGGAATTGGCAACGCAGATCGCAGCCTACTTCAGCTGATTGCATCCAACGGAGGAGGTCGGTCGATCATGACGGACGACCTGGCTCAACTGCCACGGATATTTATGCGTGAGACAACAGAAGCCCAAAAATCGCCACTCGTCGAAGACTTTGTTGAGGTGCATGTTGCCAAACGCGTCGATATGATTGAGGGAACACGAGTTGGCAGCGCACCGACACTCCGAGGCTACGTTTCCACAAAACCCAAACCAAAAAGCGACATTGTGCTCATCAGTGACCTAGGGGAACCCCTTCTCGCTCGCTGGCGACTGGGCTCTGGAACTAGCGTCGCCTGGACCAGTGACGTAAAAAACCGCTGGGGTGTCGACTGGGTGCGGTGGAGCGGATATTCGAAATTTTGGGCACAGGTCGTCCGTACCTCGATGCGACAAAAAACCTACGATGGTTATAAAGTCCTATCGAAAATTCGTGGGCGCCGAGCCCATATTCTAGTCGATGCTATCGATAGCGATGACCAGTTTGTAAACGAGCTCGACACTGAGCTCGTAATCTCCGATCCTAGCGGAAAATACCCCAAGCAGACCATTCCCATGAAACAAACTGCTGCGGGACAATACGCAGCCGACTTTCTGATTACCCGATACGGCGGCTTTAATTTAACCGCCGTACACAGGCGGGGAACCCAAAAAGTTGCTGAATCCAAGGGAGCAGTTGCTCTCCCCTATCCGACCGAATACCTGCGAACCTCTGCAAATGAGAAAATATTGCGAGAAACTGCGACAATTACCGGGGGCACCAACACACCAACGTCAAAACAGATTTGGCAAACAAACAATGAAACGATTTCGTTTACCAAAGATCTATGGCCGTGGGTTCTCCTATTTGTCGCGTTTCTTTTCCTTATCGATCTCTACACAAAACGCGTACGCCTGTTTGGCTACCGTCGGCGCTCGATATAATTCGCTTGCCAACGACCATTGGCAGCGTATAGTAGTAAGGCATATCGTACCGAACGACACCATATCGAGAAACATGCGTGTACTGTGATGCGCTCACCCCGCATCGTTGCCGCAGATGCTCCAAACCTTTGTGCGAAAAACATTCGCAGCGTTTTGCATTCTACGTCCCCACCTTCGAGTGCATTCCCGGCACTGGCCATTGCAAACCACCTGAATCCACCGGCAATGAAGCAACCCGACGCAGACGCAATCACAACAATGTTTTTCGCCCAAGGTTCCCCAACTTCCAGGCAATTGCAGCAAAGCGGATATGGTGGCTTTTCTCGCGCATGCCATAGTGTTCCGCCACGATCCGGCTCCCCTGGACAAACCGCCTGAGCTGCCAAGGCTTTAGTGAATGTCTCGGATATTCCCTGTTAATCTTAGCGACAATCTCCTTCACAATGACCTCGTTGCTCTCCTGCGCTGCTACCGACGGAGTCGCCAATAATAGCCAACCAATCACAGCAAAAACCGCACAGAGATAAGAAGGACGCACCTCGGACATCGATTTCGCTGTTCGCCAGCGCACCATACGATGAGACATATACGCAGGATATCATGGAGACAGAGACTTGCCCGAAAAACGACCCACGCTTCGTCCAGGCGACCGTTTTGGCTGGACAACTCCTGCGTGCTCCGTGGTAGAACACGTTATGGCTCTCTATCCCCAACATGCCACGATATTATTTGCGTCTTTGGCAACTTTGTCGATTGCTTGCGGCTCTGTCGAGGATGACTGCCCAGATGGGCAAGAGTCTCTCAACGGCAGCTGCATTCAAAGCAAAGACTGTCCAACCTGCACGATCGAAATCGTCGGCACACTTTCTGCGACGCAGCCTGGGCAATATCAAGACGGCCGAGTCGCAGCAACGTGTCGGGACTACCGCAATCCCAATGCACCGTTTTCCTACGCAGGCCAAACTGGGGACGGATACTATGTCATTCAACCGGACTTAACAAAACCTGCTTTTACTGCCTATTGCGACATGACGACCCTCGGTGGCGGTTGGACCATTGTTTGGAAAAATCGCGGGGGATATGACATTCCCGACGGAACATCCAATAGCGAACTATGGAGTCAAGCCGGCGTGGAACGATCGGCCCGTATACCGATCGTAAATCCGGCAAGCACGAGCTCGCCTGGCAGCACTTTGCTCCCCTCACCAATGTAGAGTGGGGCAAAATTGGCAACGCGTTTGAAAACGGTATCGAGGATGCCGACCGCAAAAGCGTAATACGCGTCGTATTTGCCAATGGGCCATCGTTTCAGGATGTTGTCGATGCCACGGCATTTGACGCGGGTTGCCACTCTGTATCCAGCCCTCTAGCGGTTTATGTCACGACAAAAGATCTAGATGATGTGTTTGTTGGCGAAACCGACCAACTATTGCGGTTTATCGAAGATGGAAATATTGGCCTTGCCAACACTGGCAATGAGGGTGATGATGTTTGCGGCCAGGATATCACAGCGTGCGCAGGCATCAGCGCGGACCCCGGCGACAATTGCAATTTGATTCGCGGTTTTTCTATGCCGCGGATCAACAACACAGATGGCGCCAATACGATACGGCACCTATTCTCATACACGCATATCGCCTCGGGGAGAGATTCTAGTCGCTGTTATTATGCGTGCTGGGGAGACGACACCCTCGGATGGAGCGACGCCTTTATGTGGGGCGTACGCTAAACGCTACGAAAGCTATTTTAGAAGGCTCTCGGGAATGCAGAATTGATCGCGGCATAGAAGCTTTTCGCAGCAGCGCCCGATTTCTTTCCCGCAACTCTCTTCGGCCTTCTTGCAAACGAAATCATTATCCTGGTCGTCTCCATCATCTAAATTCGAAAGCTCTCCATCAACGCCTCTAAAAAAGGAAAACGAGGTTACGTTGGCTTCCAAGTGGTTGCCAACAACCGTGGCGCCGGCAACCTGAACCCAATCGCCGCCGGGTTGTGACTTGACAAGAATCAAATTTTCGGGATTCGCATCCGCGGGGATTGGCACGCGAACTTTCGTAGGTTTGTCAAACGTCTGCCCGTGAGGTGTGAACTCAAATATTTTGGTCACCTCAGTCACTTCATTGGGAAGTTCCGCAAACCCCGTTGATACTTCTTTGACTCCCACAGCAATGCTCGTATCGGCAGAAAACGCCTCACTGGGGATCTCCGCGCTTGCCCCACCAGCACTGACGGTTCCCCCCGAAGCCGTGATCATCTTTGTCGATTCGACGACGATATCGACGACGACCCCGGACTCGTCATCGTCCGAGCCATCGCACGCCCCGATGCCCATTAGGACAAAGACAGAAAACACAAACAGAATATCCGTAACGGGACGACAACGGGTCAGATCTCTAGTTACATTCATCATCAATCCACTCCTGTGATGTTCGCGAACAGTGTAGCTTGCTATGTACAGTTTCGCTGGCCCTAACAGTCCGTAGAAAAAAGATTTCGCGTCAACATTGACGCCATTCGTCCAAATTGGAGCACAGCGAAACCAAAACTAGGGATTATTCTCCTAGGCTGATCTGTGCCAGGTTGCCGGCCTCTAAAACCGGCGAGCAACTTTTGCAAGACCGGTTGCCATATAGATCTTTGGCTGCGGGTCCGATGCGTTTTGATCGACAATTTCGATGTGTTGTATGCCCAGGCTCAGGCTACCAAGGACAAACCACTCGGGGCGAAACCGATAAAACACAACGCCGCCCACGGACAAAAGGTACATCCCAGCAGTGCCGTAGCAATCGAGTGGATTGCCAATATCTACGCATACGGCTCCGCGATCCTCGTCGTTGCTAACCAAATAGCTCAAGTCGACCTCGGCTTCCATCTTAGAGTCTTTGAATGTACGCCGGCCAGAAAGACGAATCAGGTCACTCGTGGTTCGATTCAGATTATTATCCCCGATACCAAACGTGCGGCTATAGCGGAGACTCGCGTCCAAATTCCAAACCGACCGACGATCGCGAATTTCTAGGCCTATCTCGGCCGCCCGAGACGCCGGAACGGTAACCTCAATGTTGTTGAGCTGGAGCAGAGTAATCTCAGGGCGATTGCGCAATTGGCCGGATAGCGACACCTGGAACCGGTTATTCCGGAATCCATAGCTCGCTCCCAGACGGAGCGATTGGGTGGAGACCCTGGAAACGGTGATGTTATTTTGGACAAATGCATTGGCGACTGGATCAGGCTGGTCGAGGCGTGTCTGGGCCGTCGCGTTAAGCGTTTCGGTATCGACATGATGAATCGCAGCGGTAAATCGCAATTGTTGCTTGGGATGATAGTCGACACCAATGCTGAGGTTCGGCACGCGGAAACCACCCGCGCTAACAAACTCAACGACTGCCTGATGATAAATATCCAACAGGTTTCCGGTACGCCAATACCCCCTCTCAGCCAAGCCAAGACGAGGCTTCTCCGTTGTCCCGGTCTCCTGATCATCAGTCAGGGAGCTAATCCCAAACCCCGCGACCGAGCCGTAGTAAGACTTGAAATTATAGCGTCCGCCCACGCCGGCAATGGCCGGGAATATTCGGCCTCCTTTGGTTTCAGGTGCCTCGACGTTTGGCACTGACTTGGGATAGTCATCGCCAATCGAGCGAGACCCACGCGTTGGATACAAACCGGCAACGCCAAAATAGGTCCACGCCCCCTTTGTTTGAAAATCGATCCGCAATCCGTCCACTTTGAATGACGCAAGTTCGGTTACAAACTGGCGCCCCAGGGCAAAATGAACCGTTTTGCCCTCGCGCTTAATGTAGGCCTCTCTCACCTCAAACTCTTGGTTACCAAAGGTGCCCGATTGAAAGTTGCTGTCGATACCACTATCGAGATTGAAACGAGCGCGGCCATCGAGACGAGTGTCCCAACTTCCGCCAAGTCGCTCCCCGCGCAACTGGCCACGTAGCTCGGTGAACAACCGATTTACCGGGCTGGCGTTTTCTACTGCTGCACCGCCAATCTGCGAGACACCGGCGGCTTCGTAGTGAAGAAACGAGGTCGACGCGAGACTACCAGAGACACGTGACTTCTTTGTGTCTGTATCGCTCGAGATGTGCCCCTCGGTAAAAAATGGCTCAGACGCACCATTGGTTGAAGACTCAGCCGACGCCGTCTGCGTATCAAGAAATAGACCGAAGATAACCAGCACACAACTTACGCGGAAGATTAACGGCATACAGACTCCCGCCCATAAGGAATCTCCGGGAGCCATGCATTGGGGTTGTGACACCCCGAGCACACAATCCGGTTCGCGTGGTCCGCTACCCGAAGCGCGTCATCTCGATGGCAGCTCACGCACATCGGTGAAAGGCCACCAAAGTTGCCCGTCTTGTGACAGTCGTAACATGGAAGTGTTCGATGCAACCCAACTAGATTACACCCTACGCGGGCATGATTAAAGCGTGCGGGTACAAACGACCACTGTGTATGACACTCGCCACAGCGCGGCGAAAGCGAGTTACTGTGAATGTCGTCCTGGCGGTGACAGTTGATGCACATGTTACCGCTTCCGGCGAGATTACGGCTGGTCTTGTGACACCGCTGGCATGCCAAGCGATCATGCGCCCCTCGCAAGGAAAAATCACCGACATCGTGCAACGAGCGAATGTCCTTAAAGGAGCTTGTCGAATGGCAGCCTTCACAACGGGTACCGTACAACCCCTTATGAATCTCGGGCTCGGGGTGGCAACCGTAGCAATTTGTGGGTCGAGGTTTGAAGGTGATTGAGGGGTGACACTCACTACACTTTGTCGTTAGGTGTGCGCCGTCTAACTTATAACGAGACATCTCATTGTGGTTGAACAGATTTTCGCCGGTCTCTACGTGGCAGCGCTCACACTCGTTGCCCAGTTTTTTCTTGTGTACATCGTCGTCGCGGTGACAGCCAGCGGCACCGCAGTTCTTTGGCGTTTTGGAGTAATCGCGCTCGGGGTGGCAGTCCGCACATTTTGGGACCGTCTTATGAAACCCTTTGAGCGGCCAATTGGTATGCTTGTCGTGATCAAACCCAGGTGCGTCCCACCGCCCAGGGGTATGACAACGCGAACAGATCTCGCCAAGGCTGCCCTGATGAAGCGAGTCTTCGTGGCAACGCGTCCCACATTCTTTGGGCGTATCGCGATACTGATTGTCTGTATGGCATTTCTCGCACTTTACGCGACGGTGGCCGCGAATCAACGGCCAGCTACCTCGACGGGGATGGTGAATCTTGTCGACGGCACGCTGCGGCGGTCTGACATCTCCAGGCTGGGAGTGACACTCTCGGCATTGCTTGTCGGTGTACTCGCCATCATGAACGTTCTTGTGCTGGTGGCACCCCATGCACCCAACGGTTTTAGGATTGAAACGCTCAAACTTTGAAGGGCTAGAACCGCGGTGACATTTTCGACACGCAATCCGGGCATGCTTTGCTGTGAGCTTAAACTTGGTCCGGCGATTGTGATTAAACCCGCTGGGCTTCCACTCCGTTGAGGGTCGGTGACAAAGCCCGCACTTGGGCGGTCGGCCAAACTGTTTGAATCGATTTTTGTGCCGATTGTCGCTGGCATGGCAGGTCTCGCAAGAGCTGCTCGGCTTGCGAAAACCGCGAGCCTTGGTATGGCATCGGTAGCAACTCAACTTCTTATGGACCGGGCCAAGCGCGAAGCCCGTCCCTTTTTTATGGTTAAAGCTAAATTTCTTTAGCGTGCGAAATTTTGGCGAATGACACCGTCCACATTTCTTTTTGTCAAACAAATGTCCCGAGTGAGACGATTTATGGCAATGCTTGCAATCGGTCGCGCCACCGCGATCCAAGTTAAACTTTGCCCGCGGATGACACTTCACGCACAACACGTCTTTGTGCGAGCCCTCAATGGGCATCTGGCTATCTTTTGGATTGTTGTGATCGAAGCGCATGTTTGACTTTTGCGGTTTCCAAACACTCTCAGTGTGGCATCGGTCACAGGCCAGCATCGCTCGGCGGGTAAACCCATGGGGTTGATCCTGCTTGTGACACGAACCGCAAAAGGTATCCTCTCCCAGGTGGGTCCGCAGTCCTTGCCGGTTCCGACTCTTGTGGCAATCCTTGCAGGCAAGGGCGCCATGTTTTCCTTGCAACTTCCATCCCGCCAGGTCGTGGTTAAAGCCCTGGCCACTGGATCCCAATCCGATCGACCGCCACCCCATAATATTGTAAGAGCGCCCTTTGTGCTCAAAGTGACACTGCTGACACTTACGACCGCGTACTGCAGAGGTCGAATGATATCCCTTGCCCGCAGAAATTCGCCGTTGTAAGTTTGAGTGATAATGACAACCGAGGCACTTGCTATTGGATAGCGCCTTACCGCCGTCGAGATGGCACTCAGCACAACTCGCTTGCACATCATATTCCGCATGACTGCGACTGAGTGGGCCGGGCGACGAAGTTAAAAATTGAGCCTCGGCGACAGTCCCCAAACTAACAAAGGAGAGTGCTGCGACAAAAGCGGCATGAGTCCTCAACCCATGAAAAGAAGTCGTCAACCCGTGAAAAGAAGTCTTACTGAGCGATCGCTTGCTCATAGGAGACAACTCTACATCGAATACTCCAATGCATACCAAATATGTACCGCACTAGTTATGACAAGAATTACGGTAAACGGAACGTGAACCTTCTTCCACGAGTGTAGGATAAGCTGCGCCTGAGATGCCATCACGCCCACGCGATCGATAATCATCAGTCGCCCTGTTCGTCTGACCAGTTCTCTGCGGACGATCCGCGGCGCCTTCAAGCGTTTGAGTTCGCGTCGCCTGGCCATCCAACGCCACGGCCGTTTTGCATCTTCGAGCAGCAACCAACCTAACGTCCCTAATAATCCCTTAGACTTACCGACATCTTTGATACGGTCCTGGTGGCGCGCCAAACGGTTCTCACAAGCCACAACAGCATCGCGGTGCTCCCTTCCCAGTTGCGCGAAGGCGCGTTTATGATCCAGCTCTTCAAGCTCACGCCCGTTGAGTAGATCTGGCACCTGGGTATATAGGTAGCGGCCAATCAGCCCAGATACGACGACGACAACCATGCTCCAGAAAGCCACGGACACCCAATTGCTGAGGTGCAGGTCCGAGTGCAACGTGATGTAGGCGGGTCCCATCACACCGGTCATGATATGAATATCGAACCACATCGTATTGCTGGCGATAAACCGGAATAGCCGCAATCTGCGCAGAATTGGGTAAATTGCGCTAACCCCCATTAACGACGCGCCAACGATGCCGCACCAGATGGCCAACTCGGATCCCGGGCGATAGCCAACTTTGGCAATGGCCGCGCTTTCCAGGTAGCCTCGACCGTGCAGTATGGCAAACTGTAGCGAGCTCTTCGGAAAATACTCACGGAGAAACATCTCAGCCAGCACTAGTAAAAAACCGGCGAGCGCGATCCCCCACAGTGCGAGCGGAATCACCCTGCCTCGGCGGATCCTGGCAAGGCCGCCTGTTTTTACTGCGACTCCCTCTGTAAACGGCTCCGTCGATAGAGATTCTTGTACTTGGCTTGGGGCATCGGTGTGATAGCCAGATATCGCAACGGCAGCGGCCTCCTCCGAGCGCTCTTGAAACACATCATATGCAGAGAGCTCGACCAAAGAACCGGTTGGACAAGCTGAGATGCACGCCTGGTCGCCATAATCCATGCAATGGTCGCACTTGTTCGCAATCCTGCGCGCTCGGGCGATTCGTGGTTTGCCCGGCCCAAACACCAATAGCTGCTTCTTCTCTAAGCGTTTTCGGAAGGAATCACGGTAGGTTGGGTTGGTTTTGTCCTCTACATCGACCATTTCGATCGCGTGGTACGGACATGCCTGGGCACAGGCAGTACACCCGACACACGACGACTCGTTGATAACGACCTCACCTCGTTTCTGATCGTAAGAAATAGAATCATATTCACATGGGTCGATGCAGCGTTGATCCGTACAAGTGCGGCAGGTATAGACAAAGTCCAGCATCCCAAGCTGGTAACCACCCAAGGTTAAGCGTTTGGCTCCGTGCCGGGTCTCGCACGCCTCTTCACAAAGTTTGCAGTCAATACATCGATCGAGCTGGCGAACCCGAACCATCGTTCCCGATACAGACATCCCATGCCGGACGAAAAAATCGAGAACCTCCTGCTTCGTCCCCGTAATCCCGGAGAGCCGTGTCGCGGCAAATTCTACGGCACGCCGAATCCGTTGCTCAAAGAATGGATATCGTTGAGATAACTCCGCCATCACTTCGACGCTGATCGTGAGCGTGGCACAGGGAGACGCGGTATAAAAAGCCACTGGAAGTTGGTGGTCGCTTCGCCCCAACGCCGTCTCGACCACCGAGAGATTGAAGAGATCCCCCTGAGAAAATACTGCGATATTTTTCTTGGCAAGTCGGGCCAAGGGAGTCTCGAGCACGGAATGCTCGGCGGGCTGGGCGAGGCTCACGAGGCTTGTTGCATCCACAGGCGGCGCATCCCGCCGGGCAGCTAGATCGGCCGGATCAAACACTCCAGCTGCGATTTGTCCCGATTCGACGTAGACGATCCCCTTCCCGGCCCGAGTGATCGTGTCGGCGATTAGGGTATCGCGCGCAAGCTTGCGGTGCTTAATGTGACCATCGCGGAGCGCGTGAATAAAAAACTCCGTCGGGAGCCCATCAAACAATGCAATTTTGCGGAGAAACATGTACCGTTCCTCCAAGCCGTGAGCGATTCGGCCCGATTTCGACACCCCAGCATCACTCATTTTTTCACGATTCCCCCATGCTCCCCATGAAATACCATAGTATCCTCAAGGTGGACGTAATTTCGACATGTTAACGATAACAATCAACATTTCGCTGTTGACAGAGCAGGTCTCTGTAGGGATAAGTGGTCATGGTGATACCTTCGGGGCGTAGCGCAGCCTGGTAGCGCGCATGGTTCGGGACCATGAAGTCGGAGGTTCAAATCCTCTCGCCCCGACAAAGTTTCTAACACAATGCTTGGACAAACCATTCCTCAGACAAAGCCCATAGAGAAACGTACGGTTTCGCAACTTAACTTCCTCGTTGTTGACGATGACGCAGATGTATGCGAGTACCTCCAAGATTTCCTCACGACAGAGGGATTTGGCGTCACTATCGTCAACGATCCAACCAAGGCGGTCGATACGCTGGAGCTGACTCAGTTTCACGTTGTCGTGCTCGATTTGATGATGCCAAAACTCAGTGGCATCGATCTTCTCGAAAGGATTCGCAGTATCGACACCGATATTGCCGTGATCATCCTCACTGGCTACCCAAGCCTTGAAACTGCGGCGTCATCTATCGTGCACGAAGTTTCTGCCTATATTCGGAAACCATTTTCCATCAACGATTTCCGCGAAGTCATCGAGCGCATTGCAAAGAAAAAGGGATTGCTGCTCCGTCGCGAAGACGAGCTGCATGCGACTATCGGCCGGATCATCCGCGAGCTTCGCAAGTCTCGCGGTCTGACTCTCAAGCAAATGTCCCGGCGGACCAACTTGTCTGTATCGCTCTTATCCCAAATCGAGCGAGCCGAATCCTCAGCCTCGGTGTCCTCGCTATTCAAAGTCGCCAACGCCCTTGACGTTCGCATCACCGAATTATTCGGCGTGTTCTAGTCGCTGATAGCCCAGGTTACGAAAACATGGCTTTACAATAAGGCGCGCAACAATGCCGCTGGGGTACGTGTCACCACCGGT
Source organism: Kofleriaceae bacterium (assembly GCA_965223575.1). Classification (GTDB taxonomy): domain Bacteria; phylum Myxococcota_A; class Polyangia; order Haliangiales; family Haliangiaceae; genus CBDCWZ01. The sequence continues at coordinate 33,518 of CBDCWZ010000020.1, forward strand.
GAGTTTTTATAGTCTCTGCCATTCCGAGTCACTATTAGATCATACTTGTGTGCGAGCGCTGTTGCGCTGACGCAAGCGTCCTCGTGATCGCGAAAGACCAATGAATGTGCGACCTCTACTTCGGCGTTAGTCAATGGAAGCAATCGAATCCCTCTTTGGATCAAGCTCCTACAGAACAGAAGCGCCCCCTCTTTGCCGACAATCTTGGCAATCAGGTAGTAGAAGGTTGTATATCCAGACAGAGGAAACCCGATATGGTGGGCATCACTTTCTAGTCTTCGAAACAGAGCGACTGAATCAGGATATGCTTTCGGACGAACGGCAATATCGATCCAGACATTGATATCGAAGAGTGCCTTCACGAATACTTGTCCTGGATGCCTTCGCGTAGCTGATCAAGTTCTTGATCGGAAGGCTCTCGATGTTGAGGTCCGAGAAAACGTTGATGAAAGCGTTCAAGCCAATCTTGCCCCATGTCAGTATCATCTACGACAAGTCGGGCAAGAAACTTCTCAACAAAGCTAGATAGAGACTCTCCACGCTTCTCCGCAAAAGCGTTTCGCCCGCAAAACGACCTCTTCGTCAACGGTCAAATTGAGTTTTCGTTTGGTGGATGACATACGTATACGCCTTTTTAATAAGAGTATACGTACTTTCATCCCTTCGCAACACTATGCTCATAACTAGTTAATATATTAGCTAATTTATAATCCTCTAGAGAGCTGAACACGTAAAGTTGCTTATCGACGGTAAAGGATCGGAATCGTTGGCGAGGCGGACGACGCAGGCGGGGTTGGGTCCCGTCAAGGAGGACAACGTAGCCAGCGATTTCGAGGGGTAGCGTCGGAAAGTGAATTTACGTGTTCAGCTCTCTAGCGCTTTTGTATCGCGCTATGAACTACGCAGCTTTGCAATAGCGTCGGCGTAGCTGTCGGCGCCGAAGACGCCACTTCCGGACACCAAAACGTTTGCTCCTGCATTGATCACGGTCGCGGCATTCTCGGTTTTGATGCCACCGTCGACCTCAATATCCAGCTCTAACCCCAATCGAGTCGCTTTTTCACGCAGCGCGGAGATCTTTGGCAATACGGCGGGAATGAAGGACTGACCACCAAATCCTGGATTTACGGTCATCAGTAGCACCATCGATACATCTTCAAGAACGGAGTCAATCGAGCAGAGTGGCGTGGCTGGGTTGAGCGCTACACCTGGTTTTTTACCAAGCGTCTTGATCGCCTGAATCGTGCGATGCAAATGCACACACGCCTCGACATGAACAGTCAGGATATCAGCCCCGGCCCGCGCATAATCGCCAATGCACTGTTCGGCGTTGGTAATCATCAGATGAACATCAAGAGGTTTGTCTGTGACTTCCCGTACCGCTGCCACGACCATCGGCCCGATTGTCAGATTGGGCACAAAGTGCCCATCCATTACGTCAACATGCACATAGTCGGCTCCGGCATCAACGATCGCGCCGACCTCCTCAGCGAGTCGACCAAAGTCTGCGGACAAAATAGATGGAGCGATTCGTATCGGTGGAGTCACGGGCGGGACTTTAGCACGACAGGAAACCCAATACTGTGCGCATGTGCATGGGATTTGCACAGCTTTCGCACTCTTCACCTGAGCAGGATCCAACGGGTGCGTCGCCCCAGCTCTCTCTGGTGACGAGACGTTTTGGGGAGTCCTCAACCGGTGGAGAGAGCGCAAATCAGAGTATGTGCAATGCTGACAGCGCAACCGAGTTTCATCGATGACATCTCAGCATACACGTGGCTTGATATGCGACAATCCACTTTATCCACCGCTTCGCAAATGGGACGTGTTACTCTTAAAGAAGTGTTTACGATGGAGGACACTGTCCGACCGGTAGCGATAGTCACGACATTTGCGATCTTTCTTATCCCCGCCGCCCCGGCGGAGGCGCAGTTTGTCAATGTTGGGGCCGGATCCTCTGCGGCAGTCATCGGCGACAAAGAAGGGGGATTGGCTTGGGCAGATTTCAACAATGATGATTGTCTTGATCTGCTCATCAATACCGACAACGAGGACGACCCGCCGTATTCACTGTTGTTGTTTAGCGATTGTGCCCCCGATCCATCGTTTGTCGATGTGACCTCATCTCATGCTCCGGGACTCGAGTTACGCAAGCTCGAACGCTCCGCTATCACCGGGGACTTTAACGGCGATGGGTATGTTGATTTTGCTCGGAATACCTTCGGTCGCATCGAGATCTACATTAACGGTGGGCCGACTGCGACTCCGCCGTATTCCTTTGGGGTTGGCACCCAGCCCAATCACCTATTTACCTCGTGGTCACACTATGGGGATTTCGATACCGAGGGCATGGTTGCGATTGACGTGGATGGCGACCAAGACTTGGACTTTGTCATCGACAATGGCGATGACGGCATTGTGCTCATGGTAAACGCCCAAGGAGCCTTTCTCGAACAAGACCCCGCAGTCTCCGGGTTCCCAGTCACGAGTGGTAGTAACGGGGACTACATGACTGCGGCAGATTTTGATGTTGACGGCGACACCGATGTTCTCATTCGTAAAGTCAACGGCATCGCTGATTTATGGGTCAATAATAATGGCTCGTTCTCCAGTGCAACGAGCGTGTTTGATGCCGCAGCGAGTGGAAACAAAGGCGGCGTCGCATTTTGTGATTTCGACACCGACGGTGACTTTGACATCGTCTGGACCGATGGGGGAATCAATCAAATTTGGCGTCAAGACGCACCCGACACCTGGGTCGCTACCGC
>CBDCWZ010000021.1:0-43651 GCA_965223575.1 Kofleriaceae bacterium
CTCGACTGTGTCCAGACGGATGCGAATGACTTACATGTAACCCTTGTTTCCTCTCCGTGATAACGATCACACACCAGGCAAGAACTACGACAGATGATCAAGATAATTTCTGACATAGCAGCTGACCTCGCCGCCCATGATGGGCACACGGTGACGATCCGCGGTTGGCTCTACAGCAAACGATCCAGCGGAAAAATACATTTTCTCCAAATCCGAGACGGCAGCGCGATCCTGCAATGCGTCGTCTTCCACAAGGATGTCGACGCCGATACCTTTGCGGTCGCGGGACAACTGTCGCAAGAAACCGCACTAACCATTACCGGCGAAGTCCGACTCGACGCACGCTCTCCGCTTGGATTCGAACTCGGGGTACAAACCCTTGAAGTCGTCGCACCACCAACCCAAGCGTATCCCATTACCCCCAAAGAACACGGTGTCGCCTACCTGATGGATCACCGTCATCTGTGGCTGCGCTCCAAGCGGCAACACGCGATTCTGCGAATTCGTCATGAGGTCATTGACGCCATTCGCGGATATTTCAATCGCAATGACTTCACCTTGGTGGACGCCCCCATCTTTACACCCAACGCATGCGAAGGCACGACCAATTTATTTGCCGTCGACTACTTTGGCGACAAAGCCTACCTAACCCAGAGTGGTCAACTCTATATGGAAGCGGCCGCCATGGCGTTGGGAAAGGTCTATTGCTTTGGCCCGACCTTTCGCGCAGAAAAGTCCAAAACACGGCGCCACCTGACAGAATTTTGGATGGTCGAACCCGAAGTTGCATTTCTTGAATTGGATGGAATCATGGATCTCGCCGAAGACATGATTGCCTCGGTATTTGATCAAGTCCTCGCCAATCGCGCTGCCGAACTCGCAATACTTGAGCGAGACACTACGTCACTTCAGCGCGTACAAAAACCGTTTCCAAGAATTTCATATGAACAGGCGATCGACATTCTAAAACAGTCGGGCAAAGCAATCGAATTTGGCGAAGACTTCGGCGGTGAGGACGAAACACTTATCTCTCAGCATTTTGATCGACCGGTGATGATCCATCGTTACCCCGCCGCGATAAAAGCCTTCTACATGAAGCGCGATGAAGCAGACAATCGACTCGCTCTTGGTGTCGACATGATCGCGCCCGAAGGATACGGAGAAATCATCGGCGGAGGCCAACGGGAACACGACCTAGGCAAAGTCGAGCAAGGAATCAAAGACCATAACCTGCCTCAAGATGCATTCGAATGGTATCTCGACCTGCGCCGCTACGGCAGCGTACCTCATGGAGGGTTTGGTCTCGGTATCGAGCGAACCGTCGCGTGGATCTGCGGTCTCAAACACGTCCGTGAGACGATTCCGTTTCCGCGTATGCTAGAGCGACTTACCCCCTAGGGGGGCTGGTGTTAAACGGCTGCGGGCTCCGATCTGCGACGTTGTCACTGCGCTTCCGGTTCTCACGTACCAAAGTACGCTGCGATCCGGTTCTCGCTCCGCCTCGCATCTCGGGCTCCTCGCTCGCTTAACACCAGCCCCCTAGTAGATTTCTAATTTTGGGCTCATGCAGCGGGAGTTGCTGGTTGGATGTGGCGGATCTCTAATTGCAGGTCTTGTCGTCCGTTCCATTCGTTCATGGTTGGAACAAATAGCACATCTACGGTCGCTCCGGTTCCTGGGTCTTTGTCCCCGAGGCCAAATCCGATCGCGGGATGTGTCGTGCCCGAAATGTCTTGCAGCTTGAGCCTGAGATGGGAACCGTCTCCTACGCAAGAACTTTCGCGAACCACAGCCCCCAGGCACGCAAATAGTGGGCACTCATTTCCCTTGCCAAACGGCCCCAAGGCACGCAACTCACGGACGAGTCTTTCCGTGATCTGATCAAAGGACACTTCAGCGTCCACCTCCCGACAAAAACCAGCAGAGGCAGGTGCGCTGGCCGCGACCTGTGACCACAATGCCTGCCGCAAGTGCTCGACACGTGCTCCATCAACAGTGAACCCCGCGGCCGCTGCATGCCCGCCAAACCGGATCAGTTGCTCTTGGCACGCCGCCAGCGCTTCGTACAAATTGACCCCCGGAACAGATCGGGCCGAGCCACGTCCTAATCCCGTTTCCTCATCGATGGCGATGACAAAGGCGGGCCGCTCAAAGTGCTCGACCAGACGAGATGCAACAATCCCGACAATCCCACTCTTCCACCCTTGCCCAGCGACGACAACACACGGTCCTGGGTCCATGTCGCCAAGCGACTCGAATGCCTGCTCGACAACGCGTTTTTGCTCCGCACGACGCTCGGTGTTGGCCTGTTCCAACGCTTGTGCAAACTCTTTTGCCGTCGCCGTAGATTCACTCAATAGCAAGCGCAACGATGGCGCGGCATCGCCCAATCGCCCCGGAGCGTTGATTCGCGGCCCCAGTTTCCAACCAATCGTGTCCTCGTCGATCGATTGCAGAGGTAGCACGCCTGCATTCGCAAGCAGCGCTGCGAAACCGGGCCTCTGCCTCCGGGCCAATTGCCTAAGACCGAGCCAGGTTAGGATGCGATTTTCCCCTTGCAATGGCACCAAATCTGCGACAGTCCCGACAGCCACAAGATCGAGCACTTGACGCATATCAGGTTCCTTTCGGGTTTTAAAGTAGCCTACATCTCGCAATCCCGTGCGCACAGACGCCATTACGTAAAACGCAAGCCCCACCGAGGCCATGCCGCGAAACGGAAAGGTAGAGTCATCGCGAAAGGGGTTTACCAGAGCGACAGCAGGATGTGGCTCCGAGTTGGCCGGTGGGACGGTATGATGATCGACAACAATGACGTCCATATGACCTTGCTTTGCCGCCAAGATCGCTTTGCGATCGCTCGTGCCACAGTCCCCGGTAATAATCAGACTGCACTTAGCATCCGCAAAGTATTGAACATCGGTTGGGCCAAAACCATATCCGGCATCCCTTTGTGCAACACGCACTTCACACGTCGCGCCAAAAGCGCGCAACATCGAGGCCAACAATGCGGTAGTGGTAACTCCATCTACATCGTAATCACCAAAGCAACCGATGCGCTCCCCACCCGTAATCGCTTTGACCAACCTTTTGACCGCTGCCTCTAGCCCCGCAAGACCATCTGGTCGCCGCAACCCGGTAAGACTCGGTTCTAAGTGAAAGCGCGCATCCTTCGCAGTAGAAATCCCACGCCCCAATAAACAGCGCGCGGTTAACGCAAGCACATTTAGATCCCGTGACAGGGACCTGATAAGCTCGCCGTCAACCTCGCGAATATTCCAATTCACCACATCACCCAGCATACCTCCGGCAAATGACAGCTGCCCTCTAACCCCCTATAGATATAGACATTCAGCTACGGGGCCAAGCTTACCACCAACAAACAACTACGACAGGGACACACGAGATGAATCCGAGTACGATTGCACGGTATGGTTCTCCAGTGCAATCATCTGCTCGGTGGTGAGTTTGTTGATCCCTCGCATCGCAATATATCGGCCAAAGGGCGGAACAAGAGTAGTAGAGCGTCTACCTCGTCAGGATCCAACGTCCCGTCGGCAAGCGTCGGTAACGCGCTCACAATGCGCAGGGCTTTTCGGTTGCGGCGTGAGCGAATCTGCCGACTCGCCGGAAAGAAAGCGCCATCCCCCCACTCGTCACACAGCAGTCCATATCTGAGAGTGCGTAGGCGGAGACTCTACGGGGCGGAATACACTTCTAATACGATATTGTTCCGTTTGGAAAGCGAGGCCTTCGCTTCAAAGCGAGCTGTGCGTAACCCGTAGCGAGTCGTCATATCTTCGATGGCTTGAAAGCTCCGCTTCTTTTTGCGATAGGCTCCCAATCGCACCGCAGAACGGGCAAAAATCCCCGCGACCAACGCTGCCGACTCCAAATCAGGGGCGACGCCCCGGACAAGAGGACGAGTGCTAAAATCTGCCCTGCCTCCATCCTCTTTGACCACTCCCGGGTTCTCTAGTGCAAGGGATGCAATGATATCAAAGTCCACGGGCAAATGTTTTGGGGCTGGCGTGGTTAATACGTCAACTCCTCGCCAAAGCCGCCAAGACAGTTGGAAAAGTCGGCGCAAGGTGACGGGATCACGACCGGCGAGCCCCGCGCGCCTGACGTTGTCTCGTAGTCCCGAAAACTCGATAAGACCGAGGCGACGCACAAGTGAGAGCGTCTCTGGAGCACCGGAGATCGCAGAGACTCGGCGCGCAGCCGCAGAGACATCTGTTTCGAGTTGCCTAACACCCACAAGCCATGCGGAGACCCACGCAGCGACCGCCCTGCGGTTTTGCAGAAATCCCTGCGGGGCAATGGCGACAAAGGGGATCAATGCGCTGGCATCAGCGCTTGTTACGGCAAGACTTGCATCTTTAGGGATCTTTGCAGTTCGCCCTCGATCGACAGCCGAAAACATTATCCCTCTGTCGGCTGCGCTACGAATCCGAATCAATTTGGAGCGAACCCCGGCGATATCCAACAGGTAAAGCGACAAGAGCATCGAAGACGACCCGCGTGAACCCGCCAGATCGACATAACCAGACCGCGCAACTTTCAAGAGCGAGGTTTGCCTGTGCGTAAATAACGCGTCGCGCCCCCGAGACCAACCGACAATAAAGAAGATTTGCGGTTTGAGAGCACGCAAATCTTCATAAGAAGCAACCATCTCTGGCAATGGCAAAATAGCGATATCAGCCCCAGATTTGTGGGCACCACCGTTTGCGAGTGCCGACTTGATGGCGCTCAAATCCGTCACCGCTTTCCATTCGACCTTGAGCTTGCGTTTTTCTAGCGCACTTGCAGCCTCTGCCACGCCTTGGTTGGCCAAGTGACCTGGCACAGCAAGATCCCAACCGAGAGAAATGACCCGCACGGAGCGATCCAGTGGTGGTGACTGCGCTGCGGGCCCTGGTTCGCCGACAGAAGCTTTCGCCGCAGGCGTGCGATCGGCGGCCTTCCCCTTGCCTGGCGATTGCGCACTGTCTCCCTTTTGGGCAACCGCAGGCGTGGTCGTCTTGGATTCCGCAGCATGCTTGGGCTGCGCAGTCGGTGGTGCACTTTGATGATTGCGCGTCGCAAGCATCCCACCAAGGGCGGCAAAAGAGCTTACCAAGAGCACACCAACCACTCCCTTGCGCACCGACGCCACTACCAGCTCCCCTTACCGGTTGGACTACCCCCTCCGATTCGCTTGCGATCTGGATAGTCGTCTTTGAGAATCTCTTTGACCTCATTGATAGGAATCGCCAGGTTGAGGTTTTGCGCACCGGAGAAGCCACCGCTGAGCGTGGCCGTAGACACACCGATCACTTCGCCACGCAAATTGAATAAAGGGCCACCAGAGTTCCCGGGCGAAATCGGTGTTGACATTTGGATCATCTTCTTTCCTTCAAACGTTCGCCGAGCAGAAACAAGCCCATCTGTTAAGGTGTGTTCGAGCCCAAGTGGGTTACCGATCGATATCGCTCGTTCCCCAACCAAGACTTCGTTGGAATCCCCGAACCCCACCGTATGCAGCCCTTGGTCAGTGGTAATTTTTAGCACCGCCAAGTCCAGATCCGCGTCTTGAACCAACAGCTCCACTTCATCGGCCCACTTGCCGTCCAAAAGCTTGACCGAGACGGAGCTCGCTTTGTTGATCACATGATGATTTGTGACCACAATACCTGTCTTGTCAATAATGAATCCCGTCCCCCCTCCCATACCATAGCCAGACTTTTGCACCGTAATCGAGACAACTGCCGGTGACATTTCCTTAAACAACTCCGCCGGGGTGTACAATTTTTTCGTCGGCTTGGTTGGTGCGACATGACTCCCGGCATCGGGTGGGTCCTGGTTGGGCGTCCGTGCATCTGCGATATGGGTTGACACAACACCCGCATCTACCGGTCCAGCAGCTGCTACCACGTTGGCGTCCGGCAACACATTGGCCGAGCCTGCAACCCACATCGTCAGGTTGGCCAGTCTATCATGACCGCTGTCATCAAAATTCTCGGCTTGCGCCCGAAGCATATCCCCAGTCAAACTGACAAAGCCGATGAAGACCAAAGCAATCCCCATCCATACGATCGAGTACACGTCACTAACAATCCCATTACTCTTTTTCGCCCCACGTGGCAGCACTCGATCCACAATCAGCGCGGGCAGACCGATAACAACCAGGAGCGCAATGCCCAATTGCGCCCAGCCGTTGACGACAAACATCCCGACCAGTGCCATCAGCGAGATCACCGATAGCGGCCCTCCAATGAACAGGGCAGCCACCTTGAGAATCCCCAGTAGAATTCTAGATTTGGACATATTTCACAGAACCATACAAGCACTTTGGGGACGAGGCAAACGCTGTTTTCGCTGACTTATCACAGTTGGACCCAATATGAGCACGCAGGTTAGATATTCCGGCCAATGTATATCCGGTCATGACAGTCACCTATTTGGGCTCCGGATCGCCAGATACGATCTTGAGCGGTGTGATTCATATGATATCGGGCGGAGATTGGCTCATTGCGATGTTGGTATTTTTTGCCAGCATTGTCGTGCCGATGCTCAAACTGATCATTTTGGGGTTTTTGGCCTGGTCAGTGCAAATCAAATCGGCGTGGCGCCCCCGGGACCGGACCCGTCTATATCGGTTGATTGAAGCAATAGGCCGCTGGTCCATGCTGGACATTTTTGCGATATCCGTGCTCGTCGCACTCGTTCAGCTTGGCTCGATCGCAACCATCGAGGGTAACATTGGCGCAACTGCATTTGGCGCCGTCGTGGTACTCACCCTACTGGCGTCCCAAAGCTTTGATCCCCGTCTCATCTGGGATGTTTTCCCTGGCAAGACGCACGACACGGAGCATCACACGTGACCGATACGCCGGCGACGACTCCCAAGGAGACCCAGCCCGCTGTTGCCGATCCTATTGTGAGCCGATCAAAATACAGATTTTCCATGGTCTGGTTCGTTCCTGTGATCACTGCGTTCATCGGGGCATTACTGATCATCAAAACAATTCGCGAGCGGGGTACCGAGGTGCAAATACGATTTGCCAGCGCTGCGGGGATCACCAGCGGCAAAACAGCACTCAAGCACAAAAACGTCACCGTTGGGACGGTCGAAGACGTCGCCCTCGACGACGATCTTCAGGGTGTCATTGTTACTGCTTATGTTGAAAAACCCCTCGCACCTCATCTCCGCGAAGGCACTCGGTTTTGGGTTGTTCTGCCACGTATTAGTTCCAAGGGGGTCTCCGGTCTGGGGACCATAATCTCTGGGGCCTACATCGAGATGGATCCAGGCCCCGGACACAATTTCAAGGACTCGCGCAACCGCCAGTATCTCCTGCAGATGACGTCTTTCAACTCTATTCGCGCTACGACGAGATCGGGGAAGAATACTTAGATGACAGCTACGAGTTTATTTTGTATTTTGAAAACTCGGTACGCGGCCTCGCAAAAGGAGCTCCCGTGGAGTTTCGTGGCATCAAAAACGATCGGCCCCACACCAACCGTGAGCCGGGACATACCAGAGTCTATGCCCTTCGTCGCCCGCGGAACCATCAAATAGTAACTCGGCGTTTTTGATCGCTGGCACCCGAAAATGCTAACAGCTACCACCATAACCACAATACTACCGAGAGCCAGTCTCATTAGGTTCACGACATATCACGCAAAGGGGGGTTCTCACCACCGAAGGCGCCATCAGCCAACGCCCCACAACGCAGTCGCCTTGAATGCCATGATCGACATGGACTTGGAAAAAGTGCAACGCAGGCATCGTTTGTTTGTAATTCGATCGATACCACAAGATATAGTAGCCCTTAGGTGCAAGTATATAAGCTCGAGGCCATCCGGCTTCGTTGGTTTGTTGGTGTACGGCTCTTCTCTAAACCATTTTCTTGCAGTACACAGAGCCACAGAGCAGGAACGAGGCAACAGGTCACCTTGCACCGCAACCACAGAATCGATCAGAAACGAGGCCCTAAGATGAATATGCAAAATCGACACAGCACGATATCGCAAACATCGCTGCACAATCGCTTGATCCTTCGTTCGATTCGACGTTTGATTCGCTCAAGGGGCGCCGCCTTTTTGGCGATAGCCCTGGCCATCCCCACTACGGCCGGGGCCCAACAACATGCATCCGGATCCGTAGAATCAGAGTTTGTCCCCAAAACCGGCATTGATACGACCACTCCAGAAACGGAAGACTTCGAGATTAGCTTCTCTACCCTCCGTGTCCGCGGCAACCTTCCCGTTGTTGTTGGGAACAGCGGCACCGTCCTGATTCCCGGGATCAACTACTCCGGGACTTTTGCTGACACCAAAGCAGACCCAGGCAGCGGCTCTCCTGACAGTTTTCATGAGATTGGTCTGTCTGCGACCCTAATGCAACCGCTCAGTCGCACCTGGGGCCTATTGCTCAACTACTCACTGGGCCTGGCAACAAATTTTGAAGATATGGACGGCGATCATATCCGCTCAAGTGGTGTTGCAATGGCGACCTATCGCCACAGTAACACCCTCAACCTCGGCCTAGGTGCGGTGGCAAACTACTCTTTTGGCAAGCTGCTCCCGCTTCCCGCATTGCGCGTTGACTGGGCCGCGACTTCCGATATCCAGGTAAAGGTCTTTATCCCGGAGTCTGCTAAAGCGATTTACCGATTTGGCAATCGAGCCGAAATCGGCCTAGCTGCATTTCTTCAGGGCAATCAATATACGGTAAGCGACTCCGACAATCCCGAGCTGGACAGCGTCAAGTATACCATCGGACACGGTGGTGCGGTTGCCGGCGTACGTTTCTTCGATGGATTTTGGGTATCCGGTTACGTCGGGCACACCGCATTTCGAAAATTTGACTTGGAAGACCGTGACGGGATGGAGCTGGCAAAAACGGATGTGCGCAACGCGCCGATTGTTCGGTTTTCTATCGAATTCCGCCCTCAGGGGCCGGGCGCAAGAAGCAACTAAGTGTTACTGAGCGTTGCTTCTGGCAAGCACATACCATTGCAGCGCCGGCAGAGTTGTCGTTGGTTACGGCAATGATCGCAGATCGAAATAAAACTGCAAACTTCTCCCGACTGTTGGGGACACTTGTCGTCCTGTTTGTCGCGCAACCCCTGGTTGTGTACACGGGGATGTTTGCATCGTCACTTGTCAACTTAACACTCATAGTCGCATTGGCGGTGGCAACAACTTCCGTGTCGGGCAAAACCACAGTCCGGGCCGCCGTCTACTCCATGGGGATGGTCGCATTCTTGTCAAGCTGGGCCTCTATCATCTTAGGTCTCCCCTGGCTCGAGCTTATTGTTTACGTCAGCTATTTGGCATTTTTCGGCGTGGTATGCGCAAACGTCCTTGGGCATGTCCTGGATGGTTCTGAAATCAACGCCAACAAACTCTACGCAGTGTGTTGCGTATATCTGTTGGCCGGCATCGCATGGGCATTTCTTTACGGAGTCGTTGAAATACTCGCCCCAGGCTCGTTCAACCTGCCAGCGACAGATGGCAACCCAACAAGATTCATCCAACCGATGATTTACTTCAGTCTCGTGACCTTAACCACGCTGGGGTACGGGGACATCGTTCCCGTTTCCGAATTTGCGCGGACCGTCGCCTCTCTTGAAGCGATCTTCGGGCAAGCATACCTCGCCGTATTGGTCGCGCGGCTCATGGGCTGGCGGCTCTCGCCCCAACCATCGGGGGAAGACAAAAACAGTCTACAATCTTAGGTATCTACCTACACGTCCTCATATTTTCCTCGAATGTGATACACACTCGCTAGACCAAATCTTCGGAGTCACCATGGCCATCAGAATCTATCTCGTCTTCTGTTTGCTCGTTGCGGGATGCACAGCAGACAAGCCTGTGCCACCGACACCTCGGCCCGTCAAACACGCTGAGATTGGAATCACCAGCGCAGAAAACAAGCAACAGTTTGCAGGCTCTGTACAAGCGCGGGACGCTACCCCATTGAGTTTTCGCGTATCCGGCAATCTCGCCAAACTGAGTGTCAAAATGGGCGATCGGGTAAAACGCAATATGTTGCTCGGCCAACTCGATCAGGGAGACTACAAAGTCGCCCTATCACAGGCAAGCGCAAACTATCAAAATGCTGTCACGACGCGCGACACCGCACAGTCCGCATTCAAACGCATCGAGCGATTGTACGAGGCCGGGAGCGCTTCGCAATCCGACTACGAATCCACTTTAGGCCAGCTGCGATCTGCACGTGCCCAAGTCGCGGCCGCGGGTCAGCAGGTCAAACAAGCTCGCAATCAACTCAGCTACACCGAGCTCAAAGCGCCCTTCGATGGCATTGTCAACTCGGTTGCGGTAAAGGCAGGTGAAGTGCTCAGCAGTGGTCGAACTGCCGTAATCATTAGCAAGGGAGGGGAACTCGAGGCCGTCATCGGTGTTCCCGAAGGGATCGTTCCACAAGTAAAAGTCGGCGCGCCTGTCGAAGTCGCAGTTTCGGCAATCTCGGCAAAAAAACTCGCTGGCAAGATCCGAGAGGTCGCTTTTACCAGCGAAAACTCTACCTATCCCATCCGGATTACCTTTGATCAGCCCCCTGAAACCCTCCGTCCTGGCATGGCTGCATTTGTCCGCTTTGCCTTAGGTGCAAACAGCACCGGGCTAAAAGTTCCCGTGAGCGCAGTGGGCAATGATGCAAACGGAACCTATGTCTTCCTCCTCAAAGAAACAACAAATAAGGTGTTCGTCGTGCGCAAACACACCATTGTCGTCGGCGAACTGCAGGGCAAGCTCTTCGAGCTCAAAAGGGGGCTTGAGGTCGGCGACAAAGTCGCTATCGCCGGGCTGGCAAATCTTGTTGATGGGATGAAAGTGCGACTACTCGTTCCCCAAGTCGCTGCCGCCTTAACTACCGCAGGACAAAAAGAGATGCCGCAGGACAACAAATGAACCTCACTTCGCTCGCGCTTGGCCGTACTCGCTTTGTTGCCGTGGTCCTATTGGGGCTGGCACTCATGGGCCTATCGGCCTATGAAAACATGCCCCGGGAGGACATGCCTCCCTACACCATCCGGTTTGCGAGTATTGTAACCGAGTTCCGCGGCGCAAGCCCGATGCGTGTCGAGTCTTTAGTGACCGAACCGTTAGAAGAGGTTGTCCAGGAAATCCCAGAAGTAAAGAGCATCGAGAGTGAATCTCGAACCGGCCTTTCGGTCATCACGGTCGAAATCAGGCAAGACGTCCCCAAGCAGAAACTCCAAGGAATTTGGGATCGACTGCGGCGAAAACTCGATGCAAAAGCGGATAGCCTGCCCAAAGACATTAAAGGACCAACGCTCAACGACGACAGCTTGGGCGTTGTTTACGGAATTGTTATTGGTCTGCAAAACGATGGATTTTCCTACGATGAACTCGACGACTACGCCGAAGCCATTCGCGACAAAGTATTGCGCCTAGAAGATGCCTCCGAGGTAGAACTCGGTGGCACCCAAGAAGCACAAATCTACGTCGACTATAGCCCCGAACGCCTGACAGAATTAGGACTAACCGCATCCCGCATGCAGGAAATCCTCAGCTCCACCAACATTATCCACCAAGGCGGCTCTGTCGTGCTTGGTGACGAGCGTGTGATCCTGGAGCCCAGCGGAAACTTTGCTAGTTTTCAGGATCTTCTGGACATTCTAATCCCATTGCCATCCGGGGGACTTGTCAAACTATCCGATATTGCAACCGTGACCCGCGGCTATAAGACTCCGATGCGGTCGCTCGTCCGCATCAATGGCAAACCTGGAATTACCCTGTCCATTGCAACACGCAAAGACGCCAATCTAATCCGACTCGGGCAGCAGGTGGATGCGCTCACAAAAACGGAGCTTAGCGATCTCCCCATCGGGATCAGCATATTTCGCGTTGCTTATCAAGATCATGTCGTTGAAGACTCTGTCAGCGACTTTATGAGCAACCTATTGCAGAGTGTCGCGGTTGTGTTCGCGGTTATGCTCGTCATGCTCGGCATGCGAACCGGCGTGGTTGTCGCGTCGCTCATCCCAATGACAATGCTCCTATCGCTGTTTGTTATGGCGCAGCTCGGTCAGGGACTTAACCAGGTCTCACTTGCAGGGTTGATCATGGCGCTCGGTATGTTGGTCGACAATGCCATCGTTGTCAGTGAGGCAATTCTTGTCTACATGGAGCAAGGAGAAAAACCCCGACGAGCAGCGGTGAAAGCCTGTGCCGAACTCGCAGGCCCCCTGCTCATTTCCTCCCTAACCACTTCTGCTGCATTTCTCGCGTTTTTTCTCGCCGAATCCCTCATGGGCGAGATCGTTGGCCCGCTATTTGTCGTGATTACGATCGCGCTTCTCAGCTCGTGGGTGCTGGCGCTCACGCTTATCCCCTTGCTGGTCATGATTTTCGTCCGACCGAGCCAACAAGCCGGCGACAGTTCGTTTATTCGGGTGCTACGGGCGGTCTATCAGCCAACTCTTCGCCTGTGTCTGCGATTTCGCTGGCCCGTCGTTGGAACAACAGTCGTTCTTCTCGTCGCCTCCCTGTACAGCTTTCAATTTATTCCGTTTATCTTTTTTCCCGATAGCGAGCGGGCGCTCGTGCAAGTTGACGTTACATTGCCGCTTGGCTCCAGGATAGAGAGCACAGATACTACAGTTGCCGATTTGGAACAATTCATCAAAACGAAACTCCCAGAGCAGGTTGTGGACGTCACCTCGTTTATCGGCGATGGACCGGCCAGTTATGATCTAGGATATCAGCCGGGCGAGGCAAACCCAAGCTATGCCCATCTGCTCGTCAACACTGCCTCTGGAGACACCAACCAGGTTGTTATTGATGCGATCAATGTTTACGCACTCGAGAACTTATCACACGCGGATGTACGAGCAACCCGCCTCGCTGGCGGTGGTGGTGGAACACCGATTGAGATTCGAATCTCCGGCGATGACCCAGATGAACTTGCTCGCATCGGTGAAACCGTCAAGCAAAAGCTGCTCAACATTCCCGGCACACGCAATGTAAAGGATAATTGGGGACCGCAAATCAAGAAATTTGCTGTCGATATCCACCAAAACAAACTGCGCCGCACCGGAATGACCAACCAAGATGTCGCAGTATCGTTGCAAACAATTCTGACAGGTTTCAAGACAGGAGAGTTTCGCGACGACGACAAATCGATCCCAATCATGATGCGAGCGGACGACGCGACCGAATACACGATTGCAGACATCCAAAACACCACGGTCCATCCCCGAAGTGGCGGTCCCGGGGTTCCTTTAACCGGGGTTGCTCCCGAGATCGGTAAAACCGTAAACTGGCAATTTGCCCGGATTCGTCGGCGAAATTTGGTCCGCACTCTCGGGGTAACAAGCTATCTTCACGATGGATATACAGCAAGAGAGATCGGTGATGCGCTTGTACCATTCCTCGACCAACAAAAGGAGACCTCGTGGCCACCGGGCTATGACTACGAGCTCGGCGGAGAAGACGAAAGCAGCGATGAAGGAATGGGATCAGTGATTGAAAAGCTGCCCATCGGGTTCGCGATTATTCTTTTCTTGCTTGTGTTTCAATTCAACTCGATCCGAAAAACCACAATTGTTCTCGCTACCGTTCCATTGGGCATCATCGGGGTTATTCTCGGGCTCCACGCGTTTCGCTCCTACTTCGGATTTTTCGGCTTCCTCGGCGTCATTTCGCTCGCTGGGATTATCATTAACAATGCCATCGTGTTGCTCGATCGGATTCGCATTGAGATCGAAGATTTGGGCAAGAACCCCGATGAGGCAATCGAGGCCGCATGCAACCACCGGATGCGACCGATCCTGCTCACGACATTGACAACCACCCTGGGACTCATCCCTCTCTATCTAGGTGGGGGCCTGATGTGGGAACCCATGGCAGTCGCGATCATGGCAGGACTGTTATTTGGCACATTGATCACCTTAGTTTTAGTCCCCGTGCTCTATTCTCTGTTTTTTCGCGTCAAGCATGTCTAGCTGGTCGCAAACCCAAACTACACCGAGGTAAGCCTCTTATGTCCACACCGAGAATACAAAACACTCTCGCACAACCTAAGTCTGTCACAAAAGCGAGGCTCATAATCCTATGCCTAGTCGCCAACGCCTTCGTGTTGACCTTAGCAGCAGAAAAAGCGACGGCGAACCCAAAGCGTCAGGTGACCATTGCCGTGGTTTTGGATGGAAACTGGGCTAGTCTGAGCGCGGTACATAAAGCGATTCAGAAGCAAGTCACTGAACTGGCGGGCAGCAAATACACGATAGGTTTTCCCGACGCACTACAGATCGATGGAAAATTCAGCCCAAAGCAGATTTCGCTGGCACTTGATCGCCTTTTGGCGGATCCATCCGTCGATTTGATTTACGCCTTGGGACCACTTGCATCATCCCTTGTCGGCAAACGCTCATCCCTCACAAAACCAGTCATTGCGCCCTTTATTATCGATCGAAAGCTTCAACAACTGCCATTCCGCAAGGGCACAAGCGGCCGAAAAAACCTTAACTACCTAGACTGGCCTTGGAGTGTGAAGCGAGACCTGGAGGTTTTTCATCAGGTCGCAGGTGCAAAAGAGATTGTACTACTGACCTCGGAGTATCTGTCCAAAGCCATGCCCGAGTTGAGCGATCGTGCAAGTGTCATCGCCAAACAATTGGGTATGAAAATGTCTGCGATTCCGGTAACGGAAACGATCGAGCCAGTGTTGGCAGCGATCCCAAAGTCGACAACAGGCGTTTACTATGCACCGCTAGTGCAGCTACCCCCAAAACAGCTCGATCGACTACTCATGGAACTGCGTACGCGCCGGATTGCAACATTTTCCATGCAAGGAGAACAGGACGTACGCCGCGGCGCACTGGCGGCCAGGCGGCCAAATGGCAGCATCGGCCGGATCGCCAGGCGTGTCGCTCTACATACGCAGCGCATATTGGCGGGTCAAGACCCCGCCAGTCTCTCGGTTGCGCTAAAACTCCCCGAGCGGGTCATCATCAATCTGGCGACCGCACGTGCAATCGGTCTATCGCCGGCATGGGATATTTTAACGGATGCCGAAGTCGTCGACGTTGAGAGAAGCACCGGGGTTCGGAAAATCACGCTTCTGGGAGCGATGAGCGAAGCTCTCAAAGGAAACGTAAACATCAAGGCGCTAGAGCAGGTCGTCGCCGCCGGGCGGGCCAATGTTCGCAAAGCTCGGTCAAACCTGTTGCCCCGACTCAACTTGTCGTCGGACGCACGAGTTATCGATCGAGATCGCGCCCGTGCTGGCTTCGGCAATGCGCCTCAATACTTGTGGACAGGTGATCTGGGCGTCAGCCAATTGTTGTTTTCAGAAAAGGCCTGGGCAGGACTAAAAGCCGAAAAACACGCACAACGCGCCCGCAAAAACCAACTCACCCAAACGAAATGGGACGTGATCGCTGAAGTTGGCGTCGCTTATATGACCGTCCTTCGATCGAAAACCAACGAGCGCATCCAGCGCGACAACTTAAAATTAACTCGCTCCAATCTAGACTTGGCACGAGTCCGATTTGACGCTGGTTCGGGGAGCAAATCCGACATCTACCGCTGGGAAGCACAAATTGCCAATGACCGCAAAGCCGTCATCCAAGCCGCGGCGCAACGCAACATCGCAGAAATCGATTTGCAGCGAATCCTCCACCGTCCCGCCGAAGAACCTATTCTCACCGAAGAATCGGAGCTTGGAGCCACCGGGATCCTCGACCGCCAAAAGGGAATCTACCAATTTATCCGCGATCCTTGGACATTTCGCATTTTTCGCCAATTTGTCGTCCAAGAATCGATCGACCGCTCTCCGGAGATCAAACAACTCAACGCCCAAATCGCCGCGCAACAGCGGCTGGTCAAGTCTGCCAAATGGGCCCGCTTTGCGCCCGAGCTCGGCGTCAGTGCCGGAGCAACCCAACGCTTGTGGAAAGGCGGAGTTGGCAGCGACGTTCAAGGGACAACCACCACTGACAGTCTTGAATGGTTTGTCGGTCTCAACCTATCCCTTCCCTTATACTCCGGCGGGAGCCGCTACGCAGAAATCGACCGCAGTCGCGCCGAGCTATCCAGGCTTCACCACGAGCGAGAGGCCGTCCGCGACCAAATTA
Source organism: Kofleriaceae bacterium (assembly GCA_965223575.1). Taxonomy (GTDB): domain Bacteria; phylum Myxococcota_A; class Polyangia; order Haliangiales; family Haliangiaceae; genus CBDCWZ01. The sequence continues at coordinate 16,116 of CBDCWZ010000021.1, forward strand.
CCCAACGGGCGGCATCGCAGCTGCATCTTCTGGGCGCCAGTTATGCCGGGATCAGCCTATCTCGCCAGGCCGCCGAAGCTGCAAAAAAAAACTATCAACTCATCGCGACATCCTATGCCGAAGGTGCGGTGCGCATCGTCGATTTGCTTGATGCCCAAAATGCCTGGATCCAATCTGACCAAGTTGCAGCGGACTCAATCTACGACTTCGTCATTGACTGGATCAACGTCCAACGCGCAGTCGGCTGGTTCCAACTTTTGATGAGCAAGGAAGATCAACGCGAATTTGTTCAGCGTGTCCACGCCTACATTGCGGCGCAAAAACCAGACGCAGCGACAAAGTAAAAACGGTCTCTAATCCCATTGGGCAAATCTGAGAAAATAACCGCAAATGCCAAAGATCACGACCCGTTCGACGTCACTTGGCGCGAGCGATTGGTTGTGTTGGGCAGCGTGTTTTGCGTGCTCACCATCGCGCTCGTGTGTGGCCTCCTCTATTCTTCCAGTCAGACCATTGAGCTTGTTAGCTTGTTGCCAGTCACTTTTGTTGCTGTCGGAAAATTCCTTCCCCTGTGGGCGGTTACTGGTCAGAGCCATTTCAGCGCCTGGGAACTCGCCGCTGTCATATGGCTCCTGGATACGGTGAGCGTCATCGTAATTGTCTATGGGTTAGAGGGACTATACCGATTTGGCGCGCTAAAACGAGCTCTCGATCGGATTCACAACAACGTTGGACTCGTTTTGCGAGCATATCCGCGAATCCGTCGGACTGCAGCTGTCGGCGTCGTACTGTTTGTTTTGTTCCCAATCGCGGGGACGGGCGCAATCGGCGCAACGTTTCTTGGCATTCTCCTGAGACTTCACCGGCTCACTCTTATCGCTGCTGTAAGCCTGGGCGGTTTTCTTGGTGGCGCGCTCATGGCGTTCCTCGCTGTCAATTTCTCAAGTGTGGTAATGGATTGGCAACATAGCCCGACGGCGAAATATGCAGGCATCGCCGCATTTGTGACCGTTATCGTTTTCATCGTCGTATGGACCAATCGTGCCCATCGTCGGGCGCTGAAACAGGCGGAGCAGGGTCAATCACCTACCCAGCTGTGAATGCACAATATCTACCGACGCACAAAAGCAAGACGACATCCGCCCAGAAAACCGTACACCGAAACGCAAAATCGATAGAATCCATCGACACTGCAAATAGAGCCCTCTTCCTGATAAACTATCGGAGTGGAGGACTCAGACGAGCCGACCTTTGGCGACGAAACAACGCAACAGGTCGGGGTCAAGCAGCGTGAGAAACTTCCCGACTATTTGATGCTTGCTTCTGGGCCCCACGCTGGCGAAATGATTAAGATTCGCACTCCGATGGGACTCGGTCGCGCTCCTGACAACGACTACCAGCTTCAGGACCCCTCTGTTTCGCGATATCACATTCGCATTTCCAGAAGTCCCGACGGGATTCTAGTGGTATCCAATTTGTCAGCCACCAACGGTACGCGCATCAATGGCGAAACGATCACGCAACACCCCCTGCACGATGGAGACAACTTAACGATCGGGAACACCACCTTCTTTAAAATCTCCTCCGGCTCCAAAGAATCCCAGCACAAAAAACCTGTTCCTGAACGGCCAGCATTTCCGACCTTGAGAACAAGACAGGAAGACCTACTACCGATATCAATAGAGCAAGCGCTGCCACTTCTGCAAAATCTCTCCGCAGCGATGATTCTAACTGATGTGCACGGCACCATTAAGCAAGTCAACGATGCCTTCACGCAAATTACCGGATATAGTAAGGAAGAGGCCATTGGCAACAACCCTCGCATGCTCCAATCGGGCCGGCACGCTCCCGAATTTTACCAGGAGCTTTGGGACACCCTCACCACGAGTGGCCACTGGCAAGGCGAAGTATGGAATCGTCGCAAAAATGGCGAGATTTTTCCCGAGTGGCTTAGCATCGGTGGGTTGCGTGACGAAACCGGAAAAATTGTCTACTACGTCGCAACCTTTGCCGACATCTCCGCAGCAAAGCAAACTGACGAGCGATTACACTACCTCGCACATCATGACCCTCTCACTGGCTTGGCGAACCGCCTCTTGTTCCACGATCGACTAGAACACGCAATCGCGGGTGCAAAACGTCACAAGAAACAAGTCGGTCTACTCTACATCGATCTAGATGGTTTCAAACCGATCAATGATCAACATGGACATTCCATTGGCGATGAACTGTTGCGCCAAGTGGCCACTCGGCTCAAGAAAACCATTCGCGAATCTGACACCGCCGCCCGCATCGGCGGCGACGAGTTCGCGATCGTTCTTGACGATTCGGACGCACAAACCGCACCTCTCATCGCAAGTCGCGTCGTTTCGAATCTAGCCAAGTCTTATCTCGTACAAAACCGTACGCTTCACATCACAGCGAGCATTGGAGTCGCGCTATACCCCAACCAAGCGGACAAAGTCGACGCTCTCATCCACCTTGCGGATACTGCGATGTACGCTGCAAAACAGACAGGGAAAGGCTGTTACCGCATGGCGGACCATAGTTCGGGGTCCCCCGCTTAAACCGATCGCCCGATCAGTCGGCGGCAAGCAGTTATGCATTCAGTCCTTGTGGCCAAACGGGTAATTTGGATCGCAAGCGCTGCATGTTCTGTGTGAGCGGCAGAGACGTATCAAGAACAAAGTGGCGCTCCTCGGGGATTTCGTCCATGGATTGCCAGCGGGAGACAAACTCATCAAAAAGTGCCAGGCGTCCATCGCTCACACTACTTCCTTGCTCCGCTCGTTTCGCAAGCCTATTTTTTGCAATCGCAGGATCGACACGACACTCGACGAAGTAACAAGGCACATCATAGGCGTCGGCAAGCGCTAGGACCCCTGCTCTCAGTGTGCGACTTTGAAACGACGCATCGAGAACAACCGGACGTCCCGAGGACAGTACCGATCGCGCTCTACGATAGACCTCCTCGTATACGCCCTTGGTAAATTCTTGCGAATAGTAGCCGGACCAGGATCCAGCTGCGATATTTTCGGTAACAGAAACACCTGCCATGTGTTTGCGTGTTCGGTCGGTACTCACAACCGGTGCGGCCATCTCCTCTGCAATCGCGTCTGACACCGTGCTTTTTCCAGCAGCAATCACACCGCCCACTGCAACAACAGCCGGCAAAACAGGCGAACACCGCTCGGTGGCTATTGACAACAGAAAATACCGTCGGGCATGGTCCCTGGCTTTATCACGTAGACGCGCAGAAATCCCCGCATCCGCGGCGACAAAACCGCAGATCTTTGCTCTCACATACGCCCGGTAGCTTGCATAGAAATCGACGAGCCGATACAAACCATAATCATCGGTCTCGCGCGCATACGCGGCAAGAAAAATTTCCGCGAGGTCCACCCGTCCGTGCCAAACCAGATCCATATACACAAACGCGATGTCGGCGCAAACATCTGCGAAGCGAAACCGATCGCAAAACTCGATACAATCCAGAATCACCGGCATATCGTCGCCGTCGGCAAAATAAATGTGTTCCAAACGCAAATCTCCGTGCCCGTCTCGCACTTTTTTCAACCGGATTCTGGTTTCAAACGCCTCTGCGTGCTCACGCAAAAAACGTAGCTGGTACGCCTCGATTTCCCGCGCTTGGTGCAGGGTAATGTGTTGGGCGATCATTTCACGGGTTTGTTGAAAATTCTCCTGCAAGTTCGCCTTGATTGCGGAAATACGGCCAAAGGAAGACGTTTCCTCGTCGCAACGCCCCTCCTTATGAAACTGGGCGAGACAGACCGCCAGCAGCTGCATGTGGCGCTTTGTTAGCGAGTTTGTAGAAAGCCGAGAATCGCATCGATTTCCATCATCGACACGAATCATTTCAACCGCGAAGTCAACGGGTTGTCCACTTCCACCCACCCGGTGATGACCCGCGACATCTCTCGTGATCGGAACAACTCCGCGATACACCTTTGGAGCCAGTCGACGGTTCAGTTCCACTTCTGCTTGACAAGCGGCATGTCGTTTCGCAACCGTCGTAAAATCAAGAAAACCAAAATCAACCGGTTTCTTGACCTTATAGACACGGTCTTGCTTGCGAATCACCCACGAGATATGCGTCTCGATCAGCTCTCCTGTGCCCAAAAGATCTTGGATCCACTTTGGCGCTTGCTCCCGCAATAGCGACCCATCACTGCTTGTCGACATATTTCGTTAGATGAACCTTGCTCCGTGTTACCAGCCCCCGTTTTACCATCTCTTCTAAACCGGCTGCAAAGCGATTGATCTTCTCCTCAACGTCGACGACTTCAACAATGACGGGCGTATCGGGTGCGAGGCTTCCGGGGTTCTCTTTGTCCCGCTGACTAGTACTACCAAACCCTATCGACCCACCCAATATCGTGGCGCCTGCGAGATTGTCTTTGCGGGCCTTGTGGACAATTGCTTCCGCAAGTGGCCTTCCTTCAAATTGTTCGCTACTGCCGACATAGACCCGCATGCAAAGTCCTTCTGAGTTTACTTTCATGATTCCCCCTACTCTAGAGTTTGGACACTACTATTTTTGAATCGCTGTAATAGAGGCAAACGATGCAACCATCGCACCAACCTTGTGGCCGCCCTAGCGGCACAGCCCCAACCCCGGCCCAATGTCTTATGCAACCGCTGCGTTTCTACTCACGAACGCTGCAAAATATGCGCACCAGAAAGTCTTAGTTCAATTCTACAATCATGCCAGAAAGTTCAGGTGAAATATCGATGTCTGCTGTTTGAAAAAACGCTTTCCATTGAAAGTATCGATTGGCGGTGAGCGAGGGATTTTGGGTCAGGTCAAATACGGGCATCCCCCCGGTTTCGTTGGTTCGCTCTGAATAGAATGTAGCGCTCGTACCATCAGGCCCGATAAATGGTCCATCCTCAGCACAATCTGGTGTAGAGCAAGTGCGTACCTGGTAGCGAATCGCAAGGGCCCCTCGGCGGTACAGATTATCGACCTCTGCGGCTGACAACGCTCGACGCCAAATGCTTACTTCTTCAATGCGCCCCCAAAATTGGTGCATCGTGTTGTCATGAGAGCCAATGGTAAGTTGCCGCGAGCTTGAAACCGACCCCACCGCCGCAATCGAACCCGTATCTATCCTATTGCCGTTGGCATACACGTGCATCTCTTGGGATTGCCGATCGACAACAACAAACAAATGCGTCCACGCACCTTGAAAGTCGTTTAGAAAACCGAACCTTAAGGCACTGGTCACGGTTCCATCACTAATACGACCATTCCAATTGCCATCTCCCAGCTCGATATCATAACCCGCGGTGCTAGCGCTAGAACCACCTTTATATATCGGAATATCATGATCGCCGGCGGTCTGCTCGACAAAAACCCAAACACCAAAGCTAAATGAGTTAACACCAAAATCCAGTGCGTCCACATCACCAAAATCGATACGATGACCACCCAACCCATCAAAATTTGCCGCCTGGCCAAATAATCCTTGTGCCGGCTGGATTGCTTCGCCAACACCAGACCCGACAACGGTTCCCGTGTACCCCAAACCGGTCGCATCTACCACTGCTGCCCCCAAACCGGCAGAACTGTCCAAGTTCAAGCGCCACAAACTCGCCAGCGCAAAGGTATCTACATTCGCCTCGCTGTAGCCGCTTTCTGACTGGATCGGAATAGGCTTCTGATAGGGAGCTCGGGGAACGGCCTGCAACAACTTCGGTGCGAAACCAGGTCCTACATCACACACTACTGAAGTGTAAGCCCCACTCGTCGCGTCCGCGAGTTCAATACCTTGTCGAGAATTCAATCGCGTTTCGTCATGGGTACCACCGGCAATTCCAGAACATAGCGCAGTGGAGAACGGGGCATATCCTATCCGCCCGCAACCGAAAACGGCCATAGCAGAAAATAGGCCTGCACACATAATGGCAACCACTCGCATATATAATGCTACTAATTATGGCATACATACCGCCTGCGACCGTGCATAAACTTTAGCAGTGGCTAGAGAGCTGAACACGTAAATTCACTTTCCGACGCTACCCCTCGAAATCGCTGGCTACGTTGTCCTCCTTGACGGGACCCAACCCCGCCCGCCCACGCCCAAATACGGCGAATCTATATTGGTTGTGCTTGATTTTCGCCTGGAAACAGACGGTTGCGTTGGCAGTGTCCGCCTCGCCAACGATTCCGATCCTTTACCGTCGATAAGCAACTTTACATGTTCAGCTCTCTAGAGCGACATCACATTTCAGAAGTCGAGGCACTCCGATTGCATGCTTACTATCTCGGGCGGGGACCCACAAAGGGAGCGACAACCTCACGTTTCTCTCCGGTATCCGTGCGAATCACTACAATCTGAACAAGCATTCCTGGCTTCATCTTCACGACAGGTGCTACAGCGACCGCAACAACATGCCTGCTCTGTCCAGAAGCAAGCACGATTTGTGAGGAAGGAAGCTCAATCCGAACTTCTGATGCGGAGGTGTTTAGAGAAAACGTAACTTCTTGTGTGTCCTTATTTACCAAATGAAGATCAAAGACATTGCGGACGAGGCCATCTGTCACTGTATATGCCGCCCCCGCCTGTCTGAGCAGGTTGGATTCAAACGCCTGATGCCCGCGGGTCAAAGAAACCGAGGCCACAGCAAGACCAACAACCCCAAGCGCTACGTACAACCAGAAACGAGGCCGAAGAAATCGCCGCTTTTTGCCACTCAGCCCCCGCATCGAATCGTAACGAACAAGCCCTTTCGGCCGCTGTAGCTTGTCCATGATTTCGTCACATGCATCCACGCAGGCAGAACAACCAATGCAGTCGATCTGTAAACCTTTGCGTATGTCAATACCGGTAGGGCAAACAACAACACAGCGACGGCAATCAACGCAATCTCCCGCAGCAGGATCTGCAGCCTTGCCGCGCGGCTCCCCGCGGGCTTCATCGTAACCAATAACAACCGTATCATCGTCAGACAGGATTGACTGGAGTCGACCATACGGACAAACGATTAGGCATAGCTGTTCGCGAAAGTAGCTAAAGTTAAAATATATCAGCCCTGTCATCGCAAGTGCCCATGTAAACGCCACTGGGTGAGCGCCCGGGCTTTGCGTAACCATGGCAAGCAACGAAGGCATCGAAACAAAATAACTCAAAAAAACATGGGCGAGAAGCCACGACAACACTAAAAAGACAATGTGCTTAACCGCCTTTCGCCATAACGTGGACCACGCCAAGGGGGTTTTCTCGCGTCGAATACGTACCGTATGCTTGCCCTCGATCCATCGCTCTATCCGGCGAAAAACACCGTCGAGAAATACAGTCTGTGGACATGCATAGCCGCACCACATTCTGCCAAACATTGCCGCAACAAATAGCAGGCAAAACCCGACCCCCAGTGAGCAGAAAAAACAGAATCCATATGTCCTGAGCATTGGCGGCAAGGCCAAAAAAATGAAAGCTCCGCTTTGGGATATTGATAAATACCGCCGGATAGCCACCTATGCGAATAAATGGCAAAGCGACAAAAACAACGATCAGGATCGCAAAACAAATCCGACGAATATTCGTATACTTCCCACGAACATCAGCAACTTGAACAAATTGTCGCAGACCATCTTCGCCGAGGGAACCAGTCCCTTTTGAGGCTCCCATCGTTTAAACGATCCTGCTGCTATCGGACACCCTGTACACCTGCGTCTTTGTCACCTGCATCTGTCCCGCCCGCATCCATTGCCCCAGCATCCGTGACAATCGATTCCGGTTTGACCGAGGGAGTCCATTGTTTGCCTTCGGGAGCCTTTCCAGCGACGTTCGTGTTACGAATCGACAAAACATAGGCAGTAACTGCACCGACTGACTTTGGACCAAGGCGCGGAATCCAGGCGATCATTCCTTTTAGTGGGACACCGTAGGCGATTGTTTTATGAATATCTGTCGGGGACCCACCATGTAACCAATAGGCGTCAGTCAGATTCGGTCCGTTTTTCCCCTGCCCCCGATCAGAATGGCAGGAGACACAGTTCGTCCGAAATACCTTCTGGCCCAACTGAATGACTTTTGGATCCTGCGCTAGTTCGATCAACTCGGCTTCCGTAACAACTCTGGCTGCCAGCTGCAATTCCTTTTCTTTCGCGTACTGGGCGTTGGGGGCAAGGCCTATCTCGAGGGTATGAAAATAGATCCAGTAGGCAAATGCAAACGCGATTGCACCATAGAATGTCATTAGCCACCAGCGTGGCAAGAGATTGTCAGCCTCCTCAATCCCATCGTACTCATGGATAACGTCTCCCTGGATCTCATCGGTCCGTAGCAGTTCACTCATCGCAGCAATCACTCCGATCTACTTCCAACGGAAGTTGGGCTAGGTGGTCAAGGGTTCCTTTAGAGCGCCGGATCGCTTTCCATGTGAGTACCGCAAACAAAATAACAAAAATCCACAAAGCGACGATAGGGCCGATTAAGATGGGATTCTCTGCGAACAGCTCTCCAGCCATCATGCTTAGCATTGTCTAATCTCTCCTAGTTTGTCAGTGGGGCTGCGCCGAGTCGCTGCAAATATGCCATTAACGCAACCAACTTGCTGTCTGCGGCCAGCGCCACACCAGACTCTTGCTTCAGCTCGGAAACGATCTGCTCTGCCTCGGCGCGCGCACTGGACGCGGCAGCAGAAATCTCCATTGGCTCGTACGGAACCCCAGCAGCACGCATCGCGCGCAACTTTGCCGCCGTTTTGCCAAAGTCTACAACCTCGACCTCCAAATGTGGATACGATGGCATATTCGAGCGTGGAGACATCAGACGGGGATTGATCATGTGTTCGTAATGCCAAGACCAGTTATACTTCCCGCCCACACGGGCGAGGTCCGGTCCGATACGCCGCGATCCCCACTGAAAAGGATGGTCAAACATCGAATCTTCCATCGTCGACGCTTCGCCATATCGAGCTGTTTCCCAGTGAAACGGCCGAATCATCTGCGAGTGACACGTGTAGCATCCTTCTGCGATATAGACATCGCGGCCCTCTAACTGAAGCGCCGTATATGGAGTTGCTCCTGCATCGAGTCCCCGCGGGCTCACGATAATCGTCGGGAGAATCTCAGCGATTCCGCCGAGCAAGACCGCCACAACAACCAAAATGCTAAACAATAACCCACGCCCTTCAAGCAAACGGTGCCAGGAGGGCTGGCCGGGATTGCGCAAAAAGATAAGAAAAACCACTCCCAATCCGCCAACAACAATGGCCAGCGTAAAAAAGGCCATCGCACTGACAACATTTGTAATCACACCAACCGTTAACAATACCAATACGACAATCGGCAATACCACTGGACCTGCGAACAACATCCTGCTCCAGCGCACTTCGGGCTGCAGCGCTTTTGCTTTCACAACCACTTCTGCCTCACCGTTGACCGGTTTCCCCGAGCGGGCTGTCTTGACGAGATTCCACGCCAAGATCATCATCCCACTGACATACATAAGACCGCCTACCAGTCGCATCCAATACATCGTCTTTAGCGCCAGTAGCGTCTCGAGAAAGTGAGGATACATAAGTCCTCCATCGGGGTTTTGTGCTTGCCACATCATTCCCTGGGTAATCCCAGCGACCCACATGGACATAACGTATAAGAGAATCCCAAACGTGGCCAAATAGAAATGCAGATTCGCAGCGCCACGAGAATACAACTTGGTTCCGTACAAACGCGGCACCATCCAATAGAACATACCGGCTGCCATGAAACCATTCCAACCCAATGCACCGGCGTGGGCATGTCCGATGATCCAGTCCGTATAGTGGGCGATACTACTCACCGCCTTGATGCTCAATAGTGGACCTTCAAACGTAGACATGCCGTAAAACGTCACACCTGCGGCAAAAAACTTGAGCACAGGATCACGCCGTAGCTTATCCCACGCGCCGCGTAACGTGAGTAACCCGTTAATCATGCCGCCCCAGCTCGGCGCCCATAACATAAGACTAAACACCATTCCAAGTGATTGGGCCCAGTCGGGCAGCGCTGTATTGAGGAGGTGGTGAGGTCCTGCCCAAATATACAAAAACACCAATGCCCAAAAGTGAATAATCGACAGACGATACGAATACACCGGCCGATCAGCAGCCTTGGGAACAAAGTAGTACATGATTCCGAGAATGGGAGTCGTGAGAAAGAAAGCAACGGCGTTGTGTCCATACCACCACTGCACGAGCGCATCCTGAACACCCGCGAACACCGAATAGCTCTTGAGGATGCCCACCGGAATGACAAGACTGTTGACAATATGAAGTAACGCAATCGTCAATATGGTCGCAATGTAGAACCACAAAGCAACGTAAAGATGCTTCTCGTTTCGCCTTTTGAGCATCCAAAAGAAATTGATGGCGAAAATCACCCAAACCAGCGCAATTGCGATGTCAATCGGCCATTCAAGCTCCGCATATTCCTTGCCCTGTGTATACCCAAGGGGAAGCGTAACTGCTGCCGCGACAATAATGAGTTGCCAACCCCAAAAATGGATACGGGTGAGCATTTTTGATGGCAATCCGGTTTTCAGCAGGCGCTGGGAAGAGTAATAGATCCCGGCAAACATCATATTTCCGACAAACGCAAAAATCACTGCGTTTGTGTGTAGGGGCCTGAGTCGGCCAAAGGTCAAGTAGGGGGACACATTCGCCTCCCAAAATGCCAATTGCAGGGCGACCAGCGCCCCAACCAGCATTCCGATAAGCCCCCAAAACACCGACGCTGCGACAAATTGACGACAAACACCATCGTCGTAACGGATCCGAACTGTCTCTAGCTTTGCTTCTTCATTCATGTTCATTGCTTTCTTCGATCGGCAGCAATGCCAACCGATCGGAGTGATCAAATGTGCGTAGACGAAGCATCCACGCAAAAAAGAACACCGCCGCCACGACGACCATTGTGCTCAAAAAAATAAGTAGGATTAAGACTTCCATATCGCCCTCCGCGGCGACAAAGCGGTAATTGTTAACAAAACGATCAAAATAGAAGAAGCGGGCATAAGCACAGCGGCGAGCCATGGACGCATCCACCCCGTCCAAGCGAGGACAACCGCCGCAATATTGTAAGAAACGGCATACACCAGATTTCGCCTCACGACGCGATTCACCACAATTGCCGCGCGCAATGCCATACGGATTGGTCCGAGGCCAGCGGTTGTAAAATAGAAATCTGTCCGAGCAGGCATGAAAGGCAAATCGATTGCAGGCGTGCCAGAACAATGGGCTACGTCTGCGATTAAGCTATCGTTGATGCCATCGCCAACAAAAAGCGTATCCCGTGCATCTCGAGACACAAGCCAGTCTGCTTTCATTTCTGGGCTACAAGCCCAAACGGTATTCGCCTTGGGAATGTCTAGCGCAGCCGCCACCGTCGCAACGCGATCGGCGGCGTCTCCACTGACGATCCATGGCTCGTATCCATCCTTCCGAAGCTGGTCTAACTGCTGTTTTGCATCACCGCGTAATTGTTCGGACGTCGCAAAACAGACAATCTCATTGCCGTCAACGGCAAACACCAATCGATTCCCCGGTTGTCCAGTCGCCCATGACGAGCGGCCAAGCCGGTAGATGTGACCGTCGATGACTGCCTCCACCCCTTGGCCGGCAAATTCACAGACATACATTTGGACATCCAGCAGGTTATCGTCTCCATGGTCCTCGATTGCCCTTCTGATTGTCTGGCTACGAGGATGATTACTCCGGACAACGAGGTTGTAAATCACCCTGCGATAGGCTGCAGGAATCGCATTGGGGGCCATCAACTCTAGCTTTCCGGTTGTCAAGGTTCCAGTCTTATCAAACACCACCTTACGAACAGCTCTCGCGCGGTCGAGAAAACCGGCTCGACGCACAAAGAGTCCCGCGCGACGTAGACCGGCATGCGCCAGTTCATAGGCCAAAGGCGTCGCAATCCCAAATGCACACGGGCAGGTAACAACCAAGACGGCTGTGGTTACCTGCAGTGCCATCTGCAAGTCGCCAGCGAACCACCAGCCAATCCAACCAATCAAGGCTGCTCCAAATACAGCAATTACGTAAGGACCGGCGATGCGGTTTGCCAATCCGTAGCTGGTGTCCTTGTGCTCCGCGCGGGTGGTCACAAGCAACGATGCAAGCGCAGAATCCGCAAAGTCGGTGCTTGCCACCGCCGACACCGCATTGGAACCAACATTGAAAGCCCCGGCTGGCGCGATACTTCCTTTGTCCATCGGTATTGGGTGAGACTCCCCGTTGATCCAATCCAATGACAACGTGGCAGCGGCGCCCAGTTTCGCATCAACACAAACCAGGTCTCCAGGCGCGATAAGCAGCTCATCCCCGCTACCAATCGACGGACATGGAACAAATTCAATGGATTTATTGCGAACACGACGAACCGAGATGCCCGCCGCACCGGCATTTGCCAATATGCGATTTCGATTGGCATCTAAGATGCGGCTCTGCAGCCAACGTCCTAGCAGCATGAGAGCAACAAACACGCTGATTGTATCAAAATACACAACACTGGAGTCCCCAGCTAAGAGCGACCATGACGACGCCACAAACGCCAACACGATCCCAAAACTAATGGGCACATCAAATGAAATAACCCCCTGCCGCAAAGCCTGAACTGACGAGCGAAAAAACACAGGACCACCAACGACCAATGACAGACAACCCAAAACGTAGAGCCACCCAATCACCACGTCGTAAACAGGGCCGGTGTGGAGGCCGAGGTACAAGGCTACGGATAACATCATTGCATTGCCGGCAATCGCAAGGCAAATCACCGTGCGCAACAGCAGTTTATCTCGACCGTGAGACGATCGCTTGACGGATGGGCCCAATCGGTACCCAAGCTGGTGAACCCGGGAAACCCACTCCTCCACAGGAAACCCGCGTCGAACGAACAATTCGATTCGCCCAATTGCAGGGTTGATCACAATCCGCACCGCATCAGGCTGGCGGCGAAACAATTCCTCTATCATCCACACACAACCCGAACAGTGAACGCCCTGAATATCGAGCAATATTTGACAAACCGAGTCACTCGCGGAAATTCGGTCTATCAGCGGCATCAGCCATTTCATATCGGCCTCCTGCACTCTCATCCCCGGTGAGGTTGTGACAGTGCCGCGTAGCTCGTAGTAGCGCTCCAGCTGGTTTGTCGTGATTAGCTCATGCACAGCCTCACAACCATCGCAGCAAAACGGACCGATTTCACCGAGCAGTTTTTGCCCACAATGTTGGCACGCCATCACGGCGTCGTCTCCACATGCAATGGACACACTGTGGGATTCGGAGCGAGCAAACTCGGAATCGGTCGGTATATGAAGATGGCAGCACCAACAACGAACACTGCTGCGATGCAGCGCACTCCGTAACGACGGTAATGCTGCGAAATATGACCAGTGACCCAACGCACAGAGAACAAAGCCAGCGCGGTCGTGGTCGCAAACCCAAGCATGACGAGGGCCCCTGCCCCAGCTGAAGCTGTTGTTGCAGCGAGGGCTAACCCTGCAGCGAGCGCGCCACACGGAAGCAACGCGCTAACGGCCCCTATGCATAACGGATTTCCTCGGACGACGGCGATGCAATGAGCCACAATTTTTGCTCGCCATCTGCGGGATGGCTGCCTCTTGATTGTAACAACCCTACGATCAGGTCGCAGCAGTTGCCATGAGACTAACAGTAACCCGACCGCAAACAGCCAAGACAACAGTGCTGAAACCCAAGTTGTCGCAAACAACCGGACAAATGTGGCGCTTGCGATCCCCGCAAATCCGCCGAGCAGCCCATAGGAAACCATACGACCTGCCTGATAATGCCAAACCGATCGCCGCGAATGACATGCAAACGTGCACAAAGGACCACACATTGCCGCGCAGTGGGGTGTACTAATCAATCCTGCTAACAATCCCGATATCAAAGCGGCCACAAACACCGGTCGGTTGGCTAACAAACAAACAGCCCAAAGAAAACCTTTTTGTAGTGACAGCTTCGATTTACACTACGAAATACTTGAGCTCGTACAAAACCACCCTTCCAATTGTGAGTTTTTCCGCACTAGCTGCGAACTTTTTCGCAAATTGTTACGACGTTTTCGCAAACTGTCCACGGCGAAAACACGACCTCCAGAACAGGTGGCTCTGCAACCTTGCCTACCCACTGGCTTGAAGTCTATCCGCGCAAATTGATCACTTCCTGTGGCGCAAAAGCTTGTACTTGAGCATCTCGAGACACTGGACACAGGGGATCCAGAAAATATCCCTCCTCTGATCGACAGAGAACTTCTCGCAGTCCCAACCGACGCAGAACAGCAAGCGCAACATAGATCCGCGGCATTGCAGCAAAGGGAAGACTGCTAACGTTTGGCCATACCGCTGCCGCAAGGTCACGAACTGAGACGCCGCGTGCCGGCGCAAGCTCTCGCGCCAGCATGAGCCGACGAAACACTCGTTTCAAGAGGGGGCGCGTCGCCATGTCTACCCTGTCCTCTGGGACCAACTGAAACCAGTCCCAATCCGGGTCAACGCAAAGCAATCGCGATAACGCATCTGACTGGCTATGGATGACTTGCGTTGGCGTTAGATCATTCAGAACGCCTTCCAACCACCGCAGACTCAAACGTACCTCTATGGACACCAATGCTAGCTTCCTGGCCGAAGCTGCATACTTCTTTGCGTTATCTTGATGCAGCGTAGCAGCGACAGGATCACTGTTCAGGTCGCAGCGATCAGCGGCGCACAAATGGACAAACGCGCGAGCAATATCTAACAAGCAGTGCGCCACTTTATCTTCATCCGATGCACTTTGCTGCCCAGCACTCAAGGCATCGATCGCCTCCCTTTCCTTGCCAAGGCGCCCATACAATGCAGCAGCAAACGCAAAATGTATTGCAGCACGATGAGGATCAAAAATCGCCTGTGCCGCGCTCTGCGCGCGAACCGCATCTTGAACCCCCGGATACTGTCCAGACATCATCTCCAGCAAGATCAGATAACCCGCGTATTCTCTTGCGTCTTCGTGACCTGCGATTCGCCGAGCGACGCCAATGGCTTCTCGATAGTGGGTGCGAGCGGGCGCGGCGTTTCCCTGATCGTGTTCGATCAATCCACGCATCGCTGAAACACGCGCCAACATCGGCTGATCATTTGCTTGGGCGAGCAGAGGCAATGCATAAGCACAATAACTACGAGCAGAAGTGTGATCGCCGCGCTCTATTGCGACCTGTGCAAAACCTACAAGCGCCCCGCCTCGAGACAGCCCCCTATCGCCGGCAACTCCATCATAGATTACATTGTGAAACGCAGTCGCAGCCCGAGACAGATACTGCTGGGCTTGCCGCAACCCAGTCGTGTTTGCCAGCCGGATCCAGGTCCAACCAGACAAACACTGTGCAAGTAACTCCATAGAGGACTCCCCCTGGTTTCGGAGCCGCTCTCTTGCCTCGGTAAGATGCATCATGGCTACATTTGCCTGCCCTTCACGAAGGAGGATTTGGGCCAGATCCAGAAGCACATGGCCGAGAATCGTGGGCACATCGAGCTTTCGAGCCAACCGCAAGGTCTCTGCCAGAGTTGTTCGTGCCGCTTTCAACCGCCCGACCGATACCTGCCCCCAAGCGTGGGCAAGCTGGAACCCGGCAAACAATGCCGGCTCAACGTCGCTCAATTGTATCCTTTGAGCAAGTCGCTCGGTCGCTGCATATATTGGCACAATAGGCCCCTTGGAGCGACACAAAAGGTGGAGCATCGTTACGGCACCAATGGTATCCTCTACCCCGACAATTCCATCGATCCCTCGCTCAACCACCGCGTATAGATTGTCGCGCTCTAGCGTAAGTTTCTTCAGCTCCTCCTCTGTCCCATAGGTGGACCGGGAAGCCAAGAAGACTTGTGCGTAGTACGCGGCGTGGCGACGAAGCAGGTTTCCCTCGGGATCCAGAGATACCAATTTTCGATCCGCAAACTCGCGAATTGACAGTGACACAAACAGTCTTTCCGTCTCTTCACGCACACACAGCAGACACTGCTCCTGTAACGACTGCATCACCACATCAACTGGTGGTGCACAATCAAACGCTGACAGATCAACAATATGGCTGGCGGCCTCCCGTGAAAAGCCACCGCGAAACACCGAGCACTGTGCTAACGTTGACTTCTCCCACGGGAGAAGCAAACTCCATGACCACCAAACGCCAGCGTCGTCGCACTTACGCCTTTGCAGACACACATCAGTTTGTCCGGCAAAACGCTCCACCAGATGGTGCGTCTCAAACATGTTCATACGAGCTGCAGCGAGCTCTATCGCTAGTGGATTTCCTCCAAGATATCCCAACAGTTTGACAACCTGATGCGCTTCCGCATCATCGAGGGAGTAATCTGGACGCACCCGCTTGACTCTATCGTACCACAGTTGCCCCACTGCAGAATCAGCGACCTGCTGCGAAACGTTCGGAAGTGGGAGCGCCGCCAACTGATAGACAGACTTACTTTCTGCTCCAACCCAGGTTCTCGACGTCACGACCCAGCGTGCCCGCGGCGCGAATCGGCGCCAAACGTGGAGAAGCCCGGGGAAGGCAGTGACTCCCTTATCGACACCATCCAAAACAATCAGCGTGGAACCAAGTTGGGCCACCGCGCGACCAATTGCGACAACCGGATCACGTTTTCCAACAGGGATGGACAGAAGCAAGGTCTCCGCAACACGACTACACAGCACACTCACGTTTTCAGCGACCGATAAGTCACAAAACACCACAGGTCGCTGATCGGATGCTGCCTGCCGCTCAGCAAATCGCATCGCTAGCCTTGTTTTACCAACCCCACCAGGACCCACAACTACGACCCAACCGTCCCCGTCTGCGAACACGCGCTCCATCTCGAGTAGGTCGCCTTCGCGGCCAAACATGGGCGGAATCGATTGAAGCGACTCTGAGGAGGTGGAATTCATGAAATTGAAGACTCTTTACTACCAGTCCGGTGTAGGGAAATTGCGCCTTTGGTAGGGAAATAGCCTACTACTCTACTGGCAAATGAGTCGACTTCATAGAGCCTTCCGAATCGGGGACGTGAACTAGATATAAATCGCATACATATCAGAATGTTATACAGAACACCAAATCTCTATCCCGCCGCGTGTGCAGTAATGAAGTCCCCAAAAATCGCGTCGGGGAGAGGATCCAAGCCGAAACCCACCACGCCCAGGGTGGTGCTGCGGTTGTGAGCGAGAGTAGCTTCGCTGGCACTCATGCGAAGTCGTTGGTGGCACACCCCTGTTCTCCATAGTCCCCACCCCGGTAGCGAAAAAAAGGTTACCTGGCTCGAACTCTTTTACGATCTGATCTTTGTTGCGGCGTTTATCCAATTAGGCAACGGATTGAGCGCTCACGTCTCGGTGCTCGGGTTCCTGCGGTTTTCAGCCGTCTTTGTCCCGATGTGGCTGGTCTGGACTGGACTTACATTTTTCACCAACCGATTTAGCGTGGACGATATCGCCCACAGACTGATCGTGATTGCACAAATGTTTTCGGTGGGTGTGATGTCGATGTCCGCCGCCGACGTTCTCGATGGAAGGCCGACAGTGTTCGCCTGCGCCTACGCGGTGGCGCAATCGTTTACGGCGATTCTCTACCTGCGTGCCTATCGCCAAGTCCCCGAGGGGCGTGCATTTTCTCGTCATTGGGGACTCGTATTTGCTGTCGGGGCTGTATTGTGGACCATTTCGGTGTTTCTCCCATCCCCATGGAATTACGCATTGTGGGTTGCAGGTCTTGCCGAGATCCTGATCGCCCCGTTTCGTCGCTACTCCCGGGTTCTCAATGAGCGCTATCCGAATGACGAGCACCACCTCACCGAGCGCTACGGACTATTAACCATTATCGTTCTTGGAGAGTCGTTTGTAAAAGTTCTCTCAAGCTTGGCGGGGTCTGGACACGATATCTTTTCTCTATTGCAGGCCAGCTTTGTCCTGCTCATCACTTGCTGCCTGTGGTGGGTATATTTTGATGACGTCGGCGGCTCCAAAATCCGTAAGGGCCGATTGTCGCCGATCATTTGGCTATATGGCCATATTCCCCTGCAGATTGGCATCGTCGCCTGCGGCGTTGCGATCAAAAAGGCCGTCGGTTTCGAGCTGGATGGCATTGCTCCGCCTGCCTATCGGTGGCTGTTGTCGGGAACCCTGGCGATTGCAATGGCCAGTGTCGCCCTTGTCGACTCGGTAACAGAGCGCAGACACGCAGAGCTCAGTGACCGCATGCGCGTCAACGTCAGAATGGCCGCTGCCATCATCCTTTTGGTGTTGGCACCAGCAGGCGGGGCCATGAACGCGGGACTCTATCTCGCTCTCGTGACCGCCATATGTGTTGCACAAGTTGTCTTTGACATGATGATGGCTCCTTTCGAAGCCATCCCCGAGCATCATAGCGAGCCCTCGCTTGGCGATCGCATTCGGGCGAAAGCACAAGCAACAAGCCTCGCGCAAAACCGGCGCAGCCTGGGCGAAGCTGTCCGCAAAGGAACCCCAAGCGAGCTTCGTCGAGACCTGTACTTTTATTTTATGGAAGGGGGCTGGACTCGGGTGCTCATCGTCTTCGCCTTCCTCTTTGTCATCAGCAACGTATTCTTCGCAGCTCTTTTTACCTTGGTGCCGGGATGCATCGATGGCGCTCGCCCCAGCTCGTTTGGCGACGCATTTTTCTTTAGCGTGCAAACGATGTCCACGATTGGCTACGGAGCGATGTCGCCAACTACAGCCTACGGCCACGCGATCGTGACCATCGAGGCCGCAGCTGGGATGTTTGGCGTTGCACTGGCCACCGGGCTTTTATTTGCAAAGGCATCCCGTGCACGCGCCAGCGTACTGTTTAGTAATCGATGTGTCATTACACACTTACACGGAAAGCCCACGCTCGTGCTCCGGGTGGGAAACGCCAGGGGAAATGACGTCGTTGATGCTACTGTATCAGTCACTGTGCTCATGGATGAGCTTTCTGTCGAGGGACACCACTTGCGGCGCGTCCGCGACCTAAAGCTCGAAAGGAGTCGCACACCGATATTTGTCCTCAGCTGGGTTGTCATGCATGTGCTTAATGACAATAGTCCGCTCCGCGATGTCGATTGGTCCGATCCTCCTCCGCTGACGATCATCGTCACCATCACAGGACACGACGGCACCTATAACGACACCATCTATGCTCGTCACCTTTACGATCAAAATCACATCGTCGCCAACCATCACTTTGTCGATGTCATTAGCGAGCTAGAGGACGGTCGCATGATGATTGACTACTCTAAGTTCCACGACGTTATTCCCGATAGCGTGAGCGATCGGGAATAACGTTTAGAACGATTTGCTATTCTTGCAGCGTAAAGACAATGCTACGAACTTGCGTGGGGCGTCCCTCCACAGTGGTTGGCAATCCATCCTCCAAGGCCGTGACATAGGGGTTGCCCAACTTCAACTTGTTGTCTTCGAGTGAAAACCGGTCGTAAATCGTCGAATCTTTTGGCACAATCACCCCCTTGAGACCAATTTTGCGGTCGATAAGCGATTTTGGCTCATTGAGTTTCCAGTCAGAGTACTCTGCTAGCACCACGCCATTATATTGGTCGACAAGGACGCTGACGTTTGGTGTCAGATCAAGTTTGGTGATCTTGAAATCAAGGTCGCCGGTCACGATGTCACTTGTGTCATCATCACCAGTGTCATCTTCTTCAGTCAGATCCCATGTCCCAGAAAATTCGACAGTCACCTGCGTGTCCGATGAACAGGACGTGTCGTTCGCGTCAAAGAACACCAACTTTGCAGAAAACGAATCCTCGGCAAACTCCCAACGCTCCGTGACGTAGTTCTCGATGTTGCTGGGATCATCGGTATGACAAGCTGCATTCCAGACTCCCTGGACCATCACATCATCATCATCGCTACCACAGCTAATGGTGACCGCTGCCCCGAGTGAAACAATTAGTATCGGTAAGATTTTCATAAGTTACTCCTCATCGTAAATGGTATGAGGAAGTACAGTGCACACATTGTGCCACATGGTCGAGCGCAAAATTTCAATCACTTGACTCGATTCGTGAACATCTCTTCATACTCCACACACCGCGCTGATCGCGCTCCCCCCTTTTTGGCTCCTCCTCAATTGGTTCGCAGCGATCACCTGAATGAAGCTAAAGGGGGGGACGGATCTAACTTTTGCAACTTTCGGTGTTCATGGAATTGCCAGCACAATTTGTGCGACAGTTTTTGCGTCATCCCGATCAACGTCAGTTGCGGTACATTCAAGTTTGCGCGCAGCCTCTCTACTCACCCCCAAATGAGCAGCGATTTCGCCCAGTGGCCGACGAAGAAAAACCCGGGTGCATAGTATCGCAATCCGTCTACCCCGAACGATTCTTCTGCGTCGCGTTCTCGAATACAATTCTGAAATGTCTATGTGCAGTTGCTTGGCCACCTGTTTTACGACTACTTCTAGATTCCCGTCCCATGGTGTTTGCAAGGCTGAATACTGAAGTGCCCAAATCGGAATCGATTTGACATCTCCGCGTTCGTTTACAACTGGATGGCTTATTTCTACAGTAGAACCGAGTTCTCGCCTGATCTTCTTGCGAATTTCTAGCAAGTTTGTCTGAAAATTCGCCATCTCAGCATCCGCCAGGGCATTAACAAACTCATCAAAGAGATTGCGACTATGTGCACATCGGCCAAATCCCGCCATCTCTAATCCTCGTTCCACATCAACCCACGGGAGTGAAGGTTGCTTTCCTAGGTACATCCGATGACTCGTCCACGCAGAATCCCGGGCAAATCTGACAACGTTGGCACGGACAGGATTATTATGGTGATAGGCGATTAGCCTGCCAGCTCCGTTCATCTCAACAGCGTACGTCGCCGGCCTCGTTGCTACTACGGGGCCTAGTCTCCCAAGGCGACGATTCAACCATGCCGCAAACCCGACATGCAGAGGCCTTCCAATGTCGGCAAACCGCGTACAGCCGGCGATCGCTGCAAAGTGCACGTGGCTACTCATAAGTGCGTAAGAGACCACACGCCAATCACTCCCCCCAAAAGCCTTTCCTGCGCGTAAGAGGTACTCCTGGCGCTCGATATCTGTCCGAAGAAAAAACTGTCGATTCAGAAACCGAACAATCACATGAACGAGAGAACCAGGTTGGACCGAACGACGCACGCGTGGCATTCCCATACTTCGTCCCCATCACCGATTTTCTTCCCACATGAATCAAGAAAGTTGCAAAAGTTAGATCCGTCCCCTATTCCGCGTTGAACGAGTGAACGAGCGTTCCATCTTTGATGGAGGTTACTTCACTGGTTAGCGAAATCGGTAGCGGGTACCACTCGAGTGGTAGAGCGATAATGGTGGGACGTTTTGACTCTACGGCTCCCCTAAAATACCCGAATGGGAATTTACCTTGCTGATTTTGCCCATGAATTTGAACGTGAACCTGTCCCCTCTGTCCTAATACTGAAGTGCCCAAATAGGAGGTTATTTCGCTTCGTCAACGTACCGGCGATGCAGAAGGTCAGTCTCCAGAATCAGTTGGGGCTCGAGTTCACCGATTCTACTAGGCAAATCCATATTTCCGTGCACGACCGCTAAGATATAGACCCGACTGTCGATAATGTCGCAGAGAAGAAAATGATGACGCACACGGTAAAAACGAAGACGGCCAGATAGCTCCGGAGAACACCGGAGCAGACCAGGATTCTCAGATAACAAACCAATAGAACGATCAATATCGGCGATGTACTCATCAGCAACTGTCTTGCCAAAAGTTTCCACCGAATACGCATCGATCTGCTCGATATCGCGCAATGCACGACGTGACAAAACAACCTCTATCTTACGAGAAGCCATATGTCGATAACCAACCTTATCGGCGATTAGAGGTAGTCTTTAAACCTGTACTGTTCGTCGGAGCATCTTTAATCATCTGACGCACGCTCCCCTGATATACGGCGGTACGACCATGAATCAAATCATCGTACCCTTCGAGAACAGCGTCGCGCAAAGCAGCGGCATCTACTCGCTCCTTTCTTTCACGCAACACAGCTCGCACAAACTCACTAGGAGTAGCGTACAGCGTTCCATCTCCGCTATTTTGGTCGATGAAGGACCGAAGCTCGTCGGTTAATGACAGGTTGATTGATCGACTCATAAAAGCACCCTACGGATCCTAATATATCCTATGCGCGTACTTTTTGCCAATATTCGACACATCACAAAATGGCATTATATAAAATTTCAATGAGTTATATACTGCGCAATCGGGACCCCGCCTTTGCCCCTATCCCATCCACTTGGGTCGGAACCGCGACAATCCCTGGCAGGCCCTTCTGCAATGCGAATTGGAAGCGCCGATCTACGCCCCAAACCGTAACCTCCATTTTCGTACTCGCCAGTTCCCTCGATTGCCTTGGTAAAACGATCGGTCTCATCACCCCACTCTTTTAAGGTCGAGTTAATGTTCTGCAAAGAAGTCTTTTGCCTCTGTCCAGGCAACGGCCTCCCCAAGCCTTTCCTGCACGTAAGAGGTACTCCTGGCGTTCGATATCTGTCTGAAGAAAAACTATCGATTCACAAACCGGACAATCACATGAACAAGAGAACCAGGTTGGACCGAACGACGCACGCGTGGCATTCCCATACTTCGTCGGGAGTACTGATTTTCTTCCCAAAAACATCCACGAAAGTTGCAAAAGTTAGATCCGTCCCCCTTCTTCCGAAGAGGCCGGGCGCAAACTCGAATGTACCGCAATCGAGGTTGATCGGAATGATGCAAAGACCGTTGCGCAAATTGTGCTTGCCATTCCGTGAACACCGAAAGTTGCAAAAGTTAGATCCGTCCCCCAGTCCTCTGCGTTGGAGCCGGCAGCGAGCCTCCCCTGCTCTATCTCAGAATTTGTTCGCTTCCACCCGAAATTGGGGCGAGTTTATTCACCTGATTTCCAGATACTTGTGGGATGATTTGTGAACGACCATCAAAATTCACCTGTCGCGGAACGTCAATATCAAACATTGTAGATCCGTTAGAACGCCTCACAAAGGTATGTCCCTTCTGTGTCTTCATTCCAACGATACGGGCAATTTCCTCTAACGTTGGTGCGAGGTCTTTTGTAGCATTGGAAAACTTCGCCGATGTTACCCGATATACGTCCGAGCCGATCCGTCTTGCTCCTTTGACTACTAACTCTAATTTTTCTGTCACCACTGAGCCAGCTTCCTCTACATCTCCTTTCGAAACTCTTTTTCGAATGATCAACCCAGTAGCCATCGACGCGGTTGCAAGAGCTCTCCCCGTCATTGACGTTTGCGGATGAGCGGTCGTGATGCCATCTTCAATAGCACCTAGAAATCTATCGGAAAAATTGGTTACAACCGTATTGGCAGTGTTGGAAATCGCTAACGATGCCGAGGATCGTATTGGATGATTGGAATTGTATCTTCCCTGAAAGGAATTTCGTGCTTTCGAGTTTAGTTTACGAACTTTGTTTCTGGCTACGGTCATCAATCTACTAAAAAAATATCCGTTGCGGTCAGTATGATTCACCGGGTCATTCCCCCCATACGCATACCGATTCAGACCAACCCCGGGCCGCAATGGATGCATCGGGTCCGCCGAAATAAACCGGCCAATGTACGAATCGTAGTAGCGTGCATTGAGATAGTGCAGTCCACTGGGATCTTTGCGCTCGCCAATGAATCCTACCGCCTCGTCGTATTCTTCCTCCACTTCTGATGCCGCTTCTTCCTCCCCAAGGGCAGTTTCTTCGTCGGGGGCAATAATTTCATTTGGCACTTCTTCATCCCCCAGCAGCATCCAGCGTGCCGCCGAAGGGCTGATAGGCAAAACGCCGCACTTCTCTGCCTAGTCTGTCGGCGATGACTTGGATGGAGCGATTCCGATCGGAGTACAACCAATAGGAGACATTGCCATCTCGTTTTGAGATGACGCTATCTCCCAATCGAAAGTATTTCACCACCCGGTCACCGTGAACCTCATAGCCATCGCCGAGGTATAAAGTCGTGGTGTCACCAACGGTTTGCACCACCCGCTTTCCGTCGAAATCGTAGACAAACTCGGTATCGCCCGTTTTCCCGCCGGTCATCCGGACGGGCCGATTCTCGGCATTGTAGTCAATCGTCACTCCATTCCAATCAACGAGGTTGCCGTTGTCATCATACCCATAGCTGCGATCATCTCCTGCCTCGGTCACGGCATGGGGGCGAACCGCCCCTGGCAGCGGATAGGTGAGGGTGCCGACACGACTGTTGTCGATAAGATTGTCTGCTTTGTCGTACAGAAAGGTTTGACTGTATTGGGCATCGCTATGGTTTGTCGCACTTTTGAGCCGATTGACGCCATCGTAGTCGTAGGTCCATCCCTCAAAGTCAAACGGACTGGTCACAGACCGAAGCTGCCCAGTCGGGTCAATTTGATAGTCCAGATCCTGCAACGTGCCTGCTGGCGTCCTCACAATCGTTTTGAGCGAATCATAAAAACCACGCTCTGGCGTGTAGGTATGCGTTGTGATTGTGTTATTGCCCAGCGGCACGACACGGAGCTGATCGCGGGCGGTATAGGTCACATTTTGGGCTAGCGAAACGACCTCCGGGGGGCCAGGCTCACCCGTCGCGGTCACCGAATTGGTAAAATATCCGGTCATGTATTTGACTCGACCAAGGCCATCATAGCTGTAGCCAACCCGGTCTCCGTCGGGGTACGTGAGCGACTCGAGCTGCCCACTCGGAAAGTAGTCCATGGTGAACTCGGCGAGGTTGTTGGATGAGATAAACTCATTCACGGTACACGACTTGTGAACCAGCCTGCCAGCCGCGTCATAGTTTAAGAACGTCCAACCCGACTCATCGCTGATGGACGTGACACGCCCCTTGTTGAAATACCCCGGGCGTATTTGATCATAGCTCATGGTCTCCCAAATGGGAGTCCGGCCAACTTCCGTTTTGATACGTATGTGAAGTCGCCCAAGTCCCGTATACGTCCACGTCACAGTATTGCCGTTGGCAAACTGGGTCTTGATCCGCTGCCCTTGCGATCGTATTCGTGAACGATCTCTCCATGGTCAGGATCGTCTTCCCACAGCTTCCGCCCCATGCCATCATAAGCGTAGTGCCACACATTGGCGCCGGTCGGGTCAACAATCTGCTCGACATCATCAAAGATATTGTACTGCATCGCCGTGGTGAGGTTGGCCTCATTGGTCACAACACCGTCCGGGGTCACGTTTTTGGTGATGGCCACAGTTCGACCAAAAACATCCTGCTCGGTCTTCGTCGCTGGCCCCATCGCAGTACCGCCACTCCAATGTTGCGTCGTCTTGGTTCCAAGTCCATAGACTTGCGTTCTTTGACTGTTGTCTGGGAGGATTTCTGTGACCACCCGGTCAAGGCCATCATACACGTACTCGGTAAAATAGCTCGGCGTGCCGTAGGCGGGCTCGGATTGACGCTGCACGGTCCCACGGGGCGTATACGCCCAGGTGACCGTTTTCGCCGACGGCATGGATACCGTAGACACTTTGCGCAGCAATCCGTCAAAGTATTGCAGTTGTTCGATTTCATTCCCAGCAGGGCTCGGAGTGGTGACCTTCACGTGTTGTCCCTGCGGATCCCCACAACGATTGTTGCTGTCCGTCTCGGAGCAGTACGCTCGGGTCTGATAATTCCCACTCGGCCAGTCGGTGCGATAAGGCCGGCACAGCTGGTCATACTGAAATACCGTTGCCGGGTCATTGTCTGCACAGCCGACAAAATTGGCATCACATTTCCGGACGGGCTGACCACATACCGGATCCCACCGAGTCGTTTCTACGAGTGTTTTGCCCGCTTTTGTCGCCAGCCGCGTTACGGTCTCAGGGAAGAAATTGCGCGCAGAATCATAAGTGTATGTCGTCGTGTATCCCTCAGCATCCGTATGGATGTGAAGATTGCCATGCTCGTCATAGCTCCATTTCTCAAGGGCATAGCTGCCGGAAAACCCTGCAACATTATTTTGTGCCTTCGCGGTACTGCTCCTGTTAGAGCGAGCCGCCAGCTGCCCCGCTGATGTATAGGCAAAGCCCACAAGCCGCTGGTCGCCCTTGTACCTATGTGAATTCCAATGATTGTCGACAAAAAACGACAACTCCACAATCCCATCGCGGGTCCAGGTCTTCTCCGGCCGATTGGGAATAAACACCCTACCCCGTGGGTCGATAAATCGCTGGCTATAGAGGGTCGCCGTCGTCTGTTCGTCCCCTTCGATATCGACATCCCCATGATCCGCTTCGCGCAATAGCAGCCCATACTTCGGGTCATAATCGCGATCGATGCGACGCTCCCGCGTGACCGCGGCGCCCGCCTCGTCGACATCGTGTTCATAGGTCCGCGTTTCCACTTCAAAGTTCACATAAGGCGGCTTTTCCTCATTACCTTGGTACTCATGAACCACCGTGCGAAGCAGTTGCGCCGGGGGCTTGACCTGATTTGGCGCAAACCTTTCCCGTACGTACCATCGCTCCTCCTTGGGGCGTGGGTTCATGCCGTAGTTTTGCGCATACAGCGTCTCCTTGTAGGGACACACCGTCTCGCCTTCGTTGCAAGGTGACATCTCCACCTCATATTCAAATCCCAAAAACCTGCGCTCCCGGCGGTCCATCAGTCCCCGTGCGTATTGATAGGTATGATGCGCTACCGTTCCCGGCCATCGTCCACTGTCATGGCGGACAAGGTTTGAAACACAGGCGGATTGTTGGTGTTTTCCCAGGTTGACGACGGCTGATATTCAAATCGTGTCATGCCTCCATAACCATTGCGAACCGCCTCATATTGGTCGGTCTTGTGGTCGGATAGGTACACCTTATAGGTGTTTTGCACGCCGGCGTTGGTCGGACCACTTGCCGACAAAAAGTCGGTTTTTCCATCCCCGTTGTAGTCGAGCGTCAAGGCCAAATCGGAGTTCGCTGGCGCGGTAAACCATTTTTGGGAGGGGAAAAACCATAGCCGCGACTGAGAACCACGTAATGTCCGCCCGCGACATACATAAAATCTGTCCGACCATCGCCATTAAAGTCTCCTGTTCGCAGGGTTTGGAGCGTGTGTGTGCCCACAAACACCCCGACTGGTGGCCCGGATTGAAAGCCGCCATCGCCGCGCGAATACCAAACCGTGAAACCGTCCGTTTCGTATTGGCCATTTTTATAGCCGGAACATTCGAACCGTTTGCATCGTACTTTTTTCCACGCGACATCCAAAACGTCGGTTTTACCATCGCCGTTGAAGTCTCCCAGTAAGAACGAACCTATGAAACCATGATCGTAGTGATACTCAAAACTCGCGCCTGTACTGCGAAACAGGCGACCGCCCGCCAACACATCAGAGCGCCCATCGCCATCAAAATCCGCCACGTGGGGCGCTATTGAGCCTGTATTGCTATCCACGTGTCCCCAAGTTTGGGGATGCAGTTCGAGTTCCCCCGATTCGCTGCCGAAATAGACACGAAGCGGCC
>CBDCWZ010000022.1:0-10960 GCA_965223575.1 Kofleriaceae bacterium
GCGAGCACATTGAAGTGTTCACAACCCGACCAGACACCCTGTTCGGTTGTACCTATGTGGTTTTGGCCCCGAACATCTCCTGTCCCTGACATTGGCCAAAGGGCAGCATGCCGCGGCGGTGCAATCTTACTGCGACGAGGTTGCCAAGAAATCAGAGCGAGATCGGGTTACAGAGGCTGCAGACGCGGTCAAAACGGGCGTCTTTAGTGGTGCCTACGCAGTCAATCCGGTCAATCAAGAGCGAATTCCGATTTGGATTGCCGACTACGTGCTCGTGAGCTACGGGACCGGGGCGGTGTTTGCTTGCCCGGCTCATGATGAGCGTGACTATGCGTTTGCCAAGCAATTTGACCTGCCGATCCGCGAGGTGGTCTCCGGGGGCGACATAGAGCAGGAGCCATACGTCGGCGATGGGGCTCATATCAACTCGGATTTTCTTGATGGTCTGAACATCGCAGATGCGAAGACGTCCGTGATCGACTGGCTGGAGCAGCACGACCACGGCAAAGGGTCGATCCGATACCGGCTTCGCGATTGGTTGTTTTTCGCGGCAGCGCTACTGGGGAGAGCCGTTTCCAATCGTGATTGGACAAGACGGATCGACTGCCTTGGTTCCAGAATCTGAGTTGCCGGTGACGTTGCCAGACCTAAAGGAGTATACGCCGACGCAGGATGGTAAACCGCCGCTTGCACGTGCTCCCGAGTGGGTCAATACGGTCAACGCTGCGGGTGAAGCGGTACAGCGAGAGACCAACACAATGCCCCAATGGGCCGGTTCGTGCTGGTACTATTTGCGATTCGTTTCGCCGCATTGTAACGATGCCGCCTGGGACCCCAAAGAAGAGAAATACTGGTTGCCCGTTGACCTCTACGTTGGCGGTGCCGAGCATGCGACCCTGCATCTGCTATACGCGCGGTTTTGGCATCTTGTTCTTTATGATTTGGGTCTTGTTACAACGCCCGAGCCGTTCCACAAGCTGTTTAACCAGGGGATGATTCACGCAACATCATACCGTGACGAGCGGGGCAAGTATTACTACAAAGATCAAGTCGAAAAGCGCGGTGAGAAATGGTTTGTAAAAGGTAGCGATACGGCAGTCGTTACTCGCCTGGAGAAAATGTCCAAGTCGAAATACAACGTCGTCAATCCAGACGATATGTGTGCCCAATACGGCGCCGATGCATTGCGATTGTACGAGCTGTTTATGGGGCCGCTCGAGGACGGTCCGGAGTGGGAGACTGGCGGCGTTGCCGGGACCCGGAGATTTTTAGATCGCCTATGGCGCTTGGTGGTCGATCAAGAGCCCTCAGCGGGTGGGGAGTCATCAACTGGTAGACGGACCGGCGAGCTCAGCACAAAGCTATGTGAGACGGAGACTGACAACGCGCCCTTAGAGCGCGCTCTACATGCGGCGATCAAAAAAGTAACGCTGTCGGTCGAGTCCTTGCGGTTCAATACGGCGATCTCGGAGATGATGGTGTTTGTCAATGAGGCGACAAAAGCACAGCAAATTCCGCGTCGATGGATAGAGACCTTTTTTGCTGATACTCGCCCCTTTTGCTCCTCACATAGCCGAGGAATTGTGGCAACGGCTCGGCCATACAGATAGTTTGGCCTACGCTGCATGGCCCGCCTACGATGAAGAAAAGCTCAAGGTGGATACGATTGTGCTCGCCGTGCAGGTCAACGGCAAACTGCGAAACACCATCGAGGTGTCGGCAGATATCGCCAAAGAGGATGCGATTGCCGCGGCCAAGCTGGACGACAATGTTGCGAAGTTTCTCGATGGGAAAACAATCCGTCGCGAGATTTACGTTCCTGGTAGGCTTGTGAATTTGGTTGTCGCGTAGTTCGCAAGGGAAATATTGTTTTCGTCTTCACATGCTTGCGTATGTTTGTGTGGTACCAATGCATGAATTGTGACCTAGGCTGGAAAAATCACGCTCTGCGCGCGCCCTCACCAAATCTGGGCAAATACAACCAGTATTCCCTACAATCGACAATCTCCGTGTGAAAACAATTCCTTTGGCGATCTTCGCACGCATCCGTGAATTTCCCGGGCTAGTACAGAGCCAATAGCAAGACAATAGACGATTACGGATCGTACTTTCACAGTTAGAATAAGGCGGGTGCTTTCTCAAGGGATATCTAATCACGTACGAGATAGCTGATTCGGGGTATAGTTAGGGATCACATGAGATTTGCTATTGTTCTCCTCTTTGTAGGAGCCTGTGGTAGAGTGGGATACGATGAGATTGTCTCCCAACGGGCAATCCTGTGCGGCAACGGTTTGATTGAAGCAGACGAGATCTGTGATGACAATAATGATCGGGATAACGATGGGTGTACGGAATGCTCAGTGGATGCCGGTTGGGTATGTAGTGGAGAGCCGTCTCTGTGCACTATCTGTGGAACGCCCAGAGATGAAGACACGCTAGCTTTATACACGTTTGATCAGCTGCAGGGGCAGGGACTTGGAAACGACCTGTTTGGTGACAATCATGGAGTTGTTACAGGTGGATCTCTTGCAACGATCGACGGTCCTTTGGGCTGTGGCTCCGCTTTGGAGACAGTGGAGGATGCGCCGCCATTTGTGGAGATAGCGGACTCTCCAGATTGGCACTTAACCAGTGGATCGTTGGACTTCTGGGTTTACTATCGGCAGGATCTGCCGCCGAGTACACCGAGCCGGGGGTTTGTTTCACGCGATGCGCAAGCGAGTTTGGAGGCGGGGCACTTAACCCTATACCGAATGTGCGGCAACTATTTTGGTGTTCGGTTACAAGGGCAACAAGGATCCGGACAAAACGGGTCTCGGTGTACCGAGACGGCAATTCCCGGTGATACATGGGTACACGTTGGCATCAACTTTGGCGACGGGCAGTTGATGGAGCTCTATATCGACGGACAGCCGCACAATGGTCCTGATGTTGTCGGTTGTCCAATGCCTAATGGTTTGGTATGCGAAGTTGATTCCATGATTGGGATTGATGGTAATTCGAATCCATTACTTCTGGGAGCACAGTGTACCGGTTGTACAGATGGTCTTGCGGACAATGTCGGAGGGGGGCTCGACGGGGCGATCGATCATCTCCGTATTAGCAGCAAGCGACGAAATTTTTGAGTTTGGAAGACTTTGTGAACATTGGGTTACCCAAAAGTGCGTGCTAAGTTGTGGCAAGCAGGGGCGTGCATATTAGAAGCGATCGAGCGGCTTAACTTTCCAAAGCCCGTTAGAGGGGTTCGTTTCTTGTTCTCTGTCAAGTTTCAGCGTTGAATCCCAAGAAGCGTTTCCAAAAACGTGTGTTAAGAGTTGAACCGAGTAGGGCGCTGGCAGATTTAGTCGCAAACCGGTGAGAGATAAGTTGCTGCAATCGTTGGTTGTTATCGGGAAGATGCGCAAAAGGGAAACAGAAGAAAGGATCTGCTACTCTTTTGCGTAGTAGGGGGCGGTGAGGTGAAGGACTCGCTGGTGTGCCCGGCGGAGTGGGAGGCAAAGAATGCCAGAACCAATACAGGATACGATTCAAAACGCACTAACAACTCGTCTCAATTTGCAGATCATGTTGTCTTCGCTTCCCGTTGTTGAGGAATGGATGGATGCGGAATTGGCGCAGTGGTTGGAGAGCGTACCGTTCATGCCGGAGGTTCCGGAGGGTTCTCCGATCCATCTCCGCGTCACGATGGGGTCTGATTTTAGCCGGCTCAGGTGGTCCGCGTATGGTCATCCCTCCGGTTTTATTCCCAAGATGGCGGCATATCTTGAGCAAGTCGGTATTGCTCCGCAGGACTTAGAAACCCTAAACAATATCGGCGGTTCGATTGAGCCAAGTGAGGTGGGTACCTGGATCGCCGTCGCTCCGGAGCAGATCATTCGGGGGTGGCAGTTTTGCGAGTCGCGACCGTTTTCGCAGCTTGCGCCGCTGATTGCCCAAGATGTTGGCACCGATCCGATTTGCGCTTGGCTCGACGAGCACAAGCTCACCAATATCGAGCGGTTTTCGCGTTCGATTGGCGACAACGTCCTTTCTTTAATCGAGGTAGCGATTCCCAGTGCTTCCAGTCAACTCCCGGTCGTGTTTAGCAGCTTTGAAACACTGCTCGGCAAACCGATCAACGAAGCAGTTCGTCGTGGAATGGAAAGCATTGATCCCGATAGTGTCTCGGCCACCATTTATTTTGCAGGTGGAGCGGTAGTGGGGGCCGGGGTGCTATGCAATCGGGTTCACAACGATGATATTGCCTGTTTGTGCACGGCTGCCCAGGTCGATTACAATCACAAGCTTCCTCAGGTGCAGGGCGTGTTGCAGGCTGACGGCGCATATCGGGCCGAGTATCGGACATTAGAAGGGCGAGAGACTCTCGATATCGAGCATATCCCCGGGGAGTCAAAAAGTCCCGGACCCAATTTATCAAAGAACTGAGCCTAGGGGGTGTCCGTATTATGCCAGTGCCTCCAGAGAGACCAGCCAGGGAAGGCGTATTCTGGGTGCGTGAGGAGTGAGCACCGCGACAGTACTGAAGTATTGGTAGGAGCGCAGCGACGTGCCCAGCCCAAAGGCGCCGAAACGGCGCGTTTTGGGGGAATTCAAACCGATTGGTGTTCTAGTGCGGGCGAGTGAAAGGGAGCGATTGCTGTGGCTCACGGATGCGCAGTTGCTATCTGAGTGCGAATGCGACAGGTGGCGTGCCTCTGGGCCTGGTGGTCAGAAGCGCAATAAGACCGAAAGTGCGATTCGGCTGCGCCACCTGAGCTCTGGCCTCGCCGTAATCTGTAGCGAAAGCCGATCGCAAGCGACCAATCGACGCAAGGCCATCAAGCGGCTTCGCGAGCAGGCTGCAATGCAGCTGCGCGAGCCAATTGATGAGACAGAGTATCGAATCGGCGGGCACCTTGCAGATTTGATCGCATCTGGATCCTTCCGCGGTCCCGTAAGGCAGCAGCAAACACAGTATCTCTGCGCAGTTTCCGAATTATTAGATGTGTTTGTAGCGTGTCACTGCTCCTTGGGGCCGACGGCAAAAATGATCGGACTATCGACCAGTAAACTGTCGCGAATGCTCCGCAGTGACGAGAGAGTCGTCCGACAAATCGGGGAGTTACGTCGCGTGGCCGGATTAAAGCCGCTTCGTTGGCAGTAGACTGATACGGTTTTGGGGTAGGGTGCAGAGATGAGTTTCGAACAACGATTGGCGGGATTGCGGCAGGAGTATGCCGGGATTCCACTGACAGAAGACGTGGCAGAATCGGATCCGCGTGTGCAATTTCGGATATGGATGGATCAAGCCATTGCCGCGGACGTCGATCTAAGCAACGCGATGTCACTTGCTACAGTGGAGGCAGGTCAACCGTCGCTGCGAATCGTATTGCTCAAGAAGTTTGATGACAATGGTCTTGTATTTTATACCAACGAAAACAGTCGAAAGGCTGCAGAGCTAGCATCAAATCCAAACGCTGCAGCCTTGTTTTGGTGGCCGCCGTTGTCGCGTCAGCTAAGCATACAAGGCAAGGTCGTTAAGATCTCGCCTGCCGAGTCAGATTCCTACTTCGCCACTCGACCCCGTGCCAGCAACCTCAGCGCAATCGCATCGCCCCAGAGCCGCGTTGTTGCCAGCCGCGCCGAACTAGAGCAACGCGTTGCTGAAGTTGCCGCATCCTATCAAGACAAGCCGCTCAAACGCCCCCAAGACTGGGGTGGTTATCGCCTCATTCCACGAGAATTCGAATTTTGGCAAGGCCGCCCCGACCGCCTCCACGACCGCCTCCGCTATCGCCTTGACAACGATCACACCTGGATCCAAGAACGTCTTGCCCCCTAACCCGTAGCCTTCTCGATCTCTGTAGCTTCGAGCACCAATCGAAAATGCCATCGTATTTCGTCCCAACAATCCGAGGGGGCAACACGAGTTTTTCGCGCTACGGTAACCTTAAATGGACGAACGCGACGACCAAAACCGAGAACAAAAAAAGGGCGCCTCACTTTTTAGCGGGGGCGCCCTTTATCATCAATCTCGTATCGATCGATAACGCTACCAGTTGCGATATTTCTTTGGCACCATTCCCAGATTGCGGTTGTAGTTTTCATGGCACTCCCAGCAGTAGTTGACCTTTTTGGAGGGACTGCGCCAGTAGGCTTGTTTTCCCAAACGGGACTGCCACTTTTTGGGAACCTTTGCCCAATGAAATCCATACCACCAGTCGTCATGCTCGGCGTCATACCCCTTTTGGCGTTTTTCCATAACAAAGATCGGTCCATCGACGGAGCTTGCTTTGTCGCCATCGCGCTCTTTTGAGGTTTTGACAATGATGCTGCCTACCGGAAGTTCTGCGTCCTCATTTTTGTATGCCTCGAGACCGACACTGTTGACATATACATCAACAAATCGGCCGCCATGGGTTTCTGCAATGTATTGCTGAGTATTTACTTTCGTGTAGGTTTTCCAGTCAGCACCCACTTCTAATTCGCCATATTCGGCATCGCCTGCCAACGATTTTACGGTCGTGGTTTTGTCACTGGATCCAGAGCCACTACCGCAGGCGACAAAGATTCCCAAAAATAGAGCTGCATATAATCCGTTGTTTTTGCGCATATTGTTCCTCCCAAAGATTTGAAGCATGGATAGGAACGCATGACTGTGACGACGTCCATCCTTAAGTGCGAGATAATGCTGGATCAGTGGTTTTATGGGGTGAAGGGGAGCTATCCGTCGCCCAGAATTGGTAAACGCCGATAAAATTACTGCCGTGGCGATCTTGTTGGTAGTTTGGGTATTTTTTCCTCACATTCTTCGACGCACAGAGTATAGTTTGATGGAGCCGAGTAGCCACCGAATCCGTCTCGTTTGGACTGCCCCTCGCATTTGTCTTCGCAGGACATTTGTCTTCGCGGGATTGTAGTGGGGCCGTTGGCGCCACCTCTTTGGAGGGTTCCCTTTGTCCCTGGCGGTGGGGGCTGCGACATGCAAATAACACAAAGGTGACAAACAGAATTTTATTCATACTTGTTTGGTGTTGATACCCGCCCCAGTTTTGGGGCGGGTTTTCCGGCTCAATGGAGTTCGTGGTTGTTCAGCCGTTGTGGGCTGCCTTTTTCGCCTCGCGCTCAGCGTCGGCAGCAGCTTTTTTTTCCTGTGCGTACGTCTTGTATGCTTCGCGCTCTTTTTCACGCGATGTCTTTCGCGCTTCAGTCATTTGTTTTTCAGCATCTTTCGCTGCTTGCCTGGCTGATGCAATTGCTGCAGCTCGTTCGGCACGGATTTTTGTTATAGCCTCCTTACGTTTTTGGCGTGCGGCTTGAATGGCAGCGCTTCGCGCTTCGCGCGCTGCTTTGATTGCCTTTCGTTCCTCTTGATACGCTGCTCTCGCTTCGGCTTCGTAGGCTTGCACTTCTTTTTTCTGGTTTGCGTCCGCAGTTTTTCGTATTTCACCCTCTTGCTTCCACGCGTCTCTCTTCGCTTGCCGCGCGTCCTTAATCGCCTTGTCTCGTTCTTCGCGTGCACTTTTGATCGCGGCGATGCGTTTTTGTGTCGCCTCTTTCACTGCGGCGGCTCGGTCTGCTTGCGCTTTTTTGATCGCTGCGCGAGCTTCCTTTTTTGCTGCCCTTTTTTCTGACGTTGCTTTCTTTGCTGACTCTGCCTGTGCTGCCTGCTGGATCGTGCTCGTTGTGAACAGAAATAGTGTGCACGCAGCGGCTAGGGTGATGGGTCGAAGCATTGTATTACCTCCTGTTATTTTTTGGGAACAGAGAACTGAAAGATGGCAACATACACGTACATATCTAGCGGTCAATATATCACCGAAGAATCTCTTCAATCTCTGGTGCTGGGATCTAAATCATTAGAAAAATTAGTCAGTTCTGCGCTAGACCGACGAAACTTTCAAGCGATCGAATCCGGCGCAGGAATCTCCGTCGAGCGGAAGGCGCGAGGAGGACGCATAGTAGACCTACGCAACCGACGAGTAACGACCCGATCGGCGGAGAGAACCAGCCAGATTCGGTCGGGGGAAAGTTTTGCCGGTCTAGGCGATATTGGTTTTTGGGCCGGGGCTCGTTATATTTGGTATGTGCCTCGTTGGCTGCAGATCGCCATGTTTGTTGTTTTGTCCCTCGGGGTTCAAGTCTCGCTGCACTACTATTTGTGGCGACGACTTGCTCGAGATACCGGTGCGTCCAAGCAGCTCAGGCGAATTGCCGCGGTCGCCATATGCGTATTGGCGGCAATGATCCCGCTAACGATTTGGGGAAGTCGCTATATCGAAGTCGCGATCGGTCGAACCATTGGCTGGCCGGCGTTCATTTGGATGGCGATTGCTTTCATGTTGTTTCTTTGTCTGGTCGCTATCGATTCGCTTGTATTATTGGCTCGATTGACATCCCGGTTGGCCAAGCCGGATCCTGTTGATCCAAACAGGCGCGCTTTTCTAGCGCGCTTGTTTGGTGGTGTGGCATTTACGGCAAGTAGCTGTGCAACTGGGGTCGGTGTTGGCGAAGCTTTAGGTTTGATTCAGGTCAAAACCGTGGATGTGTCGCTGTCACGATTACCCAAGGCGATGGATGGTTTCGTGATCGTACAAATCACTGATCTACACGTCGGATACACCATTGCGCGCGAGTATGTTCGATCCGTTGTCGAAAGGGTGAATCAGCAGGTACCAGATCTCATCGCGATTACCGGTGATATGGTTGATGGGCAGGTACCCGATCTCAGGCACGCTGTCGCACCCTTAGCGGACTTGAAGGCGCGACACGGTGTGTTTTTTGTTACCGGAAATCACGAGTACTACGCAGGTGTGGAGCAGTGGGTGCAGCATTGTACGCGGTTAGGAATGCGGGTTTTGCGCAACGAATGTGTTCCGATCAATTGGGGAGCCGTAGGGTTTGATCTCGCGGGGATCGATGATTACAACGCCAGCCGTTTTGGTGGTGGCCATGGGGCGGATTTGCCTCGTGCAGTGACCGGGCGGGATACGAAGCGTGAGCTGGTCTTGCTAGCGCACCAGCCAAGGCAAGTGCACGATGCGGTTCAGCACGGTGTTGGGCTGCAACTGTCAGGGCATACGCATGGCGGTCAGCTATGGCCGTGGCATTATGTTGCAAAACTTCAGCAGGGGGGACTTCTGTCAGGTCTATCAAAGCATGGTCATACGCAGCTCTATATTAGCTGTGGAACCGGTTATTGGGGTCCCCCTGTTCGAATTGGCGCACCGCCTGAGATTACTCGGATCGTTTTACGTGCGGGCTAAATGCGAGCGGGGTGTTGCCCGGCAGGACCCTGAGCCCACACCACATCCACTCACATCCACTGCCCGGTGGCTAGTATGGTATGGCTCAGGGCCGGTAATGGGGGAGGTTGAAGCAAGGTTTTAGGCTGCAGACAACTGCGAACCGGACGCGTTGTGCAAATGCAGATCTCGTTGGGGAAAGGGAATGCTAATGTTGTTTTCGTCCAGTTTGGCCTTAATGGATTCGATAGTGTCAAATCGAACGTCCCAGTAATCAGAAGCGTTGACCCAAGGGCGGACGACAAAATTTACGCTACTATCGGCGAGCTCACAGACCGCAACCTGTGGTGCGGGATCTTGAAGTATGCGTTGATCACTCACAAGAATCTCCTCGAGGACATTTTTCGCCTTTTTGATGTCATCAGAATAGCCAATACCGACAACCAAATCGATCCGCAGCGTACCGCGCGTGGTTTTGTTTTTCCAATTGGCCCACCGATTGCCTGTCCGTTAGGAACAGCGACCTGGCGGTTATCTGGGGTAATCAGGATTGTATTGAAGATCGTGATTGCTTCGACACAGCCGGTGTGACCAGTGATGGTGATGAGGTCTCCCACCCGGTACGGGCGTAGAATAATGATCATAACGCCAGCGGCAAAATTGCCTAGGGACCCCTGCAGCGCTAGCCCTACAGCGAGTCCTGCTGCACCAAGAACTGCAATTGCGGCGGTGGTCTCAACACCGAGGCAATCGAGTGCGACGATGGTAACGATGACCAACATGAACGCGTAGCTAAGATCGACAACAAACTTACGTAGAGACGCCTCGACCTCGCGCTTTTTCACAACTTTGTCGATCGTACGGCTTAGGACCCGAGCGATGTACTTCCCAACAATAAATACAGCTGCCGCTATCGCGAGGTTGATTCCAAACGGGACGACATAGGTGTCGAGCATGTGTTTGGCATATTCGGGGGTCAAGTAGTCCATCGCCGCCTCCTTCAAAGGGGAAAAGTCTGTGGGAGGCTATGAGAGACACAATTGGCGTTTGTGTCAAGTTCGCGACCAACGCTTTGGAGTATAGATTAGAGCTCATCTCAAAAACCGGACCAAGCGTGGCTCGCGAGGCGTGTACCGAGCGAGGCGTGAGCGAGAAGTCCCCAGGTTCCCCCCTCTTATCGACAACGGGTGGCCAAGCCCCCCATATTGAAATACGTAACTGGGACCTCGGAGCTTACAACGTCGCTCGGTGCGATGGATCGCGAGCCAGGCGATGGGAGGTTTTGAGATGAGCTCTACTGTTCAGCAAGTAGTCGTTCGACGTTGTGTACCAGGACCTCGCGCAAGAACGGCTTTGTTACATATTCATCTGCACCCAGCTCGGTTCCTCGCGCGGCATCTTCAACGGTTACATATGCCGCAGTGATCATAACAATTGGAATATGTTTTGTGGCAGGACTGCTCTTGAGCCGTTTGCACACTTCGAAGCCGTCGACATGAGGTAAATTGACATCCAGAATCACAACATCGGGCGGTTCTTCGGAGACTTGATCCAGTGCTTGTTGGCCATCGTTGGCACTTCTTACACTGTGCCCACGGGCCTCCATGATTTTTTACAACCACTCGGACGATGTCGGGCTCGTCATCTACGACCAGTATCTTTGCCATGCTCTTCCCCTGAAAAACTACGCGTCGATAAGTGCACGTAGGCAAGTCTTCGCGATACCAGAGTCCCAA
>CBDCWZ010000023.1:0-15352 GCA_965223575.1 Kofleriaceae bacterium
CAACCTTGAGCGGACCATCAAATTGCTGCGCAAAACTGAGGTCCTTCGCTGACTAAACATGCTCACATAGGTTGTGAGTCAACGCAAGACAAAGCGGACACGAGGAGCCCGCGTAGTAAACATACGTTCTGGTACATGCGCAGGCACCGCAGTCGACAACGCAGTATTGCGTTGAACCACGAGCTAGTACCTCGCCACAGAAATCTTGATGGTTCAGCTCGCCGATCCATCTTCGCTGGCTGTGTTGCTCGTCGGTTGCGTAGGGCTACTCCTAACCAAAACATCTCTAAGTCGCTGTTTTGGCTCAAAGATGTCGACAGCAAAAGCTGGCTTAGGGCTATGCGCCCTTCTCGCGCCTTGCCATCGAAGCGTCTCGACAATCTGAACCCATCAGGATTTCTGTGGCGAGGTACTAGGTGAGTATGTTCAAGTCTTCCCTCGGCCCGCACCCTGTGCTGCGAGGCGTGCATGTAGCACTGGTGCTGCTTGTTGCGCTGCCGCTCGTGTTCCTTATCGTTCGAGCGACCTCGGTAGCGCCAAATACAACGATCGAATTCATAAGCTCCAGTGCGACATGGTATGCGATTGCTAAAACCATTGGACTCGCGGTACTTGTCGCTACCGTCTGCGCCACCCTGGCCACACCGCTCGCCTGGCTGACTCGCTGCACGGATCTGCCTGGCCGACGTTGGTTTCGCGTCCTGCTCGTCTTGCCGTTGGCAATCCCATCCTATGTGAGCGGCTTTGTCGTGCTCTTGCTGTTCGCACCGGGCGGTTGGTTCCCAGTTTTTGACGTCTATGGCTGGGCGGCAACCGTGCTCGCGCTTGGGTTCACCTATCCGCTCTGTCTCCTTACCGTCGATGCCAGCCTCGCCAGAATCGATCCGAAGCAATGGGAATCTGCCCGATCCCTGGGCTGCCGACCATGGTTCGCATTTTGGCGGATTTTATTCCCCCAGCTTCGCCCAGCAATCGCTGGAGGTGGCTTGCTCGTGGGTTTGTACTCTGTTGGCGACTTCGGCGCAGTGTCCCTGTTGCGATTTGAGTCGCTCAGTTATCTCGTATATCTCCGGTTTCAATCCCTCGTAGACCGGCAAGAGGCCGTCTTATTGTCCCTGATCCTCATCCTTGTTGCGGTCGTCCTAGTTGTTGTTTTTGCAAAAATCGGTGGCCAGACGTTTTCCAATCTATCCAAGCCAAAACAAGATTGGCCGCAAAGCGGGCTCGGCAAATGGCGATGGCCGGCATTCGGATTCTGCACCTTGGTCACCGTCTGCGGAGTTTTCCTTCCGATTGGCGTCGTAACCGCCTGGCTTATTCGTGGATTGCTGCACGGCCAGGAAATCTCTTTCCCACTCATTGAGGCAACTCGAAGTCTGCTGCTCGGCAGCCTGACAGCGATCGTCATTGTGACGATCGCATTCTTCCCCACCCTTATCCAGCACTTTTCACCCCACCCCCGCAGAAAGTGGATGACCACCCTAGTCCATCTTGGCTATGCATTGCCAGGAATTGTCGTCGCGCTGTCTCTCGTTTCGTTTGCAGCGACATGGGCACATCCCTTATATCAATCGATCGCATTGCTCATCGCTGCGTACGTAATCCGCTTTATACCGCTAACTGTTCATGCGCTAGACGATACAATTGCGGCACAAAGCAAGTCCCCCTACTGGGCAGCGCGTAGCCTGGGATGTTCGCAAGCGGGCGCATTGCTTCGAATCGTGGTCCCAAATGCAAAACCCGCAATTATTGCGGGACTCCTTGCTGTATTTATTTCGGTAGTCAAAGAGTTACCGGCAACGCTGATTCTAAGCCCCTTAGATTTTCCCACCCTCGCAACGCAAATTTGGTCGCTGACGGAAGATGCGTATTTCGCCGCTGCGGCACCGCCTGTACTGCTGCTTCTTGGGCTTGCGGTCATTGGACTGTGGTTACGACCAGATATCCGTCTGCGGAGTTCCCAATGAGCGCAATCCGGTTAGACAAGGTTTCTGTTTGCTATGGCGATGACACCATTGTTCATGACGTCGACCTAAATATCGCACAGGGAGAGCTACACGTGCTGCTTGGCGAATCAGGATCAGGAAAAACCACCCTACTCCGCGCAATCGCCGGCTTTGAGCCCATCCTTACGGGGTCCATTACCGTTGCCGATGTCATTGTCGCAGGGCCCAATTGGGTGCCACCAGAGCATCGAAACGTTGGCGTCGTATTTCAAGACTACGCACTGTTCTCTCACCTGGACGTCGCAGGCAATGTCGGTTTCGCGAATAGAAGCACAGCAGCAACCGTCGCCAAACATCTTTCTCAAGTCAATCTCGGTGGATATGAGAATCGAAGCGTTGCGACCCTCAGTGGCGGAGAACAACAACGTATCGCCTTAGCACGCGCATTAGCCCAAGACCCCCAGGTCATCTTGCTTGACGAACCATTCTCCAATCTAAACCCCTCGCTGCGTGGCAAGCTCCGTCTTGCCACGATTAATACGCTTCGTAGTGCGGGGATCACCGGCGTGTTCGTTACCCACGATCGACAAGAAGCATTTGAGATTGCAGATCGGATCAGCGCCATTCGCGACGGTCGGCTCCTGCAAACGGGAAAGCCCCAAACACTCTACGACACGCCCAATTGCCTATCAGTTGCCCGCAGCTTGGGAGAGACAATTGAGCTTCCGTGTCGTAGCGACGGAGAAGTCGCAGAGTGCATCTTGGGCAAGATCGCGATTCGAAACACTCACAACTCGGCAAGCACACTAATGATCCGACCTGAGCAAATACTGCTCGAGCCAACGGGCAGTCTCGCCACAGTTCGTCGCGTTCGATACTTTGGCGCCGCCCACAAAATTGACCTCAGTATTGGCAAAGAAATGATTAGCATGAGCGTCTGTGCCCCCAAGCTTCACGTAGGAGATACGGTGGGAATCTCTGTTGATGGTACATGTATTGCACTCAATGAATAACACACATCTCAAGAATCCAATGGGCCTTACTGATGAATCTCATCCTCATCGATCCACAAGAGCGCAACGGTAATCTCGTTGACCTTCGCGATCGCCGTGCGCATCATATCGCAAATGTGCTCCATGCGACCCCCGGGGATCAACTCCGCATCGGTCTGCGCCGTGGCCCGGCAGGTTGGGCTCGGGTACAAGACGTCCACCCAGATCGCGTCATCCTTTGCATCGAGTCGCTTAATATCTCGCTTGCCCAACCGACGACCCATTTGATCTTAGCAGTCCCCCGGCCCAAGGTATTAAAACGAATTGTTCGAAATGCAGCGTGCTTAGGAATCGCCAAAATCGACCTTGTGAATGCATGGCGGGTCGAAAAAACATATTTTAACTCACCGGTCCTACAATTGTCTGCGCTAGAGGCACCACAGCCGACAACGCAGTATTGCGTCAGGTGAGCATATTTAGAATCGCTTTGGATTCGTCCGCCAACAAAGGGCACGCCCATTGGAACGAATCCCGCACGTATGAGACCACCCTGCGGATATGGATCGAAACGAATCCGGTCTCGAGTGGCTATACCGCCCCCAACACACAAGCGTGCCATCCTGCCTTAATCCACAGGAGTGATCCTTGCCAGCAGAAACAGAATCAAACAATCCTGTCGGCGAACGACTTTGCCCATATCCGTTGGCCCCCCAACACCTCACCTCGGAGGCACCCGTGATGCCGCAAGAATGACGATATCCCGCTGAGACCGCGCGGAATTTCATTTTCGGTGGCATTGACTGACCCTGTTGGTTGGCCCCCCAGCATACAACCACGCCATCGCGTTTTATTGCGCAGTTATGACGCCGTCCAGCTGCGACCATTTCAAAACGACCAGGCGGCGGCTGGGATTGTCCATGACGATTGTCTCCCCAACAGCGAAGCTGTTTATCTGCCCGCAACGCACAGGTATGCGCAGCCCCCGCGGAAACTGAAGAAAATGTTCCCTCGGGCGGTTGGGCCTGACCACAATCCCATCGCATACCGGTTTGCCTACAATCACCGGACAGATCTCCAGCGCCCCAACATACGAGCTGGCCAGAACGATCGACCGCGCAACTATGGTTGACGCCACTAGAAACAGCAACATATTTACCAGGCGGAGCATCAAGCCTTCCGAGAACATCATCGCCCCAACACACGATCCGTCCACCTTGACGAATTGCACAGGCATGCGACGCTCCAGCGGAAACAACAGGAAGAGTCGGTCTCGATCGAAAAACCCCGCACGCGACCACCGTAGCAAACACCAAGACAGCAACCGGCACCCAGAGTTGTCTCCGGCAATCTCGATACGTTATCAAAACAGACTGCCCTATTTGTGTCCTAGGGATCGTCTGTATTACTTTTGGTGTCAAGGATGGCAATCCCTTCATCCACTGTCGTCTCTGTCAGTACGACGCATTGATTGCGACCATGATTCTTG
Source organism: Kofleriaceae bacterium (assembly GCA_965223575.1). Classification (GTDB taxonomy): domain Bacteria; phylum Myxococcota_A; class Polyangia; order Haliangiales; family Haliangiaceae; genus CBDCWZ01. The sequence goes on from CBDCWZ010000023.1 coordinate 4,425, forward strand.
GCACGATATAGTGCCAAATCGGCTGTATGCACCAATTCCGATGCAGTGCGGTTAGGATAGGGAACGACCGCATCACCACCAATGCTAATCGTGACATGCGGTGCTATAGTGGATCTTGGATGCGGGATCGCTAGACTCGCAACAGATGCACGCATCTTTTCACCGACAGTCCGCGCACCGCTCAAATCCGTGTTGGGCAATATGGCTGCAAACTCTTCTCCACCGATGCGTGCCACAAGGTCACCAGATCGTTCCAGAGACTTAGTAAGCGCATCTGCAACCGCCCGAAGGCATTCATCTCCATCCCCGTGACCAAAGTGATCGTTAAACCGCTTAAAAAAGTCGATATCGATAACAAGAATGGCTAGAGAATGAGCGAGTCGTTGGCACCGACGCCACTCTCGTTGAAGAACCCTATCAAACTCTCTCCGGTTATCCAGACCAGTCAGGTGATCCACACGAGCCATACGACCAAGCTGATCTGCTACCATCTTATTTTGGATCTGCGCTGAGAGCCGAGCGCGCACGATTGGTTCAAGCGCTGGAATCCGCAAAAAATCGGCGGCGCCACGAGCAAAGGCCTCTGCTTCTTCTACTGGACTAGACTTTTCTGATGCAATTATGACGGGAATCTGGCCTTCTGCCTTCCCCACAAGCAGGTACATCAACTGCTCAAGTTCGCCCTCAAAGCTATCTAGGTCTGCGACAATGAGATCAGGACACCGTAACGAAACGAGCTCTTCATAGTCTGTCCTGTGACTATTCTCAATGTCACAAATCATCCCAATACAGCGCTTTATGGTCTCGTGTACCGAATCCGACTGAGACAAAACTAAAATGCGCGGACGCGCCCTCGCCTCGCACACCAGTTCCGCGTCCCCCTCTGTAACGCGTCCCTTCATAAAATTTGTCAGCTTTGAAATCGTTGGCAATCCGAGCAAACATGCTCCTTGCTGATCAACCATTGACGGGATCCGTCGATCAAATCCACCGGCCTCCCATTCGTTTTGCCATGCATCGGCGGTCTCAACAACTGCAGCTGTTTCTTCTTCGCCTTCGGGATCCTCGCTGGGATCAAATCCGGCCTTCTTCCATAACTCCTTAAGAACCTTACGGCGAGAAATATCTCGACCATCAACCCACAACGCCGTATATACCTGCATTCGGAACTCTTGCGCCTTTTTTTCATCGAGTCCAAGTGCAAGGATAAATTTCTCGGTCGCAAGCCGGGTATTCGGCCGAAAACGGGGCACCTGAATGGGAATATCAGGCGCCCGGCGTTTGAGCTGACTTACCTCTGAGGTAAGTTCTGCAATGTCATGAAGTGAAACATGCGAGCTTGAAGCCTGCGGAGAATGTTGGAGCAGTCTCCACTCGGTTGCTTGAACCAAACCAAGCTCAACAAGACGATAGCTGTGCGCATAGCAAAAGGGACAATTAAAGTCACCATAGACAACAAACGGCTGCCGCTCTTCATCTACGTAGGAAATTGGCGATTGACTTGGCACGTACTCCTAATCATACGCAAAAGCACCGCTAGGATACAACGGTGCTTGCTGCAAACCAAATCCGCCCGGGTGGTTGCACCGTAGTGGTAGTACAATATCGTACATGAAATTCGCGTATCCTTCGGATAAATCCAAGCAGGGGAATCGCGAAACAACCTCGGCACCTAAGCAAGCAAGAGGGGGCCACTCCCCCAAACCTGCAAAGGTGCCTCAGTTGCAACATGAGTAGAAGCAATCTTTGGGCCACCGCGATAGACCTACGAAAGTTCGCTGGTTAGCAAAGAGCTGGCGACGACGATGTGTCCTTTAACGGCAGCAGTGTGCTTTGTGGGAAGCGCTAACAATCACTTCCCAAATTTCATATACTTAGGGCGATGTTGAGATCGTATGGCTACCTTTTTGCCTTCATGACCACAGCGATGTGCGCAACCCCACAACGTGACGCGCAACCGCATAAGGTCGGCGCAAAGACGCCTCACACCAGCGGTTCCAATCATCATCGCGACACAACCACATCGAGTCGGCTCAATGCCGCCACTCAAAAACCGGAATCTCGGCGAAAAAGAACCCAAAGTGCCATAGATACGGGAAACGACCTATGCAATGCAGCGCTGCAAGGTCATCTCAGACGTATCGAGAAACTCCTTGACCGAGGCGACGATCCAAATGGACGAACCAGAACACGCGACACACCAATCATGTGCGCATCTCAATACGGTTCTTCAGAGATCGTCACCCTATTACTCAACCGAGGAGCAAACGTAAATCTAGAAAACTTGTTCGGAGATCGCGCTATCAATTTTGCAGTGAAACACCCATCAATCCGATCGCTACTGACTAAAAATGGGTCTGCGCGAGCCGAGCAAAACTTTGAGGACAGAATCACCCAAACACTGACGGATCAATTCCACGACCAAACCGGGAATCGCACCCAAGAACAACTCCGACGTTTCGTCACACGATCGCTCCAAGCGGCAAGACGCGCCCGCATTGTGCGAGAGCGTGACATTTTTGACTATACGCTGGCTCAATTAGTCTTTGGGCGCCATGTCACAACGAGCCGGAGGTTCCGGTGGGTACAACGCAGCCTGCTAAACACAAAACGACCGCGGAGAGAGCGACGAATCCGTTTTCAGAGACAGTTGAGAAAACGGAAACTAGCTGCGATTGGCAGGTTGTTTGCGCGCGACGTTGTACTCACGCAACCCCAGCGCTTTTTCGCAGCCGCGCGAGCGAATCAGACGGATGTGATCAATCAAATGCTCGCCAAGGGATTCCCCACCAACCTCGTCGACGCGCAGGGACGTAGCGCCCTGTTCCACGCAGCATGTGCGGGTCATACCCCAATAATCTCAACGCTGCTGCAAGCGGGCGCGCTGATCGATACAGCGAACGTCCGGGGTCAGACGCCGTTACACTGTGCAACCCAAAACGGCCACCTCGGTGCCGTAGAGCAATTAATAGGGCACGGAGCATCGCTATCCGCAATGAATTTATCCGGCCAAATTCCAATCGAACTCGCGACCGATTTCCATCCAATCAAGATGCGCCTCATGCAGGCAGGTAGCAGTCCGAGACCAACAATGTCACCCGTCACGGTCCCTCCCAGCTCGGGCCAACCTCATATCGCTGCTCTTCATGACGCCGTGCGATTGGGAGATTTCCCAAAACTCCGTACCCTGCTCAACCAGGGAGTCAACGTAAACGCAAAAGACGCGAACGGGGAGTCTGCTCTAAACATCGCAGTGAGGACCGGAAATACCCGTATTGCCCGCGAGCTACTAAAACGGGGGGCTGACGTCAACGGACAAGGTTTTGAGACAGCCCTCCACATCGCGGCCCGGCAGAATCACATCCCACTACTGCAATTGTTGATTTCAAGCGGAGCCGAGTTAGATCGGCGTCGACTCGGGCATAGGGACAGAAGCACCGCTCTCATGCTAGCTGCCCGCAATGGCCATCTCGCGGCATCTCGGACTCTCATTGCCAATGGCGCGAAGGTCCACCTGACTGGGAAAGATGGGGCGACTGCCCTCATGTACGCAGCGCGCAGGGGGCGAACCAAGATCGTCAAACTGTTACTGACAAACGGCGCCCGGCTCACTGATGAGGATGCCTTCGGTAAAACAGCCCTGGATCATGCAACGTATTTTGGCTACGCAAAAGTTATTGAATCCATCTCCGCCGCACAGCGCACAAAAACCGACTAGTACGACCTGATCCCTTATCTGACATTTGTGCACATGTAACGATTGCAGCCCCACGCCAAGACAAAGATCCATTCGCAAACGCTGCCACAGGATATGTTACCTACGTTGCAAAATTTTGTCTGGAGCAATAAGCCAATTCTATGCGACAATGGGAAGTGCGTTTGGCCACCGTCGCAAGACTTGCCCAAGGCAATACAACGGTAGCAAAGCATGTATTGCTGTGTGGTGCTTTGTGCACTGCTATCATCTCGATGCTAGGCCTCTCGACTGCTGAAAGTGCGCCGGCGGAGCGAACGGGCCTGACCATGATATTGAGCGGTGGGCTTGGATATTCGCGCGTTACGCAAGGAGACGATGAATCGTTCCATTCGCCGGTGATCGGCCCTCTTTCCGCCAGCGTTGGCGGTTTTATGCACCGCAACTGGGCACTCCAACTACGCGCTGGAACACACTGGTTTGCCAACCGGGACGAAACCGAATCGAAACGATGGTTCTCTAATATTTTCTTCGGCTCTGAACTACAGCATTGGATACGAAACAACGTTGCAATTAGCGCGGGGGTCGGCCTCACGATCATTGTCACTGAACCGATCGAGATCAACGCTGATCGTGGACTCGGGATGTCAGTCCGGGGGGCGTGGGCGTTTAAGACAAACCAAAACAATGCGTTTAGCATTGCCTGGGAACTGCGCCCCTCTATCTTTCGCAACAATGAGGTCATCCTAGACTCTCTTGTTTTGCTTGAATGGCAGAGGCTTTAGAAAATGGAGGAGCGAACGTTTCCGTTGTTGGTAATCGCGACCGTTTTCTTCGTGGGATGCACCGATCTCCGAGTTGTCAATCGATCCCACAATCCAAATTTACCTTGGTATGAGGATGCCCCACGATGGGAATCTACGGGATATAGCGCTACTGCGCATTTCAATGATGACAGATTATCTATTTCGTCTAGCATCCCTCATACGGTAAGCGACTGCGTAAATCTTTCTCTCGGAAAAACCGTTTGCGAGGACCTCGATGAGGACGGTCTTGTGGACGAATGGGAAACTATCGTATCGCATCGACTCAACCCGGTGATTCGCTACCATCCTGACGACCCTCTATTTACAGACAAACACGGCCGAGTTCAGGCCTTTAGCCGAGTAACACCGGCCCCGGGACAACCAGACCGGATCCATGTGTTTATTCTCCATACCTATTCTTTTGACTACGGAAGATGTTCCCTCGAAAGACACCACGGCGACTTAGAGCGAGTTGTCATCGAGTTGTCGGTCCTTGAGACCAAGCCCGCATCGATCACCCGGGTCGAGGCCGTCTACCTAGCAGCCCACGAGCACACCTCATTTGATGTTAGCGCAACGTATCATGGAGACGATCTCGCTGCCCTGGAGTACTCCACCGATCCGATCACCAAACAACCCAGATGGGTTATCTACGCTTCAGCTGGCAAACATGCCAGCTACATCAGTCGCGCCAAGTGCACTGGCCGTTCTACCCTCTTCTGTGCTCGAGAAAGTTGTGCCTCCGCTGCGGACGCTTACGAGCTGTTGATTCCTGTCGTGCATGTCGGCGAGCCGAGTGCAACCGACTTTGTTTGGTGGTCAACGGGATCACCAAACTGGTGGTCTTCTTTTGACTCGATTTGGGGAGGAGGCGAGTTTTGTGGCGGCGTCACTGAAAACGGATACGGATGTATCGTATCCATCCGTAAAAAGCTGACAATGAACCCATTTTCTTCGCCGTAGCGCCCTACAATACGATGCTGTAAAGCCAGAGCTCGGCATTGTCACGCCCTGTGGTTCCCGATACCCTATGGGTGTCTGCATGCTCACCAAAACACTCAACAACCGCGACACCGCGGTGCTCTGACGATGTCTTCCCCGCAACCAGTATCCATTAAAGAGCGAAAAAACCTATTGGTTCCGGGTGCCGAGCGCTGGCCGCTCGATCAAGATAACCCACTGATCACACTAAGCGACGTATCAATCGGATTTGGTGACAACCAAGTCCTAGACAAGCTGAGCCTAAAGATCGTCCCCGGAAAAACCACGGTTGTCGTTGGGCGTAGTGGCTCAGGAAAATCGGTGTTGCTCAAACTGATGATGGGGCTATTACCCCCTGATAGCGGGAAAGTCATCCTATTTGGAAAAGATGTAAAAACTGTTCCCCCTCTCGAACTGATCGAAATTCGGAAACGAATGAGCATGTTGTTCCAAAACTATGCGTTATTTGACTCTCTTGAGATCGAACATAACGTGGGATTCACGCTGTTTGAAAATACCCGTATGCCCCGATCAGAGGTGCTTCAGCTTGTCCACGAGCTACTCGATATTCTTGGACTCAAAGGGAGTGAACACCTACTTCCATCGGAATTATCCGGCGGGATGCGAAAACGTGTCGCATTGGCCCGCGCATTGATCGCAAATCCCGAGGTAGTACTGTTTGACGAGCCCACCACGGGACTAGACCCGATCATGATCGAAAAAGTAGATGAGATGATCTTGATTGCAAAACAGCAATATTGCATCACTTCGGTCATCATTAGTCACGATATGGCAAGCACCCAAAGACTCGCTGACTATGTCGCTTTCCTTCATGAAGGAAAGATTATCTTCTATGGGACATACAACGAGTTTCTCAACAGTGATCTCCCTCCCCTACGCTCCTTTATCGATGGCGCACAAACTTCTAGGCTATCGCGGCAGTCGATCGATAAAGAAGCGATCACCGCTGGTGTATCGCTATCCGGGCAAACGGGATCGAAGCCCCAGACAAGCACCACCCCCGTCGTCGAATTACGGGGAGTTCATAAACACTTTGGCGACAACCATGTGCTCCGAGGCGTCAATCTCAAGATCTATCCCGGGAAAATCACGGTATTGATCGGTGGCAGTGGTTCGGGAAAGTCTGTCATCGTTAAACATATTATGGGGCTATTTAAGCCAGACGCCGGCGAGATTTGCGTCTTTGGTAACGAAATCTCTCACGCGGGTATCGACGAACTTCACGAGATCAGGCGACGCTTTGGCATGCTGTTTCAGCACGCGGCTTTGCTCGATTGGATGTCCGTATTTCAAAATGTTGCATTTCCCCTTCAAGAAAGGGGCTCCATTCGCACTGGAGAAGTCAAAGAGCGAGTTTTGGAGATCCTCGAACGACTGCATATTACGGACATTATGGACCGCCTTCCTGGAGAGATCTCAGAAGGTCAAAAAAAACGAGTTGGGCTTGCACGCGCGATCATCATGAAACCCGAGATCGTCATCTATGATGAGCCAACGACAGGCCAAGACCCCATTCGTACCCGGGATGTCGATGACATGATTCAGAGGACTCAGGAAGAATTTGACATCACAAGTATCGTCATCAGTCATGATATGGCATCTACGTTTCGAATCGCCCACAACATTGCCCTACTTCACCACGGGGAGATCGCTGCATTTGGAACGCCCCAGCAAGTTCGAGCTTCGTCCAATGACTATGTAAGACAGTTTATATACGCTGGGGATGTGAACACATCGCAGGTAGCAAATTCTTAGAAATCATCTCAAATACCTCCCATCGCCTGGCCCGCGATCCATCACACCGAGCGACGTTGTAAGCTCCGAGGTCCCCAGTCACGTAACTCGATACAAGGGGCTTGGCCACCGCTTGTCGACAAGAGGGGGGAACCTGGGGACTTCTCGCTCGCGCCTCGCTCGGTCAGCGCCTCGCGAGCCACACTCGGTCCGGTTTTTGAGATGAGCTCGTAAGAGAAAATTTTAAATGATACTGGCACACGGCGAACCGACGGGCTATCGTAGAGGTATGCTCCTCACCCGGAACTTGCTTCTGTCCCTGGCTCTCCTTTCTGGAGCCGTTGGCTTGGCATCTGCGAATGGTCAACCAGGGTTGGCCGTTGGTCAAAAGGGACCAGAAGTCCAACTTCGCGATCAAGGAAACACGACACGTCTTCTGTCCAAGCTAGTGCAGAAAACTCCCTACACTGCACTTGTTTTTTACCGCTCTGCGGATTGGTGACCCCACTGCAAATCGCAGTTGGTCCAACTGCAAAAGAACATTGCAAAACTCACCAAAGCAAATATTCAAGTCGTCGCCATAAGCTACGATTCGGTTGGAGTACTGAAGAAGTTCGCAGAGGAAAAATCGATTACCTATCGAATGCTCTCAGACCCTAAGGGAAAGGCAATCCGAGCATACAACGTCCTCAACCAAAAAATATTGTCAGACTTCGGATTTCCTGCCGCCCATCCCGGAACCTTCATCCTAGATGGCCACCGAATCATCCGTTCCAAAATTTTCCTTAAAAACTACCGCAAGCGACACAAGATTGATGCATTGATAGAAGCGACCCGAAAGCTCGGCAACAAACCCAAAAAGACAAAGTAGCCCCCAAGCAAACCAATAGCGTCCACATCCAGCCCCCCAGCTCCCACGCGGAGATCTCAAACCCGCCCGTCCAATCGGTACCGTATCCAGTAATCATATGGTGCAAATCGTTTCTGGGGACGCACCGTTTTCTTCTTTTGGGATTGGCCAAATAGACTTTTCTAAATATTGCGACACGTTCCACCTGAACAACTCTCATTTCCCATAAGAATCAACTTCGCATTGGTTAGTAAATTCGCCATCTTGTGCCAAGACATCTGGGAAGTTAAGCGCTAGAGTGTCCGGCGATATTTTGCGAGCTTGTGTGTCCACAAGCCTTAGACCGATGGGAATGATTACGTGAAAAACTTGAGACTCGCGAGCTACTATCTGCGTGGCTTCGTAGGAAGGTCCCTCTCCCCAAACATCGTCCACGACTTTTGCGCTGCATTCGCTACATTTGTTGAAGGGCAGCCAGTAGTAGTATGCCGGGACACACGTTACTCAAGTCCTATGTACCACCAAGCAACGCTTGTTGGGCTACAGGGCGCTGGTTGCCGGGTTCTTGACCTTGGCATTTGCCCCACTCCAATTGCTCAGCACGCGCTCGGCCACACCCTGCAGGCGGCCGGCGGAATCGCGATCTCTGGTGGCCATAACCGCGAAGGATGGAACGCGATCACCCTGCTCGGGCCAGACGGCACCCACCTCGATCCTGTCGCTGGCCAGACGGTCCTGGACTACTTTCACACGCGTAGCTATCGCCAAGCCGACTGGAAGAGCGTTGGCCGGATAGATTCTATTCCCCAATCTGAGTTCGCAGAACCGTACTTTCGTGCACTCAGAAAAGTCCTCAACGTTGACAAAATCCGCGAGCAAAAGTTTAGCGTTGTCATTGATCCGGTCGCTGGTGCAGCATGCGCCTTCCTCGAGGCATTTTCCACGGCGTTAGATTTCGAGCTCATCGCTGTCAACGCGCAACCTTCGGGATACTTTCCCCGCGAACCAGAACCTCGTCCTCGTAGCGCGAAACAGCTCGCGTCCCTTATTCAACGTTTAGGCGGTGACGTCGGATTTTTACTGAGCAGTGATGCTGGAAGATTATCGATCGTAACCGAATCAGGCGAACCGGCAAGTGAGGAATTCACTCTCCCCCTCGTTGCCCGACACATTCTTGGCAAACGCAAAGGTTCGATTGCAACCAACAGCTGTACCAGTCGCATGGTTGATGACATTGCCCAAAGACACAATGTTCCAGTATTTAAAGCAAAGGTCGGTCAGGCCTTTGTCAGTGCCAAAGCGCTCGACGAACAAGCAATCGTCGCCGGTGAAGGAAGTGGTGGCGTCTCTCTGCCGGCATTTAGCCCAGGATTCGATGGGATGCTTGGGATGGGCCTCATTCTTGAGGCGATGGCCGAGACAAAACAAACCATTTCCCAATTGGTTGCGACGCTTCCCCATTACTCGATGGTGAAGTGGCAAATCCCCTGTATATCTCGACGCGGCTACCCGACCCTAGAGCGCATCAAAAAAATCATCTCTGAGCAGACCCGCACAATCGATCTAACCGATGGGCTCCGCATAGAAAACGCAAATGGATGGGTGCATCTGCGGGTTTCCAAAACAGAACAGCTGATACGGGTGACCTCTGAGTCGACATCGAAAGAGCAAGCAGAACAACAGGCCGACGAAATGCGACGGCTGATTGACTCTTGGATCTAGGCAAAAATCATGGCCAATGCACTCAAAGTAGGAATATCGGGAATTCGCGGGATCATCGGAGACTCTTTTGGTCCTCAGCTAGCAATGCGATTTGCCCAGGCCTTCGGCACGATGGTAGGCGAAGGTCCCGTTGTGCTGGGCCGCGATACCCGCACAACAGGACCAATGATCGAATCCGCCGTCGCAGCTGGATTGCAAAGCGTTGGGTGCCAACCCATAACGGTGGGCGTCGTACCGACCCCCACCGTTCTCATTCTTACCCAGCACTTGGGCGCTCGCGGCGGCATTATGGTATCGGCGAGTCACAATCCAGGACAATGGAACGCCCTCAAATTTGTCGATGGGAACGGGCTGTTTCTCAACGAATACCGCAACGAAGAAATGATCGACATTTACCATCAACATGATTTTAACTTTGTTGCTGAACCAAAGATTTCGCCAGTCCAGCCGATGCAGGACTCCATGGCAGAACATTACCGGCGTATTTTTGACTTCGTTGACCGTGAGAAGATCAGGACGCAAAACTTCAAGGTCGCCGTAGATTGCTGTAATGGCGTCGGCGCTATCCATTCGGTACCGTTTCTCCGCGATCATTTGGGCTGTCAGGTCGTCCCCATTTTTGATGAGCCTTCTGGCGTCTTTGGCCGCGTTCCTGAACCTTCTCCACAAAATCTCGCAAAACTGTGCGAAACTGTGAAATCCTCGGGCTGCGCAATCGGTTTTGCACAAGACCCAGATGCCGATCGCCTGTCTATCGTCAACGAAAAAGGCGAAGCAATCGGAGAAGACCTCACCCTTGCCTTTGCGGTTCGCCAGGTACTTCGCAAAACGGCAACCAATAAAAAGGTCGTCGTCAATCTATCCACAAGTCGTTGCGTCGAGGAAGCCGCCCGCCTTGAATCCGGCGAGGTTGTGCGCACGCCGATTGGGGAGGTGAACGTTGTCGAAACAGCCCTAAAATTGAACGCTTCCATAGCGGGTGAAGGCAACGGCGGAGTGATTGTTCCAAAGATCCACCCTTGTCGCGATAGTTACGCCGGCATGGCTCTCATTCTCGAATACCTTGCCGAAACCGACAAAACCGTTTCTCAATTGCGCGATGAGATTCCCCCCTTTGTCA
>CBDCWZ010000024.1:0-21198 GCA_965223575.1 Kofleriaceae bacterium
CAATTCGCCGGTTTTCCTTCCCAGGTGAATCGCGACAATGACCAGGCTCACCAATTGGGTGGTAAATGCCTTTGTCGATGCCACGCCAATTTCTGGGCCCGCATGAGTATAAAATACGTGATCAGCGAGCCGAGCGATTGAAGACTCTAATACATTGGTGATTGCAAAAACGGCCGCCTTTTTTCGCTTTGCTTCGCGCATTGCCGCCATGGTGTCTGCCGTTTCTCCAGATTGGGAAATCGCAATAACCAGGTCTCCGGGGCCGACAAGCGGATCCCGATAGCGAAACTCAGAGGCCAAATCAACTTCTGTGGGAATACGGGCGAGTCCCTCAAACAGAAACTTTCCGACGAGACCAGCATGATAGGAGGTCCCGCATGCCACGACGACGATTCGCTTAAAGGCACCGATATCCAGATCGATGCCGTCCAAAACAGTTGAATCGTGCTCTAGGTCAACGCGCCCGGTGAGTGTATCGGCGACCGCCCTTGGTTGCTCATGAATCTCTTTGAGCATGTAATGACGGTAACCAGATTTTTCTGCTTGAACAGCCGTCCAGTTAATCGTCTTGGGCTCGCGGTTGACAGGGCGCCCGTCTAAATCGAGCAGCTCGATAGAATCTCGACGTACCGTAACGAGCTCGCGTTCATCGACAAATATGACTTGCCGCGTCTCTGACAAGATCGCCGTAATATCAGAGGCGATGTAGTTCTCGCCTTCTCCTAATCCGATAACCATGGGTGACGCGTGTCTCGCAGCAACAAGCAAGTCGGGCTCTTTGTCACTCATGACAACAAGCGCGTAGGTCCCGGAGACAATCGAAACTGCCCGCTTTACCGCCTCGGTCAAAGAACTGGCACCGCGATCGAGCTCGCGAGAAATTAGGTGCGCAAAGATTTCTGTATCCGTCTCGGAGGAAAACGTCGCACCAGCAGTAATTAGCGTTTCGCGAAGCGACAAATGGTTCTCAATAATCCCATTGTGTACAACCGCAATGGGGCCTACCTTGTGCGGGTGGGCGTTTTCGTTTGATGGCTTGCCATGGGTCGCCCACCGCGTATGACCAATACCGAGGGTTCCCGGCACAGGCTCTTTTTCTACAAGGCTACCTAGTCCAGCTAATTTTCCTTCACAACGAACAACCCTGCTACGCCCCGCTTCAAGAACTGCGATCCCCGCCGAATCATAACCTCGATACTCCAGCCCCCTGAGACCACTTAAAAGAATGGGAGTGGCCTGTCTATTACCGATGTAACCAACAATCCCGCACATATTACCCCCTGAATAACGATATCACTTGGTCCCCGAACCACACAATCCGACATTATGGCCCCCATGCTTGACACGAACCGTCTACACCGATACAAATCTGGGGCTTGCGGGAGTAACTCAGTGGTAGAGTGCAACCTTGCCAAGGTTGACGTCGCGGGTTCGAATCCCGTCTCCCGCTCCATTCTGCACAGGTTGAAGACTCCGCACAGGTTGAAGACTCCGCACAGGTTGAAGACTCCGCACAGGTTGAAGACTCCGCACAGGTTGAAGACTCCGCACAGGTTGAAGACTCCCAAACGCGCTGTTCGGCGCCTTTGGGCTCAACCGAGCAAGATTGTGCGTCAATGGACTACCACCGATTGTCGGCGTCGGCCACCGGACTATCGATCATAGCCACAGCAACAAAGCCACAATCGCCACAAGGACCCCGATCAGCCCTACGGCAACAACAACAGTACCCACGCCTAAGCTTTGTGTACTCGGATGGTGGGTTGTTACGGCCTGTTGCGTACTTGCCTTGTCTTGCTGTCGTACATGCTGGGTGTTGCTCAACTGCGTTCGTTTTCGTGGGGCAATCGATTTGGGAGGTGCGATTGGTTTTAGCGGTGCGACTGATATTGATCTTGACTGGGTAGACTGCCTAGTACCTGATTGCTGTTGCCTTGGTGGTGGTACCGGTGGAGGTACCGATGGCTTCCTAGTGCGTTTGGGAGCTGGTTGATCCGGACGATCTGCCATCAGGTTGGGAACGTCTGGAACTGTCGCGTCGACAAACGCCTGTAGATCCGGGTACGTCTCTCTATCATCCTCGACCTTAGACAGGACCCCTGGACCATTTACCTCCGGCATCGTTGCATCTACCTCAACGGAATCGTAAATATCGGAAACAGTATCATCCTGTGCACGCTGCGGCGGCACAGCGCTCGTCTCAATATGCTCAATCTTTGCGATGACCTGCTTCACCTGATAATCGTCAAGAGGCGCGGTATCGCGACTTGCAACCGCTGAAAGGTCCCCCGGATCAATCCTCTTTGTTAAGCGGCTCGCGCGGTGGGGATCACCAAGACACCGTGTGTCGTCTCGCTTCGGATCATTTAGTGGTTTCGTGGCCCGAGAATCGGGGCCTGTTCGGCGCGCTTCTACCATCTCTATCGCCAAAGCAGCCTCCGAACCGAGTTGAGGCGAAGTAATCAGATCACTGCGAATATCAGTGGCAGACTCTCTCACCAGTGGCAACCCATGGTCGCCAAAGTGGCTTGTTCGGCGGTCATCCCAGGGCTCGGGATTGTCACCGAATAGACTGACAACATCAGGCTCATCTGGTAGCTCGCCCCACGGATCATTTCCGGTATCAAAGGGATCTTTCATCTGCTGCTGGCGTAACTCTCGCCACGGTTCCGGTCGATCCCCAAACAACATCTTCATGTACCGCGATAGTGCGACGACAGAGTAGGTAATCCCTTCACTACCAGCAAAGGTCTCCAAGGCAAACAGCATGTCCTTCGCACTCGAGTAACGCTGATCGGGATCTTTCTGGAGAGCCTTCATTACAATGTTCGATAGCCCAGGAGCATAGCCTTCAATTCGCGAGGAAGGAGGTGGAATCACGCCGTCCACGATCCGACGCATCGTTAAATAATCACCACCACCATCAAACAATTTGGTCATCGTGGTCATCTCGTATAGGAGTACCCCTAACGAGAAAACATCACTGCGTCGGTCCACAGTTTGACCAAGGCACTGTTCTGGAGACATGTAGCCGGCTTTCCCCTTCATCGTCCCCGTTCGAGTTTCTTCCGAAGCCCGTTGTGCCGCTCGCGCGATACCAAAGTCAACCAACTTCACGCCACCATCATAGCCAATCAAAACGTTCGAAGGTGATACATCCCTGTGAATGATTTGGAGTGGGTCTCCCATAAAGTCGACACACTCATGCGCGTAGTGAAGCCCCGCGGCGAGCCCGATTGCCACAGTTAAACTAAACTCAAGCGGTAAAAACTCACCTCTGTCGAGAAGAGTACGGAGTAAATTCGCGAGGTCCTCACCGTGCACATACTCCATTGCGAAGAAGTAGATGTCATCTGCATGACCGATATCATAAACTTGGACGATATTTGGATGATGCAACTGCGCAGCAAGTTTCGCTTCTTCAAGAAACATATTATTGAATCGCTCGTCGCAAGCATATTGCGGCAAGGTCCGTTTCACGACCACGTATTTCTCAAAACCTTGAATGCCGTCGATACGTGCGAGATAGATCTCCGCCATGCCTCCAACGGCGAGCCGTTTTAGGATCTGGTACTTGCCGAGCCGCGGCGGATGCGATCCGACTATGTCTGTACGCGCCTTTGACAACAGTGATTCCCACCTAGGTGCAACCGGACACCCTACATACTGCCTTTAATGTTACTTGACACACCCTTTGGCTACAACACCTGGCTCGCCCGCGGTGCAGCAAACATTTCGCTCGCTCCTCCTTGAAGAGGTTCGATCCCAGATCCCATAGTGTTTGAATCGCCCCTTCCGCCAACACTCCAAGCAAAGTTCGCGGGTTAACGAAGATACAGGTCGATCATACCCCCGCCCAAACACGTACATGTCGCTGGAAGTATTTGTTCTACACCGCAATACGCATTGTCCCTACATACCGGGTTCCCCCTCTTGCGCCGGTTTCAAATCGACCAAGGCAAGCGTCGCTCCCTCCTGCCGACTCACCACGATCGCCGCGCGGCCTTCAATCCAAGCAAGCACCTTGCTTCCAACCAAATCGTACCGCCAGTCCTGCATCAGTGAAATCTCACCAAGCCGATCTGCGGGCATTCCCCGCTCATACCAGGCAACAAATGCCTCAGAGTCGGCCCTCGTGGCGACGAAACGCGCTGCGATCTCTGTTGCTTTGCAATGCGCTTGTACTAGGTTCGCAATGATCTGCGCCCAAATGGCCCCCCGCTTGCTCAATCCTTCAGGAGGTTTCTGTGATATCGGACTGGCCTTGCCTTGCCGCAGACAGGCGAGAATCTCCTTCGAATAACGTCGCATGACACCAGCCCCAACACCATCAATGGCACGCAAGCCGCTATCTGTTGTGGGCAATCGTCGACTCAGGCTAATCATCGCCCGGTCTGCGAGAATCCAGGATGGTGGGCGATTGGTTTGCAAGGCCATCTCGTGTCGCCAATGAGCGAGGACACGCAACGCCCCCTGCGACTTTGGTGACAACCCTCTGGCCCCCTTTACATCCAAATAGGCCTGGCTAGATTGCTTCGGTTTTGCTGCCACTGCTGCTAGAGATTCTGACTCCTGTAGCACCCACGCCAGTCGACCACGCTCAGATAGCTGTTTCTTGAGATACGACCACGCGTCTGGCAGATACAATACATCGTTGACCGCATAGCGAAGCTGCGTCTTGGACAGGGGGCGCGCCAACCAATCGGTAAACTGCGCCCCTTTGTCTAGCGAAACACCGAGCGCAACTTCGATCAGTTTGCCATAACCTAACTGATCTCCTAATCCCACAAACGCCGCAGCGATCTGCGTGTCAATAAACGCCTGCGCCACGATTTGATAACGCGACGCAAGCAGCCCCAGATCTTGCCGCGCTGCGTGCCCTAAAGTCGTGATCTTGTCATCCGAAACGAGTGCAAATAAGCTCGCCGGATCCACCGCAATACAGTCAACAATCGCAGCTTCTACCTGGTCCTCTTGGCACCAGGCGACCTGGGCGAGCGCTAGCTCTGGAATATAGCGGCTCTCGGAGACAAACTCGAGATCCATAGCAAAACTACCTGCAATAACTATGTTTTCGACGATCTCCGACAACTCAACTGAATCAGAGATCACCCGGACAGGCCTGTCTGCAACCTTAACCGTCACGGCGCTAACCACATGCTATAGTCCGCCGCGTTTTCGGGAACGCTACTTGAAAACCAGGTCGAACCTCCCAGAAAGATGACAGTCATGACTACATCATTGGATAGCTTTGGTGCCAAAGCAACCTTATCAATCGCCGGAAAAGAAATTGCCCTATACCGTTTGGATGCGCTCGAGCGGGCTGGCATTGGCGAGGTCGCAACCCTGCCCTACTCTCTCCGAATCCTGCTCGAAAATCTACTTCGCAACGAGGATGGCAAAACCGTCACCCGCGAGGACATTCAGCGAGTGGCCCAATGGAATCCAACCGCACCCCCATCACTAGAAGTCGCCTATCGACCAGCGCGAGTCCTACTGCAGGATTTCACCGGTGTCCCAGCTGTTGTCGACTTGGCCGCGATGCGGGACGCTTTCGCGGAGATGGGGCACGATCCCAACCAGATTAATCCAGTAAAGCCGTCTGACCTCGTGATCGATCATTCTGTCCAAGTGGACCATTACGGTACGCTCACTGCATTTGGGAAAAACGTCGATATGGAGTACCAGCGCAATCAAGAACGCTATCTGTTCTTACGCTGGGGCCAACAAGCATTTGATGATCTTTCTGTTGTTCCACCGGGCACCGGAATCGTCCACCAAGTCAATCTAGAGAACCTGGCGAAGGTCGTTTTTGTCAACCAAGCCAATGGTACCATCACCGCATACCCAGACACTTTGGTGGGAACCGACTCGCATACCACTATGATTAATGGGCTGGGTGTATTGGGATGGGGCGTCGGCGGCATCGAGGCCGAGGCGGCAGTCCTCGGTCAACCGATCGCCATGCTGCTTCCCCAAGTGGTTGGCATGAAGTTGAGCGGACGACTCCCTGAGGGCGCGACCGCTACGGATCTGGTCCTTACAATTACCAATATGCTGCGCAAAAAAGGTGTTGTTGGTAAGTTTGTCGAGTTCTACGGAGCTGGACTCGATCATCTCTCGCTACCCGACCGCGCAACCATTGCGAATATGGCTCCCGAATATGGGGCCACCATGGGCTTTTTCCCTGTCGACGACGAGACCCTAAACTATCTCCGGTTTACGGGGCGTGACGAAGATCATATTGCCATTGTCGAACGCTATTCAAAAGAGCAAGGGTTATTTCGCAATCCAGACGCCCCCGAGCCCCGCTTCAGTGACACGCTCGAGTTAGATCTGGGCAGCGTGGAGCCATCGATCGCTGGCCCCAAACGCCCGCAAGACCGTATTGCCCTCAAAGAGGCAAAGACGAGTTGGGCGCGTACGCTATCCGGTCTCACAGGCCAAGAAACACCTTCCAGCCCCAAAATTCCCGTGGAGACCGATCGCGGCAATTTCGAGCTCACGCACGGGAGTGTCATCATTGCAGCAATTACGAGCTGTACCAATACTTCAAACCCAAGCGTAATGATCGCCGCCGGCCTGCTTGCGCGCAAGGCGCGCCAGCGCGGGCTCAAGGTTCCCGCCTATATCAAAACCAGCCTTGCACCGGGGTCGCAGGTCGTTACCGAATACCTCAAAAAAGCCGAGCTCATGGAGGACTTTGAAGCGCTCGGTTTCTATTTGGTCGGCTATGGATGCACTACCTGCATTGGCAATTCTGGTCCAGTCCACCCCAATATCGCCACAGCCGTCCGCGAAAACGATCTCGTTGTCACGTCTGTACTTTCCGGCAATCGCAATTTTGAGGGTCGCGTCAGCCCGGTCACCCGCGCAAACTACCTTGCCTCCCCACCACTCGTTGTCGCCTATGCCCTCGCGGGAACCCTTGATATCGACTTTCAAACCCAAGCGATTGGAACTGACGCCGAGGGCAAAAATATATTTTTGCGCGACATTTGGCCATCCCCCGCGGAGGTCAGCGACTGCGTAGGGAATGCGCTAAAGCGCGAGATGTTTACCGAGCGCTACGCCCACGTACTCGAGGGGACTCAAGAGTGGCGCTCTATGGATGTGCCCAGCGGGGACCGCTTTGACTGGCAATCCGATAGTACCTACATTCGCAGACCCCCCTTCTTTGACAACATTGGTCCCGAGCCAGCTCCTGCCACAGACATTGCTGGCGCACGCGTTCTCGCCCTGCTCGGGGATTCGGTGACGACCGATCATATCTCTCCAGCAGGCGCGATCGCCATTGATAGTCCTGCAGGCCGATACTTGCAAGATCATGGGATCACACCGACAAACTTTAACTCCTATGGCAGCCGGCGCGGAAACCACGAAGTCATGATGCGCGGAACCTTTGCCAACATCCGCCTCCGTAACCAATTGGCTCCGGGAACGGAAGGGGGAATTACGAAACATCTGCCAAGCGGCGAACAAACGTCCATCTACGATGCTTCAATGCGCTACGCGAAAGAAAATACTCCGCTGATTGTTCTCGCCGGGAAGGAGTACGGCACAGGATCATCCCGAGACTGGGCAGCCAAAGGGACACTGCTACTTGGTGTCAAAGCAGTAATCGCCGAAAGCTACGAGCGCATCCATCGGTCAAACTTAGTTGGCATGGGAGTGTTGCCGCTTGAGTTTGTTCCCGGGGACTCCCGAGAATCCCTTGGTCTCACAGGACAAGAGGTGTTTGCGATCGACGGAATCGCCGAGGGGCTCAGCGCGAAAAAGAAACTGCGGGTGACTGCCAATGGCAAGTCTTTCGATGTCATTGCCCGCGTGGACACTCCCCAAGAAGTTGAATACTACTTACATGGGGGCATTTTGCGCTACGTCCTGCGAATGCGGGCGCAAGGGAATTAATTCCCCCTACTCTGCCATTCTGGATGGACTCACTCAATCATAAATAGCCGAAATAACTTGTCCCATTTAGGGAAGATTGAGATTTCATCCCCTGGCGATGAATCGCAACGACAACATATCGTCAAATTCACACACCTGGTCTTTTTGCGCTATCTTCTCGCGCCAACCCACAAACCTGGAGCTCTACCTATGAAATACATTGTTACCCTTGTTTGCGCAGTTAGCTTGGCACTCGTATTTATCGTTCCGGCAGGTGCTGCAGACAAACCATGCGCCCGCACTACCTTTAAGACCAAATTGATTAAGGCAGCTTGCGCAAAAGGCGGACAAAAGCAAGCAAAGAAGGTAATGAAGGCCTTTGTCGCCAAGAAAAAGAAGACCAACGACAAAATCGAAAATTGCAGTAGCTGTCACTCTAAGCTCGGTCCTGCCTATCCGCTAAAAAGTAATGGCTTGAGTCTTTTCAAAGCAGCGGGTGGGAAATAGCAAGCGGCGGATGGGAAATAGCGATTTCGCGCAAGCAGCACTACATTGATGCAATTGATGAGATCTGGCTCGCTACTGCGAGCCAGATCGGTTTTTCGGTCACCCACAGTGATGATGCCTATGCGGCAAAGACGGTCGGCCGTTCGATTCTTATTGGCAATGCGCAACACTTGGATGCAGATGATTGCGTAGGCCAACTCATTTTTCATGAGTTATGTCACTCCCTGATCGAGGGAATGAATGCGTTTGATCGGCCGGATTGGGGATTAGATAACGCAAGCGATCGAGACGTAGATCGTGAGCATGCATGTCTCCGGGTTCAGGTCGCGTTGCTGACGCCTTTTGGGCTACGCGAGGTGTTTGCGCCGACGACGTCGTTTCGCGATTTTTACGACCAGCTGGGTGATAACGGACTAGGCAACAACAGCAACAACAACGACAGCGGTCATAGAGGCGACAAAGATCCGGTTGCGGTTGTTGGGGTGCAGCGTGCCGGCACCCAGCCCTGGGCTCCCCATCTTAGGACTGCGTTGGAAGCGACGAGTAAAATTGCTCAAGCGGTCAAGCCGTTTGCCTCGACAACGAGTCTTTGGAGTCGTGTGCAAGAGGAGATTGCCCCCCATCCGACGGGGCTTGGGGGGGCGCCTTGGTTTGGGGGGCGCAGATGTGGTGATTGTGCGTGGCGTTATGTGGGGGGGCGAGGAAGCGCGATTGACCGATGTCATCAGACCGGGGGAGAGCGGGTCGACCCGAGTTGGGCGGCTTGTGATCGCTGGGAGTCTGCGAGTCTTGACTGCGGGACATGTGGTGCTTGCTGCCGAGAGGGTTACGACTCGGTGACGATTACCAAGCGTGAGTCTGTGGTCAGGTCGCATCCTGACCTGGTAGTGGACCGTGGCAGCTATATCGAGCTTGCCCGCGCCGATGGTCGCTGTGCTGCGTTAGAGATCGATGCTGGGAATAGCGATTCTGGTGTAGGGTATCGATGCGCGATTTATCAGGATCGTCCTCGGCCTTGTCGCGACCTCGAGGTTGGGGGGCCGCATTGTTTGACGGCGCGGAAGCGGGTCGGGCTGACGATCTAAGTCCGGGAAAGATCGTCGGTGCACTTAGTTAGAGCCTGCTTAACAATTGCTAAAGTGAACTAAAGCGCGGTCATGAGCGCGGTGAAGTGGGTTGGGTCTGGGCTCAAACAGTCCTCGCGCATGACGATTGTGTGAGGACCACGCAAGAGATTGATGTAACGCGAAAACAAAGGGGTGCGCTGCGGAACTCGCCCAGACCCAACCCACTTCACCGCAAAGATCGCGAGCGGTTGACGCAACAAGACAGAAACGATCCGTCAATAGAAGCACCACAGTGAGTGGCTATGCTCTACGCTTTTGCGCCCGTACAACTAGACACTACGTATCGTCCCACTCACAATCCTTGTATGCCGATGCGAATCGGGGCTAAGGCAGAGAAGTTAGGGAGAGCTTGCGTATACTCAACAACCTCGGCGTAACCCGAAGAAAGCACAAAGTCTTCCGCTTTACATTCACCGTCACTCTCGCCCCCGCTGTTCCTGCTGCTTTTTATCGTAACTGGTTCTTCTACATAGGAGGAAACTAAATAATGTTTGTCGAGCTTCACAACCCGTTGACCGGCGAACATCGCTTCTACCCCACTTAGATACCCCTGACCGCTACAGTCATCGGAGGCATACAGCAATGTTTCCCTTTCATCTTGAAGAGTCCCATCGCGAAAACGCACATTAAAGATTTTCTCATCTGGGGACGTGATAAAAAACGCACTATCATCTTCATCGCTACTGGCCAACCCCAACAAATACGCCGTCAGCGGCTCCAACGGTGGGGACTCTAGTGGTACCTTTTGTGCGTGGGCGTCCGAAACTAGAAGAGATGATGCGCTTTGTGAGACTTGCTTTACGACAAAGCGCGCTTTTACTAGGGTACCTGTCTTTGTCCGTACGTCTGGGCCGTCGCCACCGCAGCTGGTCAGGGCGAATAATGCGAGCAACATCAACATTGGCTTCGTTTTCATCACTGGTGCTATTAGCATTGCGATATGGACAGGACAACACGAAATTCTGCTGCATACTAAGCAATCAGTTGCCCCCTTGCAGAAGTGGTCAACGGTTTGAAATTTCTATGTTTGATCTGTCTCATGCTTTGATATATACTGATATATACCATGTCGGAAACGAAACCAGTGCAAACCGCGAAGTTGTTTACGAACGGTCGTAGTCAGGCTGTGCGATTGCCCAAGGCATATCGTTTTGAGGGTACTGAGGTGCGGATTCGCAAAGTGGATGATGGTGTTTTGCTGCAGGCACTGGAGACCGAGAGCTGGCCTCGTGGCTATTGGGAGCGTCTTGAGAAGCTACGCGAAGATCTAGATCTTGAAGATTTAGAGTCGCCTCCAGATCCGCCTCCGGCTCCGCTTGATTTCGCGCTCGATGAGTCCTCAACTTGTGAGAAGCCAGAGTCGTGAACTATTTGTTGGATACAAATATTTGTATCTTTGCACTCAAAGGAGATCCTAAGGTGGTTGCTGCACTGATGCAACGCAGTCCTGGTCGTCTCGCTGTCTGTAGTATAACTCTTGCCGAGTTGTGGTTTGGGGCGAGAAAATCTCGCCAGCCGGAAAAAACCAGACAATTCCAAGACGAGTTCCTCGCGCCATATCGCGTGCTTGATTTTGATAAGGCCGCTGCTGCCGAGTATGCAAGGATTCGTTTCGATCTAGAAACGCTAGGCAACCCCATTGGGGAGCGGGATCAATTTATCGCCTCGATTGCTCGATCCCAAAACTACACCGTCGTGACAAACAATCTTCGAGAGTTTTCGCGGGTGCCAAAGCTCAATGTAGAAGACTGGTCTAAGTCACCGTAAACCGTCCTTCGTTAAATTGATACGATGCCCTGCTCAGTGCCGAAATGCGGGGTTTGCCGCGCAGAGAGATACACGGTAGGTACCCTGGACTATGGGCTGCTGAGAACGGGGGCGCGCATAAGTGGCTGGGGTCTCAAACAGTCCTCGCGCATGACGATTGGGTGAAGACCACGCGAGAGATTGACGTAACGCGAAAGAAAGCGGTGCGCTGCGGAGACCCCAGCTACTTATGCGCAAAGACCGTGAGCGATTGGCGTGGGAAAAAGCTCTGCTGGGTAGAAAACGGCGGTGTGTTTGCGTTACTCGGAGGTACGTCGGCTTGATGGCGAGGTCGGTTCGGTTTAGGGAACTGCGTCGATCACTGCCACCACATCCCGGAGGGAGGGGTTTGTGGCAATCCGTGTATCAAACGTCAGTAGTTTTGTCCCATGGTACATCGCTACACAAGCTAAATATGCATCCGTCGTTTGTCGAAACCCGGCGACACGTTTCCAGTGTGCTGCAAACTCGCTTATGGCAGGTAGTTCTGCAATATAGCGATGCGCTGAGTGCTCGCTCAAATATTGCATCAAACGTTGTGCATCGTTAGGCGTTTTGGCATTCGCGGTAAAGGCTGGATTGGAAGAGAGTCTGATGAATCCAAGTTGGGTGATCGCGCAACTTGCCCATCCTTGATCACCATAATTACGAAACCAAGTCCGTGCTCGATGGTGAAACTGATGATTCGGCCATGCCAAAGCGAGCAGTACGTTCACATCGAGTAACACGTCAATCGATGCCCTCATCCGCAAGTAGAACCGCAGCACGATTCCCTGGGATGATCTCCGCTTCACGAGGTACGTCAAACACGGGCAAATCATCTACGATCGTAGGAGAGCGGGGCTCTAGCCCTCGCCGCACGAGCTCAGAAATCACCTCACCCAGTGTGCGATTTGAATTTTCAGCCAGGGATTTTGCAAGTTGGTAAACTTCGTCATCCAAAGCCAATGTCGTCCGCATAATGATACTTTGATGTAGTGATGCAAAGATGTCAATCGTTCTCGACGTAATCCAGAAAAATTAGTTACTTACATATTTTTTGTTGACTACGACTGCCCGGGCGCTGGGGGTGGGCCTTTTTTACCCTCGAGGTTTTGGAGTACTTTGGGCAGATCGACGCCTAGGGTGTGTTTGAGTTGCTCGGAGGTGACGGCGGCTTTGACGGCGAGGTTGGTTCCGTTTGCGGCGAGGTCTTCGTCGATCATGGTCATTTTGTCGACGCGAATGTCGCCGACGGTGGCCATGAGTTTGCCGACGAGGGTGCTGAGCTTTTGTGCGACGAGGATCTCGCGAGCGTTTTCTCCGGACTTGCGCCAGGTTTCGGCGATCTGCCGCAAAGCTTCGGCGGTGGATTTTCCCTCTTCGATCACTTTGGCGGCGCGGCCATGAGCGTCTTCGATCATCTTTTGTTTGTTTGCTTCGGCAGTCTTAATATTGTCGGCAATCAGTTGCAGTCGGACCTGTTCGGCTCTTGCCCGCTGTACTTCCACTTCGGCTTCCGCTTTCGCGACGGCGGCGATGACGGTTGATTTCTCCTCGGCAATCATCGCCTCTTTGCGGGTTTGTGCATCGATAATGCGTCGCTGGGCTTCGGCGCGCGCCATGGCGATGTCCGCGTCGACGCGGGCAATCTCTTGGGTCTGGACATTCTCTGCGCTGCGCTCGGCGGCCAAGGCTTTGTTTTCGGCCTCGGCAATTCGTGAGCGCATCAACAGATCGGCAGTTTGGGTGCGACCGATCGAATCTAGATATCCCTTATCATCGGATACATTTTGGATTTTGAGGGTATCGAGCTCAAGGCCCAGTCTCTGCAGATCAATATCGGCCTCGCTGAGCAGGCTTTCGGCAAATTTGACCCGATCTTGATTGACCTCCTCAGGCGTGAGGGTCGCGAGCACGCCGCGCAGGTTGCCCTCGAGGGTTTCGCGGGCAACGGTAATGATCTCGTTGCGCGATTTGGATAAGAACCGCTCGATCGCATTGCCGATCACAGGTTCGTTGGAGGCAACTTTCACATTAGCGACCCCCTCGACGTTCAGTGGAATGCCACCCTTGGAGTAGGCGCCATTGACCCGAATATCGATGATCATATTGGTCAGGTCCAGGCTCGAAACCTTTTCGAGCAGGGGAACGCGAATCCCGCGGCCCCCTTGTACTAAGCGATAGCCGACGATTCGCTCGCCGACCATTCGGTGATCGCCGTAAAAAATCAGTACTTCGTTGGGGGCGCAAATGTGGATCAGTCTGGTCGCGATAATGTAGATGCATAGCGCTGCGACTCCGAGGACTCCGATGACAATAGGGATCAACATAATTACTCCGTCGCTGAGGCTGGTGAAAAAGAAGAATCTGTCGTCACGCCGGTGAGGACGCGATTGATGTCTACGCCCAAGGTTTGTGAAATCTCGCCAATCAGAGCGCCGACTGTCGCAGGATAAGCACTGGCAAAATTGGGCAAGGTTCGTCCATCACCACCGTCGACGAGGTTGACTTGTCCCACGTCCATCTTTACGGCGGCGTCGGTAACTTTGCCAAAAATCTCTTCGAGATTTTGTAGCACGTACATATCCATGGCTTGGTCACCACTCTCGCCCCAAGCATCTGCAACAACTTCGAGCGCCTTGGCGACTGCTTCACCATCCGCGGCGATAGAAGCGGCGTTCCCAGCCGCGTTGAGTTCCCTAACCTTGCGCTCAATCTCCGCTGGAATCGTAACATCGGCAGCGAGTCTTAGTTGCTCCAAGTCACCACGAATCTGCTGCAATTGTTTCTCCGCAGATGCCCGGGCGTATTTTGCCGCCTGCTCGGCGCGCTCTTCTTCACTGCGTGCCTCCGCGTCTAGCTCTGCCTGAATCTGACGTAACTCGTTGCGCTTGCGCTGAATCGCGGCGGTCGCCCGGGTCTGGGCGACTTCGCCCCGCGCTCGCGCGGCGGCCTCGGTCTCCTCTGCAGCCCGAACCGCGTCCGACTCGGCGACCTCGGCGCGGCGAAGAATTTCGGCAATGCGCTTGCGGCCAATACTCTCGAGGTAATTTCTATCGTCGGCGACATGTTGGATTTTGAGGGTATCGATCTGCAACCCGAGCTTTTCTAAATCCTTCTCGGCCTCTTCACTGAGACGATTGGCAAACTTCAATCGATCTTCATTGACTTCCTCTGGGGTCAGGGTCGCGAGCACACCGCGCAGATGTCCCTCGAGAGTTTCCTTGACAACCCGTGCGATTTCGCCGCGGCCACGCCCCAAAAACCGCTCGATCGCGTTGCCAACATGCTGCGGGCTCGAAGACACCTTGACGTTCGCGACCGCGTGAACCGCAAGAGGAATGCCGCCCTCCGAATACGCCCCTTGCACCGTCATGGGGACCGAAATCAAAGAGACATCCATTCGCTCCACGGTCTCAACGACTGGCATACGGAACCCGCGCCCGCCAAAGACAATGCGAAACCCTATCTCTCGTCCGTCTTGAAGCCGATTGGGTCGACCCGAGAAGATCAAGATCTCGTCGGGACGACACAAGTAGAGAAAGTTTGAAACAATATAGATCAGTGCCCCGAGGAGCACGACCACTCCCACAGGAACCGCAAGCACCCAATCCTCCACGCCCGGTATGTACGAAGCTACAACAGCTGATCCTAGCATGCCCATGTTATCTCC
This sequence comes from Kofleriaceae bacterium, assembly GCA_965223575.1. Lineage (GTDB taxonomy): Bacteria > Myxococcota_A > Polyangia > Haliangiales > Haliangiaceae > CBDCWZ01. Next base: position 14,986 of record CBDCWZ010000024.1, read on the forward strand.
CATCCCCTGCTCCTAGCTGATCTTGCTTGGTCACCATGACGCCACCATCGTCCCGTACAGCGTATACCATTACGGTATCTTCAACAGCGAAGCGATGATCGTCCTCGGTATGAGCAATCATCTCAACGCTACGTCTCATCATTTGTACTCTGATCTTGCCAGGCGCCTCCTTGGAGATCGCCACCAACACAACGCCGCGCTCCCCGACGTAGTCGTCGGTACTCAGCGAACTTGAGGGCTGACTTTTGTGCAGCTTGCGAAAGATCTTCGCCGCCGACATGCCAGCGACGTAGCCAAGCCCCAGCGAAACCCCTAGCCCAATCGCTGGGGCTGTCATCACGCCGAGCCCGGTCAGTAACGCTCCGCTAAGGCCAAAAAACGCGAGAAAAAACGTCCAAAACCGCATCGATGTAATCGGCATCCAGGACAGAAGCCCATCCAAGCCTCCGGCGACATCTGCATCCCCATCTACGTGTGCATCCGCATCAACATCGGCGACATGTACATCGGCATCAGGCCCCACATCGGCGTCCATATCAACATCGGCACCGCCATCGACGTCGGAGGCACTGCCAAGCAAGATAGACGCAACGAGCAAGGTCCCGCCAATGCCCAACGCTACCAAGTATATTTCCAGCATCCAATACCTCCCGACTATCAACCACCAAGACCAATGCCCGGCTTCTGAAGACGTCTAGACTACCACACCCCAACTCCGAGTCTGCTTCAGCTATCAGCCAACTCGGTCCGGATGCGAATCTCGGAGCGAAGGGTTCGATGCACAGGGCATTTATCCGCGATTTCCAGCAACCTGGCCCGCTGGGTGTCGGATAGAGGCCCAGACAGGACGATGGCTCGCGTGATCTCATCGATCCGACCAGCCTTCGTATCGCAATCATGACAATCACTTGCATGGATTTTGTCATGACGCAATGTGACTTTAACTCCCTCTAAGGGCCACTGTTTTCGATCTGCATACATTCGCAATGTCATTGATGTGCATGCGCCAAGTCCGCTTAAGAGTAGGTCATAGGGGGTCGGCCCGGTGTCGGTACCGCCCAACGCGGGCGGTTCATCTGCTTTTAGCCAGTGCCCGCTTGCGACGATATCTTGGGCATAGCCACGAGCACCGCCGGTGACAGAAACTTCGCCGTGAGCCTGCTTGTCCTCCCCCTCGCCTGGGTCGCGCCCGGGCAGATAGCGTTGTGCCCAGGCCGCGATGACTGCGCCCGCATACTCCGCGTCTGCTCGACGACTCAGCAGGTGATCTGCGCTATCCAAAGAGAGAAACGTCTTTGGATGCTTCGCCGCGTCAAACAGCCTACGAGCGTTGTCGATGCCGACGATTTGATCTCTAGGCGCATGACAAACCAACAGAGCACGTTTCAGGGCGGCAACCCGCTCTAAAACAGATTGCGCACGCAAATCGTCGATCAGCTGCTGTTTGACTAAAAACGACCGACCGGCCAAGACAATCTCAGCCTGTCCTCGCTCGGCCAATTCCTGTTTTGCAGGCGCGAGCAAAGCGGTGAGATGAACGGGGTCAGCGGGAGCGCCAATCGTCGCCAAAGCGACAACCTCGGGAATTTGCGGTGCGGCAGCAACCACCGCAGCACCGCCTAAACTGTGTCCCACAAGCAGAGATGGCGCCTGATATTCCTGCCTTAAGAATGCCGCCGCATGAACCAAATCATCCACATTGGAGGAAAAATTCGTATCGGCAAAATCGCCCTCACTGCGACCCAGTCCCGTGAAATCAAACCGAAGTACCACAATGCCAAGCGCCGCCAGGGTATCGGCAATCGTGACCGCCGCGCGAAGATCTTTGGAGCAAGTAAAACAATGGGCAAACAGCGCGACCCCTTTTGCGGGCCCATGGGTCGTGTGAATGTTTCCCGCGAGCTCGGTTTGCTGGCTCCCCGGAAAGGTAACAGGAACAATTTGCCCAGGCATGAACATATCCTACCGCGCAATCCCGGCGAAATGCTATATATAGGGGGCGTGCAACCCAGCGATCCCATGCCACCAAACTATCAAACGATATCCCTGGCCGCCTTTGCCCTTCTGGTGGCAAGCTGCGCCAACAGCGGGAAGGCAGTACAACCCACGACTGTCAACAACCACTCGCAACAGGTTCAAAACTCTCCACCACAGATTGGAGACTCTCCGCTAGAAGAAACAGGACTCAAAACACTGCAATCCCGCGCTGACATTAACGACACTCCCGTAGGCGAACTGGGACAAGCCCATGGAGCAACCGTTGTCGTCTTCTTTGCGACATGGTGCGAACCATGTCGCAAAGAGCTACAAATCCTGCATCAGCTTCGCGATCAATATCCGAGACTGCGAGTCGTTGGCATCAATTTCTTTGAAGAGTGGGAAGATTTGAGCGACGATCGTCATCTGCGAGCCTTTCTATCGGTTTGGGCTCCGTGGTTGCGTGTGGTGCACGGCGATCCAGAGTTGGTCGCTTCGTTTGGCGGCGTCAGGCAAATTCCGGCAATGTTTATCTTTAATGACCAGGGCAAACTGGTTCGCTCGTTTCGAAAATCACAGCGCGCCTTGCCGAGCAAAGGCGAAATCACTACTGCTGTACAACTTGCGCTACACACCAAAAAGCAATGAAGGTACATCTGGTCGACGGCACCTTTGAGCTGTTCCGCGCCCACTTTGGCGCTCCATCATCGCAGAGCCCAAGTGGCCAAGAAGTCGGGGCAACCCGAGGCTTGATGCGCTCGCTCCTGGCCCTGGTTCGCCAACCTGAGGTGACCCACGTCGCCGTCGCCTTTGATCATGTGATCGAGTCGTTTCGCAACGACCTATACGATGGCTACAAAACTGGCGAAGGACTCGAGCCAGCCCTCGCTAGCCAATTCGAGCTTGCCGAAACAGCCATCGCGGCACTCGGCCTTGTCGTTTGGCCGATGGTTGAATTTGAGGCCGACGACGCTCTCGCCACTGGGGCAATTCGATATCTAGCAGACCCGCGGGTGACACAAGTGTTGCTGTGCTCTCCGGACAAAGACCTCACCCAATGCGTGCAAACCGATCAGATCGTGTGCGTGGACCGAATGCGTAAGAAGCAACTCGACGAAGCCGGGGTAATCGACAAATTTGGTGTCCTGCCAAGTTGCATCCCCGATTACCTCGCCCTGGTCGGTGACAGCGCAGATGGAATTCCCGGCGTACCCAGGTGGGGCGCAAAATCAAGCGCGACCGTGCTCGCCCACTACCAAGACCTAGACAAAATCCCCGACAATGAAGCCGATTGGCAAGTCAAAGTCCGCGGCGCCAAAGCCCTAGCCACGTCCCTCCGCGAGCATCGGACCGAGGCTACCCTATACCGCACTCTCGCAACCCTACGCACCGACGTACCCATCTCCGAACCATTGGATGCCCTGGAGTGGCGCGGAGCCCTGCGGGATCCACTGCGATCCATCTGCAACGAGATTGGCGAAAAAGACCTGCCAGACCGTATATCGACCTGGCGTTAGGATGCAGGCGCTGGCCTAGCAATGCTAGCGAAGCGCTCCCCCTCCGCTGGGACCAAACATTCTTTGAAGATGCCGACGCGCGATCGCGGGGCCAAACAAATAGAGCACCAGCATCGTTACGAGCTGGACCACCGTATAGATGATAGAAACGCCTACACATCCGGTATTGCTCTCCCGAATACACAGAAGTACCCATACCACTGCCAACCCAAAGATCATGCCAACAACGAACGCAGAAAACAGTGCACCTACCGTTATGCGGAATTGGTGCAAAGCGGCAATCGCTGTCATGGACACAAATCCAGCCGTAGGAAGAATCAACAAAACGAGTGCAAATCGCGCATGGCGTAAATCCTCGGACCAAAACTCGGCCCAAGTCGCAACAAGCAACAGACCACAGATCAGGCTGATATAGAACTCACTCCGATTCGCATTTCGCCCACATCCGAGCGATACGTAGTGTGCTCCCGATGCCACTAGGCACCCGCCGGCGGCAATAAACCACGAATTTACATCCCACATCGACGCTGCCGAAAATCCAAGGACGGCGCCACAAACCAAAGTAGTAGCCAAAATACTCCACCCGAGCCAAAACAGTCGTTGCCGGCGGGGGGCGAGAATCTCTCGAGACAGTCCAGTCATCTTGGTGGTAACGGCATACGAGTAAACAGTATTTCCACCGTGCCGCTCTTTTCTTCCCCCCAATCAGAACTGTCACATTATTGTTACGCCATTCGGAAAATCGATAACGCCAACAAAATCGCAACCTTGATTCTATTTTTTTGTTAAGGGCGCAACGACAAACCGATCCTTGATGTGTGGATCATCGGCAGCCCACCAGTCAGACGCCAACTCGACACCACGATCGCCCACTTGTTTCGGGGCAGCGTGAACAAAGACATTCATGTCGCCTGGATGTTGCCGCCCGTACTTCAGAACGGCCATTTCGTCTACGCTATCCGCGGTGATGTCCAGCCCAACGATACCGAGAGCCGGCCCATCTGCAGCCCACCAATCGGAGGCCAACAATGGAGCACGCCCCTCCGCAGAATCGTGCGGACCGGGATAAATTAGTATATTTAGATCCTGAAGACCACGACCGCCGCGTTTGAGAACAGCCAGCTCGTCGTCTCCATCGCCATCGAAGTCTAACCCTGTGATATCGATAGTGTCCCCGTCGCCGCTAAAAAAGTCGACCGCTATCTTATCTCCTGGTGTACTGATCGCTTGAGGAGCCCGATGAAAAAACACATCGTGGTCGATGCCACCATGTATTCCTCGCTTGAGGTAGGCGATCTCATCGATGCCATCGCCGTCCACATCAAGGGCAGTCATCCCGATAGTGGCGCCATTTCCTGACCACAGATCGGAGGCAATCAATCGAATCTCATCTCGCGGCGACGTAGGCACTTCGTAGATATATAGATTGAAGTCGTCAGGGCCGAGATGACCTCGCATGAGGATAGCCAGCTCATCAACTTCATCTCCGTTGACCTCCACCCCTGTGACTGCAAAAACCCGACCCTCTGCGAGGGTTTCATGGACGAATCTCAAAGGCTGCTTGTGGCCGAGTGCAGTCGGCGCAGAAAAAAAGTGCGCAACCTGATCGTTGGGCCCCGATGGTCCATTTTTGATATACATTATTCGGTCGGGAACACCCTTTCCAACTGACAGCGATGTCCAGTTTCGAGGCGTTGGATCAGTAGCAGGCGTTGGGGACTTGTGGTCGGACCACATAAAACGAAGTTCGAACAACGAAAAAACGGATCCGGGGCCACCGGCGGGAAAACCAGCAGTAAAGATACCCGAGATATCGCCATCTGGACCAGAAAAACGAATCTCCATCTCGTCCGTTTCCGTTACGAACTGGCCCAGCACATGAAAACTTCCATCGGCGGCAACCGGCGCTTGTCGTTGCGTCCCTCGTGAGATATTGGAGACGACGACAGTTTCAAACGCGCCGGGACCAGATCGACCCACTACGCTTCCATTGGTACTGAGTATGATCTTTCTTGAATCCACCGAAAGTTGTGAGGCATTTGGCACCCGAAACAGGAGATCTCTTTCCCAGAGCGTGGTTGATGCGCCCAATTTGACGCTCTTAAGCATCAGTATCGCTAACACTTCGTTATCGGGGCCAAGCAACTCAACCCGGCCCGCGGCATTGCCGTGTACAAACGAGGAATCGGGAAGAATGATCTGGGTTCCCTCCGGATCATAGACCTCAAATCTCTCCCGGCCAGTACTTAGATTCACAGATCGAACCTGAGCCGGCGGAGGGAGGACAGATTCGGCATCGAAATTGAGCCCCGAAAAGTTCAGATTGGTGGTGATGGTGATCCGCGTCGTATCAATTTCTTCAAGTATTGGTGGATTGGGATTTGACCACGCAAAACCGAGTTCGAATAACGAAAAAGCGGTTCCAGGGCCGCCGGCGGGAAATCCCGCGATGAAGGTCCCCGAGATATCGCCATCCGGACCAGCAAAACGAATCTCCATGCTGTCCTTCTCCGCGACGAACTGAGTTTGCACGAGGAAATTCCCATCGGCGGCAACCAGTGCTTGCCGTTTGGTCCCCCGTGAAAGGTTTGACACGATAACGGTCGCAAACGCACCAGAACCAGCTCGACCAACAACGCGTCCATTGCTGAGAAGTAATGTCTCCTCGAGGTTAACGGACAGCTCGGGGTGGGCAGGAACCCTGAAGACCATCTCCAAA
>CBDCWZ010000025.1:0-4899 GCA_965223575.1 Kofleriaceae bacterium
CAAAACACATCGAGGGACAATATCTGTCGCAGGCGAAAGTACCGTCGATGATCTTAAAAAGAATTTTCGCATTGATTTCTCCGCCGAGTACCAGGGGCGAACAACCTATCGGCTCAATGCAATGAGTCGGGACCCCTCAGCACTGAGAGGGGCGCTAGCTTTTTATGTTTATCAGTTAGCAAATTTTCAAACGCCGGACTTTCAATACGTCGCGGTGTTTGTCAACAACGAGTATCTTGGCCTGTACCTTTTTCACGAAACAGTTGATGATGTATTCTTTAGCTCGCGAGGGGAAGCTGTAACCAGCATCTACGCCGCGCGCAAGGAGCTTGCATCAATGAGACTCTCTTCTGTTGCCGAACGGTCGTTTTCACGACGCAGCGGCCCCAAAAACTACGCAGATCTCAAACAGCTGATTGCCGCCATCAACAGCGCACAGGTGACAGGCGATCATGTAGAACTCGAGAAATTTCTCAATATCGATTCTGTCGTAAAGTATATGGCCGTCACCGCCTATACGGACAACCGAGATGGGATCAACAACAATTTTATCCTCGCACGCACTGGGAGCAGTCAACAATTCCACATTGTCCCCTGGGACCTCGACTTTACGTTTCGCCAAATCATGTCCCTGGACCGAAAGGATTTCTTCGATCGAAATGCGATGATGAATCTATTGTTTGACGACCCGGTCTATCACAAGCAGTATGAGTGTCAGCTGATCGCAATGCGTACAGTAGCCTCGGCAAACCTCCTCAATGACCGTATTGATGCTCTCTATCTACAGATACAGATCGCCTATGACGCCGACCCCGTGCTGCGCAGTTATCCTACTGCTCTCTTCGAGCAGATCACGACTCTCCAAGAACATATCCAAGAGCAGGAGCGCGAGCTTGACGTCGAAGGACATGACTGTCCCAATTCATTTGACTGAGGACCCACCAAGAAATAACCTGCGCATTTGAACGCCGATCCATCCCGCTTGGGAAAGTTGCTCGCCGGTTGCGTAGAGCGACCATGCGCCCTTCTCTCACCTTCCCAATCGGGCGCCTCGACGCCCAAATCGACCAACTTATTTCTTGGCGGGTCTTCATCTTGCAATCGCTGATCCCTGCGCAGACGAATTCGATTCAACTCATGTCTTTGATAGTCTCCGCGCAAGGATGAATGTCCGCTGCACGTGATGCGGCGAACTCCAAAACAGCTACTTATGTCAAACGCGATCACGTGCCCAAAGTGTGGTGCCCCAAACGAGTTGGTGAATCCAGGCATTGTTACGCTCGCGTGTTCACACTGCGACACGCTGATCTACAATCGCGACGGCGTCCTCGCAGCTGGAAAACGCTCGATTTTGCCACCATCGGATACGCGACTGTCCCTGTTTGCGTCCGGAACGCTCGCGGGCCGGAGTTTCCAAGTCATGGGCCACGTCCGCTACGAGTACGATGGCGGAGCCTGGGACGAATGGTATGTCACGACAAGCTCCGGGACAACCCAGTGGATCTCAGAGGACCAGCGCCAAGTCGTCTCTTCACAACCCATCGCGGATAGCTCCGCGCTGCCTGCTCTAGGCGAGCTCAAGCTCGGTAGCTCATTTCAAATTGATGGCCAAGAGCTAACGGTTCGCGAGATCGGCAAGGCCAGGCAAGCCGGTGTTGAAGGCCAGGTACCATTCGAGATCGTTCCCGGCGACGAATACGTCTACGCCGAACTCGCATCGGCAAACGGACAATGGTTTGCCACCCTCGAGTATCCAATCGATGGACCACCCGAGGGATTTATCGGCCAAGTCGTTCCAGACTCGGCATTTGTCGTCACCGACCGTCCTGGGGGAGTACAAAGCACAACCCAAGCACAATCGATCACTTGCACCAACTGCGGCGGTGCCCTGGAGGTCCCGGGCGGACGTCATATTGAAATGCAAGTGTGCGAATACTGCGGTGCGCAACTGGATCTCACCAGCGAAACGCTTGCGGTCATCGCGATCAATCAAGAAAAGCTCGAGCCCGACGATCAACGCTTCCCAATCGGAGCCAAAGCCCAACTGCAAGGTTGTGACTACGAAGTATGCGGCCGGATTGTTAGCCAAGACGCCGAGGGATATACAGCCACAGAATACCTACTTTATAACTCGGATACAGGGTATCGCTGGCTCGGCGAGCAAATGGGTCACTTCACCCTATCGCAACAATCCGAAATGGCACCGAGCTTTGACCCCCGAGGCAGAAACCCGAAAACACCAATACAAATCGGTGGGCAACGCTACCTCGTTTATGAGTCAGGTGCCGAGGCGGTGATCTATGTCGACGGTGCACTCCCCTACCGCACCAAAGTCGGCGACACATACTCTTATGCTGTGATGGTCGCGCCCCCAGCAATCTTCTCTGCAGAATGGGACAACGACGAAGTCGAGTATTTTGCTGGCGAGTATATTCCCGCTAAAGAAATTTACGAGGCGTTTTCTCGCGAGGAATCTCCGCCAAAATCGCCGATTATTCACGGTGCGCAACCGTTTCTTCGCTCCAGTACAGCAACAAAGCTCATGTGGTTTTGCGTACTTTTGGGTGCAATCAATCTTGGCCTTGGTGTTTGGTCGCTATCTGCGTCTGGGAAAAGCGTTCTGTCGGCCAGCTTCGACGCTGGCCAATACCAAGGCGAGGCAATGTCAACACCATTTTCGCTCACAAAAACAGGTACGCTCAGTATCGAAATGTCTGCTCCAGTCAGCAATTCGTGGATTGCGGCCAATTTTGCGTTGGTCAATGACAAGCAAGAGGTCATCGCTGAAATGGAAAATGACGTATCCTACTATTCGGGCTACGAAGGTGGAGAATCTTGGACAGAAGGGTCCCGAAACTCCACTCGCTATGTCAAAGCGCCTCCTGCCGGCCGATACTCTTTACTCGTCAATGCGAGCGGAGGCTCAGGATATTCGGGGCCCGCCGGCAACGAAAAAATCTACGTGGTCTTGCGCGAAGGCGCCGTATTGTCGCGCTTTTTCTTTTTGGCTTTCTTTCTCACAATCCTATTTCCACTGCTCGAGTTTTGGCGACGTAGCCGATTTGAATCTCGTAAGTGGTCCTGGGTCATGCCTGATGACGATGATGATGACGACGACGATTGGGGATAGATCATGTTTAAAGCGCTAATCGCAGTAATCTTTGCGGCAGGCCTCACCGGCAGTACCGGTGCCGCGTATATCGCCTCAACCAGCGGGTGGAGTCTCCCCGGCCTACTGGAAAAACCAGTTAGTATCCGTCAAAGCAGTCCCGGTTCGACTCGGGGCGCAACATTTCTATATTTTGGTACACGCCGCCATCTCGGCGGTGGCTACGGATTCGGAAAATAGGAGCGACTCATGTTTGAAGAAATTAAAGTTGGACAAGTCCTGGCCACTCTGGTCTATGCAGGAATCGGCATGGTGATCTTCAGTATTGCTTTCACAATGCTGAGCAAGATCGTTCCATTTTCGATGCGCAAAGAGATTGAAGAGGACCAAAACACCGCCCTCGGTATCATCATCGGCGCATTCCTGATCGGCCTGTCCATTATCATTGCCGCAGCGATCACCTAAAACTCGCGATTCGCTTGTGAATCAGCTATCCAACAATCCTGCAGCGCATGGGCCCTCGCAGTCTTTGCCGTCATCGGCGATGCTGCTCGTATCGGTTTTTGCCATCGCCGGATGCGGACTCGGATACGAACTGATCGCCGGAACACTGTCTTCCTATTTACTTGGAAACTCAGTGACTCAGTTTTCCGTCGTCATCGGTATTTTTCTGAGCGCAATGGGCCTGGGGAGCTTTTTGTCCCGGTACATTTACTCCGAGCTCGTCAGAACCTTCCTGCTCATCGAAGTGGCAGTGGGACTCATTGGCGGGCTATCAGCGCTTACCCTATTTGCTGCCTTCGCAGTGTCTGATAGCTACCAAATCTTGCTGATAGCCCTTTGCATCGTGATTGGGACGCTCGTTGGTCTCGAGATTCCACTACTCGTTCGCATTTTAAAGCAACGTCTTTCCCTACGCTCCGCTCTTGGCAACGTCCTGTCACTCGACTATCTCGGAGCACTGGCAGCATCGCTCATCTTTCCCTTTGTTCTTGTCCCCCATGTTGGACTCGTACGCTCGAGCGCTCTCTTTGGACTGATCAACATTGGTGTTGCAGCGATCGGACTCTATATATTTCGTCACCTCGTCCGGGGAATTCGGGCCGTGTGGGTTGCGATTGTTGTGAGTGGCACCATTCTGTTGGCGACTTTGGTAACCGCTGGTGCAACCACCAGCCTCCTAGAAGATCTACTCTACGCCGACGAGATCATCTACGCAAAAACCACCAAGTACCAGCGCTTGGTCATCACCCGGTGGCGTAATGATGTTCGTCTCTTTATCGATGGGAACATACAATTCTCTTCCGTAGACGAGTTTCGCTACCACGAGTCGCTGGTCCACCCTGCAATGGCATCCGCAGCGCAACATCGCCGTGTTTTGATTCTCGGCGGCGGCGACGGCTTGGCGGTCAAACAGGTCCTCAAGTACCGAGATGTCGAGCACGTGGATCTCGTCGACCTAGACGAAACCGTCACCCAGATATTTCGCTCGAATCCGATGTTGTCCGCGCTCAACCAAGAAGCCCTATCTGACCCTCGCGTCCACCTTCACCACCAAGACGCCTGGCATTTCCTCGCCCAGTCTCATCCCCTGTGGGACGTCATTGTAATTGACTTGCCCGACCCCAATAGCGAAGCGCTGTCAAAACTATACAGCCGTACTTTTTACCGGCTCGTTGCGCGTAATCTACGCCCCGACGGCGCTGCAGTAACCCAGGCTACGAGCCCCGTATATGCCACAGATGCATTTTGGTCTATCGTTGCCACAATCTCGGCAGCCGATCTAGGAC
>CBDCWZ010000026.1:0-12611 GCA_965223575.1 Kofleriaceae bacterium
GACACACTTGTATTTGGGGAAGCGTATTCGTGCCGACACCGTGTTCGGACCGGCGCTGGGCCCTCGATTTTTCTTGATAGTCAGACCTACCGCGACCATATCGTCGTCGATGCGGGTGTTGGTATTGAAGCTGGCGCCAAACCACCCGTTCATGATGCTGTTTAACCCCTGCGCGGCGTTAAACAGCTGCGGCATCATATTCGAGATGGCGTTCGCCGCGTTGATCCGGTTTCCCGCTGATGCAACCGCACCCCGCACTCGAGAATCCAGTTCTCTAATCCCCTCGGCAATGCCTAGGGAAACGAATTCATTTGCAATACTCTCAACTGTTTCTTCGATCGCTGGAGCCGCGATGGAAAGAATTGGTCCCAAGAACACTAGTACACCAGACAACCCGAAGGTAGCCGGTGCAGCCAATACCCCCGCTAGGCTCACAAGAAACCCAGAAAGCACGATCGCGCTTTGCAGTCCCTCCAGCTCGACATTGCCCCCTCCTTGCTGAAGGGTAATCTCCACATGGTTCGTGTTTAGTGTCGGTGGATTGCCCGAATTAAAGATATCATTGGTATCAGGCGGCCACACCGCAACATCTTTCAAGGCTGCATGCACAAGTAAGTCAAAGAAGATAGCGGCTTCGACACGTCTATTTCCGATGACCGGGATACCAAAAATATTGGCTTCAAATTTAATGAAGACCCGAACGATTGTGTCGAATGACGCTGTCAGATGCCCGGAACGATTTTCGATCACGTTAAGCGTCTCCGGTCTCTGCAGAAATGTCACTCGCGGCAAAATGCGATAGTTCATGCGCGTCCAATTGCGGTATCCGGGCTTCCCAATGAGTGTAATATTCTCATATTGACGCGGAGCGCCTTGGTCGATTGCATCTTCAATCGCCCGCTCGATCTCCAAATAGCGAATCGACTGGCCATCCAACATCGCATCGATGACTGGCGTAGTGCTGCGTATGTTTCGCAGATTCAACTGCGGGGGGCCACTTGGAATACCTCCCCCTGGGTTAGATAGCACTTGAAACAACACTTGTGCCCCTATGCTTGGAATCTTGAGATCACCGGGCTTGGCATGCACGGGCACAGCAATCAGAAAGCATAGTGTCGCCAACAATATTAGTTTGAACGTTTTCATCGCGCACCTCTCGATGGAGAACTTGGGTTGGGAATGGTTTTGCGAAACATACGTCTCGCCACATTGGGCGGGATATCGGCGTGCTCGGCCTGGGCGAAGCGCTCCCCGTTTGCGATACGGACAGAGGCGTCAGTTTCAAGCCGCGCATAGTAGGCAAACGACAAGTATGGCGTGTAGTCCTTTACCGAGGGAGGAAACGTGCGTAGTGAATACTGCAGAAATAGATCCTTTGCCTTCGTTTTAATCTCCGATTCGTTCACTTGGCGAACGATGGCGTGAAGAAGTCGGAGAAGCTCGACCCGTTCTTCTCTCGAAACGCGAGACCGCACCAAAGCTTCGCCGATATCGGAAATGGCCACGAGCGGATCGTTCTTTAGCTCTTCAAAAAATGGCGTGCGATAGGCCTTGCGGCGAAACGACCTTCTACCAGGTACGAAGCTATAGTCACCATTGGTCTCTCCTGCCTTAGCGGGCAAAGATTTCTCACGCTTGTAGGCCTCGCGCGCCATGCGTGCCTTGTCGGTGCGATACAGTTGAAATAAAACCTGCTTCGACAGGTCCGCCTGGGTCGCAAGGCCGTCGTAGTTGTTGATCTTCCGGAAGTTCTCGACTGCAAACCGCGCGAACTCATCCTCGTTATCTACCCAGTCTAGGTTGACCGATTGAACCGACCGGGTTACGCGGGACGAGCCGTATTGTACTTCCTCGGAACCGTTTTGCTCCTCTCCGCTAGGCTGCTCATTGTTCGTTTCCCCTGTACAACTGGCAACGCATAACGCTGACATCACAATCATGCACGCCCACGAACACAAACTCTCGATTCGATTCCAAACCGTCATCGCTCCCCCTTTTGTTCTGCTACGCGATCGGCCAGAATTTTCTCCCTGCGCAGTGAGTAGGCAACTCGGCCCGTTCAACCGCGCATCGCGTGGGAACCGTTCCCTTTGATTTCGGACCGCGCCTTCTGTATCTGCTGACATGTCTACTCTCCTCGCCTGGGGTCTGTTGTCCATTGGCGAAAAGACGGAGACCACCCGCGCAAGATGTGACACACCGGTTTTTGACTCAGTCACAGAAAATGCCAAAAGCGCAACGGTATTCCACTTTTATCCGTCTCCAGCAGAGGTGATTTTCATCGGTTATGGGGGCCACTACCGATTATTGCGCTGGTGAACAATGATGGAACACGCATAGCAGTCCTACCGAAATCGCGCCGTACTATAGTGGCTGACTGTAGTCCATTTGCAGCCAAACTCCGTTCCGACGTATGAAAGTCCTGGAGCAAGTATATGTGCATTTCCCTGTTCTTGCCGGGGTTCCTTGGTTACCGCAACAGAAGGAAGTAACAATCCCATCAGGTCTTCGATCTCCGGCAGAGTCCACCGCAAAGACAACCGTTTTCCGGGTCACGCCCGCCGGAACGTCAGCGATATCGAGCGTTGCCGGATCTAAGACCGTCGCTGCGCTGCGGCATGCCCCCTGCGGATCCGAGTTACTCATGAACGAGTAAGTACCAAAATTTGTCGAGACTTCATGCTTTGATTTGTCGGGGTGCGAGCACGGGAATAGCTAACAACGGTCCTGCGCAAGCCTGCGTAGCATGTCGGGTGCTTCCAAAAGCACATTGTGCCCAACCCCTTCGACTTCACACTTGGAAACATGCTCATGCTGCGCAGAAATCGCACGCGCGATCGCGATAAACTTGTCATCCAACGAACCAGATACGAGATGAACAGGAAAATGAAACCCAGAGAACGCGCGGTGGTAATCAGGCATGCGGGCCAACCCACACTGCTCAAGCGAATCAGCCAAAGACTGTGGGTCGTGCGACAAGCGAATTTGTCGTTGGGCATCCAGAACGTGGCCCAAACGTTTCTGGGTGGCAAATAACGGAAGCTTCTCCCACGCGCTCACAAACGCCCCGATTTCACCACGGCGTAACAAATCAATCCAACGACGATCCAGATTGAGACGGTCGGCGCGCACTTGTTCGTTCCTCAGACCGGGGTGAACGCCAACCAACACCAATGAACGCACGCGATGCGGGTACCGATTAGCAAGGCCAAGCGCATACCGGGCGCCAAGCGAATAGCCAATCAGGCTGACAGGCACAGCGCATTGGATGAAAATCAGACGTGCGATCTGGTCAACATTGGCATCAAATCCGTTGTGAACTGGAAATTCACGATGATGCCCCGGCAGCGCAATGGCCCCCAGGGGCCCCCGGCCCCAACCGCGGGAAAATGGCTCCCAACTTTGCGTAGATCCCGTAAACCCATGCAAGGTGACTGTCGGATCCCCCGCACCCCGATGAAACCATCGAATCAAGGGGGAGGTGGTGTTACTGTCCGTGGACGTGTTAATGCTACACACGATTAGCCGCACCCACTCTTACCAGGAAAACAGCCATGCCACACAATCGATATATCTCACTTCTCATATGTGCAATCGCCCTCACTGTGTCCGGTCAAGCCCACGCCAAAGATAGTCCTGGACGCTATCACAATGAGGCCCACGGCTTGACCATGGAAATTCCCCAGTTCAAGGCCATCCCGGGCCCAAGCATTACGCTTGTGCATTTCTTTGCACCGCCGGTAAACGGATTCGCGCCAAATGTCAATGTGCAGGCCCAATACATCAAAATGGATCTTAACGGCTATATTGATCTTTCCAAGAAGCAGTTCAAAACCATGGGCCTTACACTGACCCGTATGAAGAAAATAAAAGTATCTGGTCTCCCTGCTGTCGAACTCGAATACCACGGCACGATGCATAATCGAAAACTGAGTTTTCTAGCGATTGCAATCGCCCGCAAAGATCATTTCATCTTGCTAACAGGAACATCGCTGCAGTCTCAAATCGGCAAACACCGCGCGGTGATGTGGCAGGCAATCCGCAGCATCAAACTTCGAAAATAGCGAATTTGTAAGATAAGTTACGTATTTTTGGTAACAACTTTCATACCTATTCGTGACCCAAAGTTCACGGCAGTGACGATAAGTTGCTGTAATTAAATGGCGGCACACGGCTTGCTGTGTATCCAGCCCATGAACAAGGCAACTTATCTGATGGGTGTTGGGCTGCTGGTTATGACGGGCTGCCCCACAACGGAAACGCGCGAGAATGAAAAGACAACGGAAAACTGCGCCGCCGCACCGGCGGCGCAATGGTCCGGGCCCTACCAAAGCGATGGCACTTGGGACTTTCGTGGCCCTCTCAATGAAGATCGTATGGTGGGAGATGTTGTTGAAGACTTAGTAGTAGACGAGGCCGTCGGCCTACTCGGAGTCCCTTCAATACTCGAAGATGAGGCACGGAAACTCCTCGTCGAACTTGTCGATGGCGCAATCCGCGATCGAATTAATGATTCAACATTAGCAAGCCAACTTGCCGAAGATCCATTCTATCAGGCGCTGTCTGAGTTGAGCGCTGCGGTTCAAGTCGAATCAACGATCGATCTGGAACAAGGAACATCACCAAACCAGGTGACTGGCCGAGAGGAGTTTCATAGCGTATCGGTGTCCCGAGACGGTAAAGTCTATGAACTAGACACGTTGGTTCCAGTCGCCGCACGTTGGGATGGTGATTTCGACAAAGGAACCTTAACCATCGATCAACACTCTGTTGACATCGCATTCAGCGATGTTGCCAATACACTCATTTCGGAAGTACTTGGCACCGATGCACTGTCTCATTTCAGTGAACGGATGAAGGCCGCGGTAAACTGCGAGGGACTAATACAGTCTATCGCAGGAGGCGATAGTGAATGGACTATTTCCCTTTATCTCACGAGCTACGATGTCAGCATCACCCCTCTCGTCGCTTTGTGCGAGGATATAGTTGGCGACCTAACGACCTCTCTGTTTGGTGCCCTCGACATCGATACAGGCATTCGGGTTGGTGGGACTGTAGCCGCCGTTGACACGGATTGTGATGACGCTGCTGATATGCTCACTAGTACTGACTTTGGGGGACTGGTTGCTATCGCGGGCCCCGAAGCACTCGCACCGCGCGTCTATGTTTCGTTTGAAGCCTCACGGAAAGCGCGCCGTGCATACGCAGATATGCGCAACAGCTTAGGTACCACGCACGCGTTTCCCGTCCGGGGTCGCATCGTGTGGGAATATGCCGCGCCAGACTTGGTGCACACTGCTCCCTATGAAGAGTTGTTTCAAGACGAGATTCGATCCACCCAAGTTGAACTTTCACTTGTAACCGACAGCGGATCTATCTCGTTAGGCAACGTTCCTGCCGATGGCGAAGGCTATATCGACACGATAGTCTCGCTCGAAGATGAGCGCCTAGAGGCTGGTACGTATCAAATCCAGGTCCACCACGATTCGATTCTTGCAGGCTCATTTTCTACGCGTCTACTCGCAATAGAGCGGACCACGCCCGTCGTTCGGTCCGACGTGGACAAAACCTACCTTTCGAGCAATTTTTCCAGTGCGCTTGGGTTAGTCGATCTGTTGTCTTCCGATGCCACCGAACGTGATACGCTTCCCGCCGTAGATATCCTTCACGCGCAGCTCGATCTTCCCCTGGTGTTTCTCACGGGAAGCCCGCGGTTCTTTTCGCGCACGCTCCATGGAAAGGCCGACTTGGATCAACTGAACCACCACGGCCTCATTACCAAACCATTCAAAGACATTGTCATCGGCGAGCTCAGCGAACTCGCGCCGCAAAATATCGTTCCTGAGCTAAAAGAACAGATCGGATACAAGCTATATTGGCTACTCGTACTTCGCCTGGAGATACCGCCATCCACTCCAGAAATCTTAATGGGGGATGACTCCGAAGCAGACCACGTCGTTTACACTCTGTACCGGAAAATTCTCGCCAAGGAGCTTGGTCTTGGTGATCTTGAAAACAAGCTCCGCGCCTATAACGTCGCCGACTCGTGGCGCGATCAAATCATGCAGGTAACCCCACAGGTTGTCTCGTATATCCAACCCGCCGGCCAAGTCCACTCGATCTATATTCGAACAACTGGTACCACCAGCCCGTTTCCGGTGGCCGACTACGCGCATGATTCATTGTTGCATCACGATGGAACACAACCCCTAGCGAACGCACTACACTCGAATGGGCTGTTGACAGACGCAGGCCTAAACGCCGTGACAACAGCCCTGGCGAACGAATAGTCTGTGCGTTCAGTCGGGCGACAGCGTGGGGCTAATTGTGCCCAGGGACAGAATCGAACTGCCGACACGCGGATTTTCAGTCCGCTGCTCTACCGACTGAGCTACCTGGGCATCCCCCGAAAAGGGGGCATAGCCTACACAACCCCACGACGGGTGTCCAGAGAACCACAACGGGAAACACGCCCTATCTGGTCTAAATCTAAGGGGTGCGAAAGGGGGGACTCGAACCCCCACAGGCATACGCCCACGGGCACCTGAAGCCCGCGCGTCTACCAATTCCGCCACTTTCGCAAGCCCGCTGACTCTAGATCACTTCGCCGCCAAGTCAAGCCGTGTCGGGAGCATTGCACACGACTTTACCAACTGGCCTTCGGGATGAAACACTGTATACAATGCCCGGTGGCTATGCTCGCATACTACTAGCGTTGATTCGACGGCTCGGGCCTTGGGTTGTGGTCATTGGAATCCTGGCTTTTTTGTTCGCACGAGTGCCAATCACCGAGGTGCAAGCGGCTTTCACCCGGACCTCCCTATGGAATCTCATTCTCTACACTGGGGTGGGAGTGATCGCAATTCTGCTGGCAGATTCATTCGCGCTTTGGGTGGCAATTCGTCAAACCATCACCACGCCAAAAATCCCGTACAGCCACACGATACAGCTCCGCGGCGCGAGCTATCTGCTCACGCTGATTAGTTACGGGGTAGGCCAAGGCAGCCTTGTGTATTTTCTGCGACGTATGTTTGGCGTTCCGCTGACAACAGGTGGCGCGACGATCCTGTTGGCAACAGGCGCCTTTTTGATCGTTACTGCAATGACGATGGGAATTGGAATTCTGACCGGGCAGGTACCTCAAGCTTCCCAGCTACGCCCTATTGGCATAGCGATTATCGCAATTGTCCCGACTTACTTGCTATTGATCTATCTTCGCCCTTCTTGGCTCACCAAACTTCCGGTGCTTCGTGGACTATTCGCCGCTGGGGTCGGCGGTACACTTAAGGTAGGCGCTGCACGCACCGTTCACATTCTCGTACTCATTGCTGTTCACTGGGGAGCGATGCGACTGTTTGGAATTGAGGCACCGCTCGGGGCCGCTCTGGTAGGCCTTCCTGTGGTGTTTGTAATCGCAGCGATCCCGATTGCACCATCGGGGCTGGGCACAGGCCAGGCAGCCGCTGTCGCTCTATTTGCGTCCTATGCGGGGGGTGATACCGCCCCTATCCGGGAGGCCACGGTGCTCGCCTATAGCTTGAGTTTTCAGGTGCTCGCCATGGCAATTGTCGCCGCAATCGGGGTGTGGTGCCTGCGTCGACTCCGAACTTTTGACATATTCAGAAAATCATCATAACATATTAAAATTAATGGGAAAATCGAGAAACATCAACTTCGTATCGGTAATTCTTGTTGTCCTTTTCGCAGCAGTGGGTTTTGTTGGCTGGAAACTCGCACCGGTATTCTGGCAGCGGGCTCACGTAGATACAGAGCTCGCCAAAATAAAGTTTGAAGCATCCAAAATCCATTTGCGAGAAAGCGACGACCGAGAGGTAGAACTATTAGAACAACTACAGCAGGGAATTATCGACCTAGGGGTTCAGGAACAACACCTAAATGTGTACTTTAGCCCCGACTACACTGCCATACATGCAGACTACTCGGTCGTAGTAACTTTCCCATTCGACTACCAGTATCACTTCGACTTTCAACGTCAGGAAACGATCCCCCGTGATGGTGAATACTGAGGTTGCAGATTGGAACAAGGTACGATGATTCGGTAGCTACTTACTTTACTTGTCAGAACAGCAGACCTACCATCCTACTTAGGAAGTTCTTTCTTTACGGCGACATGGCGAAACTAATTGTCATTTCTAGCGACCAGCGGCAAGAGTTCGATCTCTCGTCGTTCAATACAATTGGCCGCCACCCTGACAATACGATCCAGATCCTCGACCGAATCATTTCCAAAAATCACGCGCAGGTCCACAAAGAAAAAGACGGCCAATTCTTGCTGCGGGATCTAAACAGCCTGAACGGAACTTTCGTCCATGGTGACCGCGTAAATGAGCGCGTCCTCAAAGATGGTGACGAAATCGCAATGGGGTCGACACGGCTTCTGTTTATGGATCGGGCAACCAGCAACGAAGCAGTCCATCGGGTAACCATCGCCCCAGGTTTTGCTGAAAGCCATATCCGCCAGCGCATGAGCGCCGATGACAGCGAGTTTCTTCCATCGAATCAACTGGACGATCAAACACTACGACGAGACTACGAACGACTCCGAGTCGGTCACGAGCTCGCCACAGCCATTGGAACCGAGCTGGATCTAGAAAAACTACTCCCCAAGATCCTTGATAAAGCATTCGACCTCGTTGGCGCCGACCGAGGTGCCATTCTATTGCGAAATCATGAAGGAGAAATGGTTCCGCGGTATGTGAAAACAAACCAAGGAAAACACGACAAAGATATCGTCGTCTCGACGACGGTTCTTGCTGAAGTCGAAACGAACAAGACCGCCGTACTGTCGTCGGACGCAAGAATGGATGAACGCTTCTCGAGTGCACATTCAATTATTATGCAAGGCATCCGCTCTACAATGACCGTTCCGCTGCTGCATGCAGACGATCTACTTGGTGTAATTCATCTCGATTCACAGATCGCGAGCAATACTTTTACAGACAAGGACCTGCAAATCTGCATGGGCATGGCTGCGCAGGCGGCTGTTGCGATTCAAAATGCCGCGCTCGCGGAACGCATTGAAAAAGAAGCCGAAACACGTGCTCAGCTATCGCGACTCGCTCCGAAATCAGTTGTAGAGCAGATCGTCAAAGGGCAACTATCTCTACAGAAGGGCGGTCGTCTTCAGGAAATCACGATGCTATTCTCCGACATTCGCGGATTCACTGCAATGTCAGATGGACGCCCGCCCGAAGAAGTCGTCAACACGTTGAACGAATACTTTGAAGTAATGGTGGAAGTCTTGTTTAGGCATCAAGGCACCCCCGATAAATTTGTCGGCGATGAGATTATTGGCCTATTCGGTGCACCAATTCCAATCGACGACGGTCCATACAAGGCAATCTGCTGTGCTCTTGACATGCTGCAGTGCCTTGAGGAGTTTAACCGAACACGTGCCGCTGAAAACCTGGAGCCGATTCGCATCGGCATCGGAATCAACACAGGACAGGTGATTACTGGCGGGATCGGAACAAAAGATCACCTGAACTACACCGCCATTGGCGACGCTATGAATGTAGCGTCACGTCTTGTTAATATCGCCAAGGCAAGCGAAATCATCATTTCTGACGCAACGCTACGCAAGGTTGCTGATCGCGTTGAAACGGTTGCGCTACCCCCGCGCGAAGTAAAAGGAAAAGCAGAGGAACAAATCATACATCGTGTTGTGCGCCTCCGCGGCTTCGAAGCAGACTGGGACGCCGGCCCGACAAGTAGCAGCACAATGCCAACCCAGCAATAGCGTTCGCTCTTCTACCATTTACGCCAAACGATTTCACAGCGGACACTCCGCGCGGCTTAGCCCGGTCGTACATGCGACGATGGAATGGCTATCCAATGACCAATTTTAGATGCTCGCGCACTTCGAAATAGTCCTCTGATACCGAGTACAAAACGAGCTCCTTTATTTTATCTTTTGGCTGCGGACCACCCAATTCCGGTGGCTCCGCGGAAACCAGCCTTGCAGCTGTTTCTAAATCACCGCTCAAAACGAACCCAATGCGGTGGCCAGTCGCTTCTACAGCGTGTCCCCACGTTGCCATGTCAACGCGCGGTGCCGCCTTCAAGAACCTGCTCACAACGACATTCAACTGTTCCATTGCATGAGGTGAGATACGACTTTGCATCTCTGGAAGATATTGTTGAACATACATTTGCATTTCCGGTGGGACTGGGAAGTCAGGTTTGACTAGAACGATCGCCGACAACAGTGCAGTTTTGAGCTCAGTTTTCGTCTGCAGTGCCAGTTTGAGGTAGTGATCTGGCCGCATGAACGACAGCATTCGAGCAGATACAAATGCAACTTCCTGCTCACTGCGCCCCTGCAACGTGTCCTTGCGAACAAGAATGGATGGATGCAACTTCCCTTTGTCAATACAGTTAGCCAGCATCATCTCATCAGGCTGATCATCTCTCAGATAGACATCGGGAAGTGAGATGTCGAGAACCTGAGCAACGTAGTAGAATACCTTAGAGAACAGTAGCTGATCTTTCTCTAGCTGTATCCGCTCTTTCCTGCGCAATCCAAATTGCTTATGCGTTCCGCCCTTGCGAGACGCAGCGCCCTGCCATATCGCCTGGAGAATCGCTCCGATGTACCGGTTCTCATCTGGATGATAGATGCGCCGCCAAGTGTCACTGGTCATTCGGTTTTTTGCCTTAACAAATCCACGAGGCTTGTACTGCTCGTAAAACTGCATCTCACTCGGATCAGCTTTCTTGAGAAATGCAAGTGCATTACACACACACCAAGTCTTGTCGTACTGTTTGGAATCCATGTAGATGCTGCGCAAAGCTTTGTAACTGTCATACTTAAAGGGATCATTGCGCAACATCGCCATGTGTTGCTCTACGGCTTTGTCGGCATAGTCTGCTCCAGCAAGCACGTACAACTCAGCCAGAATCTCACCCCGTTCGGAATTGGTTGCGTCGAGCTTCTGGGCCAACTCAAACGCCTGAATAGCACTTTTGTAGTGTTTTAAACGTGAACGATAAATTTCACCCAATGAATGAAGCAGATCAACCACAATCGGATTGTCCTCACTCATTCTGCGAATCATCCGGCGATACGCGCGTTCCTGACTTTTCCAATCTCGTTTCGCGGTAAGAATCTTGTCGATTGCAATAAACGACTTTAGAGCGCGAGGAAGCATCTGCTTGGGAAGACGCTTCTCATCCTCGAAAAAGCAATCAAGCGCACGCTCGTAGTACTCCATTGCTTGATCGTGTGCCTTCAATTTATCGCGACACACCGTGCCCGCTGCTTGATAGTAGCTCCCTTTACGGATGGGATCTTTCTCAAGTTCGGTGAATCGTTCAATCATATCTACGGCTTTCTTCCACTGCTCCGTGATTGTAAATAGATCGAGCACTTTCTGGAGGAGAGAAGTATTATTTGGGACAAGATCAAGCGCCTCTAAGAACGCTGCAATTGCCTTCTGTGGATTGTTGAGCTTTTCGTGATAGATTTCCCCAATCTCACTCAGCAACTCTACCTTGTGTATTTCATCACGAGTCTGCATCAAGCTGCGTTTTGCGTGAACAACAGCTTCAAAGTCTCCCTGCTCTTCGCGGATACCAATCACCGCCAGCAAAGTATCGGAATGACTAGAATCTGCCTCCAAGGCCTTTTCAAACATGTTGAGCGCCTTCTTGCGCTCATTCATGTGCAAGCGCACCATCCCGAGGCGATAGTAGACTTCCACGACTTCAGACTCATCCTGGGAGTCTCGGTGCTGCATCAATATCGTCTGATAGATTCGGCCGGCGCCCTCCCAATCCTTTATCTTGTAAAGTAGATTTGCCCGACCCACCAATGTTGGTAAATAGGTTGGGTCGATCTCGTAGGCACTTTTATACAACTCCAGCGCTCTCTCATTCTCGCCAAGCTCGTCAAGACAGCGCGCTGTACGATAATATAGCTCATTCATCTGAGCCGGATCCCTGTCATGTTGCTGACGTGATTTGCGCACCAACATCTCAAGAATCGGCTGCAATTCCGCCCACTGCTGATTCTTTTCGTATAGCTCAGCCAGAGGTGTTGCCGCCTCTACGTGCTCCGGATCTAAAACAAGCACAGCAGCCAGATACTGCTTGCCTTTGTCTAAATCGTCGAGCCGATCCATATATGTACGTGCTGCATCATGCAGCAGCCGTACTTTATCCAAAACGTTCTCTGTGTTCGCCTCGGCGCTTACCATCATCTGTGCAGCCTTGATCCAGTCCCCACGCGATGAGTACAACTGCACCAGGGCCTCCATAGAAGGAACATGTGTTCCATCGATTGACAGCGCCTGTAAGAATGATGCCTCCGCTTGATCAGGTTCCGAAATCTGCATGTAGATACGACCAATGCGATGGCACAAATCAACCTGCTTCGCTACGTTGGGTGTAGTGCGAAGCAATTGCTGCATTACCTCGATCGCTCTTTCCCACTCGGAAATGCTTTCGTACAGTCGTCCGAGAGCATCCAGAGCCCGCGACTCATTCTCATCGAAAGTCAGTGCATCTGTAAATGCTTCAATGGCGCGATCAACATCCTTCAAACTTCTTTCGTAGACTTCGCCCATCGCACAATAAATGTCAATGCGCGT
>CBDCWZ010000027.1:0-25981 GCA_965223575.1 Kofleriaceae bacterium
CAACATCAACTTCATAACCACTTGCTCCTCAATTGATTCACATCCCGTCTGGGTACGCCGAGCGTCCATTGATACCACGCACGCTAGTCATAAGAGAAGAGCTAGCCGAGCATTGATTCCTCGCTAATCCCCTAGAACTATTCGGTTCGACCTGCACGACTTTCGTCCACTTTTTATAATTTTCGGCCACCGCAAATCTCCGCTCGATGGCGCAAGAAGCCCCGCTCTACACGTCGTTTCTGTACACAGGGCCTCTTACATCGACGACATATACGTATTAAAAATTACTTATTTTCACAACAGTTTGTTAGATTGGATATATTAATGTCTTTTGCATTACCAATAAAATTGGGTATGCGGATCTCCTCCTATTGTCTCTTCGCGTTTAGCATTTGTGTCTTGGGTTGTGGCGGCAGCCCCACCGACCCCAGCGGGGCAATCAACCCGATGCTGGTACGGGCAAGACGCCGGCACCGGCGGCGGAGGTAGTGGTGGCGGTGGCGAGCCAGAACAAGAATGCAGACTTCTTCCACAAGGAAACTTTAACCCCGCCCAAGAGTGCGCATGGAATGGCCCGAACCGGGAAGTATTCACCCGACAGCGGACGATGTTGTCATGACCCCTGTCGTTGTGAACCTGACGGATGACAATGCAGACGAGGTTGTTAGCGTTGATGACATCCCCGACATTTTGTTTATTTCGTACCAACTGCAAAAAAGGGATACCGACAACAATAATATTTGTGCGCCAGAGCTTACCTGCGGCTGTTGCAATAGCCGTGGAGTCCTGCGCGTCGTATCGGGACGGTGCGACGAGACCAGGGAAACTCCCCGAGCACTTTAGCGTCGGTGCCGCGGAGATCGAAGCGTCCGGCGGCCCCAGTGGGATCTGGTTTGACAACTCCGGCGGTCTCGCTGTCGGAGACATTGATGCCGACGGTTCCGTCGACATTGTCGGAACCGTCGTCAATGGCGGAACCGTTGCCCTGGAGCGCGACGGGACATTTAAGTGGTACAGCACCGAGCCCAGTGGCACCAATCACCTCGCTGGCACGCAACCTTCTATTGCGGATATTGACGGCGATGGAAAACCTGAGGTCATTCAAGGTCGCGTGGTACTCAACGGCGAAAACGGTAGCGAACAATGGATTGGAACCGAAGGGTTAGGGACCAATGGATTTTATGGGACCGGTCTCGGGCGATTGGCGATGTCGATCTATCGGGGTCGCTCAACGTTCTGGCAGGCAATACCATGTATGAGAGCGATGGAAACCGTATTGCACAGCTTCTCGTTACCGCCCCTTGACGGAGATTGCCAAAACAGTGGCTATCCCTGCGATGGATACACAGCGACCGGCAACTTCGACGCTGATGACCAGGGAGAGGTCGTGATCGTCCGCGCCGGTGTCATTTATATTCTCAATCATGACTTTACCCCTTGGTTCACAACGAAACAACAGCGCAAATCGCGATCCCGGACGATAACTGCAGCAAAAACGAAGGTGGCCCACCGACCGTCGCCGACTTTGATGGCGATTGGTATCGCCGAAATCGGCGTCGCTGGCGCTGACTTTTATATCGTCGCAGATCTCGATTGCCTGGGGACACCTGGTCCCGAGTGTGACTCCGACGGAATCCTATGGAAGATCGCCAACGACGACTGTACTTCGCGAGTCACCGGCTCCAGTGTCTTTGACTTCGATGGCGATGGTCGTGCGGAGGTGCTTTATGCAGACGAACAAAACTTTCGCATTCTTGACGGTGTCGACGGCAAAGATGTTATCTCTCCCGAGCCCAATCGCTCCCACACCCGACTCGAGATGCCCATCGTTGTCGACGTCGACAACGATGGAAACGCTGAGGTCGTGTTTGTCGAAAATGGCCCCGGCAAAGAACCGATTGGTGGCACGACGTCCCGACCAACAGGGTGTTCGCGTTATCGGAGACGAGACCGATAGCTGGGTACCCACCCGACGAATTTGGAATCAGCACAGCTATCACGTGACTAACGTTACCGAAATCGGCGGCATTCCAACCAACGAGTCTGCGAACTGGCTGACCTCGACACCGGCTGGCGTGTCGATCTCTGGCGTCATGAATAACTTCCGACAAAACCTGCCCGAGTCCCTGCTCGCGCCCGATCTATCAGTATCGCTGAGCCCGGGTATCGCCACTTGTACCTTTGATGCAACCGTGTGCAATGAGGGAGACTTCTTTGTCCCTGCTGGGGTCATCGTTCGATTTTACGATGAGGCAACACAATCCGAGTTCACCTGCAATAACGCGCCGGTGGCAACAACCGCCCAGATCAACCCCGGCCAGTGTGAGACCATCCTGTGTGATGTCGAAACCTTCCCAGCTCTCGGCGTGAGCGTCCGCGCATGTGTAGATAACGATGATTACGATTGCACTGGCGGCGGCGTTGGTGGCAATCATGAGTGCAGAGAAGAAAATAATCTCGCCACGATGACCATTCCAGGCGACTGCGGTATCATCGTCGAATAATCACCGATAGGCTCCCCTTTCCCCATAGAGTTTGTCAATATCCGCCGCCCATGGCAATCCGCGGCGCATCTCAGCTCCCCAAGTTTGGTCTGTTGGCCATGCTGATGACGCCCCTTTGGGGCTGCGGGAGCTCTGGCGAGTGCATTGCTACAGATCTGTGTCCACCAATCCCCAACGCGGGCCCCAACGCGACCTACCAAGCCTTTGACACGGTAACCCTGGACGGAACGGCAAGTATCGATCCCAAAGGAGAACCACTTCGATTCCAGTGGAGCCAGCGCAACGGTCCCCCCGTGGTCTTTGACGCCCAATCGCCAACCCGACCTTTCCAGCCCCCAACATCGAGGGCGAGATCACGTTCGAGCTCGCCGTGGCCAATCACAATGCATTGTCGTACCGTGATGCGGTCTCCATACAGATCTTTTCCTACAACGGCGCGCGGGCCCACCATGTCTGGATTGTTTGCAAACCCCGGCTCCACTTCTATCGACCGTCCCCAGCTCCCACCGCCCTGCACACAGTCATCGTCCGCGATAACATCGCTTACGCAACAGATGGCGACCACACGTTTGTCACGGTTGACATTTCTAGCCCCACGCAACCGATCGAGCGCGGCCGCATCACTATCGAAGGCTCCGCTGCACATCTCGCCCTAGCTGAAAAGACCGCGTACGTCGCCGGCCCGAGCGGCGGCTTGACCTGCTCGACGTTTCCAATATTGGCAATCCGACCGTCATCGATCGCATTCCTTTGTCGGCACAGGTCAGCGCCCTGGTCGTCGATGGCAACTACGCCTATCTCGGCACGACTGAGGGTCTGTCCACCGGGGACCTACCGGGCAGCAATCTCGTCGTCATCAACATCAAACATCACTCCCCCTCGGATGCGATCCGACGCAGCCCAGCCGGAGCGGACCATCAACCACATCACCCTTGCAGACAACTCGGCCTTCTTGGCCACCGATCGCGGCGCCGTCCTCGTCGATGTCATTACTCCTTCCAAACCGGGTCGTGCCTACCGGCAACTTCGATCAGTCTCGGTGCCATCCCAGTAGATGGATTCACCGCCTTTGTTCCCAGCGGCCCCAAAGGACTTGCCATTTTTTTCCGGAAAAAACGCAAAACCAAAAGAGCCGCTATTCGTACCCACCGACGCAAACGCCTTGGGTGTCGCACTCACAACCCATACCGCATACATCGCAGACGCCGATAGCCTGCTCTGGGTCGACATCACCGATCCAAAACTTCCGGGGACTCCTCAACTCGTAGCGGACCATCAACACATCTCTCGCGTCGACATCATCGACAACATCGCCTACGTTGTCCATCAAGCCGGGTTGTGGCTTGTCGATGTTCGCTCGCCGCAAAACCCGGTCTCACTTGCCCATGTTTCAATCGATGGGATTGCCGATTTTCAGGTCAACGGTGACGCGATCTATGTCAACAACAACCAACGGATTCTACATTCACAAGCGCCCCCACGTCACCCTGTCGCCAAACCACCTCATTCAGGCACGCGGAGTTATGCTGGCGCTATTCCATCCGGTGGAGCCATCTGTCAAAAAGCGCCCCCCAGCAAGTCCACTGCGTCGTTACGGCGGGGCGTTGCACCGTGTCCGAGATCGATCAAGCCCAACAGTCCGCTACCGTGACGTGGCAAACCCCCTCTGCATTGGGCGACTATGAGCTTGCGGTTGCGGCCGGCAACCATCAATCCTCCGCAATCGCCCACGACCGCGTCCGCATCGCAAACATTCCCCCACCACCCCCGTCTCCAACCAACCGCAAAAGCGCAGGACAATAACTCCCGAGGACTGCTATAGTGCCGCGGCGATATGGCCACTGACCGCAAACCATTTAAAGACTACTTTGATCGCACCGCCGCCAAACAACTTGGCGCCCAAATCGGTTCTGCCTGGAAACCCTTTGATCAAGCCGCCTTTGTACGTGTCGCAGCAAGCAAACTAAAGCCGCTAGAAATGATGGACCGTGTGCGGCAATTTTCGGCAGCTTTGCGAACGCACTTGCCCAAATCCATCCCTCGATCGCTAACCATTCTGACCAAAAGCCTTCCCCCGATATTGCCCGATTGCGAAAAAGTCACCAACGGCTTCGTCCAGTGGCCAGTCGGTCAATTTATTGCTGACTATTGTACCGACGAGTTCGATGCCGCCATGGCCTGCATGTACGAGCTCACACAACGATTCACCTCTGAGTTTGCCATCCGCCCCTTTGTCGCCCGTTACCCAAAGCAAACGTTTCAAAAACTGCTCGCTTGGACCGACGACCCGAGCCCCCACGTACGGCGCTGGTGCTCGGAGGGGATTCGTCCTCGGTTGCCTTGGGGCACCCGCCTTGACTTTCTTATCGACAAGCCCGATCCCATCTTTCCCATCCTGGAGCGACTGCGAAACGACCCCGAGCTGTATGTCCGCCGCTCGGTCGCCAACAACCTCAATGACATCGCCAAGGACCATCCCCAAACTCGATCGCAAACAATCACTCACCTTGACCAAGCAACACAAAATGCGAGTGACAACCGTTCGATCGCTATTTCCTGGGAAACACAAAATAGACATCCAAGTAAACGGCGCGGTGGTGGCAGACACGACGGTCACACTGGGCTAACGAGCCGACTACCACCTACCCTCCTGAAACTACTCACAAAATTCGGGACACTGCCGTTTCGATGAATGCGGGCGCGTATCCTATCCGTCTGACTCGATATCCCCCAAAAACAAGCGGAGCCCCCAATCCCTGCTACAGTCCAGACTCCCCCCGCTCTGCTGGAGATTCGCCCATGAAACGCCATCACCTCGTCCTATCGCTCATCTTATTCCTGCCATCGGCCACCGCGCTCGCACAACCAGGAGCCACCGACACCATCTACCAGGATCAAAGCATCTACTCTGACGACTCCCAACAGGACGGGTATGACGCTTCGAGCGAATACGACATCGAGGCCCCCGACCTAGACTATGTCTGGGTCGATGGATACAGCCTCAGTGATGGCACGGTCACCGATGGGTTTTATCGGCGACGGCACCGCAGCGGATATACGTGGACCGAAGGCTACTATGACGATTGGGGGCAATGGATAGGTCCCCACTGGCGGCCCCTCCGCTACCGTTCAAACCAGATATGGGTCCCCGGCCCACCGCGGCAATGACGGCTACTGGGTCGCCGGGCATTGGCGTAGACAACATCGCAATGGATACATTTGGATCAACGGGCATTGGAACCACGGCGTGTGGCAAACCGGGTACTGGCAGCCACAAAACACTCGCTACGGTGCAGTCTGGGTTGCCGGGCACTGGACGCCGCAGGGAACCTGGATCAGCGGATACTGGCGTCCCCAACACCGTGATGGATATGTTTGGATAACCGGATACTGGCGTTATGGTCACTGGTATCCTGCATACTGGCGACCAACGGCAACACGCAGCAATTCCATTTGGGTCGCCGGATACTATAATGGCACTCGCTGGGTGCCAGGCTATTGGCGCCTTCGCAGCAAACGCGGCTACTACTCGAAGCGGGGACACTACAAAAAGAACCGTCGGGTAGCCCCGCGCTGGGTCCGCAGCAAACGCCTGACCAAGGCACGCAGACGCTACCGCCTCCCTCCCGCCAAGCGCATGGTTGTGCGCCGTCGCGACCACAGGCGAAACGTTCGCGCCAAGCAGCGACGGGATCGACGCGACAACCGTATCGAAAGGCGATCGCACCGCATCGACAACCGAGCCAAGCGACGCAACCAGCGCATCAAACGGCGCGACCGACGCATCGATCGACGGACAAACGCAACGGGTAACGCACGCCGAGCCGAGCGTGACGAGCGGATCCAACACCGCAGGCAAACCGTCCACAACCGGGGCCCACGCGTGCAAAACAGAGGAAATCGCAAACGAGCAACCCGGCAACATAACCGCAGCGTCCGGGTCAAACACCGCAGCAACCGCACCCGGCAACGCAGCAGCAATCGTCGACAACGCAGTCGGCGGTAGCCTTCTCGGATAAATCCCATAGATTTCCGCTGTCAAATCAAATGGGTTGCCTTACCGCAACAATTGAGAATAAGGTCCACCCGACATGTTCTCTCCCAAAACGCGAATTTTTCTAGGCCTTGTCCTGCTCGCCATGAGCGTCTACCTACTGTTCCTTGGCGAGCGCACGCGGGCGATGTTCCCACTCGCAGCGATCGCAATCTTGCTTGTGCAGTACTTCCGTTCCGGCACCGTATGGCTTGCGTTTCGCTCCTTGCGCGCCGGCAACTTCGCCAAAACGGAGCAAACACTCGCGCAGATTTATAAACCAAACTGGCTCAACCGCGAAAACCGAGCCTACTATGAAATGCTCAAGGGACTGATTGCACAGCACGCGGAAGACTTATCCAGTGCTGCCGCTCATCTGCGCACTGCGTTGCAATACCGGCTCCGCACCGCCAATGATCGCTCCTTCGTCAAAACCCGGCTCGCCCAAATCGAGGAACAAATGGGCGAAGACGCAGCGCCCGCACAAAGCGTGACAGCGCCCGCACAAAGTGTCCATCTCGAGCGGTCTATTTGAGACTTATCGCCCGTTATTCGGGTAGGCCAACATGGTCACGCCGGAGACGACCCCGGGCTCGAACTCACAGCGCGAGTTATCAAAGACACCATGTCCTTGATAGGCGCCAAAGTTGGGCGTGCAAATACAAGTCTCATCAGTTTCGCATAATCCGTCCTCGTCACCGATAAAGTCGAGAAGAACCTCCGCCGCGTTGATGAGCGTCGGGCGAGCAATCGGCGAATCAGCCTACATTAGGCGAAATCATAGCAAAATCATAGCACATACCGCTCGACCAAAATCGATTGTATTAGCGCAGCAAATGGCGTGCAATCACCATGCGCTGAATCTGCGAGGTCCCCTCGTATATCTGCAATAACTTTGCATCTCGCATTAGCTTTTCGACCGGATACTCTTTGGTGTAGCCATAGCCGCCAAAGATCTGTACGGCATCAGTCGTCACCCGCATCGCGGCATCAGCACCGTAGGCCTTTGCATACGACGAGACGACCGAGTTGATTTCTCCCTTGTCCACACACGAGGCCGCTTTGAGACACAAAAGCCGAGTCACTTCGTGGGCGATCGCCATATCTGCGAGCATAAATTGAATCGCCTGGTGTTGCCCAATCGGCACACCAAAGGTCTTTCGCTCTTTGGCGTAATCTCGCGATTCATCCAGCGCCCGGCGTATAACCCCAGCGGCGGCCGCTGCGATCCACGGTCGCGATCGGTCAAAGGTTTTCATGGCAACTTTAAACCCCTGCCCCTCCGCACCGACAAGCGCCGTCTTGGGCACTTTGACATCTTCAAACAATACGTCTGTCGTGTTGGACGCCCGCTGTCCCATCTTGTCTTCCTTGCGACCAGTCGAAACCCCTGGCGCATCGGCATCGACAACAAAGCAGCAAATCCCTTTGTGTTTGAGATCGCGATCAAGAGTGCCAAACACAACGTACCACGATGCCACGCCACCGTTGGTAATCCAGCGTTTCTGACCGTTAATGACGTAGTCATCCCCGTGCTTTGTCACCTTTGTCGTCATCGCTGCCACGTCTGACCCAGCGTCCGGCTCTGAGCAACAGTATGCGGCAAAAATGGGCGCGTCGTTTAGGCGACCAAAGTACTCTTTTTGTTGCCCCTCACTACCCGCCACCACCAAGGGCATTGCCGCCAGCATGTTTGCGGTCAACGACGTATTGATCCCAAGGCATCCATATGCAAGCTCCTCTTGTAGCAAACAATGCGCAACACAGCCCAGTCCCAATCCGTCAAACTTCTCAGGCACCTCGACATTGAGCAATCCGGTTTCCCAAGCCTTTTTTAAGACTTCCTCCGGAAACGACCCGGTTTCATCATAGTGGGCAGCCACTGGGATGATCTCCTGTTTGGCAAAGTCACTTGCTGTCTTTACGAGTGCCGCTTGCTCATCTGAAATCGCAAAATCCATGTCCCCGATCCTATCATCGCGGTGGGCGGTCTACAGCGCGGGCGCGGGTAAAACGCCGTCTATCTCAAAATCGCTGCGTGGAAATCGATAGCGAACTCGACTGAGATAGTCTTTTCCCGACATCTCCACAGCATCTTTCGACGCAACACATCGCCAAGTACGAAACCCTGTCGGCACATTCGATGCAAACGCATCGGGCTTAAACAGCCCAACATTCGCCTGGCCAAAGCGATCTCGCGCGGATCGGTAACGAAACAACTCGACGCCCGCTTCGCGCATCTCCTGCCCGAGCCTTTGTGCATCCTCGTATTGCGATGGGGAAGAAATCACATCGCTATACTCGACAAATGCAGCATCCGTTAAATCCACGAAGCGATCGCTCCGCAACGCCACTTCAAACGAAGTCAAATCGACCGTAATTGGTGCTAACGCCGCAGCGGATGCATCCAAAAAAAATAGGCGATAGTAAGACACCTCGGCAAGCACTGTGCGGATTTGCTCCGCCCCGTACCAGATCCCCTGGAGCTTCCGAGTACCAAAGCGCGACCCGTGCCGGAGCGGTGGATAGCGAAACGGGGTGTACAGCAAATAATGAATCCTATCGAGATTCGCTGGGATTGGCGGTTTCTGTGCATCGATCAACTGCTCGAGAAGCTCTTGCTCTGCATCAGAGTCGACGAGCTTTCGCGTACTGGTGATGTGCTGCGCCTCGACAACGCGCTTTGCCTCCCCCTGATAGCGGCGAAGGTTAGAGCTTGCCCCGCATTCCGTCCAAATACTCTGCGACATACACCAACCCCGCGACCGTTTTTACCAACTGCGCAGGCACCCCGCGTACATGTTGGTTGTCCGATTGAAACCAGGCGCGCACCGCCCTCTCATTGCCACCGAGCAGCGCATCGAGACTGCGAAAAATCCGTAGCAAGAGTAACGCGATTTCTCCCTCTTTTGTATCTGTGGCAATCAACCGTCCCCGCCCCAAACGTGAAATCGACGCAGCGCTCACCCCCAAAATGGCGGCGAGGTCTTTTTGTGACAACCCCAAAATATCAGTGGCCCGCATCAAGGCGGTTGTGACCACTGCGTCGGGATCGAGTGCTTGTTGGATGTGACTGGATTGCATTGGGGTATCTCCTGTTTGAAATTTTGACAGCTATTTATTTCTACAGCAAGAAACATGACCAATATTTTCTTTCTCTTGATCTGTTCCAGTCCAGAACAACCCGTAACTACCTGAAAATATGAAAAACCAGGAAAACTCGCCCCAATGACAAATATCGCAAATGATTCACCACCATGCACGAAATCATGCACAAGCGCCTCAAAACCAATGCACTCCAAGCCAAGGGCGATATGAGCGTGAGCTCATGGCCTCGTACACCGCCGCGCTTCAAACTCACCAAACATCCCGATATGCCATCGCCCCAACTACCTTCGCGCCGCTACGCGCGCTCGGCATCGACGACTGCCAGATCGAAGACGTCGTCCAAATCTGTTGCGCCTTTCATATGATCACCCGCATCGCAGACGCCCTCGAATTTGACGTCCCAGACTGGGACACAATGCTCCGCGGTGCCAAGATCATGCTCAAACGCGGCTACCTGCCTCCTGGACAAAAGATGTAGTGAACAGCCCCACTCCCTATGATATCCCCCACCTACCCCTGCACCGCGAAATAACTCCCCTGCTTTTGTAAAATGTATTTGGCATTACGCGAATCCTTGTCACAATTATAGAGTGGGCGTGCGTATAATATTCGGTGTTTTTCTTGTCATTGCAGTAGGATGTAGCGCCGAGTTTGGTGCCGCCTCCAAAGATAACCAGGACGACCAATCCGACAACGATGTTGATGACGATGACATCGACCCCCAGACCATCGGCTTGGTCGCATGGTTTCCGCTCGACACCATAGACGAAACTGGCAGCCCTGATACGATTGGCGGGCAAAATGCAACTTGCGATGCGACATGCCCGACGCCCACGACTGGGATGCACGGCAACGCAGCCAGCGTCAACAATCAGCACCTTACCGTCACCGACGATGGACGATTCTCCTTCCCCAGTGGATTTTCGGTAGCAGGCTGGGGCAACCCAACGACACTCACCGGGTTCAGTTGCATTGCGACCCAGCCCTATACCGGGGGCACAAACAATGTTTGGGCACTTTGCCTGGATGACGATGGGCTGCCCTTTTTCTACGGCGGTGGAAACAACATTATCAACGGCCAAACGCCAACCGCGGTCGACGAATGGATTCACCTCAGCGTCACGTGGGACGGCCAAACCGCTCGTTTTTACGTCAACGCTGTGGAAGTCGGTTCGAAAGATATCGATATTGTTTTCGATGACAGTACCGATCTCGTTATTGCCGGCGACAAGGATAACGGGTCCGCCACCGCCCCATGGCATGGCGCACTGGACGATATTCGCATCTACAACCGCGTGCTCACCGCCTCGGAGCTGCAGAGTCTGTTAACGCCTTAGTGCAATAATCCCCCTACTCTCCGAGTAGCTGCCTGGTGCGCCGGGCTTGTCGCCGAAGCGCGGTCAAAATCTGCGAGATAATGGGTGAATCCCCATATTGCTGACGAAACGCTGCCGCACTGGACTGCGCTGCAGGTTCAATATTTTCGGCAATCTCAGCAACTGTTCGTTTCACCAAAGCCGCGCCTACTTGAGCCTGCTTGGCAAGGGCCACCCAGTCGCGGCCACGAATCTGGCCTGGATCTGCGTTGGCACCACCAACCACCATCGCAAGCTTGCGATCAATCGCCTTGTACACCGACGTACAAACGAGATTCATAAAATGGTGCAAGTCGCCACCGTCCTGACAAATCACGAACCATCGAAAGGTTCTTGCCATGACCATCGGCGTTGCCGGCCACAGCGCAAAACGCAATCCAGCGGAATCAACGATAAGGTATCCGCTGCTGGCTCAAAACTCCGCTGGGACAACACCTTTCAGACACTGCGCAAAAACTGGGTCCGCCTTCGGATTGGTATTTGCGGCTTGGACTCATACCTAAGGCCTGGCACATGTCTTCTTGAGTGAAGCCGACACACCACGTCACCGGTCGCAAGCCGATCATAGCGAGTAACAAGGACGGCTGCTTCCGCACCAAAGTGAACCAACTGTATCGGACACACTGGGAGACCGAGGGCAGCCGCGATATCCATTGTTAACAGCTCGTTGGCGGGAAGATGACGAAAACGACGATTGGCGAACTTAACAATCGCATTGCTGGCATTGGTACCAATGGGAAGATAGAAATCCTCCCCACAAACGAAAACTGGCAGTTTGTCCTGCGCCCCCGCAAGGGACAATCGGATACCAACGCGATCGGCAACCTTCGATAAAACATATCCCTCACTCGCCATCGCCTCCAATTCTGCGGCGGTTATCGGCTCATATCCGCTTTGGGTGGTCTCTATTTCTTTCCCAATCACCAACGCTCCAGCACAATCTCCACCAATTGCCTGGAGCAATTCAAAATCATTCCCGGGTGAAACGCCTAGACGCCGCGCGAGCGATTCACGAACTTCGCCCTCGGGAAGCATATTCGCAAAAAACCAATGTGCGGCTTCGCTCTCATGAAACTGCTCCTGCAGTGGCAGCGAAGCTGAGATCGCAAAGCTTTTTGGGGCACGCAACCAGCTCGGATCATAGGTAAACGAAAAGCGATCAATATTAATACACAACATTCCCGTACAGGATTTTCTCCAAAACATCAACTCAATATTCCCGAACAGGAATATTGAGCCCTCTAACGCTTCCGCCTTGCGGGTCGTGTTGGCGGGGAACGACGAGGACTCTTCTGGCCACCCGTGCCTGGGATAACGACGCATGAGTTGTTTGCGCAATGCGGGATAGTGACGCTGCCAAAAACCGGCGAGATCTTGCGTGACCTGCACCGCGCGACCATTCGGAGCAAGGAGATGAAGAATGAGGGGAACCTTGCCGTCACCAATCGTGGGCGTTGCATCGGAGCCGAAGAAGTCCTGCATGCGGGACTCGATCCAGGGTGGTCGATCGGCAGCGTAGCAAACGACGACCCGTTTTCGTCCCGGAATCGACACATGAGTAGGCGCCAAACGATCCACCAGCAACTGGGTCGTACTTCTCTTGGCACGCAATAAATCGAGCAACCCACTCCCCTTCACCTCTGAAAATCGACTCTTGCCGTGACAAAGCTCTAACAGCGCAGCGATGATTTCTTGGTCGTCGACACCAACAACACTTTCACTCGCGTCACACTGGGGCCGCAAATGCAACCCGCAGCCGCCAATTGGCCAACGCATCGCTGTCGATAAAGTGCTCAATCCCCTTGGCAAGGGCCGCCTCAGCGAGCAATTGACCCACGCGCGCTCCGTCCTCACTCGTTGCCGGGCGCCTGGACTCCTCAAGGAGCAAATTACCATAGCGAAGCTGTTGCATACGCTCCACGCGATCCTGCTGTGGATCCCAACCCAAGGTATCGACTTCCTCCACCTGGTCGAGAAACAATTCTAAAATCCAATCCGACTCTACTTGCGATGCGCGATAGATCACAGTATCTCGCCGCGCCCCGCTGGCTCGCTCGCTCGCATCCATCGCAACCAAAAACTCCGCGTCACGGACCACGCTCGTGTCAGCCAAGCGCGCAGATCCACCACCCGCGAGTAGATAAACGTTCTCGTTGGCGCGACGCCGCCGCGCGATCCGATCGGGAAACCCCGCCATGGTCGCTATCAGCAAGCGCTGTTCACAGTCTTCCGGATCCGCAGCTGGCGCTATCGCGCGAGGCGACAAGCGCTGTTCAAACTGTTTGGCGACTTGCAACACCGCATGCGCGCCGCGCAGGTCGATTTCGTAGCGCTTCGCATCGCGAGCCTCGATGCGCCCTCGGTCAGCGGCAGCACGAACACGCTCACAGGTGTCAAGGACGTCAGAGACCGCGAGCGAAACCGCACCACGGTCCTTGGCCTTGCGCACACCGCGCTCGCCGATGACCGCCGCTAGCAAACACGCTTCGCGGCCAACACCGCGCCGACGCCCCTCTACAATGATACGCGCTTGACGAGGATGCGCGGGAAACTGCACCATCTCGCGCCCCACCTCGGTCAGCGTCCGCGCCTCATCCACCGCGCCGATCTTTTGCAACAGATCAAGCGCAGTAGCGACTGCCTGTGCCGGTGGAGAATCTAGCCACGCAAGCGACTCCGGCGACAAAATGCCCGCAGCGATCAACGAAAACACCATCGAGCTCAAATCTCCGCGGAGAATCTCCGGAGAGTCATAGGGCCGCCGAGTGCGATAGTCATGCTCCCCATACAACCTGACACACCGCCCCGGCTGGATCCTTCCCGCCCGTCCCCGACGCTGATCGGCACTCGCTTGACTAATCGCCTCCAATCGCAGGGTGGATAGCCCCGTCCACGGATCGTGACGTGCAACCCGCGCGAGACCGCTATCGATCACTGCGGTCACCCGAGGCACCGTGATCGAGGTTTCGGCGACGTTTGTCGCCAGGATCACTTTTGCAGGCCCCGTAGCCGCGAGCGCCCGATCCTGCTCCCTCGCGTTCAGACTCCCATGGATCATGACAACCTCGCGCCCATCGGATCGCGTGGCGAGCGCATCAAGACAGCGGTGAATTTCCGCGACCCCTGGCAAAAACACCAGGACATCCCCCAGCTCCTTCGCCAGCCCACGAACCGCCGAGGCGACCCGCTGTGCAAGCGGACGATCTTTCGGATCACTCGCATATTCCGTCGTCACTTCAAACTGACGCCCCGGCGAGCGAACTGCACGGCATTCCAAAAACGAAGCAACTGGCCCCGGGTCGATGGTCGCCGACATCACGACGAAAACAAGCTCGGGACGCTGCGCACGCAGCGCATGGACCAAACTCAGCACTACATCACCGGCGATGTGCCGCTCGTGAAACTCATCAATGACCACAGCGCCCACGTCGCGGATGTCCGGATCCGTGAGAAACTGCTGCACAAACAACTCCTCAGTCACAAACCGAATCCGAGTCTTCGCACCCACCTTCCGATCAAAGCGAACCTGATAACCAACCGTCTCCCCAACCGGCTCCCCAAGCTCCTCGGCAACACGACACGCCGCAAGTCGCGCCGCCAAGCGACGCGGTTCCAACACCACAATCTCCCCCCGCGGGATCAGGGGCAGCAACGCCGGCGGCACCCGCGTCGTTTTGCCGGCCCCCGGCGGCGCAACCAACACCGCCCTGCCATCAGCGCGAACCGCCTCCAAGAGCATTGGCAACACATGATCGATCGGAAGCGGTGTTTGCATTTTCAGAAATCTCCTCAACGATTGCCCAGCTGCGGCCAACAAAACGGACATCAAACGAGTCCTATTTTCGATACACTTGCACAGTTCTAAATATTTTTATACACTTAACATATGAAAAAGGAGAAGGAACCGGACATCAAACCGGCCATAGATCGGCGAGAGTCGGTATCTCTAATGGAGCCAATGCTGGTCTCGGAGAGTTCCAAACACTGGGGACCATTAGCGGACTTGGCCGTGGAGTTGAGCGCGCGAGCCGCCGGTTTCAGACGAAGTCTTCATCCCAAGATTCAAACAGCCCTTTCTACTCTTGTCCGGTCGATGAATTGTTATTACAGCAATCTCATAGAGGGACACGCGACACATCCCATTGATATCGAGCGTGCGCTCAACAATGACTATAGCTCGGATCCGCAAAAAAGAAGCCTGCAAAAGGAAGCGAAGGCTCACATCGACGTCCAGAAGTGGATCGACCACGGAGGACTTCCCAGCCCAGCAGCAACCGTTGTCGCGATTTGCGAGATACACGCCCGGTTTTGCGAGCAACTCCCCGAGGATTTGCGATGGGTTAATAATCCCAAATCGGGGGAATCTGTCAGAGTAGAGCCTGGCGAGCTTCGAACCCAAGACGTTAGGGTTGGCAGGCATGTAGCAATCAGCCCAGGAGCCGTTCGCAATTTTCTTCTACGATTTGAGCAAGCTTACCACAAGTTAGGCAAGACCCAACAAATTGCCTCGATCGCTGCTGCCCATCATCGCCTGCTATGGATACACCCCTTCTTGGACGGAAACGGACGTGTCGCAAGACTGCTTTCACACGCGATGTTGCTTGAAACCCTGGACAGTGGGGGCGTCTGGTCAGTGGCGCGGGGACTTGCCAGGCGACAAGCAGACTACAAAACC
This sequence comes from Kofleriaceae bacterium, assembly GCA_965223575.1. GTDB lineage: Bacteria > Myxococcota_A > Polyangia > Haliangiales > Haliangiaceae > CBDCWZ01. The sequence continues at coordinate 15,697 of CBDCWZ010000027.1, forward strand.
CACCTTGGAAACTGTGACTTACCCAGACGAAGCGATCTGGATGGTCGCGGTACGCTGAGCGAAGAAGCACTCGTTTCGTTCACACACTTTTTTTTGAATCTCTGCATCGATCAGATCGATTTCATGGAGCATTTAATCCAGCCAGACCGATTGCGGGCACGAATCAATCTATGGGCAAAAGAAGACCATGCAATCGGCAATCTACCGGCCAAGGCGGAAGTCATTCTTGAAGCGATATTACTTCACGGAGAGCTTCCGCGAGGACAAGTCCCCAACCTGCTAGGCCTGAGCGACCGTCAAGCGCGACGTGTCGTCGCATCACTCGTCAAACAACAGGTCATCGTTTCCAAAAGCTCGCGCGCTCCGCTCCGGATTTCGTTTCCCGCTCGACTCGCAGGGCGATGGTTCCCCGGGTTATTTCCAGATGCACAAACGCCAAATGGAGTGTGATACGCATCCATCCGCACGATCGTCCCTGCATCCAAACGATGAAGCACTACGGTCACACCGAGCCCCGGGACCGGTGTCGACTCGTTTTGTGGTGCCCTGGGCTACAAAACTGCAATAAATGTGTATCTAATCCCGCTCCCCAAGAACAAGCTCAATCTGAGTTCGTTGACGCAACGTGAGACTGGCGTTGCTCCCGGAGGCGACGCTGGCGCTTCCTGCGCTCGCGGCACTTGGCCGATCTCTTCATCCCCGTTGCCGATGACCACCCAAACACCCCACCGACAATGCCTCCGCCTAGTAGGAGTCCATTGCCAGTCTCCTTATCGTCGCTACTATCGGCATTGATCCTTACGAGCAGACCAATCATGGCTAGCAGCATCGCTGGCGTCGCAATCATGTTATCGAGATGCACGCTAGACCGAGACGTCGTGCAACGAACGGGTTTGTCCAGAGGCGGCTCCGGGTTGGGAAACTTGTCCATAAACACCCAGGAGCACCCAGTCATCGTCAATGCTACAATGACGGCGATTGTGGCACGCATCGCTCGGATCCGGTTTTTATGAAGGCAAACCGTCTTAGAGCAACTCATCGGGGCATCAATTGGAGAACACACTGGCGTATCTATCACGACCCGATTCATCATTGGCATCAACTCTCATTGTTGCGTTTTTGTCACCGCTCGGTTTCGGTTGCATATAGGTCTTGCAGCGTAATGATATAATGAAAGAACCCCTCGCGAACAACAGAACGTGTCACTCCGTTCGCAGCAATCAGGACGGGTTCGACTGTAATGGAATCAGGCACGCTCAATCGCTCGACTTTCTGCTTGACTTGGTCAATCACTTCTCGACCTATCGCCGCATTCGAATACTTAAATTCAAGCAGGGTCCAAACGTGATCTCTGCGTACAATCAGCCAATCTATTTGGAGACCGCGATTTAAAGTGGTCCGCTGCTGAAAATACGGCCCCATTCGCAGAATATCAACAAGACGAATATCCATTTGCCGAAGGATTTCCGCAATCGCGTCCTCGCCTAAACGCTCAAACGCATAACCGTAGTACTGGGCGATTGTCGATCCAGCGATCGCTCGAAACAGGTTTTCACCTCGATTGCGAAGTATCAGATTGCGATTGGCATGAATGTAACGGAAATAAAACAGCAGAAACGGATCAACGAGCTTAAAACGAAGGGTCTTGCTTGTTTGTTTGCGCAATTGTACCGGACGATATTCGCGCACAAACTGCGCTTGCACCAAATTGTGAATCTGCCCCCGAAACCCTCCCCCCTTTGCCCCACCAACTTTCCGGGCAAGCTCGCTGAGACTTGCAGAGGATTGTGAAAGCGCTTCCACAATGGGCTCATAGATGCGCGAGCTACGGAACTGCTCCTTAAATAGCGTTTCGTACTCCTGCACAAAAAAGCCATTCGCCGTAAAACAGAGACGGTTTAGATTCTTCTCAAGGGATTGCTTCGGATCAATCTGTTCAAGATACTTGGGAACTCCGCCTAGACACATGTAGAGCTGTGCTTTTTCGCGAATGCTTCGCTTGCTAATAAACCGACCGCTTTCTTGCGGGGACAATGGACCTCACCTTGAACAAATTCGTGAATCAGACGAGACTTTCCGATGCGCCGGCGCCCATACAAAACAATTAGTTTTGCGTTGCGCCGATCTGCCAACTGTCCCCGGATCAAGCTGATCTCATGTTCACGGCCAATAAACATTTGCCTTGGCTCCATAGTGCCATTGTGCAAACAGAACAGCCAGACTTCTGTTTGCACAATGGTTGTGCAAACAGAAGAACAACCCACAAATAGATATATTTTCAAACACTTACCCCCGCCCAGTCTCTGCCAGAAGGTCCAAGTTTGCTGTCCCCTACCCACTCAGGCAGCATGACTCCCCGCAATGTTTGGCGTCCGCACTGGCACAACCCGATACTTCTTTTTTGGCGTGATCGGGGTGTCTATTGCGCAGCTCGTTTGCGCATTCCTCGCATGGCGCACGGGCGTATCCTTCACGACCTGGCTCATCGTTGGCATCACTCCCATGGCCGCGTTTCTTATCGCTGTCAAAGCTTCCCAGATTGTGTTTGGATACGAGCGGATCGTATTTTACGAAAAGTCGGCAGCGGCGCTGGCGTTCACCGCGGCGGTCCTATACTTGGCGGGCGAACCTGTCTTGCCAGGACTCGATATATATGCGATCGGAATTCTCACGTTTCTAGTATTTGGACGCGTCGGCTGCTTCACAGCAGCTTGCTGCCATGGCCGTCCAGCCCAACTCGGAATCGCGTACGGACGCCCTTACGCAGACCGCGGACTCCCCAAGGACTACACCGACATCCCCCTGTTTCCAATTCAGCTGTTCGCGAGTGTACTTGTATTGCTCCTCTTAATCGCGACCATTTTCCACTACCTCGCCAATCCCGCCGCTGGCGAGGTTGCTGCATTTGCGATCGCAAGCTACGGCATCCTGCGATTTATCCTCGAGTTTTTCCGTGGTGACGACGATCGCCCTGTATGGCTTGGCGTCACCGAGTCCCAGTGGATTGCACTTGTATCGGTCGGCTTGGTTGGCCACTGGAAACCGTTTATCGCGATGGCATTGGTCACCGCGCTCCTGATCGTTTTCCGTCGCCCCCTCGCGTTTACCCCATGGGGACTCGCATCACCAGCACACCTTCATTCCCTCCGCGAGGCGATCGCGACCTTCTCGACGACAAAAACCGACCAAGTCCAGGTCCTCAATACCAACATTGGATTGATTCTTTCTTTCAGCGAGCAACAACACGGCGACGAACTCGTGCGCAACTTCGCCGTATCCCGCCAAAACGGTATCCTCTCTGTCCAAGCCGCAACGATTATCGGCGAGCAAATCCAGCGGATGGTTGGAGGCGACAGCCCCCTCGCTTTACGCCCAGGCCCCCCGGGACTGTTTCACATCCGCCTCGAAGAAAAATGCGCATAAAATCATCACGGAGAGAAAAGAGCTGTCGCGACAAACAACACTCTGCTATAATCGTTTCGACAAGACAACAAACCAATGATCTGCATGTTTGACATAGTTGTGGCACCACGCTCGACAAAAAACGCAATGCCGAGCCAGTTCGGCTGTGAGCGCTTGGATACCTGCGATATTTTTAAAATTCCTCAGATATCGAGGAGTTCACGCACAGATCTCGCCGGTAACCGGGGCCCAAGCTGGATCCATCCCTGCAAATCTACCGATGGGGCGACGATGTCATAAACGCTAGATTTCATAGCAATAAGACAAAGCCGTCCCAGGGAGACCTCGGACGGCTTTTTTATTTCGGGGACAAGTCCACGTGTTGGTCACGTGGATCGGATTCTTGTGTCCTCACGACAGGAGAGATGTACCCAAACCTAAACCAGAAAGCTGTGGTGTTCGCGACACGAGAGCCCTGACCGGCGAGGGTGAGCGGCACCAACGGTGAGAACTTTGACAATTGAATAGCGACGATGATGTTCTATCGACCGCCTCCAGCAAGTGCTGGCTCGGAGCTGCAACCTCCGGTGTACTGGGAGCGTTACCCAGGGCGGTCTCCTCCACAAACGCCAGTAGCTCAGTGGCAAGAGCACGCGCCTTATAAGCGCGAGACGATGGGTTCGACTCCTACCTGGCGTATTCGCAGTGACCATGGATTGGATCGGCGTCTCATACGCGCTCGAGCAGGGGTTTGAGTCCCCTCACTGCGACAAATTCGAAACCGCTGGTAGTTCAATGGAAGAGCCGTCGCCCGATAAGCGACAAATGGTGGTTCGATTCCACCCCAGCGGACCACCCAATCCCACCAACCATAAAGAAAGGAGGAGGTAGCCATGACGGCTCAAACATTATTATTAACGGCGGGCTATGAGCCGATCAAAATCATCTCGTGGCAGCGCGCAATCACACTTCTCACCCTCGGAAAAATCGAAGTATTGGAGGAATACAACGACGAAGTACGATCACCGACGATCGCGTTCAAGATGCCCGCCGTCGCACGACTCTTACGAGTGTTCAAACGTCACAAAAATCGGGTGAAATTCTCGCGGGTGAATATCTATGCCAGGGACAAGTATCGATGCCAGTACTGTGCACACAAATTGCCGATGTCCGAGCTCACCTATGATCACGTGGTGCCCCGTGCAGCGGGTGGCAAAACGTCCTGGGAAAACATCGTTACCGCCTGCCAACCATGCAACAGTAAGAAGGGCAATCGGACGCCAGCACAAGCGCACATGCGTCTCATCAAAAAACCAGTCCGACCCAAATGGGTACCCATTATGTGGTTGCGCCTAGACCGCAGCACCGCACCACAAGCTTGGAGAGACTATCTGTACTGGACAAGTGAGCTGCGGAGCTAAACAATATACCTAGAGTGCGACGGGCACCCAGACAAAAGACTGGGTGCCCGGTTGCTTTGTTCAGCAACGCGGTCGAATCCCTCGCCTTCCACCACACCTCGCGGGACGGAACCCGGCTAGGTCTTCTAAACCTGGCGCTCCAGGTTCAATTCCTGGGCGAGGCACCACCCAATCAACACGTCTAGACATCATGCTAGTTTTCTGTCACCTGGATGCGATCACGACCGATCGCACTGTAGTAATCGTTGCCCGCGGCTACTGCGAATTCGTAATCCCCCGGAACATTGGGCAGCTGCCAAGTCACTGTGACTGTCTGCGCCTGCTGATCGATTTTACCAACATTGCATTCGCCGCCAGTAACCTCGCACAATACGGATTTGCGCGCGGGATGTAGCGAAGTCCACTGCACGGTGTAGCGCAGCAGGGATCCAACTGGGCGCCGCACCACACGTGGCGATAATGAAATCGTCGGTGTTTGAACGATCGTTAGCTGCCCTCCAGTTACAACCCCCAGGGTCGTCCCTTCGGCAGCTATCTTACTCTCATACGTTCCACCAAACATTCTTAGGGCGTACCGCCCTACCTCAAGGGGCGTCCCAGATACCACATCAAAAATCTGAACCCCTTCGTTGTGCAAAATATACAGGTGATCTTGCCAGCTGACCATTTGGCTTGCATTCCCCACTTTATTGCGATCCTTGCTGCTCCGAGCAAAAATATCGATGTCACGGGCCGGGGCAGTACGATCCCGCAGATCAATGATCTGGGGATTGCCCGATTCACAAAACCAGCAACCTGTGACAAATGCCAAGTCACCGTGAACTGTTCCCCCATACCCAAAACTCGCTTCATATTGGTACAACGCATCCCCTGGCTCGACAGAGTTATTTTCGGGACGGAGCTTTCCTTCCTCTCTCAGCCTGCCGACATCCAACTCAGCAAGGCCATGTTCGTTTGGAAGATAGACGAGCTCCCCCTTTACCTCTAACATACTCGCCGGTGGGATCTTGATCTGCACAGGTTGCTCCTCAGAGCGGAATACATCAGAAACAGTTAACCAACTGTGCGTTTCATCGGCATATGTAATCGCGTAGACCAAGCCGCCAACCACCGTACTATAATCAGCGATCCACGTACGCTCTGTGGCTTGAGGGTCTCCTGGGTCGGCGATATCGATAAGGCTAACAATATGGTCGTCACTTGCTATGTAAACCCTTGTCCCCACTACACTGACAATCCGATACGCTTTATACGACGGCCACCATTCGCTAAATGACAGCAATTCCTGCGGCCGCATGGGATCATTCACATCAAAGACCCGAAGACCGATACCAAACCCAGTGAAATACGCATGCCCCGACACGATATCAACATCGTAGATCTCCCGTGACGAAACGATCCTGTGAAAAAGGCTACCAGAAGAAAACATCTGAGCCACATCAATGGACGAAACACCACCCCGATCGTCAGCGAGATAAAGGGTATCGCCGTCAACGGCAAACACCCCATTCGTGGCAATACCAATGGTAGCATCACTACTCTCATCTTTATGCATATCAACCACGGTCAGCAGACCATCCTTTGCGGATACATATGCTTTGTTGTTGTGTACAGAAACGCTGCGAATCCCTCCCTCCAGCCCAACACGCACCGGCGGCTGAAATTGTTTCTGATCCGCCACGTCGACAATCAACAATTCACTCTCAGAGCACACAAGATACGCGGTGTCCTCCACGACGGTAACATCAAACTGCCCACGGAATTCACACTCTCCAGTCAACTGTCCAAGTCGAATCGACTGATCCGGGTCGCTCACCTTGTAGGTGCGAAACACTTCATGGTCGTCAACAAGCACATACGCGATCCCATCACGGACAAAAATGGCACCAACACTCGCGTCCTTTGCAACACGGCTTGCGACACGTGGCGTCGCCAAATTTGAGATATCGATCACAAAAAAACCTCGCTCCGTATCACTCACGGCGTATGCATGATTGCCGTCAACAACGACCTTTCTAACATCATCAGCGTTGTGTTCTTCAACGTCCACATATATTGGTTCACCCAACACAGCTGTATTGCTCACGTCGATCAATGAAAGCCCCCCCTCGCCATCAGCCACAAATGCAGTCTGGCCTGAAACGGCGACCTGCCAAGCATGCCCCCTCGTATCCTTCGTTACCGGGGCTGGGATACTGTGTGGGTTGGTCAGGTCGATAACCATAAGGCCTGCCTCACCAGCAGCAACATAAGCAACCCCATCAGCAAGAACAACATCCTCTACACTACCATTCGTGGGTATGCTTCGCAGCAATTCGGGCTCCTTGCCGCCACGAACATCAACGATGTCGACCCCGCCTTCCCCCCGGACCAAACAAACGATACCGTTTTCGACGACCATCCGTTTCGGAGTCTCCTCAGTCGCCGGCAGCGCATGCGTTAACTTACGACTCCCAAAAACAGCACGCTGCCCCTCATAGGAGGCCACTTCAATGGTGACTTCGTCAGGCGCCGACGTTGCAGTGCCATTACTGACTGCCAGTTCAAATACAAACGTGCCCGGTTGGCGCGCCGCAAAATTCGGATTCGGAGAACTGGCATCAAATTCAACAGATTCGCCCCCAGTTTGCGTCCATCGATACCGAAGTGTTCCCTCTTGTGGATTTTGACTCGCGCGCCCATCGAGCTGGATCGTATCAAAAACATGATACGTCGCGTCTTCCCCAGCGTGTGCAACGGGCACGCACAACTCCCCTCGCACAGCCCTTGCTCAACCTCACCACCACAACCACCAAGCACAGCGCAAACCAATATCCCTTTCGCCCCCAAAACAGAGCGAATCAGTTTTCGATTCATGCCACGACTATAGCAACGAACCTCCGATCACAAACGACAGCGTTTCACATTGTGACGAAAAATTTCGACAGATGTCCGGGCACTACCACTTTTCGTCCGAAAAAACCTAAGGACAGCCAAACCTCGTTCTCAACCAACATCAAGCAAGAACCCCAATCACTGTCCGAAAACCAGAAAAAACGGACGGCACATAACCTGCATCCCAGTCCCTCTGTCTGAGAACGACAAAAGGACCACCAATCCTCTGACATTTCCATATACTCATCTCGCTGAAACCACCGGCTTCCACCCGAAATACGCAGTGAATCTAGCCCTTGCCTCCAAGACTCTTGACTTATTCACAATTTGTATGTACAATGTACATATGAAGGTCTCTTTCTCCTGGGATGAGGCGAAAAACCAGCACAACATCAGCAAACACGGCGTATCCTTTGAAGAGGCTGCAACTATATTTTCGAATTTTCCATTGGAGATTTTTTACGACCCCGACCATTCTGATGAAGAAGATCGTTACATCGCAGTTGGATTCAGTGATCAGGGTCGCGTCCTTCTAGTGGTTCATTGTGAGAACCCAAAAGGTACTGAGATACGAATTATTTCAGCACGCAAGGCAACTCGCAACGAACGCAACAGTGTGCTTGGAGAAAAATAATGCGTCGACAATATGATTTTACCCAACTGCGAAAGGCAGAGCCTAAGTATCTCAAACACATTAAGGAGTCCGTTACGATCCGACTCGATCCACACGTCATCCGCTACTTCAAATCACTCGCAGAAAAAACTGGATTGCCCTATCAGTCACTCATCAACTATGTGTTGAAGGACTATGCAAAACATGGCCTCGAACCCTCCGCTTCTTGGGAACAACTCGGTTAGCTTTGCTGCGACAGCCATTTCAATTGCTGTTTGCGCAGTTTGCGAAGCTCCGCGTCGCGAGCAAACAATGCCTTGGTCTTTTGTAGCACAAGCGTAAAGGGTCTGCCCTGGCGCCGCGTTTCGTGGGTAACCGGCATGTCGTAGTCATCTAGTTGCCGATGGACGTGCAAGCGCTTTTGTTTCGCAAGCGGCCACTCAAGTCGCTCTTGATCACGGTCACCTAAAAACTTGGCAAGTTCCTGACATAGGTCGCAGGTACATTTTTGCAGAGCTTCGATCGACCAATCGTCTCTACTTCGTGGCTGTTCGGCAAGATGCGTGCGCAGCTCGGCAATACAATGACAGCGCAGGGCTGTCAGATCAAGTGCATCAAATTCCGTGGAATTGCGCACTTTGTAAGCATCCCGCATCGCATCAACAAGACATCGCAAAGGGTAGTCTGTATCGGAATCGATCATAAACGCTACGATGCGATCGTGGATGACACGGTGCCCGGCAGCGATACAGCTTTCCAGTACCGATATCAGTTTCTTGGCCGTTTTGGTCAAAAGTGCCTGCATGTGTGGACTGGCCCGGTCTTCTAGGTGCACCTCACACTGCTGTTTCAGGTTGGACCACTGGTGCTCGACGATCCATTGTGCAACCCGGACGCCAGGCTCGCCGCCCCCCTGACACAATCGTTGGCAACAGGTGGGCATAAAGCCTAGCCATTGGCTCTCGTTGTCACCGGCGTTGCCGTAGCGACTCATATTTTGTCCCCATTGAGAAAATTGATCCCGGCACCAACGGTCCCCGTAGGACTTGAGTAGCGCAAGCAGAGGTGACATGGCACGTGCACCAAGGTGGTGCAAATGAAACGGCGCGAGCAAACCCGCCGCCAAGTCGTTGTCGTCAACCGCGACCGCAACGCCCAAAATCTTAGCAAACAACCGCCTATTTCGCATCCCATGCGACGCGACGGTTCCAAAACGGCAATAGCGAGCGCGCTTTCTCTCGCAACTTCTGTTGTTCTCCAGATTTCACTAACGTTGCCAGTTGATCGACGGCCCACTCCGGAGACAGCTTTGCCCGAATCACAAACGACCGGCTCCGCGGCCATAATACGACTGCTGCGCGGTGATACCATCGATCGACGGTATTGCCGTAATTCCCCATCCAACCTTCGTGCTCGGACCGAAACGGATCGCAATCCACCGAAGCTTTTGTAAAACATAATTCTGCCCACGAAACATCCCCGCAGGTACCTTCCACCTGCTTCCCCGATGCGTCTATCCAATACCGCAAGTCAATATCGCTTTCGCAAAGCTCAATGAGAGCAGGCTCCGAATCGCCGTCGTCTTCGTAACCACATCTCTTGCAACGATGGCGATGATATTCCCAATCGTCGTAACCGTAGCCATCATCTTCGCTGGACCATGTTTCGTGAACATCTGCCAGGGTCAAGAATATCTCGCAGTCTAACCGCTCCGCGACCAACCGCAACGCCGCGGCCCGCAACCGATCACCATTTTTGAGATGGCTCCAAGCGAGACCTTTTTGGGTATACTCGTGGTCCAGCAGATATACGAGTTTGTCCGGTGGCTGCTCTTCCCCGGCGTCGTATTGGCGTTCAGACACCGGCGTTGTGAAGTGGGCCTTTACGTGTTTGGATAAACGGCCCACAAATCGGGAAACATCCGTATCAACAGCGGATATCGCCGCACTATCAACAATCAAATTGTAAACGAGGA
>CBDCWZ010000028.1:0-15714 GCA_965223575.1 Kofleriaceae bacterium
GACACCGCAATGTACGTCGTGTGCTTTGTGTATTTGTGACCATAGGAAGAAGGCCTGTGTGTGACCCAGGAACGCGATATATATCCACTCAAATCTACGTCGTCCTCAAAGTGACAATGATCTACCTTGACGCTGCTACGTACGACAATCGTTCCCTTCAATACCGCCTGCGAAGAACAAATCACCTCGGTGACCCCCGCAAACGAAATCGGTAGGGGATTTCCGTTTGCATCCAGCCCCTTCGTATAGGTACCCGGCCCCAAATAGACTTTGCCGTGCAGCTTTGATTCCCAAGCCGGGTCATCGGCCGATACCGCTTGATAGCCAAACTCCTCGAGTCGCTTTTCCCGCTCGACAGGCGACAGACCGCCGCGAAACGTAATCCAGCGGATAGTATTGGGCAGTATATCGATCGCCTTGAGCACCCCGTAGAATACGGCATCACGACCCACTAGATTAACCCCTGGAGGTAATGTACAGTCAGCGTCGAGCAGATACGACCCGGGACGAACCAAGACGGTGATGCCCCCGTGGATGCGTTTTTCTTCGTATGCCGAACCTATCGAGGCCAAAGCTTTGCAGACATTGGAATACAGCGCCATCGGATCGTCGTCATCCACGACAATATCGGCATGGACAATGTCCAATATCTCGACGGCATGCGCCCCGTTTGGTTTCGTACTGCTTAACGCGGACTGGCCACCTGCGGGTTCTAGCCCTGACGCTGGCTCGGGCAGCGTCAATGCAACCCGTTCTCCCGCCGTTATCGAACGTTTGACAACCGTGGTATGGTCTGGCGCTTGATCGATGCGCAATACACCCGCTTCGCTCGACGGAGTTCCGCTGGCGTCCTGGGCGTGATAGCGAATCGTCACGCTACCAAAATCTCTGTCGGGCGCGACGTATTGGAGCTTCATTCGCTCTCCCAGCATCACGCTGCCGACATCGACCGCACCTGATTCATCGCTGTTGGTTTCAATATCGGCAGAAACGATATGACAGCAGCCATGGGCTTCGGGGTCCGAAGCAAAGCCAGCCAAATCGACAATCACCGCACTCCCCGGAGATACAGATACTGGCTCGGCAGTAGTGAATCTTGGTCCGTCGTTGACCGGCAACACCTCAATCGCAACCTCAAAAGACGCCAAGGTTTTGTCTTCCTGGCCCCGGCGCACCAAGACCGAAAAGGAATCAGCCCCTACCGTGTCACCGGGATAGTCAGCATTCGGTGCATATACAATGTCGCTGGTGCCCGGAAACACTTCCATCGGCGCAAACATGCCATCCTCATCAGGCGCCAACACGTCGCCACCAACCTGTACCACACCCTGCGATGGCAAAGACGCGATAAAATAGCGCAGGGGCCGGCCTGCAAACCATTGCAATGGAATCTCGATCGGAAGTTTTTCATCCTCCTCGACCGTCAGCGAAATCGACGATACGTGCAGCGTATCAAACGACGTCGCTTGGGCATCTACCTTCTCCCCCTGCCAGACAACGTCCAACGATACGTGCACTCCGCCTGTAACCACGACATCGTTTAGAGTCAGCGGATCCGCTGTCACCTTTCGGGGCTTGAGTTTGGTATCACGACGCGCGTTGAAAACGTGCAACTTAACATGCGCATCATCCGTAAACACAACTGGATCCTGACGAATCTCTCCCTCTACCAAGGTGTTTTTGCAGCGTCACTCCCGTTGTGACTGGATACTGTTGCGACATCACCCACTTCGTTCCGCGCTCTGTGCGAACGTAGCGCCGTTCGTTGCTGCCGCCCAAATCGATGCTTCCTTCGATGTAACATCCATCCAAGGTCACATGATTCCCTTCAATGATAACATCGCCAACGACGTGACAACCGCGAACCGTAATCTTGTCCCCACGCAAGTGGAGCCCCTGCAGGATTGTACTTGGCGCACACTCAACGATCGCAGAAGATGGCACATAAATCGGCAATACATTGCCCTGATAGTCGACGTATTCGATGCCATTGAATGTTCCCGGGCCAATATAGATGCTCTTGCCGCCGGATCCGGACGTCACTTGCGACATCGCACCCGCAAGGGTGTGAATCCCAACCCCTGCATAGGCCTCCATCGAGACAATCCACGCCGGTTCGGGCATTGCCGTTTCTTCGGGAACGCTTTCGTATTCCTGTTTGGCAAACACCGAAACCTCATCGCGCACCGCCGTTGCAAACAACTGAATCGGTTGCGGAGACGGGTTCCGACTATGGGGCAGTTTCGACTGCTTTTCGTCCCGCACGCGGGAAGCCGCATCCAGATCGACCGTATCGGCTCCCTTCTGACCAACGCCCCCTTCAATCTCACAGTTGACAAATCGGACATCTTGGCTTTCCGGAACATGTTCCGTGTAGATCCGGTCGTACAAAACCGGCTTTTTGCAGCGAAACTCCCTGCCCTTATAGTACCTACATACATAGGAAACCTGTTTTTCGATCTGCTTGGCGACATACTCACGAACGACAAACCCGCCCAAGTCCACATCGCCGACAAACTTGCAACGATAAAACGCGATGTCCTTGCCACGGATCTGCACCGGCCCCTTGAGCACTGCGCCCTCCTCGCAATACACCCGACTCCCGGAGCCAAACACCACTTCGCTGGCGTCGTAGATGCCTGGTTGGATCGATATCGCTTGATACGTCGCGTCTTCCCTCGAGGTCATCTCGATACCCTGAGCCAGCGTGCCAATCCCGGGACCCACATAGGCCTGTTGACCCACGACCCAGCCTACATTCACTTCGCTACGTGCATAGCCGCCACTGTCATTGCGAACATGAAGACTGGTTGCATTGAGCTCAACCGACCCATCGCCGAGATTGTAACCGCGCGGTGCGGGCTGATTGACCGCTGCGATCGCAGGCGCGCTGCTCGTCACGTCATCCCAATTCACGTCATCCCGATCGAGCGCGACTTCGGGTTGCAAGATCGCACCGGACTCCGTAAAGCAAATCTCCCGCGTGTATCCCGCCCCATCCGAGTCATACACGGAGAGCTCGGCGCAGTCCTTCACAAACGAGGCAAACGGCGTATAGGTCAAGAACCAATTGCGAATCGTGGCACGACCGTACTTCGGCCCTTTGCCCTTCGAAAACGCCGCGTGCAATTGGTGATCTCCTTCTGGATCAAACACTTGAAATGCATCGACGGTGGGCTGCCCGACCTTGAGCTCTTCGTCGCTCACAACTTCGGTAACGACTGGTTGCGATGGCGTCTCGGGCGTAAGATAGACATGGACCCACTGTTTGGTCATAGCGCTATCGCCAATCACCGCACCGACGTGAAACTTGTCGCTGCCCGTGGCGCCAGGGTCAGGCTGGTACAGACAATTCCACTCGCGCATGCCCAGCTCTTCCAGAAGTCGTGCGGGCCGCCAATCGACGCGAATGCCATTGCACCACAGCCACCCCTTGCGCGGCCAAATCCCGACCTCATCGGCATCCCCCTGCAGCAGCACATACGAAACATCCCCGGACATCGCCACCGAAGCACCAAACCCGGTGTCGTCGGCAAGTCCGTTGCGACTTGCTTGCACCTGAGTCGGCACGCATAGCGCCGGGCCGCCAGCGTAGCACGGCACCCGTTGGGTGCCGCTTTCGATCGCAAACGACTCCCCGGCCAAGAACGGCGCATTGTGGCTCACATTTTCAGCAAACGAGTTCCCCGGATAACACGAGCGATTGCAGTCTTTGGTGAACACATCCGCCCCGCGCCGGTATTTCACCCTCGAGGTAATGGACGTGTGGATCGCACTTTCATTGTCGAGAAAAAAATTGTCGCGAACCCGCGCTTTAGTCACTGGAACCCCTGAGGTGTACTGGTATGCAACACATCTCCACTTGCGAAATCCACGCTTGTATTTGATGCAGCGCCGTTTTCCTCTCATTGCCTTAGTACGAATAAAAATGGCGTACTTCTCATGGCCGACAAACTCGTTGTCAGCGATGTCGAGCACACCATCCACGCCTTCGTTCGATTTGATTCCCACCACGTCGGCGCGGACCTGGTTCCGCTTGAAGCGCACGTTCTTGGTACCGGATTTCTGTCCACCGTAGCGCTCGTGACTATGGCGCCCATCGATGACAAAGCCGGTGTGTACATTATAAATATCATTATTGTAAATTCCGATATTGTCGAACCATTCATACACATAGCGAGTCACCCATTTGCGCTTGGTGCCAAAGTCGTGACCGCCTCCGTCGTTCGCAGTTGCGGTCAAATACTCGTCCCAATACCCTTTACTCAACAGGCGACCTTCCATCACGTGAATCCCGATCGAACCGTTTTCGATCTGTAGTCCCTCGATGCGAACATTGCCACTGCGGACTTTCAAGACTGGCGCGTCTTCGGAATAGCCGCGGAGTATCGTTGTTTTGCGAGCTTCGCCCCGAAGTATCACTTCTTTGGCAATCGTCCACGCCTTGCCAAGGCCACCGATGATATGGGTCGTATCGGCACAAAATTCGATCACGTCACCATTGCGAGCTGCTTTAAGAGCGTCGGCCAAATCGTAGTGCAAATTGACGTCTGTGGGATCAAAGTCCGCATCCACTTCCGTAGGACACACGCGATGATCGGCGTTGTCGGGAAGTGGCCGCACAATCACCGTAGCAATACACTGAGCGCTCTGGCCCGGGCTATCGGGCAAAACCTCCGTCACCTGGTGACGAAAGGTAAACGTTTGCGTATTCTTCACGTAAGGCGCAGGAAACACGGCTTCGGCCGCTAACACCGCCTGACTCGAAGTGAGACGCTCCGCGTCGACCTGACGCAACGTGCCGTCTCCTTGGTCGACATGCCACTCGTGACGCAGCGGCTCTCCTTCCGGATCGTAGCTTGCAGCTGCAGAGAGCGCGACGTCATCACCACCGGAAACCACGATCGGCGCTATCGGACACAAGACAACCGGTGGATCGTCGTGTGTATTGACGACGTCAATCGACGCAACGGTGATCGCCTCGGCCCCTTGCGGATCGGAGACCCGAAGGTAACTCAAATCACTCCCTGAATAGTTTTTCGGCGGTGTGATGCATACCCCGCCTTCAGTTTCAGTTCTATAGGGGACCACGCGGCCACCAAGATCAAACAGCGGCAACGCCCCTGTGGTCGATACCGCCGCTATCGGCGCCGGATCCCAGTTCGACTCGTCCTGGGTCTCAAGACGAACCTCATCGATCTCGAGGTTCTGGTACCAAAGATTGTTGACAAATGATTGGCGAATCAGCGCAACCCGAAACTTGGTGATCCCGTAGCTTTGCAGAAGCGGCCCCAGCTCAATCCGGTGATCGGGAAGATTGTCCCAGTCATCATTGGTCAATACGACTGTGTGACTATAGATCTTTTTCGCAGCAGTTGTTGTCAACCTTCCACGCGCTCTTCCACGCTGCTGTTGGGTCGTCTTGACGTCGCTCAAATCGCGAATTTCGACAATCAGCGCGGGCTGCCGCTTGGCCCATTTTTCGGCAAAATCTCCCTCGTAAAACACCTCAGCGCGCGCGCGAACCCGCAAACCCACCGGCAGATCGGGATGCACTTTGCCGGTGAGATCGAAATCTCTATAGATACCCTGATATTCGTTTTTCGATTGCCACGGAATTGTAACCGTCCCGGCGAGGGGGTCCCACTCGGCTTCATCATAAAGAAGGTGATTCCCTTCTATCTCGGCAGGCTTGCGATTGACTTCGTTTTTCCATCCCGACATTCCCGCTGTGAACGCGTATGCTTCGACAACCCGTGGTTCACCGACCAATGTGCCATCGACATTGACTTCAAAATAGGTAGGGTCACTCCACTTTTTCGATGTTTCGTTTCGCGCGCGCACGCGAAAGCGGAGCGTCACACCGTCGCGGGTTATCGGTGCTTCAAACTGACAGTCGACCTGAGCACACAAAGAAACCGCCGGCACGTCAATACCGTCTATGAGTGTCCATTCGAAGCGCAGCGTCTCATCGTTGAGATCATAGCTGTCCGACGCCGAAAGTGTGACCATCTGCCCTGATTTCACCGTCTGCGGTCCCTTCACAAGGCATACCGGAAAAAATGAGTGAACGACCGGTTTGAGAGTCTCCTGTGCGCCGTCATGGTCTGGCTCCGGGGAATATTCGCCGATAACAAGCACACCGTCGGCCAGCCCCGCCGGGGATTCGTTGACTTCCCCCTGTACGAATATCAAATCATCGCTGTGCGTAAACGTCGCTGCTTCGCCGACAGTGTTAAACGCTAAGATATTGTGACTGGAGAGTCGCGGCAATAACAATACCGTCGCGCTGTCGGCAATGCCCTCCAATTGCTTGATCCGCCGGGCCGCTAGCGATAGCCCCTGCTGGCTCAAAGCAATCAGCTTTTCTGCCTGTGGTGCGCGGCGATTTTTAAGTGCGATCTCAGCACAATCTTTTCGCAGCTGCACTAAATAGCGCGCCATTAAAAACATCGATTTCCGAAGCTGCCGCGAGGACGATTCCGCAACAAAACGAAATAGCTGCGAGGTGGTTTCGTGGGCGGCAAGACAAGTTTCATACATCCCAGGAAACGCAATCCCACTTGGGATCGAGTGCCCCACAACCACGCAATCTTCCGCCTCCTTTTTCGGTCGCACATCAAACGCGACTTCTTTGACAGTGCGATTTGCGCCATCATCGACCGTCAAACGCACGATAAACTTGGTATTGCACGCGACCTCGGGCGCAACAATACGAGCGTAGGGAGACGTGATGCTTTTCTCCACAGGTTTCCCCTCGACATCGGTGACCTCGATCGACAAAACGGTCTCATCGGTGGTCATAAACACTTGTGACCACGTCCAGGTCACCCGTTGCCCCAGCTTGTCACGACTTTCGCCAGCGTCCAGCATGATCTCTTCCCCCGGCGCAAATACCGTCTCGACGGGTTGCATGGACAGATGCGCATCCAACCGCTCCTGACCAACTTGCGTAAACCCTTCGACCAAAGACACCGACAGAGCATCCCCGTCCGGGTCATTTCCCAACGCCGACGCCGGAAGACAAATTGTCCCATTCTCGTCAACAGAATGCAGTGACAATGATGCTTGAGGCGCCGCATTCGCGGCCCAAACAGCGTCCACACCGGGAAAAAAAGTCAGAGCGAAAGTGGCAACTAACCCAACCCTCTGAACGAAAAATCCATCCCATCGGATATCGCGGACAATGTATTTCAGCACAATTCTACAGGCTTCCCGACAAAAATGACGCACTTCGTAATCCTCTCCCGTGAACAAAAGCGTTCATGACCTTCACGAATAGAAGAAATTTACACGCTCAAACAGGAGAGCTTAAGTCCTTCTACCATCGGGAGCGATCAAAGTGTTGTTCTCAAAAAACATCACTGCTTTGGATCGGCTGCTGTTGTCCGATATAGACAACACTTTGTTCGGAGCCAAACGAGCTATGCATCTCTCAAAAATTTGCTCTCGACTCTTCGGTCGAGCACACAACTTCGGCCTAACAACGTCACTCGGTGCGATAGATCGCGAATCAAGCGATGGGGATTTTAGAGATACTGCGACTGTCTAGTACATACGAATCAGGAAGAACTCCCCCCCGGACGCCTCGTCGATCACTTGCATCAGTGCGATCGACTCGTTGTCGTTGTCGCTGGAGTTATACAACTTGTGAATGTGCCACAACTGATTTTTGCCTTCGGCCAACGCCTTACCGTCGGTCAACAGGACCAACGGGTTGCCTTGGCGATCAATGACGTATCGCTGCGAACCGCTGTGCATCACTTCGACATGGGTCTGGTCTTTGACTTCTGCTTTGTCGCCCTTTTGAATGATCTCGGTTCCCCACAGTTGGTCAATCCCCGTTGGCAACGTGAGCTTGGATGGCTCACCGTTTCCAGATGCAAAATTCGAGACAAAGGTGACACGGCGATCGCCCGCTTTGATTTTCTTGTCAGAGATGTACCTGGACACATCCGTTACGGTTCCGGCGACAAACTGAGGCTCTGACTCGGCGACAAAGACCTCGACGATCATCTCGCCGCGGTTTTTCTCGAGCGCCTCCGCGACGTCCCTGGCAATAGACTGCAAACCAATTTTCAACCCCTTGGGCTCCTTTTCTCCAACGATATCGCCAATCGTATCGCCAACATCAGCGACAAAACCTCTAAACCACTCGTATAGCCAAAAATCGGGATCTTTTTGCGCTTCGTATTGCGACTTGACATCTTCGACCGTGTAGTTGCCGCGGAAGATCGCAACGTCGTCGATGGCACCCGGATAGCCCTTGCCGATCACAATTGGATCAGTGGAGGTAAAGTTTAACGTGCTGCTAGAGGTCCCGAACGTGCCAACATCGGCAACTTCACTGTGTATTGCTTCGCCATCAATAAAAAATGTGACCATCTTGTCTTGAAACAATAGCGCCACATGGTGCCACTTATTATGCGAAGGTTTCACTTTCGGCGGGTTGCCAGGCCCAAAGATCTTAGAATGAACGCCAGAATCACTAAGGTGCCCATCTGGCAGATCTGTGGCGTCACGGGTGTCGGAGTCGGGCCAGTACCGTCGTACTCCCAGAAGCGGTTTCATATTTGAGTCAAGCGTGAACCGCCAGCCAGTGCTTTTCCCCTCAGGGGCGAACTCCATACCCATGATTACACCGCTTCTTTGTTCCGAACTCTCTGCCGGCCAAACCCAAGCGCTGATTAAGAAGTTGTCTTCGGGTTCCAATTGTAAATCGGCAGGAGCGGTGTTCGGGCCAACTTCGTTCTCTATCTCTACTTTGAGACTGCCAATCAAAGCGAGCTCTTCTTCGCCATCCTGCCGTTTGGGACGCGACCGGCCCGGCGATGTCGTCTTGCCACTGCTATCGGGCGTCACGATGCCACGATTTTGTCGCCCGCTCCAGTCAAAACCAGGAGTATTGGGAATATCAAAGCGCCAATAGCCAACGAGACCCTGCTGGACACCTTGCCCCACCAGTTTTTGCACGTCGCTGACGGTATAGGTGCCGCGCTGAATCGAGATGTCATCGAGCGCTCCGGAAAAATGGCGCGCGACCCCCCCGTTGTGAAAGCCCGCACCAACCGTGAGCACGCTGGTGGACGCAAAATGAGGCATTGCACCCAGCCCGGCTGGATAGGACAGCGCGATTTCGTTGCCGTCGATGAAGATCCGCGCATAGCGGAAATCGTCCTTATCTTTCGGCGGCTGCCAAAGCAGCGCAACATGATGCCAACCGGTCTTGGGCGTCGCAAACTCGCCAGGATTCGCCGCTTTGACACTGACCGCATCGGTGTCCTCGCCATCGAGCACGAGCAAAGGCTGCATGTTCTTGCCGAGGCGAAGCTCCCAACCAATCACGTCCCTTCCGGAATCATCGGTAAACAGGTTTCCAATCACGGCGCCACCGTCTTCGCCTGGTTTTTGGAACGCCCAAAAACCGATCAAAAAGCCGTCATTGGGTGCCAGCTGCAAGTCTACAGTCTGCGGGGCGTTAAACACACCGCTGAGCGCCTTGCTCAACTCATTATCGGGTTTGTGGCCGTCTGAGAATTCTTCGATACGAAACACGGCGTCATGACCCAAGCCGCTCGAATCGTGGCCGCGATCCAAGAAATCGTCGAAGGTCCAGTGGGCAACCAATCCCTCCTTCGCCCAATCGGTACACGCCTCAGCCCACTTCTCGGGATGATAGTGTTCGTCACCCTCGGTTCCCTCTAACCCGTAGACATAGACGTGGCCGTCTTTTTTGGTTGTCGCGGTTGCGATCTGCGAAGTGGTTTGACCATTGCGTTTGTGGAGCTCCTTGAGGAAGTTATAGTCCGCGCGGCTCGGCAGCGGAACCGCGCCGTGGTCAGTGATGTCGTCATCGTGGTCGTGCACGTGAATATGGTAGACCAGCTCGGCGTGCGGCTCCTGTTCAAAGAAGTCCCTCAGATCTCCGTTAGAAAAGTCAACCTTGTCCGATTCATCGGTCGTGATCATCACGTAACCGAGCTGCCCATCTTTTTCGGCGCATCTGTTTCCGGGGGCATCAGACGTCTTAAACACAGCGATTTCTCTTGCGAATTGACTGGCAAGGCCGCGCGCCGCCCATGATGGCAGCCCTTTCTTATCCCCTTTTTTGCATTCTTCTTCCTGCCTTCCCTCGCAGATTGCGTTGAACCAAAGGACATCTCTGCCGGTTGGAATCGTCGTCAGACATCCTTCTGGAGGTGGGTCGGGTTGAACATTTGTGATCGACGACGCTTCCTCCTTAGTCATCAGAAGCGTCAAGTACAACGCACCTTTTTTATCTTCCTCTGATGCGTCGTCATCATCCAGTATTTTGTCATAAAGGACGATTGCAGCCGTGCCATCATCCTTGGGCTTCCATTCGATGCCGGGCCTGGCCTGACACTCTGACAAGAAGCCATCGCCGATCGTCACACCACGATCTTGCTCGGGAGCCGTTTCGACGTGATTGAGTGCGGCAACTTGAGAAACGGTCAAGCCGTTTGCACCATTGGTTCTGGCGAGAATGGGCGCGGTTTGGCGAATGGTATTGGCGCAATCGAACGTGCCGCTCTGTGCTGGCGGACCATAGGTTGCGACAACCGTGGGGCTGGAGAAATACGGAACTTTTACTAGCGTTTCTCGCTGTCCCTCGTCGGTCGTCATGACGGTACCAAACCGGTTGCCCTCAAAGATGACGCCAATTGCCGCCTTATCAAAGGGCTTGTCGAGCAGTTGTTGCCCCTCTTGGTGATCACAACCGAGATTGTGACCAATCTCATGAATAAATGTCTCTGTTGTCCCTGCCAAATAGGCTTGGTCAACAGCGCTGTAGGCAACCCATTTGTTTTTGTCAGTAATGTGCGGTCCAAGCACTGTTGCGGTTCCGGTGTCTTCGAATGCTTGGCTGTCATCCGTTTGCCCCTTAAAAACGAGCATCGTCAAGTCTGCCTGCGCCCGGGAGCGCTCCTCATTAATCTGAGCGATCTGGCGACCCTCCAGTGCTGCAAAGTTGGCATCGAGCGTCCCTTTGTCCGCATAGTCGCGAAGGCGTAACAACTTGGGTTTGAGGGTAACGTCAAGGCCACTGGCCGCAAACATCTGATTGGCGTGTAAAACCGCCTGCTCGATGTTTTGCTCAATGGACTCACCCTCCTCCTTATCAGCGTTTTCCTTGACGGCGTTTTCCGCGTCCTCTGTATAGGCGATCAAAATGTTAAGCTCGGCTTTTTCGCCAGATACCGATTCGGGTGCCTTGGCAGTCACGGACACATCGATGGTCGTCTGCTCGGCGTCATCATCGACCTCGCCGTCGTCACCGGCCAGGCGGATGGTTATGGTTCCCGCATGATCGCCCACCGACAGAGCTTCGTCGGTCCAGGCATACAGGGCCAGCTCCTGTATTTCGCCCGTCTTCACCCGACCAGAAATTGTCTCGGACTGCTCATCACTCTGTTCATCATTCATGGAAAGTTTAAATGCGCCTTCCACGGTGATTTCGTAAGCAATCCCTTTGTTGCCGGTGTTCTCGAGGCGAAGCCCATTGCCCTTGGCGACAAATGGCCCGCGCGTGAGACCGCGAAACGACAGGCCAGATTCGGGCGCATGAACAATAATGCTGTCGCCAACTTGGATTTGCTGCTCTTTGTCCTCTTTGTCCGGATCTTCTTTGTCTGGATCCTCGGTGAGGAGCTTGCACGTACCAATATCGGTGGCATAGACGTGAACAATCTGAAACACACGCTCAGTGTCTGTGTTGTTCCCGGAGGTCTCGGGCGGAATGTTGACGTGGAGCGTATCGATTTTGCTGCCGGCCTCTGGGTCTTTGCTAAATTTCGCAACCAACAGCGGAACCGAAGCACTGCTCGGATTGCCGCGACCACCCAAGGTCGGCAAGGTTGGTGGCGCCGGAGCAACGCGATCGTTGACCGACGAAATCACCATTGACAGGGGGATCTTCTGCGTGTTTTCGACCGTCAATTGCGCCAGTTCTTTGGTTTCTGCCGCCGTCGGAGTTCGATGCAGATCGCCATCTTTGCACAGCTCGATATTGACGCTCTTTTCGCCACCGTGGGGCAAATCGCCATCCTCGAAGTAAAACGAAACGTGCTGAAATCGCGGCGAGCTACACAGCTGGGCTTGTTTGTCTTGGTCCATGCCCCAAACCACGATGATTTTGTCCACTTTGCGGGTCTGATCAAACCCCTGCCAACTGTTCTTCGGAGCGCCCTCACCAAAGTCCTTGATGGTATAGTGCCCCCTCGCGTTGCCGTCGAGGCTGCCTTTGGTATTGGGTTGATACAGGCTGTAGAGCTCTTCCTCGCCATGGGCAGTCAGGCGCCCCTTGATGCGTAGCCCTGTCTTGGTATCCGGATCGTAATCACCAAGCTTGGCGTAACCTTCACGAGCCGCGCGCAAATTATCAGCGAGAATATTTGCCTCTTCATTGAGAAACCATTTGCGTGTCATGCGTTCGGGGTGATGGTCTTGCCCCAGCGGTGGGCAACCGAGCTTGTCGGGTGTCGGCCCCTCGATGCTGAGAAGCTCGGCAAGCGCAAGCTTGGGAGCATTGGTATCCTTATCAAACACCAATGTCTCAAGCACGGTGTAGGTTTGTCCTTCGTAAGTGAACACTCGATTCTGGGTCGTTGGATTGTCCGGATCGACATGGAGCCCAAAATAGCCGACCTCTTTGTCAAAAAGGACTTCGACCCCCTTGTAGCGCGCAAGGCCTTCGATCGACGATCTGAAGCTTGCGATTTTCTCGGGGGGAACGCCATACACAACGACTTGATACAGAGTGTCTAAACTTGGCGCTTGCTCTTTGCCACCAACGAGGGTTGGATTCGGGCTGTAGTATTCGCGCGCCTCATTGCCACCAAGCTTGACGTTCACCGAATAGCGGGTCGAATTGATACCAAACAAGAGGTTGCCGCTGTCCTTTTCCAATTGCGCGCGGCACGCCGGCATACGCGACAGCCAAGTTTCCGTTTGAGAGGAATCGATGCGTTTTGGGGTGCCGATTTCGAGCAGTTTGCCGCGACCGGTGACTTCCACAGAGCGCGCAACTAACTTCCAGCCGCTTTGGCTCGAGCCACACGCAGCTGTCGCTGCATCTGAGATCTCCATTTCTTGGCCGAGCAGCGAACCGTCTTGCACATCATCTACCACATTGGCTTGCGGCAACATGCCGGACAACTCAACTGGGTTGGGAAGCTTCTGGAAGTTCAGGTTATGAAACGATTTGATCGCGACAATCACGTCGGCCAAGGTCGTATCGGGATGCGTACGTGCCGTGCGGGCCTGAGTTTGTGTCGGGTAGCCAAAGTTATCGGTGTTCCACTGTTTGCGTTTAACATCGGAGCCATCTTGGACAAACACAGCCTGCGTCGTCCCCCAGCGGATGCCAATGCCATCTAAGCCTTGGGCCATTGATGCCGCGCTGCCAGCATCCTCGCTATCGCTAAATACCGTATCTGCATCGATCTTTTTACCGATATAGTCAATACGAATCCCACCCAACGCATGTTGTGTGGGGCCAAGATGCAACCACATCTTTTCACGCGTTACCTTGGTAGACGACAAACCCGCTGGCGCATAGAGGTTTGCATTTTTATCCTTGTCATCATGGGTGCGAAATTGAAACGTGACTCGCATCACATTGGAAAGACTGCCCAAGGACGTGTAGCGTTTTTCCCTCTCGGCATCACCGGTAACGGTCAGACGATCGTCATTGCATGCGGTCGGCGTTTGCGTGTTCGTCCGCGGTTGGCCATGCATAAAGCTACACGCTTTGATCTGACTTGGCGGGACAAAGTTATCGACTATTTTGGCGATGAGCGGCAGCACCTCGGGTTTGATTGTCGCGGGACGACCGCCCCCATGAAAGTCATATATTTCTGTAATATATTTTCCGGTTTCGTTTGTAACCTTTACCAAGTCGTCCAGTGTTAGACCGCCGTTGGCGATTCTGTCCCGCTCTGCTTTTTCTGCCTTCTTTTTCTTGTTTTTTGCTTTGATGCGATTCCTCAAGAGAGCCATCTTTTGACGGCGTACCGACGGGATAGCAACGTCGCGATCGATGTCATAGTCGCAATACCCCCCATCGCCGGTTTCCGCCTTAAACTCGCGCACACACATGCAGTCATCAATGCCATCGCCGTCACAGTCCATAAGCTCCCACGCCGCAAGATGCGTGAGCAGGCTTTCTTCAATGACAACCACCTCGCCGAGCAGGTTCCCCTCCTTGCCGGTGGTCGGGTCGTAGGCTTTGCGAGATTGAAAATATCCCTCTGGAACCAACGCGCCACCCAAATCCAAGGTTCCCTCGGCCTCCCACGTGCGAACATCGATCGCAACCGCCTCCTCACAGCGAGCCGCGTAGTAGTAGCCGGCTGCATTGCGCGCCAAGCACACGGTTTGCTTAAACTTGCCACGATCATAAACGCCACCGTATTGCGGCCCGATAAACATTTGAAATAAATCCGCCAAAATCCGCTCCGGGCGCACGTATTTGGCAACGAGATCCTGGCCGGGATCTGGGACAAATTGAATGTTGGCGTCAGGGTCGCGGGTTGTTTTCGTGACCGGGATTTCGTATTTGATCGGGATGTCGTTGATCCACACGGTCAGGTGCAAGATACGCCCCTGGATCTGAAGCTCTTCTCCGGGTGCATGGGGACCAAAACGAACCACTTGCTTTTGGGCACCTTGAATATAGGTGACCAACTCGGGAATCGCCCAGGGCACCTCAGTAAACTGCACTTCGGAAACGAGCGCGCCGAGCGGGAATTGATAGGTCCGGGCCGTGCCTTCACCATCATTCGTGATCAGCGAAGTATAAGCGCGCATGCGCCGGGGGTGGGCACCTTCAGCAGTCTGAGGAATCCCTGCATCGTTGGTCCCGGTGATCCATTTATCGTCGAACTGCCATTCGACAATGACCCGATCGCCCCCGCCCATGCCCGAGTCTTGGTCAAAGTAGAGGTAGGTATGACCCGAGTCATCTTTGCCCGATACGATGTCGCCCTCTTTGCCATCGGCAAAGCTACGGACCAGTGTCAGCTCGCCCTCCGCGGTCTGTAGCCGATACACGGATTGCGCCCCATCAATCTCGTGGGTTAACCGGCCATGTGGTGTCTGCTCAAACAGCGGCTCGCTACCGCGCAAAACGCGACCGCTATCACCAATCGTGATCGTTCCTGGCGTGGGGTTTTCATAGACCAACTGCTTCGCAACGGTCGGCCGCGGAATCCACTGCGAGGACCGCGCAAACTCGGTCACAGAAATCTCGCCATCCGACGTCAGTTCCGACACCTCGACGCCAGCAGTCGCTTGGTTCCAATCCTCGATGCCAACGCCAACGACTTTCTCACCCTGCATCATTTTATAGCGCAGCGCATCCGCCAAATCCCCAGAAACGGTCATTTTCTGGTTACCCAACTGGCGCGTTACTTCGCCCTCAGTTGTCCCGAAAAGGCTGTCTAGAAGTCCCGTTCGGCGAACGATTTTTTGCACCTCGGACGCCAGGGTAAATACGATGCTATCTTTCTCTGGTGTTACCTCGACAGTGATAACCGCCGGCTTTTCACTAAAGCTGCGACCATTGTAGGCCCATACCGCGCACAGCTCTTCGCCAACAAAGTCGGCCTTCGGCTGATAGAGGACATGACCGCCTTCGACGATGATTGTCCCGCCCTCGCTACACGGTTGAAACGAAACGTATTCAAATGATCC
>CBDCWZ010000029.1:0-34362 GCA_965223575.1 Kofleriaceae bacterium
GTCACCTAATTCTTTATCGGATACTCCAGAGATAACAAGATCGACATCCGAAACAAATTCGGCCTGGTTACCTTGCAATAGGCTCATCTCTCGAACCATGCCGCCAAATGCCCACACATTTCCACGCTCCTTGAGGTTCCTGACAAATGACACCAAAGGACCTCGGTCACGCCATCGCTCTCCTTCCGAGAAAAAGTACTTTAGTCTTCTCAGAGCTTTCGCTTTAATGGCCTTTGGAAGTACTTTAGTCATTACACCTAAATTCCGGATTAAGGCTGTGCAATTCGGCCTCTAAAGAGCACGCAAAAGTGTCTGTCATTCCTGCAACCATGTCGCAAAGAAGG
The DNA here is from genome assembly GCA_965223575.1 of Kofleriaceae bacterium. Lineage (GTDB taxonomy): Bacteria > Myxococcota_A > Polyangia > Haliangiales > Haliangiaceae > CBDCWZ01. The sequence goes on from CBDCWZ010000029.1 coordinate 345, forward strand.
TGAATGCGTCGGGCTGCCGAATCACTTTCTTCTAGCAACGACCTGTAGTTTTCAGAAATCCGAGAATAGATGTAGGTCTGATATAGCTCCTCTCGATTCTGGATACTGCCCCAAATGAGGGTCATGAGTCGGTGGATTGTCCTGGCACCCTCTAGTTCAATCTTCAAAACACCGGGACTTTTATATGCTCGCTCATAAGCAAATTTTTTCAGTGCCCGACACAACAACCCCGAAGTACTCGCGGATACAAGATCTTGACGAAACGTCAATGACTCAATTGCATCAAAATTCTCGATGAACGCTTTTCGGACCGTAGAGACCATTGCTGATATAGCAAATACTCGAAATTTCTGAATTGTAAGGTCACTTACCGCTGCCGGTGTTAGATCCTTCTTGCGGAGTTTGAGATGATCGGCCTTCGACCTGTCGACGACCCATTCCGATACGATGTCTGTGCTGCATTCCTTCTCGATCCAGGCAATTACGTCTGCAAACGAGACGAGACCCTTTTTTACAGAATCCTCGACATCCATAACCGAATAGGCGATGTCGTCACAAGCTTCGACAATCCAAGCTAAAGGATGACGTTGACCTTCCTCCAGGCCAGTCTCCGCCCAAACCTCATTTGCGATCTCTCGCTCGGAACAGAAAACACCTACCTTCTTAAGAAAGGAAACATTTTTGTCCTGCTTTTGTGCACCGCAAGGGTACTTGAGGAGCGTCGCTAACGTAGCATAGGTAAGGTTAAGTCCACGCTTGTCTGAGACATTCTGAAGTTGCGTTATCAGGCGAAATGTTTGAGCGTTTCCTTCAAACTGCTCAAAATCTTTCTTTTCATACAAACTGAGTTGCGACCAAATACCGCTAGACTCACTACTCTCTCTGATGTTTTCCACAATCCATGCGCGCATGGCGCATTCACCTTGATGCCCGAATGGAGGATTGCCCAGATCATGTGCTAAGCCGACTGCCGCGAGGAGCGCTGGAATGTCTCTCTTTGCCGTCTTCGTAACGTCACCGAGATCAGTAGTTTCAACAGATTTACTCCGATAGAGCGGGCAAGGTTTGATACCTCATGTGAGTGAGTGAGGCGCGTGCGAACGCTATCATGTGCTTCTAAGGGGAATACTTGTGTTTTGTCGGCAAGTCGCCTGACAGGAGTGCAGAACAGTAGCCGGTCGTAGTCTCGCTCGAACTCGGTGCGGCAGTCACTTAGCCATCGGGTGGCCTAGGCTTCTCACATGCAATGGGCCTGGGTCGTCGCTTATCACAGAGAAACCTCTCCCAACGAGCGCTATCCGGCTTAAGCTGCATCACGTGATGACTCTAACATTGTGTAGGAGTCCATCCCAACGGTGTTCTATCCCGAAATTCTAATCACTTATAGAGCAGCATCGATCTTTTGGAGGCAGTCCGGTCCATTTTTTAACAAGTTTTGGCTGCGTTTTTACGTAAACAGTATCAATGCAGGGGAACCGCGACATTGCACCTTTGGAAAAGCCGTGTGATGTTGCACCCATGCCTGTTGATACAAGGCTGATTTCGATGTCTGCAAATGGTCGCTTTGTCGCGATCCGCCAGCCGTGGGGGAGTGGATATCGTTGATGCACTCGGTACCGCACCACGTACATCGTTGTCCTTGCCGGACCTTGTCGACTTTTTGTGCATAGGACACCAGATATGGACCGCGCAGGATGTGATCAAACAATTTGATCTCGAGAAGAATCCTGGGGCAAAAGGACCATCGCAGGCTGGGCACCATCAGACCAAAAATGTGGGCCAACTCCACCCTTGCCTTGCCCTCCAAAACCGGGGCGCTTCGTCGCGGGTCTTTCGTCAAACGGGAAGCAAACACCCAGACAGGCGGCGCTGTGGGCCGGAGACCAATCGTGCCTCATCCAGGACGTCGACGGTCAATGGTCTACCGAGGACATAACTACCGCCCTACAAAACACATCGTTTGCCGTTCCGCTCGGAGGACGGCGCTTGCTGGTGGGGACCGACGCCTTGCTGCATGTACGTGACGCCAGCGGTGAGATTGCAAGTAGCATTCGAGTTCCATCGGGAAAACCAGTCGCCGGGGCGAGTATCTTAGGCGGAAGGGCCTTAGCCGCGCTCACAACATCGGAGCAAGACGCTCGCTTTATCGTGTTTCGTCCCCAGGGCGGATTGATCCACACCATCGACCTAACAAAGGCAATCCACTGGGCCTGGGCTCGTCAGCGCGGAATGGCGATCGTCTGTGTGGATGAGGCGACGCTCGTCGCCGTGGACCTCCGTTTCGGCAAAATTTTGGCCGAGACACGCGCCGCCACTGCCTGTCGCACAGGTGGAGATCGATGCCGATGGCAAATATCTTGCAGTGGCAGGGATTTAATGATGCCGGCGCTCTGTCCGTGGTCCATCTATCTTATCCTGAGCTATTTGGCGGTGGAATCCGAACCATTCACAGCCACTCCCCACCGGTTGAGGACTCCCCACCGGCTAAGGGCTCTGACGTTTCGCCTGTGCCGCAAACGGAATCGCCAAAGTCCGAATTTCCACAACTGCCACAACCAGAAGTTCTAGAAGAGTTCTACCCCAAACTCCCCCAAGAACCTACTGATGTAAAAACAGAGGCCGAAGCAACGCAGGTCGTCGTTCCCGATCTTCCCTTGGCGGCATTCGGTCCCATCTTACCTCTACCACCGAAACCAGTTGCACCTCCCGACACACAGCCATATTCAAGTCCGCGTGAGCATCTTGACGAGCTTCTTGATGTTGTTGCGGCCCAGGCAACTCGCAGCATCGCAGACGCGTGGGATACGGGAAAGCTAAGCCAACCCGCATTGGATGCCAGGCCCTATGAACGGGAGGTCTTCGCGCTCGGTGGCGGAAGGGCGCAAAGTGCCCAAGACCATCTCGAAGCGGCCCATCGACGCGTCGATACGACGACCCAAAAGCTGACCAATAGACAGTTGGCATCACTGGCGCGCGGCGACACTTTGCCCTTCATCGAGTTGAATCGTGAATTTGGTCTTAGCCAAACGGCGGCACGAATTCTGTTGGCAGTAGCCGCTCCCGCGCTACGCGGTGAAATCGCACGACTCTACGGGATCATTGCCAATGATGAAGCACGCCCGGTATGCGATCGACAGCTCATTCAAATTGTACTGGCGGGCGACAATCGAAACGCACGTCACGAAGTAGCTGCAGAGCTAACTGAGGACGCTCCTTTAATTAGGAATGCACTTATTCTCGAGACGCGCGCCACCAATGACCACTATTTATTCGCACCGCTGAGCGTGGATCCAGTACTACTCGCACGACTCCGAGGCGATGATCTGCTGCGCGGTGCGGGTCGACTCACCGACGTTTTTGCGGGAACCGCCGCGGATCTCCAACGCCTGGCGCTGCCACAAGCACTCAAACGCGATGTCGTGGTTGCCTTAGCACAGCCCCTGGGCGCTAGCACGGCTCTGCGCCTGGCGATTCGTGGGCGCCCGGGAACGGGCCGGCGCACACTATTGGTCGCTTTGGCAGCGCGCGCAAATCAACCACTCGCCGTCATTCATGCCGACCGAATGGCAAAATCTCTGAGGGTCGCCGCCGAAGTTCTCCGCATTGAATTGCGCCGGGCCCGAATGCGAGGAGCGATCCCCTGTATTAGTGGTCTCGAACACCTCGATATCGAGGGAGCCGAGGGAAAACAACACCTTCATAGCGTACTCCAAGAACATCCAGGACCCATTACATTTCGCACGACCCCGAGTACCGGATCCCCATTGACCCCGGATACCTGTCTTTTGTTATCCCTCCGCAAAACGAAACCCAGCGGCTCGCTTTTTGGAAAAAATCCAGCAAACGTCATGGGCTTCGTGTCGACGGTGCGACCCAGCTCGCAGCGCGGTTTCGTATTGGCCCAGGGACGATTGAGACCGTCATGAGCAGGACCACGGCTCGGCTCCGGGGAAGCAACGAGATGGCCGAGGGCGCGGACGTAACAGAGACCCTCGATAGCGCCACCCGGCAACATATTGAAGCGCGCCTCGGCAGCGTCGCGACACAAATCAAGCGACTCGCCCACTGGGAGCAGGTCGCTTTGCCAGCTGATGTCCTCGACAGTATTCGCGAGTTCTTGGGCCGGATCCAGCACCGCCGGACCGTCTACGAGCAGTGGGGCTTTGCAAAAACAGTAAGTACTTCCCGAGGATTAACGGCGCTCTTCCACGGTCCACCTGGGACCGGAAAAACTCTCGTTGCGGGACTCATCGCCCGAGAGCTCGGTCTCGATCTGTACCGTGTCGATTTGGCGCAAGTTACCTCCAAGTGGATCGGCGAAACCGAAAAAAATCTTGGTGGGGTATTTGATGCCGCCGAGGATGGGCAAGCGATTATCCTATTTGACGAGGCAGACTCGTTGTTCGCAAAACGCACCGAGGTAAAATCCAGCGTCGATCGCTACGCCAATTTAGAAGTAAACTACCTATTGCAACGACTCGATAGTTTCGACGGTGTTGCAATCTTGACCACAAACCTTCAAGGCTCGATGGACAGTGCATTTAAAAGGCGCCTCTCGCTGCGTCTTGCGTTTCCGTTCCCAGATGAAGAAATGCGAGCCAGGCTCTGGGCCGTCCACTTCCCAGCACAAGTCCCAACCGAAGGAGACTTTGATTTTGCGGAGTTGGCGACCAAGTACCCAATGTCAGGGGGATATATTCGCAATAGTGCACTTCGCTCGGCGTTCCTTGCCGCCCAAGAGGGTGTCCCTTTAAACTACAATCACCTAGAGCGGGCCATTCAGCTCGAATACCGCGAAATGGGTAAACTCAGCCCCGGCGGTAGGATGGAATAGCAGCGTTTTCGGTAACTTCTTTCCATGCAAAAAAATCTTATGGCAAACACCCGTGCATTGTCGTAGGGTTAGCGCCATGATGGCTAGAATTCTGGTTGCCTCCACTATGCTGATGCTGTTGTCCTGCGGCAGCGAAGAGCGTCATCCCCATCGCGGAGACGCGGTTCTGACAAACTTACCCACTTTGCGTGGCCCCAGCCAAGATGCAGGGGCTCAGCCGGCGCCGGACGTCAACACGGTATCGGGTCGTTTATGCATCATCACATCGATTTTGGCCCCCGACACTTGCCCAACCCAAGCAGCTGGCAGCGATATCGATTTTAGTAAACACAAGATCACCGAACGTGGAACAACCAACACAGTTGCTCCGCAAAAAGACGGAGACTTTGCACTCGTCGTCGATGGGAAAAAGGATGCCGAGACCGTTTTGCAGATCACGGATTCCGAGGTTGCCAAAGGACCTCCAAGCCTCGTTGTCTCTGTTGTTGGAAATACCAATCAAAACGCCGCGTTTCTCGATCTGAAGGCCCGAGCAGATCTATTTCGTGCGATCGAGCCGATTAAGGTCGATCAAAACAACACAGCGACCATCGTCGTCTACACCACCGGTGCGGGCATCACCGCGGAGTCGCTCTCGGCCGGGGCAATTTCACTATACCATCGCGACGGGGAATGGAAGCCCGGCGGTGCAACGGGTGAAAATGGTGTGGTTTTGATAGTCGGTATCCCAGTCGTTACCGGTACAGACAAAATTCGTATCGATAAGCCAGCAAGCGAATTCACAGCGCCAATAGGGAAGGGCGCGACGAGCTTTGTCGTCGCGCCCTAGAACCGCACGATGGGATAGCCATCGACCCTACCCATCATAGCGATGGGGAGATCGATTGCGATGCCTTGACTCGAGATCGAGCTTTGCCGTTGGCTCTCTTACCGTTTACTTTGCCGTTGCTCCTGGTGCTGGCACCGTTTTTCACATTGAGCGCCGAGCGAAGCTCGTCGATCCGTGGGGTTTGCTCCCAAGTGAAATCCGCATCGCTGCGGCCAAAATGACCATAAGCAGCGGTTTGTCGGAAAATGGGACGCTTTAAATCGAGCTCTTGGATCAGCATTCCAGGACGCGCATCAAAGATGTTGGCGACGGCCTTAGATAGTTTTTGATCATCGACGATGCCCGTACCAAAGGTATCGACAAGCATCGAAACCGGTTTTGCGACACCGATCGCATAGGCGAGTTGCACCTCGCAACGTTTGGCCAACTTTGCCGCGACTACATGTTTGGCGATGTAGCGAGCATAATACGTCGCTGAGCGATCGACTTTTGACGGATCTTTCCCCGAAAAGGCACCACCCCCGTGGCGAGCCATTCCACCATAGGTATCCACGATAATCTTACGGCCCGTAAGACCCGAATCGCCCTGTGGTCCTCCGACAACAAATCGACCGGTTGGGTTGATGTGAAATTTGGTCTTTGATGTGATCAAGCGCTTGGGGACCACAGGACCAATTACAAGGTCTTGGATCGCCTCGACAATCATCTTACGCGTCGCTTTTGCACTATGCTGCGTAGAAACAACAATCGCGTCCACCGCTACGGGGCGATTGTCCTCATAGCGGATCGAAACCTGACTTTTGCCATCGGGGCGAAGAAAATCAACCCCCTGTGTCCTACGCTTGCGAACCTGGGCGAGTTTTAAAGCGAGCTTATGGGCCAATTGAATCGGTAAGGGCATGCACTCTTTGGTCTCATCCGAAGCGTAGCCAAACATGAGCCCTTGGTCACCTGCTCCCTGCTTCTCTGGATTCCCGCGATCCACCCCACGGGCGATATCCGGAGATTGCTGCTCCAACGCGGTCAACACTCCACAGGTCTCGTAGTCAAACCCCATTGCGCTATCGCTATAGCCGATCTCTTTAATGGTCTTGCGAGCAATTGCAGGGATTTCTACGTAGCAATCCGTGGTCACCTCACCGCCAACAACGAGAAACCCGGTCTTGATAAACGTCTCACAAGCGACACGACACTCGGGATCATTGGCAATAATCGCATCGAGAACAGCATCTGAAATTTGATCGCAAATTTTATCAGGATGGCCTTCGGTAACCGACTCTGAGCTAAATAGAAAATTGGACAATGGTTTCTCCGGTGCAGATGGGTGCGTCGCGTACACTCGTTATCATCAGAAGCCGTTTGGTCTACCCCTTGGATCACTGAGATTGGGTATCCCAACGACGGAAAGCGGGATAATTCACTACCATCAGTCGTTGAGCAAGGCCAAATACACGCTGATTGGCAGTTACTGACTGGACAGGACGTCCAGGTATCGTAGTATTGGGCCCGGTCTAACACCTCAAATCTCGGGCTGCCCCCCAAGCGATACTAAATGCTTCGTCGAATCCAACACTCCGATCCCGCTGCACAACCCGAACTGATGTACGTATGTGACCGGGCGACGCAAACAGAAACGAAGGTTGTAGAGACCGTTGAGACAATCATCAATGAGGTGCGAGAGCGCGGCGATGATGCGGTCGTGCGCTATACTCGCCGATTTGACCAGCGCGAACCAAATTCACACGGTAGCTACGAAATTCCCCCCGAAAACTGGCAAACCGCCGCCCAATCCCTGGATCAGGGGGTAAAAGACGCGCTGAAATACGCGTCGCAAAAGATCTCGGCATTTCACGAGCTGCAAATTGAGCGCGGATACGAGACTGAAACCGACGGAATCCAGCTTGCGATGCGCGTTGCACCAATGCAACGTATTGGAATCTATGTCCCCGGAGGGACGGCCTTGTATCCCTCCTCTGTCCTCATGACCGCAATTCCGGCGCGGATTGCTGGGGTTCGCGAGATTATCATGGTCACCCCTGGCGCCTCGCCGGCGACGCTTGCGGCTGCGCAACTCGCTGGGGTCAGTCGAGTATTTGAAATTGGCGGCGCCCAAGCGGTCGCCGCACTCGCCTACGGGACCAACTCGATCCCCCGCGTCGATAAGATCGTCGGGCCAGGCAACAAATGGGTCGCAACCGCAAAGCGGATTGTCTTTGGGGATGTAGACATTGACTCTATTGCAGGTCCGTCTGAGGTACTCATCATTGCCGACGAAAGCGCAAATCCCGAGTGGGTGGCCGCAGATCTACTTGCTCAGGCTGAGCATGATCGAGACGCCCGACCCATCTTAGTCACGACATCTGAGACCATTGTCGATGCTGTTGATGCAGCTCTAGCAAGGCAACTTCCACAACTGGATCGAAACGAAATCGCGCGAGAGTCATTGTCCCGTTTTGGTGTTGCGATCATTGTCGATGACGTTGCCTCAGCCATCGATGTCGCAAATCGCTATGCACCAGAGCACTTAGAGCTTCAAATCGACAACGCTCGTGAGCGATCAAAGGAGATCCACACAGCGGGCGCGATTTTCGTCGGCAATTACTCTCCGGAGGCAACCGGGGACTATGTCGCCGGACCAAACCACGTGCTTCCGACAGCCGGCGCCGCCCGCTATGCGGCACCACTCGGCGTTTACGATTTTTACAAACGAACTTCGATTCTCGAGTACAGCGCCGAGGCGCTGCACAGCCAGATTCCCCACATTTCTCGAATTGCCAAGATCGAAGGCCTAGAAGCGCACGCTCGCTCTGTCGAACTTCGCAAGCCAGTCAAAAAATAGCCCATGCCAAAGCGCGCGCCGCGAGTCGCAGCCGAGCTGCCTGTTCCACAAGATCTGGACGGCGCGGCGTCACCGATGCGCAAGGCACTCGAAACCAATCTTGGCGTCCTTTGGCGCGCCGACGCCCAGGAGCTCCTCAGCTCGCTCGCGAGCGAAAGTGTCGATCTGGTTGTCGCGGATCCACCTTACGCAATCGGTAAAGATGATTGGGATCGATTTGGCTCCATGGAGGCCTACATCGATTGGTGCGATAGGTGGTTGGCAGAGGTCGAGCGGGTTCTCTCGAAAACAGGGTCTGCCTATGTCTGTGGGTTTTCTGAGATTCTCGCGGACATCAAAGTGCGGGCGGCAAAGCGCTTCGATGGGGGTTGCCGGTGGCTGATTTGGTATTATCGCAATAAAGCAAACTTGGGTAGTGACTGGGGACGATCGCATGAGTCCATCCTCCACTTGCGCAAAAAGGATTTTCCCAAGCTGATCATCGACCCCATTCGCATCCCATATAACAACCACACCCAACGCTATCCCGAGCGCGTCCAATCGGTGTCCTCCCAATACGGCCAAGGCAAACGCCGGGACCGCTGGACGCCTCATCCGCTTGGGGCAAAACCCCGCGATGTCCTCGAGATCCCGGTATTGTGCAACGGCGTCGCCGAGCGAACCTATCACCCAACGCAAAAACCAGAGGAGCTCATCCGCCGATTTATTGCCGCAGCGACTACCGAGGACGCCTTGGTTGTCGATCCCTTCGTAGGTTCGGGAACCACCGCCGTCGTCGCCGAGCGACTCGGACGCAAATGGATCGCCGGCGATGCAGATCCCCGCTACGTCGGATTAGCAAGACAACGCATCAAAACAACACAGTGACAGCAGCTAGCGTTAGGCCGTAGAGGAACCCGCGTTAGGGGAGAAAGTCTGAAACGGTTATGTGAACGTCGGGAAATACAGATAGAGTAAACTCGTCGCCTCTATGATATGTGCGTTTTTCGCTGTAGGTCCCATTTCCAATTCCGCAGTAAACTTCGAATGTCTCATCGGCAAGATTTACAATCCAATACTCCGGGATTTGCGCTTGTGCATAAATATCGGTCTTAATCTTGCGGTCTTTGTTCAACGAAGAATCGGCTACTTCAACTGCGAGGCTCGCTTGGCTCGGGTGCTTTTCCCAGTAGTCCCCATTGGGAACAATCGACAAGTCTGGCTCGGGTTCTGACTCGTCGGACAATGCAAGAGGACTTTGTACTTGAACGACCGCACGGCTGCCAACAGCGGCCATGAGAAACCGCGCTAGGCGCCGCAACGCGGTCGCATGCTTCGTTCCTTGGGGACTCATTGTAACCAACGTTCCTCTCAAAAGTTCTAGCTTTTCGTCCTCGAACAAACCGATATCCACCATCTTTTCGTATTCCTTGCGATGAAGACGTCGAGTGGTTTCGGGGGCTAATTCGGCTGCCTCAAACACCTAAACAGGATAGCAGGTATCCGCCGAATCAACAACGACAAGACGCGAACCAGGACCCGTGCAGCGAACAACACATTTTGAACACCCAATTCTACTCTCCAGAAACATTAAACGGAGTCACAGCGGCCGTAAGCCGGTGCCAGGCAAGGCGCGAGCGAGAAGCCCGCGGAGCGTACTTTGAGCCATGCGTCGATCCTCCAGAAGCATAAAACGGCGTCGCAGCGGGCGTGAGCCGGCGCCAGGCAAGGCGCGAGCGAGAAGCCCGCGGAGCGTACTTTTGGGTACGTGAGCAGGCATCGCAGCGAGCAACGCCGCATGGCGCCGGCTCACGCCCGCTGCGGCTCCGTTTTTAGAAGCTGCGGAAGAAGTCGCGGAGCTCTTCGGTGTTGACGGGTTGCTGGGCCTCAGAGGCGAGATCGCGAAGCTCAATCAAGTCTTCTGGAATCTCGAGAAGAAACCGGGAGGGAACTCGAGGTCGGTGTTTGCCATGGCGGAAGCGCGCGTGGGCGCGGGTCATGGTTAGCATTTCTTTAGCACGAGTCATCCCAACGTATGCCAGCCGACGCTCCTCGGCGAGGGTCGCAGCGTGATCCGGATCGTTCACATCGGTGCTATGAGGGGCAAGGGTGCGGGCGTGAGGCAATATTTCTTCTTCCATGCCGACGAGAAAGACGATCGGAAACTCGAGTCCCTTCGCGCTGTGCAGGGTTGTTAGCGTTACTCGGTCACCGGTCTCTACTTCCTCGTCCTTGCTCGCCAAAGAGAGCTGCCGCAAATACTCGAGCAGAGCACGAGGATCGGGGGTTTCTTTCTGAAACCGCTCCAACGAGCGAAGCAACGCGGCAATGTTATCCATGCGTCGTTGGGCCGCCGGGATGCTCGGGCTACTCGCACGTAGATCATCGTACAAGCGGATATTGTTCATGAGCGTGCGACACGCTGATACTGCCGGGGCCGCGCGGATCGATGACTGTAGCGATTGAATCGTTTCGACAAACTTGGCGATGCTCGCCCGGATGCCCGGGCGAATCGACCCTGGTGCGCGCTCAACATCCCGAACCGCTTGCCATAAGGACACCTTGCGGGTCTTTGCCCAATTTGCTAGCGACTGGATTGTCGTTGGCCCGATCCCCCGCGCCGGATAGTTGACAATCCTGCGCAACGCGATCTCGTCCCGCGCATTAAGTGCGAGGCGTAAATACGCAATTACGTCTTTGACTTCTTTGCGCTCATAAAATTGCTGCCCACCATACATCACATAGGGGATGCGCTGACTGCGAAGCTCCTCTTCAAGCGCTTGGGATTGCTTATTCGATCGATACAGAACCGCAAAGTCACGGTATCGACGCTGGTCTTGCTCGTGCATTTCAAAAATACGACGAGCAACAAACTTAGCCTCTTCTTGCCCTGAGGCGGCAACAGCATGGCTCACGACATCGCCACCCGGCTTTTGGGTCCACAGCTCTTTACCATATCGATCTTGATTGTTCGCGATCACCGCGTTGGCAACCGACAGGATTGCCTGGGTCGATCGATAGTTTTGCTCAAGCTTGACTACCTCCGCGCCGGGAAAGGTTTTGGAAAATTGGAGAATATTCGTCGGATCTGCGCCGCGCCAGCTATAGATCGATTGATCGTCATCACCAACGACACAGAGATTGCCATGTCTGATGCACAACTGCTTGACAAAGCGCAATTGCGACCGATTGGTATCTTGATACTCATCAACCAGCATGTGCTGAAACGCCCGTTGCCAGTAGTCCTGTACCTCTGCGTCGGTTTCTAAGAGGTGAACAACTTCGGTGACAAGGTCGTCAAAATCCACTGCTCCACAAGCCCGCAGCGCGGTTTGATAGCGTGGATACATCTCGGCGGTGATCAGGTCATACTCATCGTCCTCGTCGGGATCGTAATCTTCTGGCCGGACGAATCCATTTTTTGCCAAGGAAATCCGATTTGCGACCGCCTTGACATCAAACCTGCGATTTTTGAGGTGAACCCGCCGCAATAGCTCTCGCATGAGACCGATTTGGTCCGCACTATCGTAAACGACAAACCCCTTCGGAAGACCAAGTCGTTCGTACTCGCGTTTTAGGATTTGCAATCCCAATGAATGAAACGTCCCAATCGTCACTTTGGACGCCTGACGTTTGTTTTGCAATAGCTTCGCAATCCGCTCGCGAACTTCTGCGGCAGCTCGATTGGTAAACGTGAGCGCGGCAATTGCCTCGGGGGGAACGCCGGTTGACAATAGGCGCGCGATTCGATGAATGATGACCCGAGTCTTGCCCGACCCAGCACCGGCCAACACAAGCAGCGGACCATCGAGGTGCATCACCGCCTTGCGTTGTGGAGGGTTAAGGCCGGCCGTCAGATTCATAAGCGCGCCACGCTACGGAGCCTGCGCGCAGAAGTCAAGGGAGACGAGTGGGGGACGGATCTAACTTTTGCAACTTTTGTTTTTTCAAAAGTTGCAAAAGTTAGATCCGTCCCCCACTCGTCGATATATACTTCGCGCCGTGCCCGAGCCAGAGGATCAGCTTCAGCAGCTCATCAGCGACATGGAAGCGGAGTTCCCCGGATTCCGCCTGATCCCAAAGCGTGAATCTCGGTTTCAGACCTGGATTCACTATGGTCTTGTTTGGATTACCTTCGGCCAAATGCGCACCTATCTCGAGAGGTACCAGACCACGATTGGTCAAAAGATCTACGTCACTCCGAACTGGGAGCAAACCGACCCGATCGAGCGGCTCATTGTTCTCGAGCATGAGCGGGTTCATCTACGTCAGTTCCGCAAGTACACAACACTCGGAATGGCGTTACTCTATCTGCTCATCCCGCTCCCCATGGGATTTGCCTACTTTCGCGCGCGCTTTGAAAAGCAGGCCTACGAGCAGACGATCCGGTCGACGGCACGGGTTCGCGGACTCACCGCAGCACGGTGTCCGGCGCTTCGGAAACACATCCTCAACCAATTCTTAGGCCCCTCTTATGGGTGGATGTGGCCGTTTCCAAACCACCTCAATCGTTGGTACGACCGGATTCTGTCCAGTTTAGAGTAAGCAGTTCTTGTTGGTCCCACGAATTGTGCTAGAAACGGGGCCGTGGCACGAACAAGCGAGATCGAACGAAACACCAAAGAGACCCAAATCAAGCTGTCACTTGATATTGACGGGACCGGTAAAGGCGATATCACGACACCGTTGCCATTTTTAACCCACATGCTCGAGGCCTTTACCCGCCACGGTTGTTTTGACACCCAAATGACAGCGGCCGGCGATATTGAGGTAGACGGCCACCATACGGTCGAGGATGTCGGCCTGTGCTTAGGGCAAGCGTTCGAGCAGGCCTTGGCCGATCGCGCGGGTTTAGTGCGCTATGGATCGGCCACGATCCCTATGGACGAGACTCTCGCAACCTGCGCAGTGGATTTTTGCGGGCGGCCCGCATTTGTTTGGAGGGTCGATGGATTACGAGGCCGGTGGGTGGGAACCTTCGATTGCGAGCTCGCCAAAGAATTTTTTGCCGCATTTTCCACTCGAGCGCAATGCAATTTGCACGTCGTGCTCCACTACGGCGACAATGCGCACCACATTATTGAGGCGATCTTCAAGGCGTTTGCCCGCGCTTGCGATATGGCGTCTCGGATCGATCCACGACTCGGCGGACAAATCCCCTCGACCAAAGGGACGCTTACGAAGTGAGCACGCTTGTTGAGATGCATGCTATCGGTTGGCTATGAAACCCCACGTTGCGATTATTGATACCGGTGCTGGAAACCTCCGCTCCGTCGAGCGGGCCATCGCGCATGCAGGATGTAGCGTTGTGGTTACCGGGGATGCCGACCTTGTCCGCAAGGCCGATAAAGTCGTCGTTCCCGGACAAGGGGCGTTTGGCCATTTTGTCCAAAAGCTAGAAGAGACCGGACTGAGACAGGCATTGTGTGAGGCCATTGCATCTGGACGCCCCTACCTTGGGATCTGTCTCGGACTCCAAGCACTTTACGAATCCAGTGAAGAAAACGGCCCGGTTGCCGGGCTTGGAATCCTTGGTGGTCATGCGTGCAGGTTTCGCCCAACAGATCCAACGTTGAAAGTGCCCCACATGGGATGGAATCGGGTCAGATACAACGAACAAAAAAAACGGGACCCACTTTTGACTAATATCGCCAATGACAGTTATTTTTATTTTGTTCACTCCTATCATGTCCAGCCGACAGATCTCGATACGGTTATTTTGACCTGTGACTACGGCAAGCCATTTCCCGCCGCCATTCGCAAAGACAATATTTTCGCCTGCCAGTTTCACCCAGAAAAGAGTCAAAGCCTGGGATTGCGGCTGCTACAAAACTTTGTGGAACAATCATGAACATCATCCCAGCTATTGATTTACTCGGCGGAAACGCCGTCCGCCTGCGCAAGGGCAAACGCGAAGACGTCACGGTATTTAGCGAGCGCCCCTGGGAACTCATTGCAAAATTTGCAGCACAGGGAGCGAGTCGGATCCACATTGTCGATCTAGATGGTGCCTTTGCTGGCGCGCGGGCGCATCAAGATCTCATCGACCGCATGCTCAAAGAGTCACCGATTCCTGTTGAGGTCGGTGGCGGGATCCGCAATCAAGCTGCACTCGAAACGCTTTTCGACGCGGGAGCATCCTATGCGGTTCTCGGGACAGCGGCCGTCAAGGACCCAGGATTTGCCGAGCAGGCCTGCAGGCAGTTTCCGGGGAAAGTGATTATCGGGGTTGACGCCATCGACGGGAACGTCGCAGTTGAGGGATGGGTAGAGAAGTCTAGTGTCAAAGCGGAACAACTCGCAGCCCGCGCCGCCGCATGGGGCGCGGCGGCCGTTTTATATACCGATATTGCCCGGGACGGGATGCACGCCGGGGTCAACGTAGATGCAACAGCCGCGCTTGCAAAACACCTCGGCGACAAAACCGAGGTCATTGCATCGGGCGGCGTTACCAGCCTTGATGACTTGCGCGCACTTGCGGCAGCAAACATCCCGTATGCGATTATCGGCCGTGCGCTCTATGACAATCACTTTACCGTCGCCGACGCGGTGGCGGTCACCCAAGAGTCCTTCAAAGAGTAAAGTGCCGTCATGCTGACCAAGCGGATCATTCCCTGCCTCGACGTAAAAGACGGACGCGTCGTCAAAGGGATCAACTTCGTCGAGCTTCGCGATGCCGGCGACCCCGTCGAACAGGCCAGCACCTACGATCATCAAGGGGCGGACGAAATCTGCTTTTTGGACATATCGGCCTCACCCGACGGCAAAGCAACAATGATTGACGTCGTCAAACGCACTGCAGATTGCGTGTTTGTCCCGCTCACCGTCGGCGGTGGTGTTCGCACTGCAGACGATGCGCGCAAACTCCTAGACGCCGGCGCAGACAAAGTTGGCATCAACACAGCCGCGATACGGACGCCAGAGCTGGTCAATCAAACCGCACGACGATTTGGCAATCAAGCCATTGTCGTTGCCGTCGATGCCAAGCGCCGAGACGATGGCAGCTACGAAATCTATAGCCATGGCGGACGCACCCCCGAAGGCCACGATGCCGTGCAATGGTGCCGTCAAATGGCCGATCGTGGCGCTGGTGAGATCTTGCTCACTAGTATGGACCGCGACGGGACTGGCAAGGGCTACGAGCTCCATCTTACAAGAACAATCGCCGAGGCAGTCTCGATCCCAGTCATCGCTTCCGGTGGTGTTGGTACCCTCGAGCACCTCCACGCCGGCGTTACCGAGGGCGGCGCCGACGCGATCTTAGCCGCCTCGATCTTTCACTATGGCCAATATTCAATTCCACAGGTCAAACGCTACCTCCACGATCACGGCGTGGCGGTCCGATTAACCGAATAAAAACTATTATTTAGACAAAACTTTACAAACTGTCCTGATCTGTCTCTCGATTGACATCTATAAATTTATATTATATATATAGTCATATGAAGGAGACAATGACGCAGATATCGGCACATATTTCATCCGAGACGAAGAAGCGCATTGATCGCTATGTCCGTTCTACTGGAAGTACACGTGGTTACGTCATCGAACAAGCACTCATGCACCACTTGCGCGCATTGGAGGAGCTACCAATCGACATTGTCATCCCTGCGCGAATTGTTCTAACAAAGGATTCCGCCGAGAAAGTTCGCAACTTGACATCGCACCCACCAGCACCAACCGAAGCGATGAAACAGCTCTTCGATGACCGTTGAAATTCGTGCCCTACTTCCCTCCGACGATCGCAGCGCGTTTGACGCAGAGGACGAGGCACTAAACTTATATTTTCATCGCTACGCCGGCCAAAATCAATTTCGACATCACATAGGTGTCACCTATGTAGCGATAGACAACGAAAATATATTCGGTTTTGCTACAGTTTCGCCGGCTTCTTTGGATGCAGAAGATCTTCCTTCCGGGAAAAAGATGCCTCCTTATCCTGTCCCTGTGCTTCGTATCGCTCGCCTCGCCGTAGACCGGCGGGTCCGGGGACAAGGCTTAGGAAAAGCGCTGCTAAGGTTTTGTTTGGAATTAGCAGAACAAATGCAAAAAGAACTGGGTTGCGTTGGCATCGTCGTTGACGCCAAGGCAAATGCAATCCCTCTTTATGAACTCTTTGGCTTTGTCTCAATCCAAACCTGGGAGGGAGAAACCAGGCAGGTTCCCCGACAACGCTCATGTATCTGCCACTTGGATCTATTCCTCGCAAATCATGATGTGGTCGCACGGGTGGTTTCGCCATAAACCAACTGAATCGCTCACTCCCTGAAAACTTAGCTTCAATGGTTCCACATTGGAGCTGAATCCATTGGGCTCAAAATCACGATTGGACGTCAACGAGGCCTGGCGCGAGGCGTTTTGCTCAGAATCGTCCCGCGCGTTTGGAGATCGTCTGCGATGCGCTGGCCCCCCAGACGGGCGAGTCCCATCCGCCGTGCAATCTGGGCAACCGTCAAAGAGAAGGTGCCAATCTTTGGGTACCCGTCTGCGAATTCGAGTAGACTCGGCCCGTGGAAGATTTACAAACACCCAAATGGAACGATTTGGGGCTGGTACCGGCCATTGTGCAGGATGCACAGACTGGGGCGGTTCTGATGATGGCATGGATGAATCCAGAAGCACTCAGACAGACGCGAGAGAGCGGATTTGCTCATTTTTATTCGCGATCGCGTAAACGACAGTGGAAAAAAGGCGAGACCTCGGGAAATACGCTTGCCGTTAAAGAGCTACGGATCGATTGCGATGGCGACACGATTCTGATCATTGCAACCCCCACAGGGCCTGCCTGCCACACGGGGAAAACGACTTGCTTTTTTCAAGATATCGACGGCGAGCCGGTTGCGACCTTTACCCCACCAGCGGTCGTGCTCGACCGTGTGTTTCAAACCATCGAAAACCGCCGCGACAGCGGGAATGAACACACCAGCTACACAAAATCCCTGCTGAACGGTGGGATGACAAAAATTCTCGCAAAGATTGCCGAAGAGCACGGCGAGCTCGCAGACGAGCTTCCCGCCGGTGAAACCAAGGCGGTTGTTCATGAGACTGCAGATCTGCTGTTTCATGTACTCGTCGGTCTGGCAGCGGCGAAAACATTGCACTGAAAGACGTGTGGATCGAGCTCGATCGCCGCTTTGGTGTCAGCGGGCACGTAGAAAAGGCCAATCGGAGCAAGCCGAAAACGACTAGGAGTGTCCCTATTATGCCAGTGCCCTCCAGATAAACACATGGAATTGCAGGGAAGGCGTAAGGAGGGAGCATAGTTGTTCTACGTGACCAACGAACAACGCTCCCTGCGGTTTCAGGTGCTTATCTGGTGGTACATTCATAGTAGGGACACCCCCCTAATGACCAACGTGTTTTGCGCCGAGCGGTGCCCTTTCTGCGGTGATGCCGCGATACGAGGACCGTCCTGAGCAACGGCGCATGGCCGAGGCGGTCAGGGAAGTGCTAGCCAACAGCCACCGATTGCTCATTGAATCTCCGACGGGAACCGGAAAAACCCTCGCCTATCTCGTCCCCGCCGTCGAAAGCGGCCAACGCATCGTCGTTTCGACGGGTACCAAGGCCTTACAGGACCAGATATTAAAACACGATATCCCAGTGCTCGAACAGCTTGTTTCGAAGCCGTTTTCGGTTCAAGTGCTGAAAGGCGTTGCAAACTATGTTTGCAAACGGAAACTAAATGCCTATGCCGCAGCGCAGGGTTCGCTTCTTCCCGGGACCGCCTGTGTTCCTAGAAATCGGCCAACTCGCTAGAAAAACTGATCGCCTGGGGCGCCAACCAGCATCTCTGGAGATCGAGCCGACTATCGAGCCCCGTCGCCCGGATCGAGCATGGGCTCTCCCCTTGGCGGAAGATTCTCCGCTATGGCGCGAAGTCACGGTCAGCAGTGAAAACCCGTCTGGGAAAAAAGTGTCCCCATTACAAGAATTGCTTTGTGACCCAGGCGCGGCGAAAAGCCGAGTCGGCAAACATTATTCTCGTTAATCATCATCTGTTTTTCTCGGACCTATCCTTGCGCAGTACCACCCGAGGTGCCCGCGTACTCCCGGACTACGACGCGGTGATTTTTGACGAGAGCCACCTCTTGGAGGAGATCATGACCGAGCACTTTAGCCTTCGCGTATCATGGTCTCAGTTTGCGACGCTCAGCGCGGACCTACAAACGGCAGCCGGCCGCCAGGGCGCCGTAGACACGGGCGAGATTCCCTTTGTCGCAAAGGAGTTGGAAACATCCGCAAACGGGCTATTTACCGCTCTTACCACACGCATTGCCCAAATCGGCACCGTAGACAGCAATCGCTCAGAACTCCCAAGCCAGCTGTTTGCGGACACCACCATCGAATCGCGTTGGTTCGCGCTAGACGGCGTCATGGAGCGGTTTGGCCAACGCGCCATTGCTGTCGCCCAGGCGCCCGACCAACCCGACGAAATCCGTGAGGAGTTGATCGCGATCGGCCGACGCGTCGATCGCAAGCGAAACGATCTAGCCGCAATCGCCGAAACAAACCTGCAACGTGGAGGCCACACCGACCACGTCCCATGGTGCGAAATGGTCGGGGGCAAGATTGCCTTGCGCGCCTCTCCGACCGACGTAAGCACTCTCTTGCTACCAGCACTCTCAGCGATGACGCCAACTGCGGTGTTCACTTCGGCCACACTCACAGTGGAAGATCGATTTGACTATATTCGCGATCGACTTGGCCTGGATAAGCACAACGCCGATGACCTCGTCCTGCAATCACCCTTTTGCTATCGCGATCAGGCACTTTTGTATCTGCCGCGAGATCTCCCACTTCCCAGCGAGGCTACGTTTGACAAAGCAAGCTGCGAGCGAGTCGAGGAGCTGCTCGAGCTCACCCAAGGCCGCGCCTTTGTGTTATTTACCAGTTATCGCGCACTGCACGCAGCCGCCAACCGCCTGCGCAAACGCGTCCCCTATCCCGTATTTGTCCAAGGCGAGCGACCACACCAGGAGCTTGTCAACCGGTTCCGAGACCAGCCGGGCGTCCCTCTTAGGTACCAGCGCATTTTGGCAGGGGATTGACGTCCCAGGGGATGCCTTATCGCTTGTGATCTTAGCAAAGCTGCCATTTCGCTGCCCCAGCGATCCAATCGTCGCCGCGCGAATGCGCAACGCCGAAGAACACGGCGCAGACCCTTTTGCGACCTATCAACTTCCCCAAGCGGCCCTCACCCTAAAACAGGGATTTGGTCGGCTGATCCGCAACCGGAATGATCGGGGAATCGTCGCAATCCTCGACGGACGGATCTTGTTCAAACGCTATGGCCAAGTGTTTCTCGACACCTTGCCTAAAGATATCGGCCGCACCGCGTCCATCGAGCAAGCCCGCCGTTGGTGGAGCCAACAGGGATGAGAGCGACAAAATCATTTTCTACTCCTTATTATCCTGGAGAGCACGGGTGAGTAAGTCCGAGACACCCAACTGCTCCGCCCAGTCGTTTAGGTAGTCGTAATCTAACTTATCGGATTGCACTTTAATAATTCCGATAACATCTCCCCACTGCCGGTCTGAGACTTCTCCTCCAGCACGGTACCATTCCAGCTTGTGCAACAACGTATCTTCCGCGGTATTTAGGATGAACGGTTGTTCCCCTTCTCCTTGTACCAATGTCATTGGCTGACTACGCGCAAACGACTTTTGATCAAACGGTCTGCTTGTAAGTAAGTAGACATCTACCTTGAGCATTGTCTCGAGATGAATTGCATTAAACATTGCCCTACGACGGACCGCATCGCGCACGGCGTCTATATCGACATAGTACTTTTCTGATAGGACTTCAACGAGCGGTAAAACATGGTGTCCACGCAGATCGGCGACGAGATCCACATCCAGTGTTGCCCGGGCAACCCCATGTGCGGAACTCGCCACAGAACCAGCAACACAATACTGCACAGATAACTTTGTAAGCGCTACGACAATGGGTCTAACAGCTTCAAGAATATCAGAGGTATTCACTGTTTTGCTGCTTTTGCTGCAGATAAGTGCGAAGACCATCTGCCAACTCGATCCCATAGTGAACCTCTACGAAGCGGAGCATCGTTTGCTGAGGTGTCAGATTCGGGTGACGTTTGGCGATTGCTTGTTTGGCTAACCAGATCACCGATGCGCTTAGAGAGCGGGCCGCCGCAAAACGCTTTGCCACACTCGCTTCGCGAAGAAGTTGCAACTGCATGGCGTTAGCCTTGGAACAGCCACTTGGAACCGGAATCGCCACTACCGGAGTGTAGCACGCCTCTGGCTGATCTCCATGAAGGGTTGCACAAACATTAATGCGAGAGCCTATTCTGGGGGTGCTCGATGCGGACCCAACAGAATGGGTGGGTGATCGCATCCTTAGAATACCGGGAACCATTTGCCAAACGATTTGGGTTACAGTCCCGTAGTGGTAAAATCCTATGATCAGTTCGTGCGATCGACTTTGTCGACTGTGATAACTCCCGCCCAAAGACACCGTATTGGTCGCCGATGGGCAAACCGAAAATCTCTAAGCAGATGCTCTACGAAACCCTTCTCGGCCGCTGGAGATTGATCTCGCTAAAATGGGACCCGCAGCTGTCACAAAAAGACTTTCCCAAAGGCCCGCATTGGTTTCGCAACGGCTCGCTTGATATGGAGCTCCGGGGATCGCGAGACTCTGCGGCGCTTCATACCTATGTGATCACGAAAGACTTCGTCAGTCCGATGTTTTCGGACCAAATAGGCAGTGGGGAAAAACCAAAAACCGATAAGGTTGTTGGAGAAGTACTTTGACCATCAGTATGACGTCCGACCCAATTATCCACTCTTGCGCCACTACATCGAGCTCGCTTGCAAGGGCAAGGACTGGGACGGTTGTGCAGATTTGGGCGCTCTCTATGAGCAAGGCATCGCTGTAGAGAAAGACTTGACGAAGGCGAAGACATTGTATGACCAAGCGTGCAGGCATCAGTCGGAAATCGGCTGCAAAGCGCTCGAGCAGCTAGAGCAACAAGGTGGAGAAAAACCACCACCACCATGACCAATAAATTTGCACCACAAATTTTGAAAGGCTATCGGACATTCTTGTCCGGAACAGCGAAACGCCTGGGTAACACAATCAAAAAATCAGAAACGCGCACAGCGTCTTACATCGACTTTTTGACGATCTGCAAAAGATAGTTTGCTATCATTAATCAGGCTGGCGTCAAACCACATTTAGCTCCCACAGGAGGGATCATGCAGCAAAGTAAAAACCTATTTATTCGACTATTTGTTTGTGCTTCACTTGTTACGCTTGGAGTGGGTTGTGACAAGAATGATGGCAACGAAGCTGCGGATCTTCCGCCAGCTAGCACTCTCAATTTTGATATCGGCGTGCTCGCCGCTGCGCCAGCCGAAGCAAAACAGGACCCAAACAGTGCCACCCATGTTGCCCAGGACGACGGACATCACGAAAACTTTTATCAGGCTTGGTTTCGCGTCGCGTGGCTAGGGTTCGCGAGTGCGCTCGTCGTCATTCTCCCCGCTACTGGGATAGCGCTTGCCGCAAACCAAAAAGCTGTCCGAGACGGCGACAAGTGGATACGAACTGTCAATGTGGGAGACGCAAAGCTCGAGCTTGAACACTCGGTGAACCTTCTATCGGGGTGGGACATCGACTTTTATGTCACTAATTCAAAAGAAGGCTTAGATAGATTTCTTTGGGTCGCGGGCAGTCATGACCTGGATTTGTCCGAGGGAACATGGACCCTAAACAATCCCAAGTCTGAGGTCAGCGATAAAGCGATGGTAGACATTTCTTGGACCTATGAATCCGATACGGATCGGACATTGACCGTCAAGAATGTTCAAGATGGCGACGAGGGCGAAGACGATGCGTTTAAGATCACCGTTTTGGGTGACCAGAGATTGCTCGAGTTTACCGACGCCGATGATAATTCTGTTGTCGCCGATATCGAGTGGAATGCAAAGACAGGTGCCGGAAGCATCCAAGTGCCGGGTTACAACGAAGGCAACAAAGCCTGTTGGGATGACGAGTTTCACAACATCGACTGCCCGTAGTCTGTCTACTTCGACTCGCTCAATTTGAGCTTTTGTGGAGCAGCGCCGAATCGGCGCTGCTCTTTTGCTATCAGGGCTTGATCGAGTTGCTTTGAAGCGTTTACAAATCTGGTAATGGGACTCCCTTGAAGTTGCGGCATTTCGCTTCTCCGTTGCCGAGGTCTTCGCATCCAAAGGAGAGGCAATCAGATACTTTTGCGGAGGTCCCATCGGAATTGCACGCAATCACTTCGCGACGGATGGGATCGCATCGGGTCGTTTTGGGCTCACACACGAGGCATGTTACGCCATTTTTATTGCAGCCATACGAGCAACGAGAAGGGCTTTCAATCAATCCATCACTGCTGCACCTTGTCGATACACCGTCTTTACAGGTCTGTGTATTCGGCTTGCACTCGCGACACGCCGACCTCTCCTTGGCACACCCAAAGGGCATGCAGTCTTTCTTGGTTTGCCCAAAACCATCTGAGGTACATGTTGTCTGTGTGTTGTCGTCGGTACATTGCTCGGCATTCGGCTCACAAATGCGACACTTGCCCTGCTCGTCATCACAATCAAATGGGCAGTCCTCGTCAGCTTCGGAGAACCCATCCGCGGAACACTTTGCTAATGTCTTATCATCTAAACAGCGGTTTGTATTCGGTTGACAAATGCGGCATTTTCCCTGTGCCGCGTCACAACCAGACGGGCAATCCGCGGGCTCTTGAGTGGCACCATCTGCGGCACATACGAAAAGCGTGTTGGCGTCGCCACAGGTAGTTGTGCCTGGCTCGCATACGCGGCATACATTTTTGTCCTCTACGCAACCGAGCTCACAATCCTTCTCGCCAACCCGGCTACCATTGTCACTACAGACGATTGTCGTCTCGTCGATGCACTCGGTGACTCCCGCGGCGGCACATTTTAAAAACGCCTCTTCCAGGGTGGTGTCGCTTTCAACACTGCCACAAGACAGTTGAACTGTCGCACAGAGTGCCACTACATTCGACAGGACAAAAAATCGCCGCATCCGTGGACCCTAACCAAGATCGGCGAGGGCGACAATCCCATTCGAAACCGATAGCCTCACTGAGCCTAAATCCGCCTCTTGGAGTTCCACATTGCCCGAAACTATCCACTCCGGCTGTGCCCGATACCATCGGACCACACCCAATTTTTTCGAGAATTTTCTCAACTTTCAGGCGGGCGAGCAGTCTGTCATTCTCACAAGGGTTTCTCGAGAAGCGCTTTTTATTCAACTGTTATTAGTTGTGGGTTATGTCCACGATTCCGAGAGTGCAAGCATCGCCTCGTAGTGGGCGATACCGCACACTTATAAACCCAGCCATTCTTTTTCTGCAGGGATCCGAACCCGCTCCTTTTATCTTTGGAACTTGAATCTTTGCACGATCGACAATCCGTATATTCCGATATCTAATTTCATCGATGTACATCGGAAACGGTGTCGTGGAGAGTCGCCGACTACCGGCAACAGGTCGACTTAGAGTTGCAATACATTGTTTCCCCTCGCGCTTAACACTCGCAATCGGGATATCTTGCTTTCCGGTTCCAGGACAACGTGTAGCGCTATGCTGAGCATAGCGCTGTGAGAAAGCTGTACCGGTATTGACGTTTCCCGTAAACGATTTATCTCGGTCAAATGGAGGTTGTTTTTCGTAGTATGTGAGAGCGCGCTTCGCATCGATTTTGTAGGCGCGCAGCATTGCTGCCTGAGATACGAATATCTCGTCGTTTTTTGAAAAGATTGCCGCACTGGTCAACCACGACTCTACGGATGTGCAGTCCGCCCGGAGCGCGCGGCGAATCTGCGACCGAGCGGTGAGATACCTCCCCCGATCGTAGCTGCGTTGGGCGCGCAACCCGAGGCGTTGCGCAACCTTAGCGCTTGATTGTGTTTTCTGATCACACCGATCAACGATCGGGTTAAACACCTTTGGCAATGGCCCTTTCTCCAATTGTGGGTGGTTGGCGATCCCGACATAAGACAGTTTGCAATCGTGAAAGTAGCTCGCTTTTGTATTTCGTTCTAACGTCCGAATTGCCAGCATTAACATCTTGCGCTTATTTGCATATCCTTGCGCGGCGAGCGCAGCATGCTTCTTTTTGATGATGTTGCGCATATTCGACACATTGATGGTGACATGGCAAGGGTCTTTGATGACTCCACCTGTATCCTCCGCATTGCTCGACGCATGGATGCCGCTAACGGCGAGCGGGTTAAAACGATTGCAGTTTGCGTCATACTGGACGCACTCTCCGTAGCCACCTTGCTTGATGCAAGTCTCCGAGGATTGGAATGGCGTACAGATTGGCGTAAATACCGCTTCCATTGCGGTCGCGACACCCGCGTAATAGTCAGGATACCTAAAGGTACGTGATACGAACCTCAACCCAGTTTTCGCTGTGACTGCCGGCAACTCGATGTTTTGCCAGCTATCACCACCTGCATAGGCAATCTGCCCGCTTGTTCCACAAAGGCCTAGGCAAACTGCAGTGACGAGCCAGGCCTTACAGGAAAATATTCGAAACCGATTCTGCATCGTTGTGACGTATATCGTATAGAACGTCGCTATCGGGGATTTTGTTTCGTCGAATCGACATCTCTTGCGGCAATCTGCCTTCGGTAGAACAGCGCATCAATCCTTAAAACTGTACGGGATCGCTCTCTTGCCTCATACGCACCTCGGTTCGCAGCGATGCTCCGGAAAATTCCTTTCCCTTACCCGCAGGTGCGCTAAGGGCTCCAACATAGAGCCGTATCACCTCCCGAATCAGGCAGGCAGATCGTCGTGAGGCCTTTACACGCTACCGATTTTGTAGCGGTGCCATCCTCATTGCACACAACAAGTTTGCTTTTGGAAGCACACCAGGACGTGTTGGGCTTACACAACAAGCATATTTTGCCATTTTTGTTACAGCCAAAGTCGCAGCTATCCGATTTTTGACTCAAGCCATCGCTCGCGCATATCGTCAATACGCTGTCTTTGCAAATCTGCGAGCCGGGCGGGCAAATTCGACATGTCGAGTTTGCCTCGGCGCAGCCATAATCGCAGTCGATCTCCGTTTCTGAAAAACCACCGTCGGCACATGTCGCTTCGGTGTCGGGATTTATACATCGCTTCGCCCCTGGCGTGCAGTCTCGGCAACGACGTTCGTCTTTGTCGCAACCAACCGCGCACTCGATGTCTTTTTCCGAAAAACCATCTGCAGCACATGTCACGAGCATATTGTCGTCTATACAGGCCTGAGAGTCGGGTTCGCAAATGCGGCATTTCCCTTGCTCCAGATCGCAACCAAATGAACACTCTTCCGGCGTCTGGGTAACACCATCTGGAGCGCACACCAATAGGGTGTCAGCATTGCTGCACGTCGTCGTGTCCGCTTCGCAAATGCGACAGGCATTTTTATCCTCTACGCAACCGAGCTCACAATCCTTTTCGCCAACCCGGCTTCCATTGTCACTGCAGACGATTGTCGTGTCATCGATGCACTCGGTGACCCCAGCGGCAGCACATTTTAGAAACGCCTCTTCGAGGGTAGTGTCGCTTTCAACACTGCCACAAGACAACGGTCCAATGGTGAGAAGTGCCGGCACGCCGAACAAAACAAAGAACTGTCGCATCCACGGGACTATAACGGAGACCGATGGCCCCCACAATCCTTAAGTGATGGCGCCAGTCATCGCTCCTGCCCGGATCCATCATGGATGGGCGTGATGGATCTTGGCTCGATGCAGGGATTGATCTGCTGGTTCGCAAGTATTGGGATCGTAGCAATGTCCCCAAAGATCGCTTGAGTTTCGCAGAAGCTAGGGGAGCATGAGGGGGATTGGACGGAGGAGGGACAAAGTCGGGACCAACAAGGTCAGCAAGGGGACGGAGGACAAATGCGCGCTCGGTCAAACGAGGATGGGGCAGGCAAAGCCGCGGGGGGCCGGCGAAGTCGCCGCTTACATCGCCGACAAGGAGTAAGTCCAAGTCGATTGGACGAGGGCCTTGGTCGATTTGATGTTCACGGCGGCGACCGAGAAGTGTTTCAATCTTTAGTAACTCACCTAGCAGATCAACAGGATCGATATCACATCCGGTAAGTAGCTGAAACACTCCATTCAGAAAAGGGGGTTGATCTTCGATGGGCCCAATGGGAGCGCTTTGATACAGCGGCGACAACTTAACACGATACACGCCGGATAATTTCTTGATGTGTGTCTGCGCGGACTGAAACCGGTCGCACAATGCTTCGCAAGACCCCATGTTACCACCGACGCCCACATACGCCCGGATGACTCCGGGCGGAAGGGTCGATGCACGAGAGCTTGGTTTCACGTCGCTACAGCTTCTTTTTCAATTCGACGACGCGCTGCACGGCTTCGGCGAGACGCTCCTTTGGCGCACACATCGTCATGCGAACAAAGCCTTCGCCACTGGGACCAAATCCGGTGGCCGGCGTTGCAACGATATGGGCTTCGCTAAGAAGCTTTGCCGAAAACTCCATCGAGTTGTAGCCGGGCGGATTGGCGATTAGACAGTAAAAGGTTGCCTCTGGTGTCAGGACGTCAAAGCCAGCCTTTTCTAAGCCGCCACATAGAGTGGCGCGGCGCTCGCGGTAGACGTTGCGAAGCTCATCGACGCAGGACTGGTCACCAGATAGGGCGGCGATTCCCGCACGCTGCACCGCCTCAAAAACACCGGAGTCAACGTTTGTCTTTACCTTGCCGAGGCCGGCGACCAACTGCTCGTTCCCGGCCGCAAACGCGACCCGCCAGCCGGTCATGTTGTAGGTCTTGGAAAGCGAGTAAAACTCGACGGCAACGTCTTTTGCGCCGGGGACCGAGAGGACCGAGGCCGGTGGGTTGTCGGTATCGTAGTACACATCGGAGTAGGCGTTATCGCTAGCGACGATCACATCGTATTGTTTTGCCCACGCGACAAGCTGCTCGTAAAACGACTTTGGGGCCAGTGCTGCCGTGGGGTTGTTTGGATAATTGATCCAAATCACCTTTGCACGCTTGGCAACATCGGGCGAGATCGCCTTGAGGTCTGGGAGAAACCCGTTATCGCGCAACAGCGGAATATACTCTACCTCGCCGCCACAAAACCGAGTGCCGATGGCATACACTGGATACCCAGGGTCGGGGACAAGAACGAGATCGCCCGGATCGACAAACGCAATCGGAAAGTGGGCAATCCCCTCTTTAGAACCGATCAGACCGAGAACTTCCGTTTCGGGATCGAGCTCGACCTGAAACCTGGTTTTGTAGTAGTCAGCGCCGGCTTTGCGAAACGCGCCCATGCCGCGATAGGAGGGATAACGATGATGCGCGGGATTTTCGGCCGCTTTTTGCAGTTCGGCAATAATGTGACTCGGCGTCGGCAGATCGGGATCACCGACACCTAAATCAATAACGTCGGCGCCTTTATTGATTGCCTCTTGCTTAAGCTCATCAATGCGAGCGAAGAGATAAGGGGGAAGTTCGCGAATACGGCTGGCTACCTGGATCGACATGAATTAGTTCCTCTCACTTGCGGCTACGACAGAATTGCGCAGCGTTCCTATGGTTTCAATTTCAATCTCAACAACATCCCCAGGGGCGAGATTGCCAACCCCCTCGGGCGTCCCGGTCGTTATCACATCTCCCACCTCGAGTGTCATCACCTCGCTGACAAACGAGACCAGTTGGGGAACCGAAAAAATCATATCGGCGGTGCTCGAGCACTGCCTCGTCTCGCCGTTGACGCGACTTACGATCTGTAGGTTGTCCGGAGACACTCCACTTACAAGGCGGGGACCGATAGGACAAAAGGTGTCGAACCCTTTGGCGCGAGTCCACTGTCCCTCGGCACGCTGCAAATCACGGACGGTAATATCGTTGACGCATACATAGCCAGCAATGATGAAACCAGCATCTTCGGGGGATACTCTTGTACATCGCTTCCCGATCACTACGCCCAACTCCGCCTCAAAATCGACCCGCTCGTAGCCCATTGGGCGTTGAATCGCCGCATCCGCACCGATCATCGCAGACGGTGGTTTGAGAAAGAGAAGCGGCTCGGCGGGAATGGGTTTGGCCATTTCTTCCGCGTGGGCGCGGTAATTCACGCCAACCCCGATGATCTTGCTCGGTTGTAGGTCAAAATCCTGGCTCTCTTCACATGCAGAAGACTCTCCACGGGTTGCCGACTCACCTTGCCCCACCATGCAGCGCGGAATCCTCACGGGCCCCTTGTACCGTGCAAGAGCACAAGTGTAAATACGCGAATACCCAGTTGAAAGCGGCTGAGAGGGCTCGTACACTGGAGACTCTGGGAGCCCCTGTCGTCTGAAACGGCGGAAAGCGAAGCAACGGTCACAAAGCACGTGGCGCAGGGCAACATTGCAGCTAGACTTGTTACTTGTAATATCAAACAGTTAATTCCTTTGATCAAACCTCTATGGCGATAGGACCAGAGTCAGAGACAGATTCGCGGCCCACGGCCGACGCCTTTGTCGTGGATACGACAAAAAAGGGTCCGCCACCCTCACGCGGAACCCTGGAGATCATCGGCGGCAATGACGCCGGCCGAGACATTCCCTTGGATGGCGAGGCTATGATCATCGGGCGGGGCCTCACGGCAGATATTGTGCTGACGGATATTGCGGTTTCGCGACGTCATATGCAGCTAACGTTTGAGGGACAGGAATATACCGCGCGAGATCTGGGGTCAGGCAATGGCACCATCATCAACAACATCGAGCAAGAGACTCCTTGTCGGCTCCGAAACGGGGATCGGATCGAGATCGGCAACACTCTCATAAAGTTTGTTCATCCAGCCTCGGGGTCCCTGGGCATGCAACATCAGGCGTCCAAGCATCTCAAGGCGAAAGGATCACCCAGGCCGCGGCGGCGTGCTCCTTCAACCAAACCGCCCCCGCTCCCTAAAGGCAATCCGAGATCAACAACCCGACCCGAACCGAGTCTACAATCCGAACCCGACACCGAACCGAGACCCAAAACCAGACAACCGCGATCCACCCCGGCGGGATATCCACTTGGTTCGCCAACGCCACAGGCTCCCCCGGGCGCCATCGGGCGTAACCCACGGCCCGCAGAGCGCGACAAGCGCCCCTCCCCAGCGGATTATCCCTACAGCCCGCCACAGTCGATTGCCGCCTCACCCACGCCACGTCGTGAATCGAAAGCATCACGGCAGGGCCGATCGAAGACGCCCAACCTCGTCATTGTTGTGGCCAGCGCACTGTTGGTTGCAGGGGCCACCGTCTTCGCAGCGAGTCACTGGCAAATTGGCCCATTTTCAAACGACAACAATGCTGTACTCCTGCCTACTCCCACCGATGCAGCCATCGAACCTGCAATCGACACCCCCATCGAAGGTCCCGCTACCCAAACCCGCGACGCGGCGGCCGACGATACAACGACGGTAAAAAATGTTGCCACACCACCACGAAATCGTGTACGCGTCGTTGACGCAGGCGCTGCAACGGACACGACCGATCCCAAGCCTGGGCGGGTTGACCCAACCGATACCCCGACACCACCAGATCGGAAAGATCCGGTCTTGGATGATGTTGACGTAAACGCTGGTGATGTCGAAAACCAGATCGCCACGGCTCGATCACGCGCACTGATTCAATATCGCGAGCGAAGGTTTAGAGCGGCGACTGCAACGCTCCGCGCCGCAGCAAAACTACCGTCGTCCTCACGACGCAAACTAAAGAGTCTAGCGAGCAACTACACCGCGGTGGGCGACCAAATCTCAGCTGGACTCCGAGCGCGAAACTCGAATCCAACCAGCGCAACCAGTGCGTTTCGCAAAGCGCTGTCGCTCGATGCGAAGTACGGTCGCAGTGCCCACAGATCTTATCTACGCGCGCAGCTGGCAACAACTGCACCTCGGGCTGCTGCCACCTATATGGCTCGCAAAGACTATGAGAAAGCGAGCCGGGCGGCGACAACGGCGGCCCAATATGCCGGCAATTCCGACGCAACGGTCAGACGGATCCGTGCCGCTCTCAATCGCCGTGCCGGCCAGCTGTACAAACAGGCGGAAGGGCTCCAGAAGAGCGACAAGAAGCGCGCCCGATCACTTCTCCGTGAACTCCAACGCATCGTGCCAAGATCGAGCTCCTGGGCGCGAAAAGCAAAGAGTCTTGCTTCTAAATTGCGTTAGACCGCGGAGCTTCATGTGCTTAGTCAACCTATGAACCCCCTCCTTAGGCGTGCGATCATTGCACTGATCGTCGGAATCGGAATTTTTCTCGCCCTTTCGCTGTATGCGGATATCGACAATCTCGGCGAACGACTCGCTCATTTTGGCTGGTGGGCATTTGCGCTGGCACTGTTTTTGTCGGCAGCAAACTATGGTCTGCGCTTTTTTCGCTGGCAGCTCTATCTACGGCGACAACGAGTCGACGTCCCCGAAAGCACCAGCCTGCTCGTCTTTCTGTCTGGCTTTGCCCTATCGGTAACTCCGGGAAAGGTCGGCGAATTGATCAAAAGCTTTTTGCTTCGGGCTGCGGTCTCGGTTCCCATCACCAAAAGTGCCCCCATTGTCGTGGCGGAGAGGATTACCGATCTCGTTTCGCTGCTGGTGTTAGCACTTTTGGGGACTGCGATATACGGGGTGCTCAATCAAACATTAATGATTGGCGTCGGGGTTGGCGCGGCGCTCGTGGTCGCGGCCCTCGGATTGGCGGCTTGGCCCGCCGGGATGCGCTATGTCATTATCCTGATATGCTGTGGCCCCCTTTTGCGGATTCGCGACCGCATCCTGCAACTTTATGGAGGATTGTCTAACCTGCTCGCAATCCGGGCACTGTCATGGGCCACCCCGCTCGGGTTGGTCGCCTGGCTGGCAGAGTGTCTTGGATTCGCACTCATTGTCTCGGCGTTTCCCGGTGCTGAGCTGTCCCTGGGGGTCGCGATGCTCATCTACGCAAGTGCAACCGTCGCAGGGGCCTTATCGTTTCTTCCCGCGGGTCTGGTGGTCACCGAGGCGGGCATGACTTTGCTTCTGGTCCAGCTATTGCCGGGGCTCGATCAGCCAACAGCCATCGCGGCAACCATTATTACCCGGCTTGCCACCCTGTGGTTCGCGGTGCTTTTGGGTCTCATTAGTTTAGCAATTCTAAGACATCGTATTCCACAAACGAAGCAAGTATACTAGGGGATGTCCCGATTATGAATGTACCACCAGATAATCTCCTGAAATCTCAGGGCACGTTACTCGTCGGTTACGTAGAACTACTATGCGCCCTCCTCGTGCCTCCCCTGACATCCCATGTGCTTATCTCGAGGCACTGGCACAACCGGAACACCCCCTGACAGCCATGACGACCACCATAGACTTTGATTTTGCCCAATACGTCAATCATCGCCGTGGTCTCGTGCACCAGCGTGCACGCGATGGTTCGGCCTATTCGTTCTCGGGCGAGCGCAAATTTAGACGTGTACTCAATACAGCCAAACCGGTCAGCCTCGCGATCGAAGCCGCCTCGCGCATGTGGAAGACAGCAGACTTGATCGCAAACACCGACCGCGCAAGTGACGAAAATTACCCCAATGTATTGGAGGCCGGCAAGCAAGCGGGCAAGATGCTCAACATCGACCCGCCGCCGATCTACGTACTCTCGGGGGACTCCCCCATTATTGCGCAGACCTTGGGGACCAATTTTAACGCCTCTGTGTTTATCAACCATCGAGTCGTGGACCAGTTAACAACGGACGAACTCGTATGCGCGCTCGGCAATGAGTTTGGCCATATTCAAAACAATCACGTTGTCTATCTAACGGCGCTCTATTTTCTCGAGCATGGCGCAAAGGCATTTGTCCGCTGGATTATCAAACCCGCAACCGTCACGCTGCAGGCTTGGTCGCGGCGGGCCGAGATCTCGTGCGATCGCGCCGCACTTTTGTGTGGACGCGACATTGAGACAACCTTGCTTGCGCTGACCAAAGTCGCGTTTATCCGCGAGGGAAAGCCGCTAGATGACTCCCTGGACTATATTCAGGAGGCGACGCACAAACCGGGACCCAAGGCCTATACTGACGTCTTTCGATCTTCACCACATTTGTCCAAACGCCTCGAGGCGGTTCATGTCTTTGCCCAGTCCGCCCTGTACAAACAATTCACCGAAGGACAGGATACCGAGGGGCTAAGCACCGATGATGTTGATGGCCAGGTGAGCGAACTTTTGAGCTTTTTCTAATGACAATCCTACTCCAAAAACATAAGCAAATTAAAACCACCGTACTCGAACAATTTACCAACACGGCGACCACTGCCGATCAGATCGGCATGTCGAGTCTTGCCAATACGATCCGGACCACGCGAATCCCCAAGCTGTCCCAAGAGCAGTTTCATTTGGTGATTTTGGGTGAGTTCAATCACGGCAAAACCACATTTGTCAACGCGTTACTTGGCACAGACATTCTCCCGACAGGGATCACGCCGACGACCGCTGCGATTAACCATGTCGTTTGGTCCTTAGGTCCGCGTGCACGGGTCCAAATGACGAGCGGGGAGATTGTCGAAATTTCTCCAGACGCCTTGTCTGAGTGGGTCACCGTCGCCGGCCAGCAGGTACAAGATGTCGCCTACGTCGAGTTGGGATACCCATTTGATTTGCTTCGTGAGAACATCACCCTTGTCGATACCCCCGGCGTCAACGATCTCAACGAGCAACGGGCCGACGTCACCTATGGTTATATTCCCCGGGCCGACGCGGTGCTATTTTTGCTTGATGCGGGACAAGCGCTCAAAGACTCCGAGCGTGAGTTTCTTGCCAGCCATGTCCTGGAGGGGTCTCGGGACCGACTGATTTTTGTCCTTGGCAAGATTGACCTGCTCAGCGAAAAAGAGCGCGATGCCGTCATCACCTACGTCCGTGATGGACTCGCAAAGTTTGTCGATGATCCAGTGGTATTTCCCGTGTCGGCCAAAGAGTGGCTGGATGGCGACCGCGAGCAAAGCGGCATGCCGGCCCTGCTCCATCATCTCGAGCGCTTCCTCGACACCGATCGCGCGCAAATCCTTCTCGACAACGCGATCGCGGACGCCCTACGCACCTCATCCTATCTCAAACAAAACCTCCAGCTAAAACTACACTCCTACGATCTAGACCTCGAGGAGTTGCAATCTCGGGTGCAGCAGGTCCACACTCAATTGGAGACCAACAAACGGTCTCTCGATGGCCTGCACGATCGGATCAAAAGCGAAACCAATGCGTACAAAGCACAGGTGGCGCTTGATTTGGAAAATTTTCGCAGCGCCTTTATTGCTGCAATTCCGGCGCAAATTGACGCGGTCGATGCCGATGATGTCAAAACCTACCTGCCGGGATTTATCGAGGACAAGTTTCGCGAATGGGCGCAATTGGAGGCGGCGACCCTGACAACGCTGCTAGAAAAACTCGCACAGGATATTATCGCAGTCACCAACGAAAATATCGCCGCAACCTCGAGTGCGTTGGCGAGCCGCCTTGGTCGAGC
>CBDCWZ010000030.1:0-7738 GCA_965223575.1 Kofleriaceae bacterium
GCAATTCTCTCCCTGGGAAGAAACGTCCTGGGACATTTTCGTTTCTGGGATTCACACACTACTGGGGTCGTTCTCGGAAAGGGAACAATGTGGTAAAGCAGAAGACGGACGGCAAACGGCTGAGTCGCTCTCTGCGAAGTATCACCGAGTGGTGTAAACGCCATCGTCACTTGAAAGTACGAGAGCAACATCTCCGGTTGAACCGCAAGATGCTGGGGCACTACGCATACTACGGTATCACCGGGAACTTGCGCAGCCTGAGCCTGTTTGCGAACCAAGTCGCACGAATTTGGTGCAAGTGGCTCGGTCGGCGTTCTTGGGCTGGCAAGATGAGTTGGAACCGGATCAATCGCCTTCTGGCGCGGTACCCACTACCATCACCTCGCATTGTGCACTCTTATCTCGTAGCAAGACCGTAATCTGAGGAGCCGTATGCCCTAGTCGGGCACGTACGGATCTGTGGGAGCCCCAGGGTGGTAACATCCTGGGGCCACCCGGCCGCGCAAGCCGTTTGGGAGCGAACCACGCAAGGGGTTGAGATATGCGGGGGAGCCGGGGGTGCGCTGCGTAACTGCGCGCCGAGCCCTGCCCTGGTGCGGCGCTTCGTGGCGGAAAGTCGAGTGTCCCGTAGGTTGGGCAATGGTCGATCAAAGGTTTAGCTTGAGAAAGCGTGTATTGGCGACTCGTTTGATCCCGCAGCAGGGGGAGGGTTTGGGACTTTGAGAGATTTGTCGAGACAAAGACAGGTCGGGACAAAGAAGCTAGAGCTTTGGGCGGGGGACTTCGGTGCTGGTGGGCCAGGCTTCGTAGCCGGCTGATTTTAGGGCGGTGATGAGTTTGGCGGTGGTGTCTGGGTTGGGAACAAACGAGACAGTAATGAGTGATTGATTGAAGTTGACGTCGACGGTCTGTACACCCGGTACAGAGTTAAGTGCAGCGCGCACCCGGCGCGGTCAGGTGTCAGGTCAGGTCATGCCGGGGACGCGGAGGGTTTCGCGGGCGAGGTTTTGTGTGGGTGCAGGGGAGGAAGGGGGGGTCGAGGAAGGTGCCGTCGAGGAAGGTGCCGGCGGTATGGCCTGGCTGGGTGCTGTGTCGGCGATTGTCGCAGGGGTTGGAGCTAGGGGCACGGACGTTGGGGTTTGCTCTGGTCTGCACCCTGCGGTCAAAAAGACACTGATGCATACGGCTTGTCCCAACCAGCGCATCGATTGACTATGACACGGTTTGGACTTGGGGGTGGAAAGAAATGTGAATCAATACGATTGCGGGGATTCGCTGGTGCTTTGGGAATCTGGTGTGTACAGTCAGTAAATGGACGGAAACGAAGCGCAAGCGTTGCTCGATGGTGTCGGATTGGTCCCTATGCTTCAAGGAGCGATGGCTTCGGTCAAGGAGGTCCAGGACAAGTGTTTGCGGGCGGGAATCCCGGTCTTGCTTGGGCGGCCCGAGCAGGGCAAGGGTTGAGGCACCAAAGCGATCCTCTTGGTTCGAGAGGAAGATGCCGCGGCGGTCGCGCAAATCCTTCAGCAGGACTGGATGGATTTGGTTGCGCGGGAGGGCAGTCTCGACCAGGCGCCGGCCATGGCACAAGTGCTGCCCAACGAGCAGGTTGACGGGGAGCTCCCGTGTCCGGCGTGTGGCACGGCTGCACCGCTCGTAGATGGCGCGTGTAGTGACTGTGGGCTGCAGCTTGCGTAGGTAAAAGTAAAACGGACCTGCCTGGCCGTGGCCAGCAGGTCCGTTGTTAGGATTTCCTAGCGGTAATTACAGATTTGGCGCAGGAACTCGAGTCAGGCTAATTACCAGCTCAGAACCGGTAATGCCTACAACAAATTCGCGTTGTCCATGCCATATGATCCCGGTTGTGGTCGATTTCATGGCCTCGCAGATGTATCTACCGCCCTTCACTAAATCCGCTCCAGCAAAAGTAATGATTCCCTGAGCGTTGCTTGTTTCAGATAATACAGGTGCAAATAGATTGACTGGCTCTAGGTACGAGCTAAAGAAGGGATCTGCGGGGGTATCCTCTGGCTCTGAGTCGCCGATGAGGTCGAAATCCCCCTGATTTGCGTAGATGCAGTCGACATCTACGCCCCCCTCGATATCGGTACCTACAGCAGTTGTGATATCCACATTATAGTTGACTCCCTGTCCCTGTGGAAACAAGCGAATGTTGCGATGAACAGCTGGCTCTGGTTTGACTAGAGTATTGTTGGAATGGACGTGTCCGTTGATCGCAAATTGTCCGTGAAACCCATGGTAGCCGGGCCGATCGACGATAATTTGGTGGGTGATGTTGGTATTGAGTCCCTTAATGATTATACAACCAGACAAATCAGTGCCAGCTGGCAGGTCTTCTGGATCTTCTGCACACGGTTCTCCGAGGACGATCTCGCCTAGATCGACAGCGTAAACAGTACCATCGGCATCGTTATCGGGGTCAAAATCTATGGGCGCGCCGGTGCGTGCGTCAACAATGTACCCAGTAAAGGTGCCGTCATTGTTGATGGTATCAAACTCGTCGCCCCCGCAGCCGGTGGCGATCAAAGATGCGGCACCCAGTGCCGTGAGTAGGTATTTTATATACTTTGTGGATGTTGCTGCCATGAGACTCTCCTGAGATATGGTTGTTGGATGGGTGAAAACGGGCGCCATATTACTGGCCGCCGATGGGGTGGGCGAATTTTTTGACTCGGCCAGCGGTACGGCAGCTCACATTCGGGGCGGCAGACCGAATGGCTACCCAAGTGCCTTAAAGGGAACCAGATATGAGGCAGCGGATGGAGCGATCTATGACGATCGTGGCGTGTCTGCCAAGTGCTCGCAAATTTGGACGATATTGAGATGACGCCACAGGCAAAGGGGGAGGGATAAGCTGTTTTCGGCGGCTGTTGGATAACAGGGTAGAAATCCGCAGATATCGTGGTACTTGATGAGGTCATGAGAATTGAATTTATTGGTGTGCTTGCGGTTTTGGTTGCTTGTTCCCCGTTGTCGGCACTGGAGGATTCGGATAGAGATGGAATAGCGAATCATTTGGAAGACTCTAATGGTAACGGGATCGTCGATGTCGGAGAAACAGATCCGAACAACCCAGACACAGATGGCGATGGACTTCCAGATGGTGTCGAGGACAGAAATGCAAATGGCATTGTCGACCCCGGCGAAACGAGTGGAGCACTGGCCGATAGCGACGGCGATGGCTTTGATGATAGTGCTGAGGACAGCAACAAAAATGGTGTTGTCGACCCAGGCGAGACAAATCCGGCGCTTGCTGATAGTGATAACGATGGCCTGGATGACCAAGTTGAGGATAGCAATCACAACCATTTGGTAGACAGCGGCGAAACTGACCCAACCAACGCCGACACAGACAATGATGGTTTGCTGGATGGCGTGGAGGTGGGATGGACGGATCCGCTCGACAGCGATAGCGATGACGACTCCCTGCCGGATGGCGTCGAAGATGAAGATGGAGACGGAGTCGTAGACGTCGATGAAACCGACCCAACCAATCCGAATAGCGATGGCGATCTGTTTTGCGATGCGAGCCGAATCGATAATGATGATGACGGACTCGATCCCGAAGACGGCTGTACTGGGCAAGAGGTTATCTATGTTTCGCAATCACAGAGGAGCAGCGCATCGGATGGGAAATCGTGGGGAACTGCCTTGTCGAGTTTGTCGGAAGCGATAGACTTGGCACAAGCAGGGCAGCAGGTATGGGTATCTAACGAAAGGTTTGTCTCTGATTCCGTTGAGTCGAGCGGGTCCTTGCAACCCGTGTTGACGTTAAAGTCAAACGTATCGATTTATGGAGGGTTCACCGGAACCGAATTGAGTCGTAGCAATCGCAACGGTCGCACCGTTTTGGATGGCGAAAATAAGACCCGTGTTGTTTTCGCAAGTAATGCAGCCAATGTTACTCTTGACGGGTTTGAGATTGTCCGCGGAAAAGACTCTGGCGGTGGTTTGATTAATTTGGGAGGGTCTCTATCACTCACGAATGTTGTCTTTCATAGCAACCAGTCAGACGGTGCTGGGGGAGCAATTTGGAATCTTGGAGCGATGATACTGTTAAACGTTCTCATCTACGAAAATGTCGCTAGTATAGGCGGAGGGATTGCGAACGGGTCTGATTCTGATACTAAGGGAGTTTTAGAGATGTCCAACGTTGTTTTTTATCGCAACGCAGTGGAGACTGGCCCGTTTGGAGGGAGGCCTCAAGTTGGCGGATTGGTTATTGCCAGTGATTCAACCGCAGACCTGACGAATGTCGTATTTTATGCAAATGAAGGCGAAGGAATGGCGAACGGCGGGACCACCACAATCTTGAGTGCGACATTCTATAATAATAGTACGGGCGGGATTCTTAATAAGGGGCGCCTGTTTGGTGCCAATGTAACGTTTGATGGGAATTCAGTAGCTGGCCGGGCGGGAGGACTTATTAGCGAAGACAATTCTGAAGCCATTCTTACGAACGCGACATTTTACGGCAATCGTTCGAGGTTCCGAGTTCCTCCACACGGTGGTGCTTTGGATGCATTGACGCAGTCGAAGGTAGTGATCACCAACGGTGTGTTCTATGATAATAGAGCTAGCTTTGTGAAGGATATTGGCACACTGGAAAACAACCCAGAACATAACGATGTTTATGCTGATGCCACCTCGACTGTGCAATTGATTGCGACATGTGCCGAATCCAAAGTTTCAGACTGCACACTCACGGATGATCCGTTTGCGTCTGCTTCGCTGCCCATTATTCAAAGGCTTATTGACCCACAACGAGGGCAAATGCTGATTGATAGCGGAGATAGTAGTGCCGCCAGCGACGCCATTGGAGAGTCGTGGCGCGCACTGACGAGTCGAGCGGATCTGAGACCGGAGGGAGGGAGCGAGGTCGATCGGTCGCGACTTTACCATCCCGGGGCTGTTGTGATTACCGAGTTTCGTGTGGTTGACCGAACGATCTCGTGGGCATCAAAAAACGCTAAACAGTGCATACTCCTGCTCGATGGCCCAGTGGATGTAAAACCGACTGGCAGTTTGAATCGCGATGTGACCGGTTTTGACCGCATTGCTCTTGTTTGCTTTGGCAACGTAGGCGAGCCTACCGTGGCGGAGGTTACACTGTAGGCGTAGGTTCGGCTACTGTTTCCCGGCGAGCTCGAGGCGGATTGCGGCGGCGATGGAGCGGGCGCGCTCGGCTTCGCTGGTGGAGACGGAGACGGCGCCGACAACGGGGTGGCCGCCGCCGCCGTAGCGTTCGCAGATTTGCGCGATGTTGTGGTGGCGGGGTGCCCGGAGCCAGGGGTTGCTGCCGACGGAGATCTTGATGCGCTCTGGGGTGCTGGTGAGTCCGACGGTGTATCGCGCGTCTGGGAATAGGAAGTAGCTGATAAATTTGTTGTGGGCGCCGATTTGGTCGTCGATCAGATCGTAGGTGACGATGCCGTCTTCGCAGGTGGCGCGTTTGCGAAGCAGCTCGATGTCTTGGGTGTGTTTGGTGAGCAGGGGCGCGAGCGGGCCTTGGACCCAGGGCTCTTTGGCGACCTCGGCGAGGCTGCGTTGGCTGAGTTGGCCGATGAATTTATGGGTCATGTGTGGATCGGGGTTGTTTTCGATCCACGTCATGAGTTGCAGGGCGGGATGCTCGAGCTCGACTGCCATCTTGGCGTCTTTAAATTGGGCTCCGTCGATGATGTCGGCCCAGTGGACGAGGTCTTCTAGGTGGGTTGGCAGTTGGTAGTCGAAATGGGTTGTGAGTGACTCGGTCTGGAATTTACAGTTGGACCGGGCGGTGGGGTCGTAGAATTTTTTGCCGCTGGTGTCAGCTTCGAAGTGTTTTTGCAGCTCGCGTGGTTGGAATGCGCTGATGTGGTGGTCAAACCACCAATTCATGCGCTCGGAGGCGCAGTAGCGGAAGTCGACGCAGGCGTTGTCGTCGCCATCGATGGGAAACTCGGCAAAGGGATCTCCTTGCTTGTGCTGAACGCCCTGATATACGAGGGTGACGGCGGGATCGATTTTGGTCCGATAAAAGTCGGAGAAGACGGCGGCCGAGGCGGCGCCGTCAAAGCAGTTGTCATGAAAGAAGATTTTGAGGGTAGCCACGCGACGCCACCCTACCATGGCTGCGGCCGTTTTGGGCAACACGCGAAAGGAACCGGGGGGGCAAAAATTGTGTTAGCTTAGGGCCTGGAGGTGAGTGCCCGATGAGTCCCCTAAGTCCCGAGATCTACAGGTGGTTGTTAACGATTCATGTCATTGGCATCGTGCTTTGGGCGGGGGGTTTGGCCGCCTGCAGCTTGGTTTTGCACGGCGCCAGCAAAACGGATAGCGGGAATGCGACTGCGGTGGCGAAGGCGCTTCGGCCGGTTGCCGTGTTCATGGATATTGGCGCGACCCTGGCGTTGGTGTTTGGGGTGATTTTGCTCTTGGGCGTCGTGCCATCGCCGTTGAAAATGCCATGGATGCACGTCAAGCTTACGCTGGTTTTGGGGCTTTTTGGACTGCATGGGTTTACCCGGGTTCGGCTCAAGCGGTTTCGCACGGGCAAAGTATCGTCGACCTATCCGCCGGTGTTGGTTTGGGTCGGTATGGGGCTGATTGCCGCCATTATCGTGATGGTGATCGCGAGGCCCATCGGTGGGTAGCCATGGTTGGGCCGCGCACGATATTGCATGTCGATCTCGATGCGTTTTTTGCGGCGGTAGAGCAACGCGATAATCCCGCACTGCGGGGCAAGCCGGTTTTGGTTGGTGGGTCTCAATCGCGCGGGGTGGTGGCTGCTGCGTCCTATGAGGCGAGACGATTTGGGGTTTATTCGGCGATGCCAATGGCCCAAGCACTGCGGCGATGTCCCCATGCGGTTGTTGTCAGTCATCGCTTTGACCGCTATGTAGAGGCGTCGCGGCATTTTTTTTCGATCCTTGATACGTTTTCGCCCCTGGTAGAGCCGCTGTCCCTCGATGAGGGCTTTTTGGATGTCACTGGTGAAGATCGACTGTTCGGAGGCGGGCTCGAGGTGGCAAAGGCGATCAAAGCGCGGGTTCGCGATGAGCTGCGTCTTGTTGCCTCGGTGGGGGTTGCCCCCAATAAGTTTGTCGCCAAAATCGCATCGGACATCGATAAACCGGACGGGACCTGCGTGGTCGAGCCCGAGGCTATGTTGACTTTCCTTCACTCGCTTCCCGTAGCCCGGCTTTGGGGGGTGGGCCGGGTTGCTCGGGAGGCGCTTGGGAAGATGGGGCTGGCAACGATCGGTGATGTTGCACGATATCCCCAGCAGGCACTCATCGGGCGGTTGGGCCGGCTGGGTGCGCATATTGCGGCCCTTGCCAGAGGGGATGATACGAGACCGGTTCAAAAGCGCGGCAAACCGGTATCGATCGGGCATGAAGATACGTTCTCGGAGGATATTGGGGATGCGCAAGTGATTGCCGATTGTCTTCGGCTGCAGGCCGATCGCGTTGCCGCCAGGCTGCGGCGCGCAGGCCTGCGCGCGAGTACCGTGGCAATCAAAATCAAGTATGGAGATTTTCGTCTTGTGTCCCGGCAGCGCAACTTGGTCGATGCGACGAGTGATGGAAATGTGATCGGGAAAATCGCGGTGGGGTTGCTTGTGGGGGTATCGATCGATGATCGGACCAAAGCAAATCGGGTTCGCTTAAGCGGTGTTTCGGTCAGCAAGCTCGTGGCGCGGGATGCGCCGCGGCAACTAGTGATGGATGAAAAA
>CBDCWZ010000031.1:0-13898 GCA_965223575.1 Kofleriaceae bacterium
CCGCAAGGTTAAAATCATGGGTCACAGCGACAACGGTCGCTTTCCGCGTCGAGCATTCGTGTTTCAGCGTGTCAAATACCGCGATTGCATGGGCGGGATCTAGCGATGCGGTTGGCTCGTCAAGAAGCAGAACCTCCGTCCCCTGGCAGAACGCTTGCGCCAATAGAACACGACGACGCTCGCCACCGGAGATCTGATTAAACTGACGGTGCGAGAGATGTCCAACGTCACAACGTTCTATCGCTCGGTGGCTTGCGGCGACATCGGCTTGGGATTCGAGACGATATCCACGCCCGTGGATGTATCGGCCCATCAAAACAACTTCCAGCACGCGAAAGGGAAAGGATACCCGATAATCTTGCGGCAAATAGGACAATCGCCGCGCGATCTCCGAGCGCTGCGCCACCGCGGGATCAACACCAAAACAGCGCACTTGGCCCGTGTCTGCACCCAGTAACCCCGCCATGAGTTTCACCAATGTCGTTTTGCCACTACCGTTTGCACCGACAATACAAACAAACTCGCCAGCGTTTACACGGAGGTCAATCCCGTCTAGCACGCTGTCAGTACTATACGAAAAACCGACTTGGTCGAGCGCCAAAACAGCATTCCCCATGCCACGCCGGGGATTGCTACAGGGCTGATCAACGCTGAGAGGTTTGCCTGACATGTTCCTTTTGCGTACCGTAAATCATTGTTTCAAGTGTGCGCGCCGCAGTGGCGAGACGCGGACTGGGTGCCATAAACAAATCGGCTGCGATCGGATAAATTCTCCCGCTCCGAACCGCGGGAATCGACGGTAGACTGCGCCAATCCTCAGCCACTCTGCCAGCGTGAACCGGGACAACCGCATCCAATATTACCTCCGGCCGACTTCGCAAGATCTCCTCTACAGAGATCGTCACATAACGGGACGACGATCCGGCGACGGCGTTTTCTGCATTTAGAACCGCGAGCAATTCGTCGAGATAGCTGCCCGGACCCGCCGCGATCATCTGCCCCAGTCTTCCTTGCTCCCGCTCCACAAGTGCCAATACACGCTTTCGACCGCGATGTCGCGCCCGTTTGCGTATCTTGGCCAGATCCCGATTACTCGTAGCGATGATCTCCTTGGCCTGCGCAAATCTCCCGAGCGCTTGACCAATTTCTGCGATTCCGCGGTTCACGTCTGCCATCGTGTGCATCGACAACAATATCGTGCGGATCCCGGCGGAGTTGAGCGCCGCGGCCACCTTCGCTTGCACACTGTCCAATACGACTAAATCCGGTTTTAGGCTGACAATTGCTTCAACGTTGGGCTGGAGGAAATCTCCAACCTTGGGAAGCGAAAGTACCGATGGGGGATAGGTTGAATAGACATCAACTCCTACCAGCCTGGCAGTCGCGCCCAATATCGCAACTACTTCGGTAGAGGATGGTGTCAGGGTCACGACGCGGTGCGGCACGTGCGGATCCCTCATACTTTGTTTCTCGCAACCACCAATCAAGAGACCGAACATCATCGCGGCAGGGGCGAAACGAAAAGCCAACTGGCGCCGAGGGAGTGGGTTGCTACACTGTGGAACGGGCGATCGCATAAGAAACAAAGAACGACACAGATATCACGGTGTCCCGGCGATTGTTCAACAAGGTATCCACAAGCAACTAACAAGCTCATTCACAAGTTCTACAGAGCAAACACAACCTCTAGTGTGTCGACGAAATGGCACCCCTAAATATTGTATGTTTTTCCTTGACCAAACCCGTCGCTGCCCCGATAGTAGAGAGCTCGGGTGATGAGTGACGTGCTCTATAAAAAAACAAAACAATCCCGGCTATATAAGTCGTTTTTCACGCT
The DNA here is from genome assembly GCA_965223575.1 of Kofleriaceae bacterium. Classification (GTDB taxonomy): domain Bacteria; phylum Myxococcota_A; class Polyangia; order Haliangiales; family Haliangiaceae; genus CBDCWZ01. Next base: position 1,838 of record CBDCWZ010000031.1, read on the forward strand.
GTTACGAACGTTTTCCGTGCTGTTCCAAGCAAAGGCTGTAGATCGAGGGGGGAGTCATGTTTGATAAAGTTGAGGGCAACACAAACGGCAGCACCAAGGACCAAAAAGGTAAGATCACTAACGTAAATGCGCCGGATTCCGGTGCTCCGAAGACGATGAATCCCACAGCCAAGGGGCTTTCGTTCCCGCGTTATTCTACCCACAAGGGTCAAGATCCATTCAACGAAGTAGAATGGGAGCTCCGCACAGCGAGCATTACGGGTGCAGATGGTCAGGTCTTCTTCGAGCAAAAGGATGTCGAGTTTCCCTCTGATTGGAGCCAAACAGCGACCAACGTTGTCGTTCAGAAGTATTTTCGCGGAACCCTTGGTACTCCAGATCGCGAGCGCTCTGTCAAACAAATGATCGGCCGCGTTGCCGATACGATCTACGGTTGGGGACGGCGTGGAAACTACTTTCGTAGCGACGAAGACGCCTGGGCGTTTCGTGACGAGTTGGTTCATCTGCTTCTCCATCAAAAGATGGCCTTTAACTCCCCTGTTTGGTTCAACGTCGGCGTAGAAGAGCATCCCCAATGCTCCGCCTGCTTTATCAACTCCGTCGATGACTCGATGGAGTCTATTCTCGGGCTCGCTCGCACCGAGGGCATGCTGTTCAAATACGGTTCGGGTGCCGGCTCAAACCTCTCATCTTTGCGCTCGTCTGCAGAGCTCCTCAATGGCGGTGGGACGGCATCTGGCCCCGTCTCGTTTATGCGTGGGTTTGACTCTTTTGCCGGAGCAATCAAATCTGGTGGGAAAACGCGACGCGCCGCCAAAATGGTGATTCTCAACGCAGAACACCCCGATATTTTGTCCTTTGTCCGGTGCAAAGCAGACGAAGAGCAAAAAGCGTGGGCCCTAATTGATTCGGGCTATGACGGCGGCTTTAACGTTGCCGGTGGTGCTTACGACTCGGTTGGATACCAAAATGCAAACCATTCTGTACGAGTGACTGACGAGTTTATGCAGGCAGTCGTCGATGATGGTGACTGGTCGACACGGACTGTGGTTGGCAAAGAAGTTGTCGAGACGTTGAAAGCGCGCGACCTGATGCGAGACATCTCATCTGCTGCCCATATTTGCGGTGACCCAGGGATGCAGTTTGATACGACGATCAATGATTGGCATCCGTGCATTAATACCGCGCGCATCAATGCATCCAACCCCTGCTCTGAGTACATGTTTCTCGATGATTCTGCGTGCAACTTGGCTTCACTCAACTTGCGCAAATTTCAAGATGCAGACAACGAATTTGATGTTGAAGCATTTCGCCACGCGGTCAAAACGAGCATTACAGCGATGGAAATTATCGTCGATAATGCGAGTTACCCAACGCCCAAAATTGGCCAAAATTCCCATCTGTTTCGCCCACTCGGCTTGGGATATGCCAACTTAGGTGCGCTACTCATGTCGCGTGGTCTTCCCTACGACAGCGATCCGGGTCGCGCGTACGCGGCAGCGATTACCGCGCTACTCTGCGGCGAATCCTACCGCACCTCGGCGGAGATCTCGCGCGACGCAACGGGACCGTTTGAAGGTTACGCCGTCAACGAGAAACCGTTTTTACGTGTCATGCGCAAACACCGCGATGCGGTGCAAGCAATCGACTCCGACTACGTCCCCTACAGCTTAATGCAGGCAGCTGGTAGCAGCTGGAACGAAGCAATTGATATCGGCGAGGACCATGGGTTTCGCAATGGTCAAACGACCGTTTTGGCGCCTACCGGAACCATTGCCTTTTTAATGGACTGCGATACGACCGGCATCGAGCCAGACATCGCTTTGGTCAAGTACAAACGGCTCGTCGGCGGTGGGATGATTAAAATTATTAACAACACCGTACCGGAGGCACTGACCCGGCTCGGGTACAGCACCAAAGACAAAGAAGCGATCTGCGCCCATTTGGACGCACAAGAGACCATTGAAGGTGCTCCCAAGCTAAAAGAAGAGCACCTCCCCGTCTTTGACTGTGCTTTCCGGCCGACAAACGGCACTCGCTCCATCCACTACATGGGACACATCCGGATGATGGCCGCAACCCAGCCATTCTTATCGGGAGCAATCTCCAAAACCGTTAACCTGCCCAGTGACTGCACCATTGAGGACATCGAAGATGCCTATATTGCAGCGTGGAAATCCGGGTTAAAGGCCATTGCCGTCTATCGGGATGGCTGCAAACGAACACAACCCTTATCGACCAATCAGAATCAAGCCACCTCGAATGGACGGGAGAGCGAACAAGACAACAGCGGAGACGGATTGCAGTCCCTGAGCCCAGAAGAGCGTCGACTTGTTGAGCAGCTTCGCGCGCAAAACGAGCGTCCCATGGGGCCGCCAACGGCATTGCGCTACAAACTCGCCACCGAGCGCAGCTCTTTCACCCATAAGTTCTCGGTTGGCGGCCATGAGGGATATATCACCGTCGGTCTCTATCAAGACGGGACCCCCGGCGAGCTGTTTATTCGCATGGCGAAAGAGGGGTCTGTCATCGCTGGCCTCATGGACTCGTTTGCAACCGCTGTCTCGCTAGCGCTGCAACACGGCGTCCCACTTGCGATCCTTTGCGAAAAATTCAAGTCCACTCGATTTGAGCCCTCGGGCTTCACCGGGAACCAAGAGATCCCAATTGCAACTTCGATCATGGACTACATCTTCCGCTGGCTCGCATTGCGATTTTTATCTGGCGACGCGCAAACCCAAAAACCAGCATCAGGACAGCAGCTCGATCTGCCCAAAGTACCTGTCATCCCCAATGAGATCGCAAGCTCTTCGACGATCGTCGTAGAAGATGCTGCTCGTGCTACGCGGAGTGAATCGTGGGTCAGCGAAACCGATGCTCCCCCCTGCCACGAGTGCGGCACCCTGATGGTCCGCAATGGCGCCTGCCACAAATGCCCCAACTGCGGCTCAACAAGCGGCTGCTCCTAGTACCTCGCCATGACAATCCACGCCGACGTAGTCGAGGGCAGCGCCACTAGCTGGCAAATTTGCTAGTTGGCAAACTTGCCAGCTACAATAATTTTTACTTTAATTACAGAAAAATATAGTATTTGCTGGCAAGTTTGCCAGCAATCAAATACGATTGGATCATGTATCGTTCCAACACTCCGGTTGTCGCGAAAGAGTTTTTCAACCGCCAATCTGAACTCAAACGTTTGTGTGACGTCATTCGGGCGGGGCAATGGATGGCGATCGTTGGCCTTCGCAAGCAGGGAAAAACGAGCCTGTTGCTGGAGACGGAACGCCGGATGAGTGAGGAGTTTGTCTTTTGTTCATTTGATGTCTTTGAATTCAGTCCTCTTTCCTTAGAGTTTTTCCGACACTATGCACTTCGGTGTGTGGACCGATTACTGAGCCCAGCTGCAGGGCGTTCGCTGGCGACCGCAGCAGAAGATAATGATGACTATCAACGATTGCTCAACGATTGCCTAACTTCTATCAAAGTTTCTCAAGACCTTGCGAAATTACTAGCCTCCCTACCCGTACATGAAATGACCGATGGATTTATACGCGATTGCCTACAACTTCCAGAGGATGTGGCTCGGGCAGTCGACAAAGAGCTAGTCGTTTCGATCGACGAGTTTCAAACACTAGCAGAAAGAAAACTAGGCGATTGGATCGCTGTCATCCGGAGCATTTGGCAACGCCATAAGCAAGTGCGATATGTCATTTCGGGATCAGAGCGGACATTGCTCACAGAAATGGTGACTGAAAAACATTCGCCCTTTTTTCAGCACTTCGATCTCATGGAATTGGGCCCCTTTAGGCCAGCTGATGCAATCGAACTACTAATGTCAAATGCACCGGAGGATCGGCCCCTATCTCGTACTCTTGCAGAACAGATCGTAGCCACAATTGGAGGACAGCCATTTTATCTGCAGATTGTTGGGGAAGCCATCACACGATACTCTCCTCCTTTAGATAAAGACACATTTAAGCAAGCGCTCCAGGAAACACTATTTTCGCGTACGGGCCGACTGGCTCTCTACTTTGACGTTGAATATCGCCGTTTGGTAGGTAGATCCACGCAGTTGGCAGCCACATTAAGCGCGCTCGCCAATAAGAGCGAGCGACTACGAGATCTTTCCCAGAGACTCAAGATCGGTAGTGGAGCTTCAGCCAAATATCTAGAGCGCTTGGGGGATGCTGTGGAAAGGGATGGAGATATCTATGGGATCCGTGATCCGTTATTTGCGACCTGGCTTCGATGGAGGCAACCTGGTGGAACTGTGGTTCCCATGACTGTACTCGGTAACGAGGCGGAGCAACGTGCAGCGGAACACTTGGCACAAATTGGATTTGATCTAATCTATCAGTCGCGGGCATCCCGCGGTGCTTTTGATCTTCTAGCAACAAGGGGAGCCATGCAGCTCGGAGTCCAAGTCAAGCGACACAGGTTACCTGTCCGTTTTACAGCTGCTGAATGGAATCGTTTACATGCGGAGGCGCTGCGACTCGGCTGGCATTGGATTGTTCTTGCCGTGACGCCCCCACCAGAGTCTCGAGTGATCTTGTTGGATCCATCAAATGCACGAAAGAAACAGGGGTGGCTATTGGATGAGACGAGCATCATCAACAATCTCCTGATGTGGCTAGACCAAAAACGAATTCAATAAGGGGTGGGACAATCTCCCAATCACGCTCAACTCCACGGGATCAGTGGGACTACACGGGGATGAATGAGGCCACATGTAGGAGCGCAGTCGCCACGCGAACAGATGACGTCTTTTTATCTGCGCAGTTACTAGCTATCATCGAATGTTTCCCGGCTTTTGAGCTAGCATAAGACCTGCTTCGTATTCTCTCGCCGTAGTTTCCAGGGAATAAGAAGAATGAAATGACAACGTGCAACAATGCCTATCGCGCCCTTTGGATTGGGCTTCTGTCTATCTTGCTCATGGCATGCGGCATGGAAGACGAAACCGTCCCTCAGCTACTGATCTCCCCCGAAATCTCATTGTCTCAAGAGTTTGACCCACCGGAGCATAGCGTCGACCAAAGTATGCGCCACGTCAGGATCAATTTTGATGCGCTCAGCTCCGATCGGATTTCTATCTCCTTATCTGAATCCAGAGAAGTAATCGCCACACGGAAAGATGGGGACCCGACAGATCAACAAAACCAGCGCTGGGTTGGTGAAGCAGACGACTACCCCGGCAGTGTGATTGCGATTACTGTGCACGATGGAACGCTGGCGAGTAGCATCAATCTAGGTAGTGAAATATTTCAAATTCGTCACGCCATAGAAAACGAATACTATATCTTTCAACTAGACGAAGAATCTCTGGCATCCAGTGAGGGCGATGAGGGTAGCGAAACTCCCGGCAGTGACTCCCTCGATCCGATAGGGTTAGGTCCCATAGCGAATCCGATCGACACTGATACCTTGCCGAACCCCTCTGGTGCCAACACACCAATCGATTTGATGGTTGTCTATACGGGCAGATCTGGTGCCCGCCACGGCAAAAAGAGCCTCGAGGCGCAGATTATCAATGCTGTCGAATCAGCCAACCGAGCATACAAGAATAGTTCCATTCCAATCACTCTTAATCTCGTACATATGGCGGAGGTGAACTACCAAGCATCGACTTTGCAAGACGCCTTGGATGATCTAAAAACCGATAAGGACGGCCTAATGGATGAAGTCCATCGCTTGCGGGATGAACATCAGGCCGACCTGGTTTCTTTGGTGACCGAGGCAAAGGGTTCTGGGCTTGCCTTTCGCATGACGATCCCAAGCGTACATTTTGCTCCCTTTGCATTCAGTGTTGTCGCTTCTGACTATCTAAGCAGCAATATCCTCGCTCACGAGCTTGGCCACAATCAAGGCAGTAACCACGAAACCGAAAATCGGAGCGACAAAAAGCGATCCATATCGCCATACGCTTACGGATATCGACGGTGCCAAAATGACGGCAACGGCTTCCGAACGATTATGGCGTATTCATGCAAAGGCGCTGCTGGTATCCCCTACTTCTCAAACCCAAATATCTCATACAATGGGTTTCCTATTGGTTCTTCGGGCACTGCCAATAACGCAAAGTCTATGGCCGAAACTGCCCCGATTGTTGCCTCGTTTCGAGGCCCATCAAAGCTCGTGCCACTGGCACCTTCCAATCTATTGGCGACCGGTCTGTCGCCCTCTTCGATTGAGTTAACCTGGCAATCTTCCAATAACACTGGTTCCCGGACTTTTGAGATAGAGCAACGTAGGCCAAAAACTTGGTCGCTTATCGCTACAGTAACAATCGAAGCAAATGCTACAAATCGCTTCATTCACAAAGGCCTGGGCTTAGATACTCTATACCGCTACCGAGTTCGAACCGTGAACGACAATGGGAAATCAGCGTACTCCAATGAAGCAAGCGCAAAAACATTTGGCAAGCGCACAGGACTCCCACCAAAGGCGCCATCGAAGCTGTCAACGAAGGTGCTGTCTTTCCAATCGATTGAATTGATGTGGCAAGACAATTCCAACAACGAGTCCTCTTTTACACTCGAGCGCAAGTACGAAACCGGTGCCTGGAAGCAAATCGCTACGTCAAAAGCGAATACAGTCAGCTACACAGACCAAGGCCTACTTTTGGGTAGCACCTATAGCTACCGAGTCCGCTCCAAAAATGGAGATGGCTCTTCTGGCTACTCAAACGTGGCATCTGCGACCACTAAAGGTGTTGTGTTACAAACACCGAACTGAACAGCATGCAACCCTGTTTTCGCTCCGCATCTTCAATTCCACGACATCTGGGATGAATATGACCTCTTCAACGGATCCGAACCACCGCACCGAGGTGACTGTCATCGCCATAGGTCACCGCCCAGCCGGGTTGTGCCTTCGGGCCGAGAAACTTATACATCGCTTTAGCATCTTTGGGGGCCATATTGATGCAGCCATGGCTTTTGCGATAGCCAAACTTGCCGTGCCAATAGGCGGTATGAAGCGCATAGCCCCCATGGCGAAAAAACATCGCCCAGGGGACGTCGGCAACGTTATACACATTCTCTGCGTCCGCCAGACTTCTCATTGTTTTCTTGGGCATTTTTCGCAAGATGCGGTAGGTTCCCCGGGGCGTTGGGTGCTCCCACGTCCCGGTAGAAACAAGCGTTGCAAACACGGGCGTATCCCCTTGGTATGCAACGGCGATCTGCCCCCGGATATCGATGTCGATCCACCGTTCATTGGGCGCTACCCCCCGTGGGACTTTGCTTGACCTCATAATTCGCAGGTCTTGGCGAGCAACCCACTGGTTTTCGCCAATCATGACAAACCCTGGCACCCGCTTGAGTACCGATATTGGAGTGCGCGGCGCGAGCGCAGAAACGACTACTCCTTTAGCGCTTGGCTGATCGCGTACCATCACGAGAGTGGTGTGTCCCTTTCGCTTTGCAAGCGAAAAACCAATCGCCTTGTCCGGGTGCTCCATTTCGTTAAACCAGACACCTTGAAACTCCGAGGGTTCCAAAGGAATGATATTGCTCGCTGCAATCCACTCACCTGCTTGAGTCTGCCAAAATAGTTCCCCATTGATTTCTTTGGAGGAAGCCTGGCGAACCATCATCGACCCATATTTCCATCGTCCACGCACTCGGTTTCGCGCGCTCTGCTCATCGGGATAGATCCGTGTCCTTCGTGCAACGCGTCCGTAGTTTCCAGGGACTACTTTTCCTTTCTCCACCGGTGGCAACAGTGCTCTTGTTCGCGATTTTTTACTCGGGAGAACCTCCGCGCAGATCCAGCCGCGTGGTTTGATCTCGACCCAGTGGGTCGCGCAATCGTTGTTGACCGCAATCGACCGCCACGATACTCGAGTCCCCTTGCCAAGCTCGCCAATCTGGGGAGCCTTCGCATAGGGAGATTGGCGTATGATTGTGTTGCCAACAACGGCGAGCGAAACAACGTCAGCGCCATAGGGGGATTGGGACGGTTGACCGTGTCGCACCTCCGTCGCTTGCGTGGTCGTTATTCGTTTGGAACCGGGCCGGTTATTGTTTTTCCTCGGTGCCAAAGACTCGGCAGCCGGCACCCCAGCAGCCGACGCAAGTGCCTCTAGTGGGGTCAAAATAACGGAGACGAAGACGGGTAAAAATAGAGCTTTTGTAGTCACGCAGCCGCTAAAAAGCACTTTTCATACCAACACCTACATCCGCATAACCGCTTTGAATTACAATCATTAAGGCGCTCTCTGTCGACAAACGAGTTTCCCATAAAGGGAAATTTGCGACCTATTAAGGGCTTAACTGACCCCAGTTCATCTGGGGTCAGTTGGCCCAGTCCGGGTCATCATCCGCTCAAACTAGGATTTTGTGCCGGGTTGGCCGGGAACCTGATTTCCTAGCGTGGGCCCATCCCTGAAATTCCATGTGCTTATGTCGTCGTCCCCGGTACAATAGGGACGTCTCTTGGTGTTGACGGGGAGACCGAAAAAGGCGGAAATGGATCATCGATGACTTTGGAACCCATACCATCGCCCGACTGGATCGAACGCGGTTTCAGCGATGGGAGTGTTTGAGATGAGCACCAGCCAATTTCATGGAAAGCGCAGATGGAAGCGACTCAGTGCTTCGCTGGAAGTTCGCCTCCGAATCATCGAAACCGGACGAGAAATGTTAGCGATGGGCACCCATATGAACCCCAGCGGGATCTTTGTCCAACTCGCGGACCCTCCCGAAGTTGGGACACAAGTGCAAGTAAGTCTTGCGTCCGACTACGTAGCTGGGGCATTGACCTCTCAGGGGACCGTTGCCAATCGAGAAACGCTCAATGACGACACCGAGCGACCGCCCGGAATCGGAATCAACTTGCAAGACACCGGTCCGGCATGGACGAAGATGTACGAACTTCTGATCGCAGACTGATCTCAGACGGATCGCATTGACATCATCGTCTCGGCTGTCGTACCTAGGTGGCAGATTTCGAGATGAGGCTAAAAACGGAATAGACTCTTGTAAAAACACAATTGCGTGAGGGTGCTCGGGAAGCTGGTGAGAGTCCAGCACAGCCCCCGCTACTGTAACTGGTGACGAACACGTCAATAACACCACTAAGCCGCAAAACGTGAGCTAGGGAAGGTGACGTAAGTAGAGCGACCCAGAAGTCAGGAGACCGGCCAACACGCAGTGACGTCCTCCGGGGTGGAGGAAACGGCTAGATATCGCTGCGTCTTCCCCCTCGAGTACTCCACGTATGACTCGAGGAAATATCATAGCCACATTGACTGTACTCGCCGCGCTGTGGGTGACGAGCGCGATCGCAAGTCCAAGCGAAGAAAGCCAGCCCGCCACGCTATATGTCGACCCGGTCGTGGTCGAGGGAAAAAGGCCAGATCCAGCGCGCTCTGTGCACGCACAAAAAAGCCTCCAGTCCGCGACTTTTGTCACAACTGTCCGAGTCGAAGATCATGCTGGGGAATCCGTGTCTCTTGTCGATGTCGTCGGACGATCTGCTGGCGCCTCGGTACGCTCGCTCGGAGGTCTCGGGGGCTTCTCTTCTCTATCGGTCCGCGGCCACGCACCGGGACACACCATGGTGCTTATTGACGGGGTTCCGATCTCGCGTATCGCAACGGTAACCACGGATTTGGGTCGCTTCGAATTGCGCAGCTTCTCTCAGGTCGAGCTGTATCGAGGCGGCGTTCCAATTGGCTACGGAGGCTCCGGGCTCGGTGGCGCCCTCAATCTAACAACATCTGTTGGTCCGCCCGCCTCGGCAAAACCGATTCATGCATCGATCGGTGGCGGATCATTTGGCGCCCGCCACATTCGCGGCCGCCTTCTTGGCGGCAACTCACAACACGGCACCGGTTACCACGCCGCCATCGGCTATGCGGGCGCAAACGGCGATTTCTCCTACTTTAATGACAATGGAACCAACCTCAACACGAGCGACGATCGGTTTCAAAAACGAACCAACAATGGCTACGACCAGATCGATACCGTATTTCGATACCGCAAGAAAAGTGGCCGCTATACCTTTGAAGCCGGTAGCCGAGGACTGTGGAAACATCAAGAAATTCCAGGCAGCGCCAGCGTCCAATCTGAGGAAGCAACACTGGTCACTTGGAGTCAAGTCGCATCTGCATCCGTCAACGTGCAACACCCCTTCGGGTGGGACAATACCGTCGCAAAAACCTCCGGCTATCTGTCAATCGAGCGGCAAACCTATAACGATCTGCTCGGAGAGGTTGGTCTTGCCAACCAACACCGCCGTTATCACTCGGTCAGCGGCGGCATCACCAGCGAGATTCATCTACCGCTGCTATCTCGCCACATCGCATCCGCAGCCATCGATGTCCGTGGAGACTACTTCTCAGAAGATGATTTAGCAGCCACTGCTACCTCGACGTCCCGCGTCGTTGGCTCGCGCCTAGGCATCGGTGCAGCCCTTGCCGACGAATGGTCCCGCGGCATCGTGACGGTGCGACCGGCGCTTCGGCTCGAAGTACAAACAACCGATCCGATCGCCAACCGCGATACAACGACAATCGATGCCACTATGCCGACCCGGCGGACCGATATCTACGCGAGTCCGCGCATCTCAGTCCACACACGAATCTCAGACGATTTTGTAGCGAAGGGAAATATCGGCAGATACTTTCGCGCCCCGACGCTACTCGAGCTATTTGGCGACCGTGGATTTATCGTCGGCAACCCAACCATTAAGCCCGAGACGGGCATCTCTACTGACCTCGGCATCGTGTTCGCTCCCCGGGCCGAGCACAGGCGATGGGATCAGATATTTTTTGAAGCAGCGTTGTTTGCCTCCAAACCCCGCAACGCGATCGTCTTGACCCCGACAGCCGGACTTGCCACCGTCGCGCAAAACATTAGCGATGCGACCCTCTACGGTACCGAGATCACCGGATCCGCCAGACTTGCAAGACGGATTACGGCTCTCGGAACCTATACCTTCCTCATCACCGAGCGACAGTCTACGGTTCCATCCTTTGACGGCAAGCGCCTACCGCAGCGGCCAAAGCATCAACTGTACACCCGCATCGACATTCAAACAACCAAACAAACAAAGCTATGGGGAGACTACACGTATGTTGCCGCTAACTTCTTGGACGCCGGCAATATTTCTAGAGTTCCATCCAGGCAACTATTTGGTCTCGGAGGAAAGTGGCACCCGCGCGCCGGGATCACCGTCGGTCTCGAAGCCAAAAATCTTACCAATGCCCGTACCGAAAACGTACGCCTATCGCCGGCCCCACGTCCCGACCTATCTGAGATCCGCCAAGCAATCACCGAGTTTTCCGGGTATCCACTCCCAGGACGCGCCTTTTACCTCAACGCTGAATGGAATCACTAACATTTTTCTCACCCACTACCTATCCATCATCCCCCCAACAGAGGACCTATCATGCGACAAATTTTCGTTCTTACCCTGATTTCTGGTGCATTTTTACTCCTCCCCAACTGCGGCGACGATGATCTCGCACCCGGCCAGCTTGTCGGTCTGGCGCCATTGCCAGGAAAGGCAGTCATCTTTGCCGTCGGCAGCGATTTTGTCTCCGCCGGCGGTGTAGCAACGACGATCGATATCCCGTCTTTAACGGTGCACCAAAACGTGATCGCTGGCGTTGCCTCCAACGACCCGGTCATTCGCTACCATGACAGCAAGGTCTACATCATCAATCGATTCAACCATGACAACATCACCGTGATCGATGTAAACTCTGGCGACGTGCAACAATACTCTACCGGAGCGGGGAGCGATCCAAAGGACATTGCCATCCACGACACCTCGATTTGGGTCGCTACCCAAAATACAGGAATCGTAATCCTCGATACGACCGACCTAGACGGTGCGACGGCAAAGAACATCGATTTATCTTTCCTCGATGACGATGGAGTCCCAAACTGCACGTCCGTACAAATTATTGACGATAAGGCTTATGTGACCTGCGGTGTACTCGACGATACAACGATGTTCAAAGTAGCGGATCAAGTCGGAAAAGTCGTTGTTATCAATGTAGACTCTCATGAAGCTCAGGAGATTTTCGATCTCACCCAAAAAAATC